>NZ_JBEZDU010000026.1:0-148368 GCF_040648495.1 Nonomuraea sp. NPDC049129 | reverse complement strand
CCCGGCGGCGCGCGCGACGGCGGCGCCGGCGCGCACGCCGCCGGTGAAGCTGACCACGGCGATCTCGGGCGCGGCGCACAGCCGCGCGCCCACGTCGGCGCCGCCGTGCAGCACCTGTACGGCCTCGACCGGCATCCCGGCGTCGAGCAGGATCCGCACCAGCTCCGTCGAGACCGCGGGCGCCTGCGGCGGCGGCTTGACGATCGTGGTGTTGCCCGCGGCGAAGGAGGCCCCGAGCTTGTGCGCCAGCAGGTTCGCCGGGGCGTTGAACGGGGTGATCGCCAGCACGGGACCGGCGGGGGCGCGGCAGGTCAGCGCGGTGTTGCCCACGCCGCGCGCCCAGCCGGCCACCGGCAGCACCTCCCCGCCCAGCGCCCTGGCCTCGGCCGCCGAGACCGACAGCGTGTCGGCCACCCGCAGCACCTCGCCGCGCCCGTCCTTGACCGGCTTGCCGAGCTCGACGGCCAGCAGCCGGGCCAGCTCCTCGCCGCGCGCCGTGACCTCGGCCGCGGCCCGCTCCAGGATCGCGGCCCTGGTCGCCGGGGCCAGCCGCGCCACCGCCCCGGCGGCCGGCCCGGCGTAGGCCAGGGCCCGCGTGATGTCGTCCGGGGTCGCCGTGCGGGCCCGGCTGACCGTCCGGCGCAGGTAGGGGCCGGTCCGCTCGGCCGCCGGGCCGTCTGTCAGCCACGTCCCGGCGACCAGACAGCCCGCTTGATAGATCGCATCCATCTCGACTCCACTAGGTGGTGCATCAGAACCGCACTGTGGACTTGCTCAAAGTATGAGGACATCTCAGTCCGCGCAAGAGGAACCGCGTAGTGGAACGTCTGGACCGTATAATGGACCGAGTGTTAGCGTACGGACCGCATGAGAGGGTGAGCAGGAGTTCACCTTCGACCGACAAGTGAGGACCCGTGCCCGCGAACTTCCCGGCAGAATCCGGCGAGGCCGGTGGCGTGCGCAGCGTTCAGCGAGCGTTCGACATCCTGTCCCTGCTCGGCGAGGACCGGCGGATCCTGACGATCCGCGAGGTCGTCGACGAGACCGGCCTGGCGAAGACGACGGCGCTGCGCCTGCTGCAGACCCTTGAGCACATGGGCCTGCTGTGGGCCACGCCCAAGGGCTACACCGCGGGGCCCGCCCTGTGGCGGTGGGCGCACCTGGCCCGTAGCGCGTGGGAGCTGCCGCCGGAGACCATCAAGCTCATGCGCGACCTGGCGGCCCGGCAGCGGGAGACCGTCAACCTCTACGTCGCCAGGGACGTTCACCGGATCTGCATCGCCCAGCAGGAGAGCCCGCAGCCGCTGCGCCACGTGGTGCGGGTCGGCGACGAGCTGCCCATGTGGGCGGGCGCCTCCTCGAAAGTCCTGCTCAGGGACGCGCCGGCGCGCCTCCTGTCGCGGATCGCCCGCTCCTCCCCGTACGGCGAGGCGCACCTGGAGACGCTGCGGCAGTGGATCGACCAGGCGGCGGACGACGGCCACGCGGTCAGCCACGGCGAGCGCGAGCCCGGCCTGTCCGCCGTCGCGGTGCCCGTCACCGGCGCCACGAAGGCAATCGTGGCGGCGCTCACCCTCAGCGGACCGACCGTGCGCTTCACGGACGAGCGCGTGGCGGAGTTCGTCGCGGACCTGAGCGAGGTGGCGGGGCGGATGTCGGAGCGCGGGTTCGATCATCCACTGACTTGACCGATGGGGAGCCTTAGCGATGGGGAGAGCGTGAATGCAGCAGTTGCCACTGGACGGGGTCAAGGTCGTCGATCTGACCAGCGTGCTCGCCGGACCCTATTGCAGCTACCAGCTGATGCTGTTCGGCGCCGAGGTCGTCAAGGTCGAGCTGCCCGGCAGCGGCGACCTGGCCAGGCGCCTCGGCCCTGACGACGAGCTCAACCGGGACCGGATCGGCGCCTCCTTCCTGGCCCAGAACGCGGGCAAGAAGTCCGTGGAGCTCGACCTGAAGAGCCCGGCGGGGCGGGTGGCCTTCGAGGCGATGGTCACCGGCGCCGACGTCCTGCTGGAGAACTTCCGGGCCGGCGTGCTGGCCAGGCTCGGCTACGACCGCGACCGGCTGCGCGAGCTCAACCCGCGGCTGATCTACTGCGCGATCTCCGGCTTCGGGCAGAGCGGCCCGATGAGCGGGGCCCCCGCCTACGACCAGATCATCCAGGGCCTGTCGGGCATGATGAGCGTCACCGGCACCCCCGAGACGGTGCCGATGCGCGTCGGCTTCCCGGTCTGCGACACGATCGGCGGGCTGATGGCCGCCATGGCGATCTGCGCCGCGCTCGCCGGACGGCACCGCACCGGCCGCGGCAGCTTCCTCGACCTGTCCATGCTGGAGGCCTCGATCTCGGCCATGGGCTGGACCG
This sequence comes from Nonomuraea sp. NPDC049129, assembly GCF_040648495.1. NCBI lineage: Bacteria > Bacillati > Actinomycetota > Actinomycetes > Streptosporangiales > Streptosporangiaceae > Nonomuraea > Nonomuraea sp. NPDC049129. The sequence continues at coordinate 146,000 of NZ_JBEZDU010000026.1, read as the reverse complement.
TGTCCAACTACCTGGTCAGCGGCGTCGAGCCGGAGCCGATGGGTGACCAGAACGCCACCGCCGCGCCGTCCGGCACGTTCGAGACCGCCGACGGGCCGCTCAACATCGCGGCCAATCAGCAGACGCAGTTCGAGACGCTCTGCCGCCTGATCGGCCGCCCCGAGCTGCCGGCCGACCCGCGCTTCGCCCTCCCCGAGGGGCGCAAGGCCCACCGGAAGCCCTTGAACGCCGAGCTCAACGCCGCGCTGCGGGCCAGGACCGCGCTGGAGTGGGAGGAGCTGCTGTCCGGTCACGGCGTGCCCGCCGCACGCGTCCTCACCGTCCCGCAGGCGCTGGCACTCGACCAGCTGCGCCACCGCGGCTTCCTCACCGAGCTGAGCTTCCCCGACGGGACCGATCGCCGCCTGACCGTGACCGGCAACGGCGTGCTCGTGGACGACGAACCACTGCGTCCCCCGGCCTCCCCACCGCGGCTCGGCGCGCACAACGAGGAGTACACCCATGAGTGAGGCGGCCGACTGGTGGGGCACCGCCGTCTCCAGGATCGAGCCGGACGTCATAGAGCTGCGCGGCAGGCCGGTCCAGGAGTTGATCGGCCGGGTGGGGTTCGCGGAGATGGTCTGGCTCATGCTCCGCGGCGACCTGCCCGACCCGCGGCGGGCGGCGCTGCTGGAGGCCGCGCTCGTCTCCTCGGTCGACCACGGCCCGCACGCGCCGTCCATCGCCGTCGCGCGGATGGCGATCACCTGCGGCGTCGGGCTGAACAACGCCGTCGCCACCGGCGTCAACCTGCTGGGGGACGTCCACGGCGGGGCGGGGGAGCAGTGCGTGGAGCTGCTGGAGGAGGCGCTGGCCTGCGGCGACACCGCGGCCACGGTGGCCCGCTGGCGGGCCCGCGACAAATACCTGCCCGGGTTCGGGCACCGCTTCCACTCCCGCGACCCGCGCCGTGATCCGTTGCTCGGGCTGGTGGAGGAGGCCGTGGCGGACGGTGTCGTGCCGGGCGGGCATCTGCGGGCGGCCAAGGAGGTCGAGGAGCTGATCAGTCCGGTCCCGATGAACATCGACGGCGCGACCGCCGTCGTCTACGCCGAGCTCGGCTTCCCCGCGCCGCTGGCCAGGGGGCTGTTCGTGCTCGGCCGGAGCGTCGGCATCCTGGCGCACGCCTGGGAGGAGTCGGGGCAGGGGCGGCGCAACAAGGGCCCCCTGCCCCCCTCGATCCGGCCGACTTATCTCGGCCCGCAGACTCCGGGTCGGTAGACGAACAGGTCAGTAGACGAACAGGTCAGTAGACGACGATCTTCCCGGTGTTCTGCGGGAAGATCGCGTCGTTGTAGAAGTACTCGCCGGGCGTGGCGAACGTGTGCGTGAACGATTGCCCCGGCATCAGCACACCGCTGTCGAACTCGTACTCGAAGAACGACACGGCGGCGTGCGCGAAGGCGTTGTCCGCCGGATTGACGAACGTGACGGTCGTCCCCTTGGCCACCCGCAGGTGCTGCGGCGACATGGCGTTCTGGGCGACGGTGTTCTCGGCCGGCCCCGGACGCTGGTTCGCCGCGTCCCAGACGCGGCCCAGCGTGACCGTCGTGCCGGCGACGGCGGCGGCCCTGATGTCGTTGCGCTTCTTGGGCGGGACCGGGGCCGCCGCGGGTGCCACCTTGCCGCCGAGCTTGAACGCCCACAGGTGGTCGCCACGCGGGATGTCCGGGTACGGCAGCCCGTTTCCGCCCGCCAGGACCGCGATGTACTGCTCGCCGTCGATCTCGTAGCTGATCGGGCTGGTGTGCACCCCGGCGCCGCACTGGAAGCTCCACAGGATCTTCCCGTCGGTGTCGTCCATCGCGTGCAGCACCCCATCGGGGCCGCCCTGGAACATGACCCGCCCGGCCGTGGTGAGGATGCCGTTGCCGTGCGCGAGCGACCATTCCCTGTCGAGGGTCCACACCGGCTTGTTCGTACGGGGATCGACGGCCGCGATGCCCCCGGCGAAGTACTCGCCCAGCGGGCGCGAGGTGTTGACCCGGCCGTCCCGGCTGTTGGAGAAGCCGGAGTTGATCAGCCCATAGCCGACGTAGATCCAGCCCGTGTGGGGGCTGAACGACAGGTGCGCCCAGTCGGCGCCGCCGCCCGCGCCGGGGAAGATGATGGTCGCCCGATCCCAGTGCGGCGTGTAGAGGCCGCCCCAGGCGTAGAACGGCACCGGCCTGGTCGCCTTGCCGAACTCCGGTGCCTGGGTGATGAACGGCGCGCCGCCGGGGAACGGCTGCGTCGGCGCGGTCTTCTGGCGTAAGTCCTGGGGCACGGGCCGCTCCGTGACTCCATGGACCGGCTCACCGGTGGCCCGGTCGAGGAAGTAGAACATGCCGGCCTTGCTGCCGTAGACGACGACCTTGCGCACGCCGCGGCCGATCCGTACGTCCACCAGCACCGGCGCCATGACGTTGTCCAGGTCCCAGATGTCGTGGTGCACCGACTGGAAGTGCCACTTGCGCTTGCCCGTCTTGGCGTCGATGGCCACGATCGAGTTGGCGAACAGGTTGTCGCCGCCCCTGCCCGAACCGTCCAGCCGGGGGTAGGAGCCGCCGAACGTCCAGTAGACCAGCCCGAGGTCCGGGTCGATCGCGGGATGGATCCACGGCACCGCGCCGCCGGTCTTCCAGGACTCGCCCTCCCAGGTGTCGTTGCCGAACTGACCCTCGCCGGGACACGCCCAGAACGTCCACGCCACCTCGCCGGTGGCCGCCTTCAGGGCGTAGGCGCGGCCACGGGCGCCGCCGGTGCTGCCCTGCATGCCGACGTAGATCAGGCCGTCCCAGTAGACGACCGCGCCGGCCAGGGTGCCGGTCAGGCCGCCGCACTGCCCGTTCTGGGGGTCGCAGCCGCCGGTGTCGCCGCCGCCCTCGTCCTCGGTGATGAGCCGGCGCTGCCACACCACCTTGCCGGTGTCCTTGGCCAGGGCGTACACGATGTTGGCGCCGGAGGTGGAGAAGACCAGGCCCTCGCCGAGCGCGACCCCGCGCATGTTGGTCTGTTTGGTGCCGAGGTTCGTCTTCCACTTCAGCGCCCCTGTCCTGCCGTCCACGGCGAAGACGTTCTGCTGGGTCGTCTGGACGTACAGGATGCCGCTCTCCGCGACGCAGGTGCTCTGCTGGGGCGCGGCGGTGCTGCCGCCTTCCAGGTTCAGGTGCCAGGCGCCGCCGAGGCGGTCCAGGTTGCGCGCGGTGATCTTCTTGAGCGGCGAGTGGTTGTGGTTGCCGAGGTTGCCGCAGACCTTGGGGAAGTCCTTGCCGGCCGCGCCCAGGGCGGCGGACTGCGGCGGAACGTCCTGTTCGGGAACAGCGCTGTCCGGACGAGCGGGTACGGCGGCCAGTGTCGCGGCCGCGCCGAGGAGGAAGTTGCGTCGTTCCACTGGCACCACGCCTTCTTGTGGTCCACTAGATGGACCTATAGATCCGCTTAACGGACGCACAATAAGCCGGTGCCGCGGTGAAGACAAGACCTTGCCGGGCTTCGGTGCGCTGGCTACGCTGTGGAACGATCGATCCACCTGGTGGACTTCGGAGGTGCCCGTGAGACCCTCTACGCTCGTGACCGCCGCCCTTCTGCTGGCGGTCGCCCTGCCCGCCTCGGCCGCCTCCAACGAGCCCGCGCCCGCCGGCGGCGTGTGCCGGGGCACCGACGCCCGCTGCTACCACGACTGGGGCAACTTCGACCCGGCCAAGGGCTACCGCCTGCTCGTCTACACGCGCACGGCCGGCCCCCGCCACGCCCACCTGGGCACCGTGCTCGGGCCGGGGCTCAACCCGCCGCTCAACGACGACAACGTGGCCGTGAAGGCCGTGCTCAAGCTGGGTCAGGACAACGGCTTCGCGGTCGACTACACCGAGGACGTCACCCAGCTCGCCTCGGCGCAGAGCCTGCTGAAGTACAACGCGGTGATGTTCCTGAGCACGACCAGGGACGCGCTCGACGACGCGGCGCAGACCGCGCTGCGCCAGTACGTCAGGGCGGGCGGCGGCTTCGTCGGCGTGCACAACGCCTTCGGCACCGAGTACAACTGGCCCTGGTACGAAGGGCTGCTCGGCGAGGCCAACTTCTACGACCACGGCCCCGTCCAGCCCGCCACCGTGCGCACGGTCGATCGGCGCGACGCCTCCACCGCGGGGCTGCCGCCGGCCTGGACGTTCAGCGACGAGTGGTACAACCTGGTCCCGGCCCCCACCCGCGTCCGCGTCCTGGCCCAGGTCGACGAGAGCACCATGCTGAAGGGCACCCGCGGCAACCTCGGCCATCCCGGGCACGGCAGGGACCACCCGGTCTCCTGGTGCCAGTACTACGACGGCGGCAGGTCGTGGGTCACCACGCTCGGCCACGAGGTGCAGGCGTGGACCGGCGACCAGCGCTTCCTCGGCCACCTGACCGGCGGCCTGCGGTCGGCGATGGGCATGGCGCCCTTCTGCCGCTGATCACTTCTGGGCGGAGTGGTGCAGGCCGCGCATGGCCAGCACGTAGCCGTGCACGCCGAACCCGACCACGATGCTCCGCGCGACCGGCGAGATGTAGGAGTGGTGCCGGAACGGCTCGCGGGCGTGCACGTTGGAGATGTGCAGCTCCACCACCGGCAGCTCCACGCCCTCGATGGCGTCGTGCAGGGCCACCGATGTGTGCGTGTAGGCGCCGGGATTGAACACCGCGCCCACGCACCGCCCGGCCTTGACCTCGGCCCCGGCCTCGTGGATCCAGTCGATCAGCTGCCCCTCGTGGTTCGACTGCCGGAACCGGAGGTCGAGGCCGAGCCCGGCGGCCTCCTGGCGGCACATCTCCTCGACGTCGGCCAGCGTCGTCGTGCCGTACACCTCCGGCTTGCGGGTGCCGAGCAGGTTGAGGTTCGGGCCGTTGAGAACGTACACGGATGTCACACATGCCTCACTTCGTGATCGTCGCCGCTACACCCGGTGGCGGGCCAGGTGCTCCAGGACCGACTGGTTGGCCTCCCAGCCGTCGGGGAACTTCACCGGCACGCCCAGCCGTACCGGCTCGGCCGACGGATGGGCGTCGAGCAGCTCGGCGATGCCCGCCCTGGCCACCACCACGCACGCGTGCCGGTGCCGCGAGGCCAGCACGCACAGCCGCCCCGACTCCAGGTGGAAGGCGGTGGCGTCCCGGCGGCCCGACAGCGGGTGCAGCACGATCGTCACGTCGTACTCGCGGCCCTGCAGCCGGTTGGCGGTGTCGACGGTGATCTCCGGCGGCAGCCCCGCGGCCCTGATCGCCGCCACCTGGTCGCGGTGCGCCGCGCCGACCGCGATCCGGTCGGCGGTCACCGGCCGTTCGCCCTGCTCGGAGCCCGCCACCGCGCCGCGCTGCAGCAGCCGCTCGGCCAGCAGCGCCACCGCCTGCACGGCCTCGCCGTCGGTGCGCACGGTGTGGCGGTTGGGCAGCTCCAGCAGCGCCCAGCCGGAGCGGGCCGCCTCCTCCAGCGCCCGGTCGTGCACGGTGCCCATGCCGCCGGTGGCCAGCTCCAGCCGCCGCTCGCCGGCCCCGGTGCCCGACCGGAACCCGGTGAACGGGTAGAACGCCTTCGACACCACCGGCGCGGCCGAGGCGGGCAGCCGCCACGACACCGGCAGCCGGTGCACCGGCAGGTCGGGGTTGTGGCGCAGCAGCACCGAGACCGCGCTCTGCAGCGGGTCCCACGACAGGCCGGACCAGCGGTCGCCGTCCACGATCGAGAACGGGTCGAGCTGGCCGGGATCGCCCACGAACAGCGCCCGCTCGAACAGCCCGGCGATGCGCAGCAGCTTGTCCGAGCGCATCTGGTACGCCTCGTCCACGATCGCCCACGGCCAGGTACGGCCGGAGATCCACGCCCACTTGTCCGACGTGGCGATCGTGATGTCGGGGTCGCCGAGATCCTGGATCCGCGTGCCGACCGTGACACCGGTCAGCTCCAGCAGCCGCAGCGGCGGCACGTAGCCGCTCGCCGACAGCCGGCCGACCGTCAGCCGCGGGTGCCGCTCCGAGATCCGCGTCACCAGGTCGTCGACCTGCTCGTTGGTCTGGGCGACGATCATCAGTGGCTCGCCGGTCTCGGCCAGGTGGGCGGCGGCCCGGACGACGAGCGTGGACTTGCCCGCCCCCGGCGGGGAGTCGACCACCACGCCGCGATTCCTGGGCAGGTCGGCGAGCACGTTCCTGATGACCTGCTCCGGACTAATGGCCTGCTCCGGGCTGGCGTCCTCGCCGGTCACGACCACTCCTCGCGGGCGTCCTCGTCGGTGGGGCGGTATTCGCGCGGCGGGCCGCCGTGCGTCCACGGCGTGGCCTCCGCGTCGGGCAGGCTCGGCGCGCCCTGGAAGTCGTCGGTGAGCGAGGTGTAACAGACCCGCTCGCCCACCTCGGGCACCGCCCCCGGAGTGGGCGTCTTGCCCCGGCCCATGCCCTTGGTGATCTTCAGGGTGACCAGGCCGTCGCTCGCCTCGACCAGCTGGGCGCCCTGGCCGCGCCGCTGCGGGGTGCCGAGCGTGGTGCCGGGTGCCAGGCGTACGGGATCGTCGGTCTTGACCACCACGAGCGGGCGCAGCTTGCGCGAGCGGCCCTCGCCCTCGAAGTTCTCCGGCTCGGTCTCCACGACCTCGCCCGCGAACGCCTCGCCGGTCAGCCGGTATTCGGCCATGACCAGCGGGTCGTCGTAGGCGCGCTGCACCTCGTAGGCGGCCTGGGCGCGCTCCATGCGCGCCAGGCGCGCGGCGGCGGCGATCGCGCCGTCATGCCGGGCCTGCGGCGGCGCGCCGTCCTCGATCTGCGCGGCCAGGCCACTGAAGGAGGCGCGGTCCTGCTCCCACCGCTGCGCCACACTGTTGCCCTCGGGCAGGCCGGCGAGCAGGTCGATCGCCTGCCACATGAGCCGCCAGGTGGGTTCGAGCTGGGATCGGAGGGCTTCGGTGACGCGTTCGGCCGAGCCCTTCTCGATCGCCGGCGCCAGCACCTCGGCGTCGAACCCCGGATCGGTGACCGGTCCCGCGGGCGGCCAGATCAGCGGGTCCTCCGCGTCGTCACTGGGTCCCTCGGTGATCCAGGCGAGCAGCGCGGCCAGGTTCGCGTCCTCCAGGCCGCTCTGCCCGCTCGCCCAGTGCCTGCCCAGCTCGTCGGTCGCCGCGATGGTCAGCGACGACCCCGGATATCCGGCCCGCTCGGCGAACCAGGTCAGCCACCTGCCCAGCAGCGGCACCCCCGTGGGCACCGGGTAGGGACCGTCGGCCCGGCGAAATCGGGTGGACCGGCCGAGCAGCCGGGTGAACGCCACGCCCGCCTGGTTCGGCACGATCAGCTGCGGCGCGTCGAGCGCCCGCTCGTAGGGGTCGGCGTTCTTGCGCTCCACCGTCTCCGTCTCGCGCAGAAAGCCCTGGATGTACGGCAGCAGCAACCCGGCCAGCTCGGCGGCCCAGGCGAAGCGCAGATCACGGTTACGCGGCTGGGTGACCACCAGCAGGCGGGGCTCGGCCCGGTCGGTGCCGAGCATGGCGGCCAGCGGCGCGGCGGCTTCACCGGAGAGCTTGAGCGGGATGAACACCATCGGCCGCGCCGACAGATGGCAGTGCCGGACGGTCGCGATGGGCTGCGCGATGCCCTCATCGAGGGCCCGCAGCCGGGCGAGCGAGGTGAGCAGGCTCACGTCAGGCACTCTCTGCGCAGGCGTTCGGCGTTGCGCAGGAGCCGGGCGATCTCCTCCTGGCCCGGCGCCGGGTCGCGCGTGCCGTCGGCCAGCCCGAGCGCCTCGCTGACGGAGGCCACGCCGCCCAGCTCATCGCGTACGTTACGGCCGAGCAGGTCGGAAGCACCCTCCTGCCGGGCCTCGTCGCGGCAGAAGAAGCACAGGTCACAGGTCGACAGGCAGTCCGGCGCGTAGCGGGCGTCGGAGCGGCGCAGCGCGTCGGCCAGCTCGGCGGCGGACCGGGTCGGCAGCCCGTCCTCACCGGGCAGCAGGTCGAAGGTGACCTCGTCGGGCAGGACGTCGAGCAGCCGGTCGAGCCCCGTCATCCGGTCGAGCTGGCGTTCCAGGACGGCCAGCTGCTTGCGCACGTCCACCAGCGTCGCGACCGGCCGGTTGGCGAAGTTCTCCGGGCAGACCAGCACGACCTCGTGCGAGACCCGCAGCGGGTCGTGTCCCAGCTCGTCGAGCAGTCTGCGCAGCGCCAGCACGTACACCGCCGCCTGCCGGGCCGCCGCGGCCACCGCGGCCGGGTCCGCCTGCCCGTCGATCACCGCGAACGACTTGATCTCCACGATGTGGAAGCGCCCGCCGAGCTGGAAGGCCACCACGTCCGGCTCCAGGTAGGCGGCGTGCCCGGCGATCTCCAGGGCGAGCAGCGGATGGTCGTAGACCGTCCCCGCGTCGTGCCCTTCGGCCACCGCCCGGTCGAACAGCGCCCGGGTGTGGGCGTGGCGCAGGTGCGCGCCGACGTTCTCCACGTCGTGATAGGCCACCTCGGCGATCGGCAGGCCCAGCTGCTCCCGCAGCATGCGCAGCAACTCGGCGCAGCCGTCGGCCTTCACCAGCGCCTCGAACACGTTCCCGCGGGTGATCGCGAACGGCGACTGGCCGAACGGCGCGGGAAACCCCAGATGCCGGGCCGCGGCGTCCTTGTCGATCCCGGCGCCGTCCATGAGCGCCCGGCGTGAGCAGCCGGGGTTCGCCGCGAGCGCGGCGATGGCGCGGGCGTCGTGCGGCTTCGGTGGCGTCGTGCCTCGCAGCGCGTCAAGCCGGTTCATCGGCTGCCTCTCGTCTCGCTGTTGCGCGCTCTCACCCAGTGATCCTTTTCTTCGCGACAGTGCTCAGCGTAGCGGCGCCGAACAGCCGCGCTGTGTCACCGAGCTGCGTCGTCGCACGTTCGGCCAGCTCAGCGCGGTCCTGCGTGTCGCGCTCCACGTGCACCGCGAGCTCTGCCCGCGCCGCCTCGATGACCCGGCCGGGGTCGGGCGGCCCCAGATCGCCGTCGGCGGCGCCGGGGATGTTGCGCGCCATCCTGGCCAGCAGCCGCGCCCCTCCGGGCTCAATGAGGGCGTCGGTCACCTGCTCGGCCACCGCTATGGCGCAGGTGAGGAAGTCGACGCGGGGGCTGAGCGGGCCGACCATCCGGCGCGCCTGTGGCCACGTACTGGCCGCCAGCAGGCCACGGGCGGGGGAGAGGCGGTCGGTCAGGGCCGCGCACAGGTAGTACGGGCGGCCGTACGGGGAGGACTTGAACGAGCGTTCCTCGTCGCGGCGCAGGCTGGTGAGCTGATTGCTTCTCAGCGTGCCGCCACAGAAGGCCGCGCCCACGGCGACGATCAGCCGTGGCTGAGCGCAGGCGCCCAGCAGGAGGAGACCCTGATGCACCTGCTCGCGCACGGTCACCAGCCGCGGCGCCGGGGGCTCGGGTTCGCTGTCTTTCTGATCATCCGCAGGGGCCGTGCTCACCAGGGCGTCCCAGGTGCGCTCGGCGCCGCGCAGCTCGGCGCGCAGGGTCCTGGCCGTGGCCGTGTCCTTGACCCGCATGGCCCTGCGCACACCGGCTCGGAGCTCGTCGATCCGCCTCTCGAGATCGTCCAGCCGGTCACTCATGGCGCGAGCGTAGCAAGAGTTCCAGTATTTCCCAGTATTTTCAGGACATCGAGACGTTCGCGTGATCTACATTGTAAAGGGCGCGGGTCTGGTTTCCCGCCAAGCAAGGCTCACGTCACGGCGTACCGGCGATGGCGCATGCTCGGCACGGGGGACGTGCGCAGATGCACTGCATGATCGCGTCGAGAACGTCCTGGTCGTGATACAGGCACCGATCATTGCAGGTGTGGCGCGGAACGAACCCCGCCTGGATCTCGTCGGGCCACGGCTCTTCGCCTTCGCGGCAGCGGACGAACTGTTCGGGGTCCTCCGAGTGCAGGCCGTGCATGCGTTCCCGGGCCTGGGTCTCCAGGGTTCGCGTCTCCGCCACCATGGCCTTGAGTTCGGCGGCGAGGTCGGCGTACCTGTCATCGCCGGTTCGTACGTGCGCGGCCCGCAGCGCCATCACCGCATTGCCCAGGAATCGGCCGGCGTCCTGGAGGTCTGTGGTGTGATGCAGTTGGATGCCGGTCACGCTTCGGACCCACACGGCGTCGTTGTTCATTGATCAATCCTTCGGAGTGGCAGGCGCACCCACCCGTTTGGGAATTGCCCTAGGTCGGGAGGCATGTCAGGGGTTTGTGCGACTACACCTGAGGATAACCATCTGTTTGCGCAAGTTTCGGGCTAGGGCTGCGGGGTTGACCGTTGGCGGAGTGACGGCGGCGGTCGAACAGCCTTTGCGCGGGGTGTGTCGAAATGGCGGCAAGCCTGGCGTGGAAGGGGGATCGGTCCATTGGAGCGCACTCTGGCGCGGTAAACGACTTATGGGGATAAATAGGGGAAGATATTACCCGGCGCCGAGCGCCGGGCGGGCCGTGATCGCGATGGCCACCGCGCGATCTGTGTTCCTCTCTCCCACGACAGGTCGTCGATGCGCGGTGGCCGTTCTCGTTCTCAGGCGCCGCTCGACCAGGAAGATCACTTCCAGGGTCGTCACACGCGTCATGCCGTGGCGGTCAGCTCGTCACGGCGCACTGTCCGCGCTCCTTCCTGACAGGTCCTTCGGCATTCGGGCGTACGTCGAAGTCGAAGATCGCGGTGGGCAGGTAGAGCGAGCAGCAGGCGTTGGGAATGTCGACGATCCCGCTGATTCGCCCTTCGATCGGAGCCGAGCCGAGGATCAGGTAGGCCTGTTCGCCGGTGTAGCCCCACTTCTTGAGATACTCGACGGCATTGAGGCATGCCCTGCGGTAGGCCACCGTCGCGTCGAGGTAATAGTTGGTGTCGGTGTCATGGTCCACCGAGATCCCGATGAACGACATGAACTCGGAGTAGCGCGGCTCGACGTTTCCGGGCAGGAAGACCGGGTTGGTGGAGACACCGTACTTCTCCATGCCGCCCTTGATGAGGTCGACGTGGAAGTCGATGAAACCGCCCATCTCGATCGCGCCGCAGAAGGTAATCTCGCCGTCGCCCTGGCTGAAGTGCAGGTCACCTCCGGAAAGTTTCGCATCCTTCACCTGGACCGGGTAGAAGACCCGGGCTCCGCGGGTGAAGTTCTTGATGTCGTGATTGCCGCCGTTCTCCCTCGCCGGCACGGTACGGGCGCCCTCCTCGGCGATCCGCCGCGCCACATCGCCGCTCGCCGTACCGGCGATGGCGTTGTCGGCCAGCGGTGGCAGGCCGAGCGGCGGGACCCGTTGCGGATCGGTGTCGATGAGCGCCTGCTCCCTGCGGTTCCAGGAGGCGAGCAGCTCGGCTGACGGCGCGGTGCCGAACAGCCCTGGGTGGGTGATGCCGGTGAACCGGACACCTGGCAGGTGCCGGGATGTGGCCACCTGGCCGTGGAAGTCCCAGATCGCCTTGTAGGCGTCGGGGAAGTAGTCGGTCAGGAATCCGCCGCCGTTCGCCTTGGCGAACACGCCGGTGTAGCCCCATCCCTGTCCCGGTGCCTGCCCGACCTGCTGGGGAACCGCGCCGAGGTCGAGGATGTCGAGGACCAGGAGATCGCCCGGCTCGGCTCCGTCCACCCCGATGGGCCCGCTCAGCACGTGCGCGACGGTCAGATCGACGTCCCGCACGTCGTTCGCGGAATCGTTGTTGCCTATCTGGGCGTCGGTCCATTCCCTGCATTCGACTCGGAACTCATCTCCGGGGCGGACCATCTCGGCCACCGGAACATCCGGGTGCCATCGATTGTGTCCCGGGATTTTCTGGTCGCGCATTGACCTCGATTGATCGATGCTGAATACGACGTTCGGCATGATGAATGCCTTTCTTGAATACGGATGCCGTCAGGCATGAAACGCATCGACCACCTCCTTGCAGGCGTCGCGGGTCTTCTCGTCAGGTCCACCGAGGGCGATGTGTCCGGTCGCCGGCGCCCATCGCATCGGCCGGTGCCGCCGCCTTGGGTTCACGTCCACGGGTCAACGGCCACAGTCCGATGAAGACCACCACGCCGAACACGGCGAGGATGAAGGCGATGAGGTTGGTGTTCCGCCAGTAGCCCGTCAGGATCATGAACGCGGGGATCGCCGCCGTGACCCACCCCTGGATCGCCGTCACCCAGCCCGTGTACCTGGTGATCTGCTCGTGTTTCAAACCCAGCAGCACGAAGAAGAGGAACCACAGGTAACTCCAGTAGAGCCAGATGACGCCGAACGCCGGATCGCCCAGGAGCCGGAAGTTCGCGTAGGAGTATCCGAGCGCCATGATGGCCACGAACAGCGAGAAGTAGCCGACTCCCGTGGAGTCGAAACCGCCCAGCAGGTTGATCCCGACGTACAGGTAGGTGAAACCGAACAGATAGATCCCGGACGCGCCGAGGACCTGGGCCGGGTCCCCGGGATTGAGGATGATCAGCACAGTGGGCGTGATCACCTGCAGGGTGCCGACGAAGAGATTGAAGATGGCCGCCGCGCGTGGATCGATCTTCTTCAGCAGCATCATGCCGTTGATGAAGAGCACCGCGCCGACGTAGAGAAGTCCGACGGCTCCCATGAGCGACGCACCTCCTGGTGTTGTCGTGTGGCGGCATCACTCACGCCGGGCGGCCTCTCACCGCCTCCGGACCGGCGGAGCCGCGTGTGTGAGCGGTTCACACGCACGCGCCGCGTTGTTTGTGTTGATCAAGGTTTGTGTTGATCAAGGCCGAGGCAGGCGTGGCAGTGCCGGGTGCGGCGGCGGTTCGCGCCGCCTGGGAGGCACGCTCGTGACCACCTCGGGTGCTTCCCGGCTCTGCTCCTCGCGGGTGAGCGCGGCACTGACTACTGAAGGCACCCGGCTGAGGTACGGCGAGGAGAAGACTCGACGGGAGGGGCGGTGGCACGCGGGGCATTCGCAGGCCGCCGCGGCGGTCCCGATCGGTCGATGCACCTCGAATCGTCCGCAGTCGGGGCAGCGATACTCATACGTCGCCATAGGCATTCCTCCGCAGAGATCCGACTCGATCTTCTCCGGCCCTCGGCGCCGCAGAGCCATCGCCGGCCTGCGGCGATCTAGGCATACTTCAAGTAACCTCCGCCGCCAAGCCCATGTCAAGGTCGTCGAATGCTGCGGCAATTCCCCGGAAAACCAGCTCTGCGCGGAAAAGGGGGTAAGAGTAGCGGAAGGGTGTCCACGGAGGCGATAAACGTGGTCAGACTTTTAACGTCGGCGCGCCCATAATTGCCTGACCCGCTGGGAGAATTTGCCGGACATTTGATGGATTTCACGATTTTGACCAACAACGAAGACACTGCCATCGACGGCCGCGGGCAGGTCGCGGCGCGTCCGGTGTCAACGCGCGGCTACGAGAGGCCGGGGACGGCGAGTGCCCAGCTGCGGTCCTCGGTGAGGAAGCGGTCCAGGCGGAGCCCGCACTCGGCCAGGGCCGCGCGCAGGTCCTCGTCCGTCAGCCGCCGGGACGTGAACGACTGGGTCCACACCCGATCCCGGTGCGTGTAGCGCATCGTCGCGTTGAACTGGTCCGGCCCGGCCGCCTCCAGGGCCGCCAGCGTGACCGTCATGTCGCCGTCCGTCCTGCCCTGGCCGGGCCGCCGGGCGTCGTGCGTCTCGGGCGGCGTCCACTCGATCAGCACGGCTCCGCCGGGCGCCACGTGCCGGGCGCAGGCCGACAGCAGCGCCCGCCGGCCGTCCTCGTCGGAGGTGTTCACCAGGTACGAACCCAGCATGACCGCGTCGAAGCGCCGCTCCAGCCGCAGATCCTGCACCCGGGCTTGTACGGTCCGCGCGCCCCGCACGTGGGCCAGCATCTCGGCCGACTCGTCCACGGCCACCACCTCGAAGCCGTGTTCCAGCAGCGCGTGCGTCACCCGGCCGACGCCCGCGCCCAGCTCCAGGACGGAGCCGCCGCGCGGCACCACCTCCGCGACCAGCTCCGCCTCGCCGCGGGGCTTCAGCAGCGTGTAGTACTCGACGGGGGAGCCGTCAGGGGTGATCGAGCCGGGGCCGGTCCCGGAGCGGGGGATGATCGTCATGCCTTCGAATCTAACTCCGGGCGAGCGCACATGGGATCCCGTTCTCGCGGGGACGAAGGTGCTGTGTCCCCTCAGGTGCGTCATCTGATCGGCGCGGTGGCCGGGTCGGCCGCGCTGCCCCTCGTCTACTACCTGACCGAGGCGGGCGCCAGGGCCCTGCGAGCGGCGTACGCCGCCTTCCGGCCCGCGCCCGCCGGGCTCGGCTACCTGACGGCCGTGGCGGCCATCGTGCTGCTGCTCGCCGCCTGGTCGTGGCTGTCGCCGCTGGCCGCGCTGGCCTGCGGGCTGCCGCTGACCGCCGCCGCCGCGCTGTTCGCGTTCGACCTCGACGTCGCGCTCGACCTGGCGGGCCGGCTGCCGAGCTTCGCGGTGCCCACCGGCCAGCCGGTGGGCACCATGGCCGGTGAGCCGCCGGGCGCCCTGGCCGGGATGACGGGCCTGTACGCCGTCATCGGCGTCCTGCTGGTGTTGTCGGCGCTGCTGCCGCGCAGACGGCGATCTATCCTGGGCGGATGAGCGGACGGGACCCGGATCGGCGCAAGGCGCTGCTGGACGCGGCGGACCGGGTCATCCTGCGTGAGGGCCCCGAGGCGTCCATGGCCGCGATCGCCGCCGAGGCCGGGATCACCAAGCCGATCCTCTACCGCCACTTCGGCGACAAGAGCGGTCTCTACGAGGCCTTGGCCGACCGCCACGTGCGCACGGTCATCGCCCAGCTGCGTCCCGGGTTCGCCGGGGCAACCTCCGACCTGCGCTCTGGGGCCGCGTCCGACCTGCGTCCAGGGTTCGCCGAGGAGGCCGCGACCGATCTGCGCGGCCGGGCCAGGACGACGATCACCGTCTACCTGGACCTGATCTCGGCCAACCGCAACCTCTACCGTTTCCTGTTCCACCGGGCCAGCGCCGAGGACACCCGGATGCGCTCCCACATGACCGCGCTCGTGCGCAGCCTCGGCGAGGAGCTGGGCGGGGTGCTGGCCGCCGAGCGGGTGGTGCCGGAGCCCGTACGCGCCCAGGTGCTCGGTCACGCGTTCGTCGGCATGGTGCAGACCACCGGCGACTGGTGGCTGGAGCATCCGGAGGTGGATCGGGCGGAGGTCGTCGAAGGGCTGGTGGACGTGATCGTCGCGGCCGTCAGTCACCGAAGCGGGAGAGCGTCTTGAATTCCCTGTAGTTCCCTGAAGGAATCAGGCAACTCGGACGGGCGTGGCCTGGCCTGGGCTGCCCCGGTGCTTGGCGAGCATGAGCACGGGGGTGGCTTTGGCGTGGTGGAAGCCGGTCCGGTGGTGAGAATTCCTGACATGTCCTGTCCGGTATGGCTGGTGCCGTCCCGGCTTGGGTGCATGGCCCGCCGGACGCTGTCCACCGCTGGTGGGCGGTGGGGCGGGCACCGTGCGCCGGTCGGGCACACGGCTGGACGTCATCGGGTTGTTTCGTGAGTTGGCTGAGGTGCGGGTGGGCCGTTTTGGGGTGGGGCGGTTCTTGGCTCTGTCGCGTGCTGCCGGTCGGGGGTGCAGGTCGGTTCGGGTGCGGCGGGCGCGGCGGGCTGCACGAGTGGGCTTGCGTGTTCGGCGGGCGCGGGCGACATTCCCCTCCACGATGGCGTGGATGGTGCGCACCCCGGTGGAACGGTGGGTGCGGGTGGCGTTTTGGCCGAGTAGGCCGCGGGAGACGATCCGTTCGGCCGCTGCCCGGTCCCGGTCACAGGACAGGCCGCAGGCCGGGCAGTAGGCCCACCTCCAGCCCTTGTCGGTGAGCCGGTCGGGGGCCGGGCAATGCTTGAGCACCGACGTGCCGTCCCCGCACCGGGGGCAGTATCGGGAGGTGCCGCGGGCTGGGACGGTGACCACGGCGATGGCGTGCTTGGCGGCCAGATGCCGGATCGCCTCGACGATCTGCCCGCGTATCTGCCCCGACAGGCGCGTGTTCGCGTTGCCTCGGCGTCCGCGTGCTTCCAGGGTGGCCAGGTCTTCCAGGTAGATGACCGTCGTCCCGGCGGCCACGGCCTGGTCGACTGCCCAGCGGGCGGCCGACCAGGCCAGCGCCTTGTTCAGGTTGCGGATGCGCGCGCACAGTCGCTCATGTTCGACACCGAGGACCTGGTAGGCCGCGCTCAACGCGGCGTAGCGGGGGTCGGCGGCAGTCATGCCGGCCAGGAGTCGTTGCTGGCGCTGAATCTTGGCGGCCAGGTGCTCACGCTCGGCCCGCAGTCGGTGCAGCTTGGCCGACACACCGCTCGCATCGTAGAGCAGCGGCCGCCCATCGCCGATCACCCGGCCGCCGGAGATCACCCGCCCATCGGCCACAAGACGTCCCACCACACCGGTCAGCAGCCCGTTGAGGCCCCAGTCGAAGCCGCACCCGATCATATGACCGGTAGCGGGTACGAAGCCGATCAGGATCTGGAACGGCAGATCGACGCGCACCCGACCCTTGGTCACCCGCAAGGTAGGGGCGCACAACCTCGCCTCCGGCGGCACGGTCGGCGGCAAGACGACAGGCAGCACATGCCAGGCCCAGTCCCTGGGGGACGCGGGCGATTCGACCAGGGGAAGCCGCACCCGCAGCCGGGCGCTGCGGTGGCCGGTGCGCTCCAGGGTGAGCAGTTGCCGGTCGGCAGCCGCCAGCACGACCTGCGCCGCAACGTTCGGCGGCTCCTCCAGTTCGGTCAGATCTGCCGGGAAAACCTCATGCTCGTCGCGATAGGCGCGGATCTGCCGGGTCCGGTTACGGATCTCCGCCGCCGTCACCCCGTCCGGCAGCAGCGCGCGCAACGCGTCCCATTCGGCATCGGTGCGCGCACCCGGATTGTGCGGCCAGGTGGCCACGATCGCCTCCACCAGGCGGCGCCGGTGCAGCGCCAGCCGCAACAGGCGGGCGGCCTGCTCCTGCGCGCACCGCAACACCCGATCGCAGATGTACACGCCCGGCTCCGGGCCCACACCCCAGCCCAGCCGCCGAACAGCCATCCAGCCCTTCGACGGCAACACTCGCCCGTCCAGCCCCACCCCGCCGGCCAGCCCATCCAGATCAGCCGGATTCCACCGGGCTGCGACCAAGCAGCCGGCCAGATCCCGCGCCAGAGCGGTCAGCCAAGCCACCCGCCGCGCCAGCAGCGCCTGAGGGACTACCTCGCCCGTTTTCTCCACCATGGCGGCGTGGGTGGTGCACGGGGCGGTCGCGGTGAGCTTACTCACGCACCGCCCCCGTTGGGTGATGGGTTCCCAGGCGGCATCGACGCATCTGCGGTCCACCCTGCGGTCCACCCTGCACCCTGCCCACCCCACCTCTACGATGTGTGACTTCAACGCTACCAAGAGTTGACACCTTTGGATAGAACATGTGAGCGATATGCATTCGCCGGATACCAACACCGACCCCCTCGCCTCACCGCGCCAATGTCGGCACGCGCGATCAGGCCATACGCCAAAGAAGCACCTACGGGCACCGCGCCACCATCCGCACCGAGATCCGCCGCACCCCTCTGGCCAACCTCGTCCAGCCCGTGCACGCACCGCCGGGCCCGACAGTGCGGCGAGCCGGAAGATGACGGTCACGGCCCACCTTCGGGCGTCCAAGCGAACGCCGCCCCCGCCTCCGCACCCAAGGCTTGGCCGGAAACCCCACACTCGCCGCCGCCTCCGAAGACGAGACCGAATCCGTGCCCCAGACCACGTTCCACCGGCACAACACGGACTACGAGCCCATAGCAGAACCTGAGGTTCTCATAGCGAATATGAGGAACGGTTCATACCCTCCCATGCCGCCGGGCGTAGTTGAGCGCCCACCCGAACACCCCGAGTGCGGCGGCAAGATAGACGGCGTTGAGCCGACGGCGTTGAGCCCTATGAGATCCCGATCAGCCCGAGCGACCAGCCGAGCAGGAGCAGGATGCCCATGAACGGCACCAGCCCCACGCCCAGGCTCGTCACCCCGAACCCGTAGAGCACCAAGGCGAGACCCGCCATCACGGCGACCGCGAAGACCACCTTGCCCAGCGAGAACAGCATACGATCAACGGCAACGGGTTTTCGGCCGAGCGGCAGTGGCACGGGTTCTCAGCCGAGCAGCCGCAGCAGGTCCCACTCGTTCTCGCACACCCTGCGCCCGATCGCGGCCAGCTCGACCGAACGCGCGCCGCCGCGCAGGTGGCGCATCGTCTGCATCATGCAGATGACGCCCCATTTGAGCACGCCGAACGTCTCCCACCAGCGCAGCGCGTCCCGGTCGACGGGCTGCCCGCCGGCCTTCTCGTACGCGCTCACCAGGTCGTCATAACCGCCGAAACCGCCCACCGGCAGCGGCGAGCCGAACCGCCACGCCTTCACGCACAGCCAGCCGAGGTCCTCGACCGGGTCGCCCGCGTGGGCCAGCTCCCAGTCGAGCACCGCCCGGATCCCCTCGGGCCCGACGATCAGGTTGCCGTTGCGGAAGTCGCCGTGCACCACGGTCCGCCGCGCCGCCGCCGGCCGAGTCGCCGCCAGCCGCCGGAAGGCCAGCTCGAACACCGGATGCGGCTCACCGATCTGATCGAGCACGTCCCGCCACTGCCGCAGCGGATGGTCGGTCACGGGCACGCCAGTCAGGCCCGTGGGCACGGCAGCGGTGGCCGGGTCCGGGGCGCCAGCAGGGGGGAGCGCGGACAGCGGCATCCGGTGGATCGCCGCGAGCGCCTCGCCGCACTGGGTGGCCAGCCGCGGCCGGACCCCCGCGTACGCCTCGTCACGCAGGATCCTGCGCGGGATCGTCTCGCCCGCCACCCGCGTCATGAGGATGTACGGCTCACCGGCCGCCACGACCCGCGGCACCGGCACCCCGGCCTCGGCGGCGGCCCGCATCAGCGTGGCCTCGCTCGCCAGGCTGCCACCGGCCTCCAGGGCGGCGCCGGGGGAGTCGAGGCGCAGGATCAGTTCGTGCCGTTCGTCCCCGTCGAGCACGTCGAGCGCCCACGTCTCACGCGAGGCCCCGCCGGGGAGCCGCGCGCTGAAGGGCACCGACGCGCCGGGCCCGAAGACCTCGCGGACGATCGAGTGGACCATCGAGTGGACCGGCTCCGTCATCGCAGCCCGAACTCCCAGTTCCCGCCCGCCGCGTAGGCGCCGAGTATCCGCCGTCCCACGGAGTCGATGTGCACCTCGTCGGGGCCGTCGTAGATCCGCCCGGCCCTGGCGTGCCGGTACATCCGGTCCAGCGGGGTGTCCGGAGTCAGCCCCGCCGCGCCGTACACCTGGATGGCCCGGTCGATCACGTTGTGCAGCATGCGCGAGCCCACCACCTTGATCGCGCCGATCTCGACCCGGGCTTCCGAGCCGGCGTCGATGGCCCGCGCGGCGTCGAGCGTGAGCAGCCGCGCGGCCTGGATCTCGGTGTAGGAGTCGAACACGTGCTGCCGCATGAGCTGCTTGGCGGCCAGTGGCTCACCGAACGCGCTCCGCTCGCGCAGCCGGCGGCACATCAGGTCGAAGGCCCGCTGCGCCTGGCCGAGCCAGCGCATGCAGTGGAAGATCCGTCCGGGTCCCAGGCGCCGCTGCGCGATCACGAACCCGTCGCCGCGCTCCCCCAGGAGGTTCGAGGCGGGCACCCGGACGTTGTCGTAGCGGACCTCGCAGTGCGCGCCGTCCAGCCCCAGGACCGGTGTCTCGCGGATGATGTCGTAGCCCGGTGTGTCGGTCGGCACGAGGATCATGGAGAAGGACCGGTGCGGCGCCGCGCCGTCCTCCGTCCGGCACATCACGGTGGTGTACGCGGCCCGGGACGCGCCGGTCGTGAACCACTTGTGCCCGTTGATCACCCATTCGCCCCCGTCGAGGACCGCGGCCGTCCTGAGCTGCGTCGGGTCGCTGCTCGACACGGACGGCTCGGTCATCGCGAAGCTCGGCGAGATATCGCCGCGCACCAGCGGGTCGAGGTAGCGTTCCCGCTGCTCGGCCGAGGCGTGCTCGTGCAGCATCAGCGAGTCCTGCAGCGTGTACGTCCCCAGCGCGATCTGCCCGAACTCGCTACGCCCTTGCACCTCGTTGACGTAGACGTAGTCGAGGAAGGGCAGCCCGCCCCCGCCCAGCTCACGCGGGTGACCGAGGGCCCACAGACCCTCCTTCTTGGCCTCCGCCCGCAGTTCGTCGAGCGCCGCCCCGGCGGCCGGCCCGCCCTGGTGGAGCACGTTCTCGGCGGGCTCGACCCGCTCGGTCATGAAGGTGTGTACGGCATCG
This sequence comes from Nonomuraea sp. NPDC049129, assembly GCF_040648495.1. Taxonomy (NCBI): domain Bacteria; kingdom Bacillati; phylum Actinomycetota; class Actinomycetes; order Streptosporangiales; family Streptosporangiaceae; genus Nonomuraea; species Nonomuraea sp. NPDC049129. The sequence continues at coordinate 125,721 of NZ_JBEZDU010000026.1, read as the reverse complement.
CGGATGGGGCGGACGCTGTCAGGGACGGCGAAGCTCATGACAGGATCTCAACCGATAATCGTTGCCCGGTCAACGGATTCGGTCGCGTTTCCAGGCCGCCCACCGGCCGGACGCGGCAGGGTCAGCACACGCCGGGCAACCCGCACACCTTGGCCGCCATCTTCCTGGCCTCCTTGGTCAGGCCGCCGGGGTTGTAGCTCCCCTCGTCGGTCGTGTAGATCATCAGGGCGCTGCCCTTACGTGCGACGACACCGGTGACGGTCTGGTTCACGTGGCCGTCCTGCCGCGTCTGGTACCCCATGCCCCAAGCCTCATCGCCCGCCTTGGCCTTGTTCGTCCGCCACCGGATCGAGAGTTCGGGCGACGACGGATCGCCCTTGCGCGCGCATCGCTTGACCTCGGCGCGCAGCCGGGTGAGCACGGCATGGGCGGCACGCGGGCTCTTGTAGATGATGAGCTGTTCGGAGGAGCCGCTGGGGGCGGAGGTCCCGAGCGTGATCGTGCGGGCCGCCAACCGGCCGCCGTCAACGGCGCGCCGGTGCCCGCACGGGTTCAGCTCCAACGGCCTGGTGAGTTTGTCGCTGATCTCGTAGCTGACTTCAGCGGCCTCGTCGGGGCTCAGCGGCTTGCGCGCGTCGCGCTCCATGAGCAGGAAGTTCTTCGGAATCTCGGTCACGGTCACCGGGGACAAGGCCAGCGCCAGGGAGAGGGTCACATGGATCATGAAGGGTTGGACGCCGGCGGGGACGACGTTGTTCGCGACGGGAACGCCACTCAGTGGACGGCAGGTTCGAGCAACACCGTGCGCAGCTGGGACGGCGCCGACCGCAACACGGCCGTCCAGACCACCGGAACGGACCTGGCCGCCGTCGTCTACGTCCGCGACGCCACCGACCAGATCATCCGCCGGGACGCGACCGGTGACCCCACACCCAGCGCGTGAACGGTCAGCAGGCCGCTGCGCATCAAAGTCGTCATCCGGCACTCGGCCAAGGATGTGTATTGGATCGTCGGCAAGAGAACAGCCCGGGAATACCACTACAGAATGGGTGGTAACGGCTGGCGGCTCAAGAGCTACCGTGTCGGAAAGCGGGCCGATCCGCGAATCGAAGCCGTTCCGATGGGGCTGTCTCTCCGTCTTCGCAGGCGGGATGGCCGCAGTAGGCGCCGCGTCAACGACCGGTCCATGGGGGACAGGTTGGGCCCTTATAAGGGTGGGAGCGGCGATGAAAGCCGCGAAACGCTGATGAGTCAAAGGAGTTCCTGATGGCAACCCCGCACGACGTTCCCTCGGCGGCCCACCTGGTGGCGGCCGTCCGCGACTTCCTGGCCGACGACGTGCTGCCCGCGGTCGAGGGCCGGGTGCGCTTCCACACCCGGGTGGCGATCAACGTGCTCGGCATGGTCGAGCGGGAGATCGAGCTCGGCCCCGGCCAGGCGGAGGAGCACGGGCGGCGGCTGGCCGGGCTGGGGGTGAGCGACGACGCGGAGCTGGCGGCGGCCGTCCGCGAGGGCCGCCTCGACGACTCGGCCCTGGTCGAGGCGCTCAGGGACGCCGTACGGGCCAAGCTGGATGTGGCCAACCCCGGCTATCTCGGCGACGGCTAGTCGATGCTGACCGGCTGACGGCCGGTTCCCAACTGGGAACCGGCCGTCGACCGGCCAGGAAGGCGATCAGTGCGATGCCGCCAGGTCCAGGTCCTTGACCTTGGGGTCGCCCTCGTCGGCGAAGTAGTCCTCGCGCGAGGTCGCGTCCGGCCCGTCGGCCACCTTCATGGCCCGGAACACCAGCGTGCCGAGTGCCGCCACGATCAGGTTCACGGCCAGCGCCAGGAAGCCCGCGTAGATCGTCATCTTGGTGTCGATCCCGAGGTTGGCCAGCCCGAACGCCGAGCCGCCGAAGTGCGCCTTGCCGTTGGCCGGGTTCGGGATCATGTACAGCATCCAGATGCCCGCGCCCATCCCGGCGATCCAGCCGGCGATCAGGCCGCCCTTGTGGAACCAGCGGGTGTAGAGGCCCAGCCCCACTGACGGCAGCGTCTGCAGGATGATCACGCCGCCGATGAGCTGCAGGTCGATGGAGAACTGCGGGTCGAGCAGCAGGATGCAGAGCACCGCGCCCACCTTGACCACCAGGGAGACCAGCTTGGAGACCTTGGCCTCCTGGGCGTCCGTGGCGTCCTTGCGCAGGTATTCGCGGTAGATGTTGCGGGTGAACAGGTTCGCCGCCGCGATCGACATGATGGCCGCCGGGACGAGCGCGCCGATGCCGACGGCGGCGTAGGCGACGCCCGCGAACCAGTCGGGGAACATCTGGTCGAACAGCGCCGGGATGATCGTGTTGGTGTCCGCCTTGCCGTTGGCGCCCATGACCGGCTTGGTGCCCGCCGCGATCGCCATGAAGCCGAGCAGCGCGATCAGGCCGAGCAGGAAGCTGTAGGCGGGCAGCGCCGCCATGTTCCGCTTGATGACGCCGCGGTTCTTGGAGGCCAGCACGCCGGTGAGGCTGTGCGGGTAGAGGAAGAGCGCCAGTGCCGAGCCGAAGGCCAGCGTGATGTACTGGAGCTGGTTGCCGGCGTTGAGGGTGATCCCGTCGCCAGGCGCCGGGCTCGCCTCGAACTTGGCCTTGGCCGCGTCGAAGATCGACCCCCAGCCGCCGAGCTTGGCCGGGATGTAGATGACCGCCGCCAGGATCACGATGTAGATCAGCGTGTCCTTGACGAAGGCGATCAGCGCCGGCGCCCGCAGCCCGGACTGGTAGGTGTAGGCGGCCAGGATGGCGAAGGCGATGATGATCGGCAGGTGCCCGGTGATGCCCATCGTCTTCAGCACGGCCTCGATGCCGACGAGCTGCAGCGCGATGTACGGCATGGTCGCCACCAGGCCGGTGATCGCGATGATCAGCGCCAGCGTCGGCGACCCGAACCGGGCCCGGACGAAGTCGGCCGGGGTGACGAACCCGTGCACGTGCGACACCGACCACATCCGGGCCAGCACCAGGAACACCAGCGGGTAGACCACCACCGTGTAAGGCAGGGCGTAGAAGCCCAGCGCCCCGGCCCCGAACACCAGCGCGGGCACGGCCACGAAGGTGTAGGCGGTGTAGAGGTCGCCGCCGACCAGGAACCAGGTGATCCAGGAGCCGAAGTTCCGGCCGCCCAGGCCCCACTCGTGCAGGCTCTCGATGTTCTCGGGCCGCCGCCATTTGGCCGCCACGAAGCCCATGACGCTCACCGCGAGGAACAGCAGCGCGAAGACGACCAGCTCGGTCACGTTGGCGTTCACTTGGTCATCCTGTACACGATCGTGGTGCAGCCGACGCCGACGATGATGAAGGCGATCTGCAGCCAGTAGAACAGCGGGAAGCCGAGCAGCCGGGGCTCGTCGGCGTTGAACAGGAAGGTCAGCAGCGGCAGCACGATGGGCAGCACCAGCAGCCAGTTCCAAGGGCTGCGGTCACTGCGTGCCCGCCCGGGTTCCCCGGTTGTCATCGACCCCTCCGAAGCATGGATCAGGAGCCGGTCTACGCTCTGAACCGGCTCCTGACATCTCGTCAATGGGAGGAGATTAGCTTTTCCAGGGGATTAATCCCAATGTCGGCTGGGTTACGGTTTGGCCTAAATGTCACGTCGAACCGGACAGGTTGAGATCCTTGATGCGCGGGTCTCCCTCGTCGGCCGTGTAGTGCTCGGGGGCGGTGCCGTCGGGGCCGTCCGCGACCTTGAGCGCCCGGAACAGCAGCGTGCCGAGTGCCGCCACGATCAGGTTCACGGCCAGCGCCAGGAAGCCCGCGTAGATCGTCATCTTGGTGTCGAGGCCCAGCTTGGACAGCGCGAACGCCGAGCCGCCGAAGTGCTCGTGCTTGGTGGCCGGGTTGGCGACGTTGTAGAGCATGAGGATGCCGGCGCCCATTCCGGCGACCCACCCCGCGATCAGCCCGCCCTTGTGGAACCAGCGGGTGAACAGGCCGATCGCGACCGACGGCAGCGTCTGCAGAATGATCACGCCGCCGATCAGCTGCAGGTCGATGGAGAACTGCGGGTCGATGAACAGGATGAACAGCACCGCGCCAATCTTCACCACCAGCGAGGTGACCTTGCTGACCCCGGCCTCCTGGGCGTCGGTCGGATCGCGGTTGATGTACTCGCGGTAGATGTTGCGGGTGAACAGGTTCGCCGCCGCGATCGACATGATGGCCGCCGGGACGAGCGCGCCGATGCCGACGGCCGCGAACGCGACGCCCGCGAACCAGTCGGGGAACATCTGGTCGAACAGCTGCGGCACGACGGTGTTGACGTCGGTGCCGATCGGCTTGATCTTCGCCGAGATCGCCATGTACCCGAGCAGCGCGATGAGCGCCAGCAGCAGGCTGTAGGCGGGCAGCGCCGACATGTTCCGCTTGATCACGTCGCGGTTGCGCGAGGCCAGCACGCCGGTGACGCTGTGCGGGTAGAGGAACAGCGCCAGCGCCGAGCCCAGCGCCAGCGTGACGTACTGGAGCTGGTTGTTGGCGTTGAGCAGGGTCCCGTCGCCGGGCGCCGGGGTCGCGGCGAACTTGGCCGTGGCGTCGCCGAAGATCTGGCTCCAGCCGCCCAGCCGGGCCGGGATGTAGATGATCGCGACGAGGATGACCAGGTAGATGAGGATGTCCTTGACGAAGGCGATGAGCGCGGGCGCCCGCAGCCCCGACTGGTAGGTGTAAGCCGCCAGGATCACGAACGCGATGATCAGGGGCAGGTCGGTGAGCAACCCGCTGCCGGACACGCCCATCGTCTTCAGCACGGCCTCGATGCCGACCAGCTGCAGCGCGATGTACGGCATGGTCGCCACGATCCCGGTGATGGCCACCAGCAACGCCAGCGTCGGCGAGCCGAACCGTACCCGCACGAAGTCGGCCGGCGTGACCAGGCTGTGCACGTGCGACACCGACCACAGCCGGATCATGATGAGGAACACGATCGGGTAGGTGATCACCGTGTACGGCACCGCGAAGAACCCGGCGGCGCCCGCCCCGAACAGCAGCGCGGGCACGGCCACGAAGGTGTAGGCGGTGTAGAGGTCACCGCCGATGAGGAACCAGGTGATCCACGCCCCGAAGTTGCGCCCGCCCAGCCCCCACTCGTTGAGGCTGGCCAGGTCGGTGGGCCGGCGCCACCGGGCGGCGACGAAGCCCATGCCGCTGACCACCAGGAACAGGACGGTGAAGATGATGATCTCGGTCAGATGCTCGCTCACCGCTGCCTCCGGCGCTTGGTCATCTGATAGACCAGCGTGGTCGTGCCCACGCCGAGGGCGATGAAGGCGATCTGCAGCCAGTAGAACAGCGGGAAGCCCAGCAGCCGGGGCTCGTCGGAGTTGTACAGGAACGTCAGCAGGGGGATGGCGATGGGGAGGAGCAGCAGCCAGTTCCAGGGGCTGCGGTCACTCTTGTCATCGGGCAAGGCGGTCTCCTAGGGGAGATGCGGCTCTTGCCCTCGCAGACTAGTGAGGTGATTATTTCGGTCAGGTCACTGATCGACGAGTGGTCGGCTCCCCGCGACGAACGGTCGGTCCCGTGATGAGGCCCGGTCGCTCAGACATCCCGCTCGGGCGGCGGTCCTCGGCCGGCCGGCAGCCGGTCCCGCGTAAAACATGACAAGAGATGTCCTCTTTCCGGCATCGCGGTGCGGGTGGATCACCTGGACCCGGCACAGGTGAAGGCGCTGGCCGAGCGGATCGAGCGCGAGCAGGGACGGCTTGATGTGCTGGTCAACGACGTGTGGGGCGGCGAGCCGCTGTACGAGTGGGACACGCCGGTGTGGAAGCACAATCTGGACAACGGGCTGCGCCTGCTCAGGCTGGCCATCGACACCCACCTGATCACCAGCCATTACCTGCTGCCGCTGCTGATCCGCCACCCGGGCGGGCTGGTGGTCGAGGTGACCGACGGCACCACGGGCTACAACGACACGCATTACCGGGTCTCGCCGTACTACGACCTGGGCAAGGTGTCGGTGAACCGGCTGGCCTTCAGCCAGGCGCACGACCTGGAGCCGTACGGCGGCACGGCGGTGGCGCTCACCCCGGGGTTCCTGCGCTCGGAGGCCATGCTGGAGCTGTTCGGCGTCACCGAGGAGACCTGGCGCGAGGCGGCGCCCGACCCCGCGTGGGCGGTGTCGGAGACCCCGGCCTACGTGGGCCGGGCGGTCGCCGCCCTGGCCACCGACCCGGACAAGGGCCGCTGGTCGGGCCGGTCGGTCTCCAGCGGCGAGCTGACCCAGGTGTACGGGTTCACGGACGTGGACGGCAGCAGGCCGGACGTGTGGCGCTTCATCACCGAGGTCCGGGAGGCCGGTAAGGAGGCCGACCCGGAGGACTACCGGTAGAGAGCCGCCCGCCGGTAAGGGCTACCGGTAGAGGTCCGCCAGCCGGGCCGCCGCCCCGGCGACCAGGGCGCGCAGCTCCGGTGGTTCGAGCACCTCCGCCTCCGGCCCGAAACGCAGCACCTGGCTGTAGGCCACCTGGACCGACTCCACCCCCAGCCGGACCGTCCCGTCGGGCTGGAGCGAGGCCAGCGCGTCGGGCAGGGCCGCCGGGTCGGCGATGTGGCGCAGCAGGCGCACACCCGCCTCGCTCAGCCGCAACGTGATCGTCTCGCGCAGCAGCGAGCGGGTGAACGCCGCCGACTGCCCCGTCCAGAAGGCCGCCAGGTCGAAGCCCGGGTCGCGCTCGAAGACCCGGGCCAGCACGGAGATCTCCCCGAACCGGTCCACCCGGTAGATCAGGAACCGCTCCCCGCTCCTGGCCGCCAGATACCACGCGCCGGCCTTGAGCACGAGCCCGTACGGCTCCACCGTCCGCTCCGCGCCCTTGTAGACGGCCGTCACGGCGAGGTCCCGCCAGACGGCCCTGGCCAGCGGCGCGAGCGCGGCCGGGGGCGGGGAGTCACCGGCGAACCAGCCGGGCGCGTCCAGGTGGAAGCGCTGCGCGGCCGTCGCGGGCGCGTCGCGTACGCCGGGTGACAGCGCCGCGGCGGCCTTCAGCCGGGCCGTCGCGGCCACCTCCTCCAGCCCCATCTCGCGCAGCGCCGCGGGCACCCCCGACAGGAACAGCGCCTCCGCCTCGGCCCGGTCGAGCCCGGTCAGCCGGGTACGGTAGCCGTCCAGCAGCCGGTAGCCGCCGCCGCGCCCCCGATCGGCGTAGACCGGCACCCCCGACTCCGACAGCGCGAGCACGTCGCGGTGGATGGTCCGCTCGGACACCTCCAGCTCCTCGGCCAGCTCTGCGGCCGTCATCCCGCCGCGCCCCTGCAGCAGCAGGAGCAGCGACATCAACCGCGCGGCGCGCACAGCGGCAGGATCATGGCCGAGGGATGCTCGGGGGAGTGGAACACCTCGACGTCGGCGGGCACCATCTCCCCGCCCAGCCCGAGCGACTGGCCGGTGCCCGGATTGCGGGCGATCGTCGGGTAGGCCCCGGCGGCGACGTGCACCCGGATCCGGTGGTCGCGGGCGAACCGATGCCCGACCGGCCACAGGTCCACCAGCACCCGCCGGATGTCGTCGGCCGCCGAGTCCGGACCCAGGCGCCGCACACCCTCGCACACGTTGAGCGAGCGGCCGTCCGGATGCACGTCGCAGACGCGCACGACCACGTCCACGTACGGCGTGCTCGACCTGACGAACAGCTCGGCGCCGACCGGCCCGATCAGCTCCACGTCCGACTCCAGCGCGGCGGAGCTGTAGACGAGCACATCGCGCCGCGCCTCCAGCCGCCGCTGGTCTCTCGGCCTGGAGTCGGCCAGCAGCACCGGGCCGCCGAGCACCGGCGTCGGATGGTCCGGGTGGTAACGGAAACGGTCGGGTTCGTCCTCCCGCGGGAGCTCGGTGCCGAGCCCGAAGCCGTGCTGCAGGTGCCACCGCTCCGGCCGCATCTCGGGCACCGGCCAGTCGGGGTAGTCGCGCCACTCCTCGGCCCCCGTCACGTACAGCCGCACCGGATCGGGGCGCAGCCCGGACGGGTCGTCCAGCAGGTGCGCGCGGAACCAGGCCAGCGCGTCGGCCATGGCCGGCCGCCCGTGCCGGCGGTCCACGTGGTACCAGGGCCCGATCGTCAGGTACGGCCGCCGCCCGGCCGCCCGCATCGCCTGGTAGTCCTTGAGCTGCCACGGCAGGAACACGTCGTACCAGCCGCCCAGCATGGTGACGGCCGCCTCCACCTCGCCGACCTTCGGGGAGAAGTCACGCTTGTCCCAGTACGGCACCGCCGGGTCGGCATGGTGCTCCAGGAGGTCCTGGAAGAAGGGCAGCGGCCGCCCGGCCGACACCTGGTCCAGCTCGGCCACCGGCCGCCCGGACAGGACCGCCCGGCGGGTCAGCCGGGGCGCCGTCAGCATCGCCGTACCTCCGAAGGGGCGGGACATGGCGTCGGTCAGCGTGGTCCAGCTCAGCGCGGACTCCAGCGCGAACGCCCCGCCCACGTAGGCGGCGTCCCTGAACTGCGAGGCGGTGATCTGCGTGGCCATGGCCTTCAGCTCCGGCCCGGCCTCGGCCGCGATGGCCCACTGCGCGTAGCCGAGATAGGAGGGGCCGAACATCGCGAACGACCCGCCGTACCAGGGCTGCGCGCGCATCCAGGCGACGGTGGCCAGGCCGTCGTCGTGCTCGTCGCCGAGGGGGTCCAGCGTCCCGCCTGAGCCGAAACCGCCCCGGCAGCTCTGGATCACCACCTGGAAGCCGCGCCGGGCGAAGCCCCGGCCGCACATCCAGCCGAACAGGCCGCGCCGGCCGTACGGGGAGCGGATCAGGATCACCGGCGCCCGGTCCCCTCTGACCGGCGCGTAATGGTCGGCCAGGAGGGTCACGCCGTCGGGCATCGGAATGGGAAGGTCACGCCGGACCCGCACACGTCGCATTACCTACCAGTAACAGATGCCCCCGGGGTCCGGTAGCCCGGGGGCACCCCAACGGCCGGGGCGTCAGTCGAAGTGCTGGTAGCGGGGCCAGGCCACGCTCCACGGCTGCTTGAGCCCCCGGCACAGGAAGATGCCCATGCCCTGCAGTTCGTTGTCGACGCCGACGCCGTTGTCGACGCGGTCCTTCTGCTCGCAACTGTCGTACTGGAAGTCCATGCCGCGCGGGCCGATGTTCACCATGACCGCGACGGTGGCGTTCTCGGGCGGCGGACCGTACTCGTGGAGCTGGTTCTGGCCGCTGTAGACGCGCGGGATCCCGGCGCGCACGAGCGCGCCGTGCTCGCCGTAGCTGCCGGTCATGACGATGGCCCGCGCCTGGTCCTCCGGCGGCAGCGCGCGCAGCACGTTCTGAACCTTGGCCGCGAACTGCGGCCAGCCGATGGACTCGCGCACGACCTCGTCGATCGCCGGTATCGGGGTGGCGGCCAGCTTGGCGGCCGGGATCAGCGGCAGCGCGATCACGGCCGACACCAGGCCGTTCACCACGAGGAACCCGGTGGCCAGGCGTACCTTGCCCAGACCCGCCGCCTCCACGCTCACGCAGCCCGCCGCGAACAGCAGCAGGATCAGGCCGGCCGTGTAGTCGAAGCGCCCGCCGCTGATCAGCGTCGCCACGGCCGCGGCGGGATAGGCGACGGCCAGCGCCCGCACCCGCCGGTCGCGCCACAGGCGCAGCCAGCCGAACGCGCCGATGATCGTCACGACCGGCCCGAACAGCGTGAGCTGCATGGGCACGAACAGCGCCCGCAGCTCGCCGCCCTTCTCCGAGCTCAGTGCCGCCGCCATCTTGAGCTGCGGCCAGTCGTGCGTGGCCTGATAGAGCAGGTTCGGTACGGCCAGCGCCGCCGCGATCAGCGCGCCACCCCACAGCCAGGGGCTGGCCAGGACCCGGCGCGGCCCCACGGCCACCAGCCCGACCGCGAGGCCCAGCAGCAGCATGACGATCAGGTGCTTGTTGTAGGTCGCCAGCCCGGCGATCACGCCGACGGCCGGCCACCACCGTGGCTGCTCGCGCATCAGCGCCTTGGTCATGAACAGGATGGCCGCCGCCCAGAACGGCAGGTCGAAGCTGAGCGTCAGCAGCGTGTGCCCGGCGATGAAGGTGTAGGCGCCGGTGGCCGTGCCGAGCGCGGCCAGGATCTGCGCGACGCCACGGCCGCCCAGCTCGCGGGTGATGAGCGTGACGAGCACGACGAGGATCGCCGCGGCCAGCGCGGGCAGCACCCTGATCCCGAAGAGCGTGTCGCCGAACACGGCGATCGACAGCTTGGCCGCCATCGGCGCGAACGCGGGCTGATCGACGTACCCCCAGGCGGGGTGCTCGGACAGCACACGGAAGTACATCTCATCGCGGTGATATCCGTAGCTCCCACTGAGCAGCAGCAGCACCGCGAACAACAAGATCGAGATCAACGTGACCGAGCGCCACGCTAGTAACGGGGGGCGTTCCATGATTGCAAAGTTAGCCGTTCGTCAGAACTCCCGTCAGGAGTTGCGCACCCCTATTTGCCGGGCGTTTCGCCCATCTGGGGGCGTCTCGGCGCGGGCGCGTTGCGTGATCATCGCGAGCCGGTTACGCTTGCCACATGCGAATCTCGTTGCAGCTTCAGTGGTGGCGCCGCTAGTAGGCGGCGCGTGATTCGCATTCCTCAACGGACGGCCGCCCCGGAAGGCGGCCTTTCTCGTGTCCGCCCCCGGGGCATCAGTGTCGGTGTTCGATCATCGGTTTTCGACAAGGGGCAGCAGTGGAGACGAGCGGATATACCACCGCCGGGGGCATCGGCGTCGAGCGCGAGGTACGCCAGGTGCCTGAGGAAGCGCTCGAAGAGATCGTGACGGCGCTCGGGGAGAGACGCGGCGGCGCCTTCTCCTCCGGGATGGACTACCCGGGCCGCTACAGCCGATGGGCGTTCGGCTACGTCGACCCGTGCCTGGAGCTGGTCGCCAGGGGCCGCCACATCTCCGCCAGGGCGCTCAACGCCCGCGGCAGGGTCGTGCTGCCCGCCGTGGTCTCCTGCCTGCTGGCCGCCGGCAAGCCCGTCGAGGAGCCGACCGCCGACCACGTCGAGGTCTACGTGCCCGAGTCGGGCGACCTGCTCACCGAGGAGATGCGCAGCCGCCGGCCCACCGTGTTCACCGCGATCCGCGAGGTCATCGCCGCCTTCCGGGGCGACGACCCGCACCTGGGCCTCTACGGCTCCTTCGGCTACGACCTGGCCTTCCAGTTCGAGCCGATCAGGCAGGAGCTCGTCCGCCCCGACGACCAGCGCGACCTGGTGCTGCACCTGCCCGACAGACTGGTGGTGATCGACCGCCAGCGCGAGACCAGCGTCGAATACCGCTACGAGTTCACCGTCGACGGCGCCACCACCCGCGGCCTGGAGCGCACCGGCGAGTCCGTGCCCCTCACCGAGCCCGCCGAGGTGCCCGCCGACCCCAAGAGGGGCACATACGCCAAGGTCGTGGCCGCCGCCAAGGAGAAGTTCAAGCGCGGCGACCTGTTCGAGGTCGTGCCCGGCCAGGTCTTCCACGCCCCCTGCACCGACCCGTCGGCCTTCTTCCGCGGCCTGCGGCACAGCAACCCGGCCCCCTACGAGTTCATCATCAGCCTCGGCGAGGGCGAACACCTCGTCGGCGCCTCGCCCGAGATGTACGTCCGGGTGAGCGGCGACCGCGTCGAGACCTGCCCCATCTCCGGCACCATCGCCCGCGGCAGCAACCCGATCGAGGACGCCGAGGCCATCCGCACCCTCCTGACCAGCGTCAAGGAGGAGTCGGAGCTGACCATGTGCACCGACGTCGACCGCAACGACAAGTCGCGCATCTGCGTGCCCGGCTCCGTCAAGGTCATCGGCCGCCGCCAGATCGAGCTCTACTCCCGGCTGATCCACACCGTCGACCACATCGAGGGCCGGCTGCGGCCGGAGTTCGACGCCCTCGACGCCTTCCTGACCCACATGTGGGCCGTCACGGTCACCGGCGCGCCCAAGACCTGGGCCATGCAGTTCATCGAGGACCACGAGGCCACCACCCGCAGGTGGTACGGCGGCGCCATCGGCTTCATCGGCTTCGACGGCTCCATGAACACCGGCCTGACCCTGCGCACCGCCCAGATCAAGAACGGCCTGGCGACCGTCAGGGCCGGCGCCACGCTGCTGTTCGACTCCGACCCGGAGGCCGAGGAGCGCGAGACCGAGCTCAAGGCCAGCGCCCTGCTCGGCGCCCTGGCCGCGGTCAACCAGCCGCACGCCAAGCTGGTCGTCCCGGTCCGCGAGCAGCCCGGCCAGGGCATGAAAGTGCTGCTCGTCGACCACGAGGACTCCTTCGTCAACACCCTGGCCGACTACTTCCGCCAGGAGGGCGCCGACGTCGTCACGCTGCGCCACGGCTTCCCCTCGGCCATGCTCGACGACATCGCGCCCGACCTCGTCGTCCTGTCACCGGGCCCCGGCTGGCCCTCCGACTTCGGCATGTCGGCGCTCATCGACGAGATCTACGCCCGTGACCTGCCGGTCTTCGGCGTCTGCCTCGGCCTGCAGGCGATGGTCGAGCACGCGGGCGGCTCGCTGGAGCTGCTCGACTACCCCGAGCACGGCAAGCGCGGCCAGGTCACCCGGCTGGGCGGCGGCGACGCGCTGCTCGACGGGCTGCCCGAGGAGTTCGTCGCGGCCCGCTACCACTCCCTGCACGCCAAGCGGGTCGGCGTGGTCGGCTTCACCCCGACCGCGCTGACGCCCGACGGCAACGTCATGGCGATCGAGGACACCGAGCGGCGCCGCTTCGCCGTGCAGTTCCACCCGGAGTCCATCCTCACCGCCGAGGGCGGCGCGGGCGCGCGCGTCATCGCCAACGTGCTCCGCCTCGCTCGCCGGTGAGGGCCGGGTCTGGGGCGGTTTCCCACGTGCGGACCGGAGCGCGCTTTCACACGTGAGGATCTAGCGCGTCTTTCGGGTAGGTAAAACGGCCGCGGGGGCGTGCGGAGGCCACCTAGAGTCTCCGCATGCTCCCCGTAGATCTTCCCGATACGGTGCGTGACGCCCTCCTCGCCCCGCTCGTCGACCACCACTGTCACGGGGTGCGCCGCGACGACCTGTCCAGAGCCCAGTTCGAGCTGCTGCTCAACGAGGGCGGCTGCCCCGCGCCGCCGGGCACCACCCACTTCGACACGCCGATCGGCGCGGCCATCCGCCGCTGGTGCGCGCCCGTACTCGGCCTGGAGCCGCACGCGCCGCCCGCCGTCTACCTGGCGCGCCGGGCCGACCTCGGCGCCGACGAGGTCAACCGGCGGCTGCTGCGGGCCGCCGGGGTCGGGGCGCTCCTGGTCGACACCGGCATGGAGGGCGCCGAGCTGCTGACGGCCGCCGAACTGGCCCGCCACGGCGACGCGAGCGCGAACGAGGTCGTCGGCGTCGAGCAGATCGAGCAGGACGTCGTGGAGATGGCCGAGACGGCCCTCGACTACATGGACAGCCTGGCTGAGGAGCTCACCGCCAGGGCCGCCAGAGCCGTGGGCATGGCGACGGTCATCGGCCATCGGTGCGGCCTCGACTTCGACCCGTCGAGGCCGAGCAGGGGCTCGGTCATCGCGGCGGCCAACCGCCGGTTGTCCGACCCCAAGGAGCCGCTGACCGACCCGATCCTGCTGCGCCACCTGCTGTGGACCGCGGTCGACGTGGCCAGGGACCGCGGCCTGCCGCTGCAGTTCCACGCCGGATTCGGTGATCCGTCTTACTCCGGCCTGCATCGCACCGACCCGGCGCGGATGACCACGTTCCTCAGAGCGCTGCAGCCGGCCGGCGTGCCGGTGGTGCTGCTGCACGGCTACCCGTTCCACCGCCAGGCCGCCTACCTGGCCGGCGTCTTCCCGCACGTCTACGTCGACGCCGGCCTCGCGCTGACCCACAGCGCCGCCGGGTCCACGCGGATCATGGACGAACTGCTGGAACTGGCGCCGTTCCACAAGCTGCTCTTCGGCTCCGGCTGCCACGGCGTGGCCGAGACCGGCCACCTGGGCGCCCTCTACTTCCGCCGGGCGCTGGCCGCCGCGCTGAAGTCGCGGCTCGACGCGGGGGAGTGGAGCGCCGCCGACGCGGCCAGGGTGGCCCACATGATCGGCTCCGGCAATGCCCGCCGGGTATACCGCCTCTGAACTCCTCCTTGGGTAGGAGGTGCCATCAACTCCACATTCGTGATAATTACCTCACGATGAGTGCGATCGAGATTCGAAACCTTTGCAAGGCGTTCGGACCGGTACGCGCGGTCGACGGGGTGTCGTTCACAGTGGAGCCGGGCACCATCACCGGCTACCTTGGCCCGAACGGGGCGGGCAAGACCACCACCCTGCGCAGCCTGCTCGGGCTGTGCACCGCCGATTCCGGCACGGCGCTGGTCAACGGCCAGCGCTACGTCGAGTTACCGCATCCCCTCAGTGAGGTGGGCGCGGTACTCGAAGCCACCAACTTCCATCCGGGCCGTACGGCCCTCAACCATCTCCGGGTGCTCTGCGCGGCGGCCCGGCTGCCCCGCGAGCGCGCGACGGAGGCGCTGGACCAGGTCGGCCTCGCCGACGTGGCCGGCAAGCGGGTGCAGGTCTTCTCGCTCGGCATGCGGCAGCGGCTGGCGCTGGCCACCGCGCTGATCGGCCATCCCAAGGTGCTCATCCTCGACGAGCCCGCCAACGGGCTCGATCCGGCGGGCATCCAGTGGCTGCGCGGCTTCCTGCGCTACCTGTCCCACGACCAGGGCGCCGCCGTCCTGGTCTCCAGCCATGTGCTGGCCGAGGTCGAGCAGATCGTCGACAACGTGGTGATCATCGCCAAGGGCCGTCTCGTCCGCCAGGGCAGCCTGGCCGAGCTGGTCTCCAACGGCGACGCGGCCGTCAGGGTGCGCACCACGGGGACCGCCGAGCTCGTCCCGGCCCTCGAAGGCGCCGGAGCCACGGTCGACCAGCAGGACGGGTTCCTGCGCGTACGCGGTCTCGGCGCCGAGGACATCGGCCGGATCGCGCTCGACGCGAAGGTCGTGCTGAGCGAGGTCACAACCGAACGCTCCGACCTGCAACAGGTCTTCCTGGAGCTGACGGGGGAGGGGCAGGGCTGATGACGCTGATCAGGGCGGAGCTGCTCAAGCTCCGGACCACCAGGCTCTGGTGGGTGATGCTGGGCGTCACGGTCGCCTATGTGCTCCTGCAGCTCGGTCTCACGATCGGGTTCGCCGGCCAGACCGGCCAGAACGGTCAGCAGGTCTTCCCCAGCCGGGGCACCGTGCCCTTCCAGGAGCTCCTGTGGGGGCTCGGCTCGAGCGGCGCGCTGTTCCCGATGATCCTCGGGGTCGTCATGATGACCGCCGAATACCGCTACCAGACCATCACCACCACGTTCCTCGCCACGCCCCGGCGCGAGCGGGTGGTCGTGGCCAAGCTCGGGGCGGGGGTGGTCGTCGGGCTGGCCTTCGGGCTGATCGTGCTGGCGCTGACCGCCATCGCGGTGGTCGTGTCGGTCCTGCTGTCCGGCGGTGATCTGGTCCTGTCCGCGAAGGTCCTGCGCATCGCCACGGGCGTGCTGCTCGTGCTCGTCCTCTACACGCTGTTCGGTGTCGGGCTGGGCGCGCTGATCAAGAACCAGCTCGGCGCGATCATCGTCGCGGTGGTGTGGGTGTTCATCGTCGAGGCCCTGGTCAACGCGATCCCGGTGTTGCAGCCCGTCGGTAAGTGGACGCCGGCCGGCGCGGGCAGCGCGGTGACCAACAGCGGCGTCGACCTCGGGCTCGGCACCGACTACCTGCTGCCGGCCTGGGCGGGCGCCCTGGTGCTGCTCGGGTACGCGGTGCTCTTCTCGGCGGTCGCCTCGGCCACGACGATCCGGCAGGACATCACCTAGCCGCACCCGGTGGGGTCGTGGCCTTCTCTCCCGCGGTCGTCCGCCATGCAGGCGCCGAGCTTGGCTCCGACGCTCTGCATGGCGTCGGCCAGCGCGGCGACCTGCTCGGGCGACAGGTGGTCGAACAGCACCTCGCGCAGGGCCCGCGCGTGATCGGGCGCGATCGCGGTGATGACCGCCCGCCCCTCGGGGGTGATCTCGGCGACGCTGGCCCGGCCGTCGTTCTCGTCGGGCCGCAGCCGTACGTAGCCGCGCTCGACCAGCTTGCTGACCCGGTGGCTCAGGCGGCTGATCGAGACGTTGCCCAGGGTGGCCAGGTCGCTCAGCCGCAGCGGCCCGGCGGTCAGCGTGTTGAGCAGGCCGTATTCGATGTGCACCAGCCCGTACGCGCGGAAGGTGCGCTCCACCTGCGGAATGCCGACGAGCATCACCGCGAGCAGGCCCTGCCACGCTCGCTGCTCGTCATGGCCGAGCCCTTCGACCAAGGGACCCCCAGTGTCAGAATCGGCCGACCGCGATGATGACCGCGATCGCCAGCAGTACCAGGTTAACCGCGAAGCTCTCCTTGCGCCGACGGTGCACCTGGGCAGCGACGATCATGGTGATGGCGAGGCCGACCGCCGCCAGGGGCGTGAGGATCGGGGCGATGCCGGTGGCCCAGGGCAGCACCAGGCCGAGCGCGCCGAGGACCTCCACCACGCCGATACCCCTGACCTGCGCCTGGCTGAAGTCATCCACCCATCCCATGCGCGCCTGGAACTTCTCCTTGGGCTGGGTGGCCTTCAGGAACCCTCCTACGAGGAAGGCGGCGGCGAGCAGGATCTGGAGGACCCAGAGGACGACGTTCATAAGTTGTCCCTTCAAGTATCGAGGGTGCTGACTGTAGGGCGAAAAACTTGAAGGGACAAGTGTTCAGCCCCGCCCCGCGCCGAGTCGCGCGCGGGTCCGTGACCTGGTTTGCTGGGGGCCATCACATCGCCTAACCCGAGCGGGGGCTCGCCCATGCGCACCGTCGAACCCGAGGTGTTCCTCGTCGCCCGTCCAGAACTCGACTACGACGAGCTCGCCCGTTACCTGGGCGAGGTCGGCGGCGAGAGCTGGCTGGAGCGGCTCGACCGGGGCGACCTCGACGCACAGAACCTGGCCGAGTTCGCCGGGCGCCTGTGCTACCGCTCCTTCGAGCCCGGACTCAACCCCAACGTCGTGCGCATCCGCGAGGACCAGGGCGACTACCTGCGCAACATCCTGGCCAGCGCCCACGGCTCGGTGCTCGAGCACCTCAACTTCAGCTTCGTGCTGCACAACGTCAGCCGCGTGCTCACCCACGAGCTCGTCAGGCACCGCCCCGGGGTGGCCATCTCGCAGGAGTCGCTGCGCTTCGTCCGCCTCGACGAGCTGCCGTTCTGGTTCCCTGAGTGGGCCCAGTCCGACCCCGAGCTGATGAAGCGGGCCACGGCCCTGCTGGAGCAGATGGAGCAGTTCCAGGTCTGGATGGCCGGCCACTTCGGGCTCGACGAGGAGGGCGTGCCGTTCTCGGAGAAGAAGCACCGCACCTCGTTCATGCGCCGCTTCGCCCCGGAGGGGCTGGCGACCGGCCTGGTCTGGACGGCCAACGTCCGCACGCTGCGGCACACGATCGAGGCGCGCACGGCGGTGGGGGCCGAGGAGGAGATCCGGCTGCTGTTCCAGCACATCGGCGCGCTCATGGTCAAGGAGGCGCCCGCCCTCTTCGGTGACTACGTCATCGAGGACGGGGCCTGGGTCCCCGGCTGGCGCAAGGTGTGAACTGAATCAGCGGGGTCGGCAAGCCGGCGTGATCAGTGCGCCTGACAAGCAGGCGTGATCAGGCCAGCGCGGGCATGACGTAGACCTCGGCGCCCGGCGGCAGCGCGCAGTCGAGGCTGCCGAGGCCGCGGGCGTTCTCGCCGCACACGATCATGTTGATGTGCCGGCGGATGCGCCCGTAGTCGTCGCGCAGCCGCTCCTCCAGCAGCGGATGCGTACGCCGCAGCATGTCCAGTGCGGAGCCGAGCGTCGGCGGGGTGTGCTGGTCGGCGGCGACCGCGAAGACCTTCACCTCGCTGTCGCCGCTCACCCACCGGCGCAGCGAGTTGGGCAGGACGAAGACCACCATCATCACGTTCTTGGCCATGGGCTACAGCACCGCCGCACGCACGCTGAGCACGTCGGGCAGGTGCCGGACGACCGTCGACCAGGTGCCGCCGTCGTCCCGCGAGCAGTAGACCTCGCCGTCGCGGGTGCCGAAGAACACCCCCGCCTCGGAGGCGGTCATCGCGTCACGCAGCACGCTCGCGTGCACCGGCCCCTCGGGCAGCCCGGTCTCCAATGGTTGCCAGGTGCCGCCGGCGTCCTGGCTGCGGAAGACCCGGTAGCGGTGATCGACCGGGGTGCGGTCGATGTCGGCGGTCAGCGGCAGCACGTACACCGTGTCGGGCCGGGTGGGATGCACCACGATCGGGAAACCGAAGTCGGACGGCAACGACGAGCCGATGTCGTGCCAGGAGCCGCCGAAGTCGTCGCTGCGGTAGACGCCGAAGTGGTGCTGCAGGAAGAGCCGCTCGGGCTGGGACGGGTGCATGCCCACCTTGTGCACGCACTGCCCGTATTCGGGATATTGCTGGCCCTCCGGCATGAACGGCGCGCGGATGCCCTGGTTGGCGGCCTCCCACGAGAGGCCGCCGTCGTTGGTGCGATAGAAGCCGCCCGTCGACACCGCGACGCCCATGACCTGCGGGTCGGTGGGGTGGCTGACGACCGTGTGCAGGCACAGCCCGCCGCCGCCCGGCTGCCAGTGCCGGCGGTGCGGGTGCTCCCACAGTCCTTCGGCCAGCTCGTAGGTGACGCCGCGATCCTCCGAGCGGAACAGCGCGCCCGGCTCCACCCCGGCCCAGACCACCTGGGGCTCGGCCGGAGAGGGCATGAGCTGCCACACCCTGGTCAGGGTCGCGCCCGTCTTCTCGGGGAAGGCGATGGGGGGACGCTCGGCCTCCTGCCAGGTCTCGCCGAGGTCGTCGGAGTACATCACCGAGGGGCCGAAGTGGCCGTACTCGATGCCCGCCAGGATCCGCGGCGTGGCGGCGCGCGTGTCGATCGCCACCGAGGTCACGCCGACCGTGGAGAACTGGATCGGCGCCACCTCGAACGGGCCGCCGTCCGTCGAGCGGGCGAGGAACAGGCCCTTGCGGGTGCCGATCGCGAGCACTGCGTCGCTCATAACAAGCTCCCATCGCTCCCGTGTTCGCTTCCCGGCCATCGTGCCACGCCGTGACCAGGAGCGCCGAGGACTGGGCGATTTGCCGCGCGATTACTCCCGAGGTAATCGTGCTGCTTCCCTGCTGTTCGGTAGCGTTGCCGTATGGGGTCGGTCAATGGCGCGTTCGCGGTGGGGGATGAGTCGTTCGGGGAGCTGCTGCGATCCTGGCGGCAGCGGCGGCGGGTGAGCCAGCTCGATCTGGCGATCGAGGCCGAGGTGTCGGCTCGCCACGTCAGCTTCCTGGAGACCGGGCGGGCCCGGCCGAGCCGCGAGATGGTGATGAAGCTGTCGGAGGAGCTGGAAGTGCCGCTGCGCCACCGCAACAGGCTGCTGGTCGCGGCCGGGTTCGCGCCGGTCTTCCCCGAACGCGAGGTACGCGCCCCCGAGATGCAGGCCGTCCGGCAGGCCCTCGACAAGATCCTCGCCGGGCACGAGCCCTACCCCGCCCTGGTCGTGGACGCCACCTGGAACCTGGTGGCGGCCAACTCGGCGACCGCCCTGTTCATGGAGGGGGTGCCGGCGGAGCTGCTCAAGGAACCGGTCAACGTGATGCGGCTGTCGCTGCACCCCGAGGCGATGGGCGGCCGGCTGGTCAACCTGGCGGAGGTACGCGCCCACCTGCTGCACCAGCTGCGCAGGCAGGCGGAGGCGTCGGGCTCGGGGCAGCTGGCCGAACTGCACGACGAGCTCGCCGCCTACACCTACCCCGGCGTGGATCTGAACGTGGTGCACGTGCCGGGCCCGGCCGACCTCCTGGTGCCGCTGCGGATCAGGCACGGGACGCGGATCCTGTCGATGTTCACCACGATCGCCACGTTCGGCACGCCTCTGGACGTGACGGTCGCCGAGCTCGCCATCGAGACGTTCTGGCCCAGCGACGACGAGACCGCCGCCGCGTTCCAGCGGCCCGCCGCCACCTAGCGACGCCGCCGCGTCTGGCGCTGTCACCAGGTCCGTTGCGCGACCGTCTCCGTTACTGTGCCGGTCCGTCGTGGCTAGTGTCCTTGGGATGGGATACCCCCTTCGGGGGAGCGGAAGGAGCCGGTCCGTTGTGGCTGGGGCCTCCCATGGGGATGCCACTTCGGGGCGGAGGAAGACGGTCCGTCCTGCTCGGGGCGGATACCCCCTCCGGGGAGACGAAGAAGGCGGTTCGTTGTGGCAGAGGTCCCCATGGGGGCATCTCCTTCGGGGAGGGGGCGGCACGGAGACTCGGCGAACGGTCGTGGTCGCCGCGTCAGCGCTCTCCCTGCACGATGTCGCGGTGGATGCGGGACAGCGGCACGCCGTCGATGCGCAGGCGCCGGACCGTCTCGCTGACCATGCCGGACGGCCCGCACACGTACACCTCATGCTCGGCCCACGAGTGGAAGCGTTGCGTGACCTCCGGCAGCCGGCCGCGCATCCCCTCGTAGCCGGCCTGGCCGGAGACCACCGGCAGCACCCGCAGCCAGGGGAACGTCGACTCCATCCGGATGAGGTCGGGCAGGTCGTACAGCTCGGCCGCCGTCCGCGCCCCGAACAGCAGGTGGATGTTGGGGCGGCGGCCCGAGGCGATGATGTGCTCGATGATCGCCTTGATCGGTGCCAGCCCGGTGCCGCCCGCCACGCACAGCACGTCGCGCGAGCTGCGGTCGCACAGCGTCATCGTGCCCATCGGCGGCCCCAGCATGATCGTGTCGCCGATGCGGGTGTCTCTGGCCAGCGTGGTGGACACCCAGCCGCAGGGGACCGAGCGCACGTGCAGCGTGATCGTGTTGTCCGGGCGCGGCGCGTTGGCGATCGAGAACGTGCGCCAGACGCGCGGCCACCGCGAGACCTGCACATTGACGTACTGGCCCGCCGTGTACGGCAGGCGCTGCGTCGGCCGCAGCGTCAGGACGGCGATGTCCGGGGCGCGGAGCTCGTGGTCGATGACCTCGGCCAGCCACCACGCGGGCGAGACCCCGGAGTCGGACTCGGCCGACTCGATCATGAGGTTGGCGGCGGCGGTGTAGGCGGCCGCCCAGGCGGCCTCGATCTCCTCGTTCCAGATGTCGGCGGCGAACCGCTTGATGGTCGCGAGCAGGGCGTTGCCGACCGCGGTGTAGTGCTCCGCGATCACGCCGTACTTGCGGTGGTCCCGCCCGAGCTGGCCGAGGAAGGACGCCAGGCTGGCCGGGCTGTCCAGGCTCCACACGATGCGGGTCAGAGCGCCGAAGAGCCGGTCGCGCTGCAGGTCCATCGCCGGGGGGAACATGCCCCGCAGGTGCGGACTCTCGGCGAACAACCGGCCGTAGAAGTAGGCGGCGGCCTTGTCGGCCACCGGCTCCACGACGGAGAAACTCTCCTTTACCAGGCGCGGATTCAACGACATGAAATTAACCCCACCCTTTGACCGGAATATTCTTCCGGTCGTGTCGTTAACACCTCCCTGACGGCTCCGGGTAATGAGCGTGCGGCGGGCCCCGGCACGACTGCTCGCTCGAATTCGAGTCTTACACCACCTCCTGAGCGTCACAACCGTTTCGCCCCGATACAGTGCGGAGCAAAACTGTCCGTGACGATAACGTGATTTTCCGCGTTCAAGGTGGGGGAGATTTTGGTCATCAAAGTGAAAGTGTGTTTTATTCGCATATGTGACTGAGGTGATCGGGGTGAGGGGAGCCGTCGGCGGCACGGCTCCCGGGCCGGAAGTCAGGCGGGACGTACGTTCTCCGCGAAGTGGCCGGGCTTATTGCCGGGCGCCTCGAAAACGAAGACGATGTAGGTCTCGAAGAAATCCGGGCCCCGTCCGGCCACACGTCCGGCGCCCATCCGCCGGCTCTCCCTCCATACCAGTTGGGTGAAGTGTCCGCAGTCGGCGACTTTTTCCGGGTCGGTGAAGTCGTAGCCTTTGATTTCCTCGTACCATTCGGCAACCGCTTTCCCCGCGTTGAGCGGCCGTTGTTTCGAGCCGGCGCCCCAGAAAAGGTTCTCCCCGGTGCCTTCCCGTAACCCGTCGTGCCCGGCCTCGGTGTCCGGGTATTCCGATCGCGACGCGGCGCGGGACCTGGCGTACTCGACCAGTTCCTGGTCCAGGACCAGCGGCGGGGCGTGGTGCTCGGCGCGGAGGGCATTGGCCTCGGCCAGCGCCTCGGCGAGGAAGGCGGCGCTCGTGGCGTCCGGCAGGGGGGCGCGGTAGCGGGCCACGCTCAGCACCTCGTTTGCGAGGGGCCGTACGCGAATACGTCATTGTTCGCAGGCACGATGAGTTTCCTTCCTGTGGTCCGTCGGTGTCCTCTGGATTGTGGGTGACGGGTTTTGCCCGGACAAGGGTCATAGGGGGTCCATATCTTATGGCGATGACATTTCGGGCGGCCCTTATCGGCCTTTTCCTGGCCGGATATGAAGACGCGATTCATTGACAGGATCGGCCGGGAATTGTCAGGCGCGCCATCGCCTCGAAGTCGGACATATCCTGACAAAGCGGGATAAAATGCACCTTTGGTATATATCTGACAGGCGGCGGGGAATGGATTGACTCATTCAGTAGAGTCGGAATAATCGGATCTTGGCGGAAGCGTCGCCACTGGGAGTGACGCAGAGGCAACGGACTGGAAGGGGAGATGCCGCTTGCTTCGGCAGAGGGGGTCTCCGTAGCCGCCTCCCGCTTGAGACCAGCGCATACTCCAGCCCGTTCGCGAAGGTGACCATGGCTCGTTCCCAACCCCCACCGCCACCGCCCCAAGCTCCGGCCCGCCGGGCGCCGTCACCTCAGCGGCCCGCTCCTCAGCCGCCGACGCCGGCCACTCAGCCGCCGGTGACCCCTTCACCTCAGACGCAGTGGCTCTGGCCGGCGGGGCTGGCCCTGCCGGTGGTCGCCGCGTGCTGCGCCTTCGCCGCCCTGCTCCTCGACAGCCGCACCGGCGTCGTCTGGGCGTGCGTCGGCGCCGCGGCGCTCTCGCTCCTCGCCCTGGCCGCCGTGGCGGCGCTGCGCCAGGCGCACCAGGAGGCCCTGCGGACGATGAGCCGCCGCGAGAGCGCCATGCACCAGCGCGAGGCCGAGTTCCAGCACCACCTCCAGCAGCGCAACACCCAGTGGAGCAAGCACGTCGCGGCCCGCTCCAAGGCCCTGCAGGAGGCGGTCAGGCACCTGGTGGACAAGCGGATCCCGGCCGTGATCGCCCAGGGCGAGGTGCCCCCGCCGTACCAGAGCCAGGGGCTCGACGAGGACGCGGCCGAGCTGCTGGAAGAGGTGCTCGACGCGGTCGGCGAGGCCGCCGGGCAGGACCGCGAGCGGCAGGAGTCGCTGCGGCTGGCCCTGCTGGCGCTGGCCCGGCGCGTACAGACCTCCGCCCACCGCATCCAGGAGAACGTCTCGGTGATGGCCGAGCGCCATCCCGGCAACCCGGACGTGCTCGAGACCAGCATGCAGGTCGACCACGCCGCCGCCCAGCAGGGCCGCCACGCGCAGAGCCTCGCCGTGCTGTGCGGCGAGTGGCCGGGACAGCAGTGGCCCAAACCGCTCGCGCTGGTCGACGTGGTGCGGGCCGCCGCCTCCAGGATCGTCGCCTACAAGCGGGTGGAGGTGTCGGGCGACCCGGACACCGCTGTCGCGGCCCACGTGGTCGAGCCGCTCATCCACCTGGTGGCCGAGCTGCTCGCCAACGCCACCCAGTCCTCGCCGCCGGCGACCACGGTGCTCGTCGCGGTGCGCAACGTGCAGCGCGGCGCCGTCATCGAGATCGACGACGGCGGCGTCGGCATGGACGACCACCAGCTGGAGCAGGCGCGCGAAATCGTCTCCGGGCGCCGCTCCGTCGACGTGGGCGAGGTGGGGGAGATCCCGCAGACCGGGCTCGCGGTCATCGGGCACTACGTACGCCGCCACGGGTTCCTGGCCGACCTGCTGCCCTCACCGTACGGAGGGGTGCGCGCGGTCGTCCTGGTGCCCGGCCCGATCGTGGAGACGCTGGAGCCGGCCGAGGCGCCGCCCCGAGCCCGGCCCGCCCGCCACGAGGTCCGGCCGATTGACCCGGCCCAGGACCACTTCACCCAGGACCACCCCACGCTGGACGAGCCCGTGCCGGACGAGCCGGTGCCGGACGCGCCCGCCGCCCTGGGCGAGCACGTCGCGGGGACGACGGAGGACACGGCGGGCGGCGGCGCGCTGCCGCGCAGGCGCTCACGCCGTGGTGAGGCGGGCTCCGACGCCGAGCGGCTCGCCGCGGCGGGACCGGCCGCCGAGCCGGCCGCCACCCCGGAACAGGCGGGCGAGTGGATGGCCGCCTTCTTTGACCACGACCCCGACGCAGGGGCACACGACGGCGGATGACCGGACAACGGCGGATGACGGACAACGACAGATGACGAACGGGGTACCGATGCACCAAGATCAGGACTGGATGATCGCCGAGGTCGTCTGGGTCCCCGGGGTCCGCCACGTCGTCGTGCTCAGTTCCGACGGCCTGCTGAAGGCCCGCTCGGCCGGTACGGACAGGGACGTCGCCGACCGCCTGTCGGCCGCCTGCTCCGGGCTGCAGTCGCTGGCCCAGAGCGTGGGGCGTGAGTTCGGCGGCGGCAACAGGGCCGTCAGGGAGCTGATGGTGGGCTTCGAGGGCGGCTTCCTGTTCGCCCGCGCCGCCGGATCCGGCTCCCACCTGGTGGTCATCACCGATCCGGTGGTCGACCCGCGGCTCATCGCGCAGCAGATGCAGGCCCAGGTCATCAAGATCGGCGAGAGGAACTTCAGCACCCCCGCACGCCGGGCCGCGCGGCAATGAGCGGCGAGTACCACGACAGCGCCGTACGGCCCTACGTACTGACCCAGGGCCGGGCCCGCCCCACCCGCAACACCATCGGCCTCGACACCCTCCTCGTCGTGGCCGACGCCGGTAAGCCCCTGCCGCCCTCCGCCACCCGCCAGGCGCGTGACCTGCTGCGCATGTGCGGGCGGCTCCTGTCGCTGGCGGAGGCGGCGGCGCACCTCAAGCTGCCGCTGAGCGTGGCCGGGATCTTAGCCTCCGACCTGGTCGACTCCGGCCACCTGATAGCCCGCTCCCGCATCCCGGAGGCCGGGCGTCCCGACCTGACGACCCTCCAGGAGGTGCTCAATGGGCTCCGCCGGCTCAGCTGACCGCTACCTGCCCGACACCGTGCAGCAGGCGGTCAAGATCCTCGTGGTCGGCGACTTCGGTGTCGGCAAGACCACGATGATCGGCGCGGTCAGCGAGATCGAGCCGTTACGCACCGAGGAGACCATGACGCAGGCCAGCGTCGGCGTGGACGACCTGGCCGGGCTGGAGGGCAAGACCACGACCACCGTGGCCATGGACTTCGGCCGGATCACGCTCAGCCCGTACACCGCGCTCTACCTGTTCGGCACGCCCGGCCAGCGGCGCTTCTGGGACCTGTGGGCCGGCCTCGGCGAGGGCGCCGTGGGCGCGCTCGTCCTGGTCGACACCCGCCGCATCGAGGGCAGCTTCGAGGTGATCGACCAGCTCGAACTCCGCGGCGACCTGCCCTTCGCCGTCGCCGTCAACCACTTCCCCGACTCCGCCGACCACAGCGCGCAGGCGCTGCGGGAGGCACTGGACCTGGAGCCCGGCACGCCCATCGTGAACTGCGACGCCAGGAGCCGCTCCTCCTCGGTGGACGCGCTGATCACCCTTGTCGAGCACGCGCTCGCCCTGCAGAAGGGCCCCTCATGATCCCCCTGTCGGCCACCACGACCTGCCCCGACCCACGCGGCGTCTTCCGCAGGCTGCGCCGCGAATGGGGCGACGTCGCCTGGGTGGAGCTGGAGCCGGGCGTCGGTGCCTGGCTGGTCATGGGCTACCACGAGCTGCTGACCATCACCCGGCAGGAGAAGCTGTACTCGCGCGACGCCCGCAACTGGCGGCTGTTCCAGGAGGGCATCGTGCCGCCCGACTCGGGGCTGGGGCCGATGATGTTCTGGCGGCCCAACGTGATCGGCGCCGACGGGGCCGAACACCGCCGCCTGCGCCGCCCGATCGACGACGGGGTCGCCGCGATCGACCAGCGCCGCATGCGCCGCTCCGTCGAGTCCATGTGCCGCGAGCTCATCGAGGGCTTCGCCGACCGGGGCGGCGCCGACCTGGTGGGCGACTACGCGGCCGTCGTCCCGATGCTGGCCATCGCCGGCCTGTTCGGCCTCGACACCGGCCAGGGGCACGAGCTGCTGGCGGCGTTGCGCGCCCTGTTCGGCAGCGCCGAGGACTCCCAGGCCGGCAACAAGAAGTTCGAGGAGATACTCGGCGGCCTCCTGCGGGCCAGGAAGGAGACCCCGTCCGACGACCTGACCAGCCACTTCCTGGCCCACGCCGACCTGCGCGACGAGGCCGAGGTGCTGCAGTCGATGGTGGTGATGATCTCCGCCGGGCAGGAGACGACGACCACGTGGATCGCGCAGACCTTCCGGCTCATGCTGACCGACCCGCGCTTCGCCGGCCGGGTGCGCGGCGGGCGCCTGGGCGTCGACGACGCGCTGGACGAGGTGCTCTGGCGCGACCCGCCCATGACGAACATGCCCGCCCGGTACGCCCTGCGCGACACCGAGCTGGGCGGCCGGCGTATCGCCCGCGGTGACGCGCTCGTCCTGGGCCTGGGGGCGGCCAACGACGACCCGCGCGTCCACGGCGGCGCGACGGAGATCGAGCTGGGCAACCGCGCCCACCTGGCCTGGAGCGCCGGTCCGCACGTCTGCCCGGCGCCCGTCCCCGCCCGGCTCATCACCCGCACCGCGGTGGAGACGGCCCTGCACCTGCTGCCTGACGTGCGCCTGTCCGTGGACGCCGCGGAGCTGACCCCGCACCCGTCACCGTGGACCCGCTGCCCCGCCTCGCTGCCCGTCCACTTCCGCGCGCTTGGAGACCGTTCATGATCCCTGTAGTCACCCTCGACCCCGCCGGGACCGACCACCACGGCGAGGCCGCCCGGCTGCGGGAGCTGGGCCCCGTCGTCCGCGTCGTCCTGCCGGGCGGCGTGGAGGCGTGGTCGGTCACCCATCACGCGCTGCTGGCCGACCTGCTGACCGACCGCAGGGTCAGCAAGGACTGGCACAACTGGACGGCCGTCCGTGACGGCCGCATCACCGACGACTGGCCGCTCATCGGCATGGTCAAGGTCACCAACATGGTCACCGCCGACGGGCGGGAGCACCACCGGCTGCGTAAGTTCGTCACCCAGACGCTCACGCCGCGCCGCGTCCAGAGCATGCGGCCGCGCATCGCCGGGATCGTCGGCGGGCTGCTGGACGACCTGCCCTCGCACGCGGCCGCCGACGGGACCGTCGACCTGCGCAAGCACTTCGCCTACCCGGTGCCCATGCAGGTGATCTGCGAGCTGGTCGGGGTGCCGGAGGAGGAGCGCCCGGAGCTGCGGGAGCTGGTGGACAGCATCTTCCGCTCCACCACCGCCCCGGAAGAGGTGCTCAAGACCCAGCGCGACATCTACCTGCTGCTCGACCGGCTCGTCGCCGCGCGGCACGCCGAGCCCGGCGACGACCTGATCAGCGCGCTGATCGCCGCCCAGCGCGACGACCCGGAGCGGCTCACCGACGAGGAGCTGGTCGGCACGCTGTGGCTGATGCTCGCCGCCGGGCACGAGACCACGCTCAGCCTGATCGTCAACGGCGCCCGCGCCCTGCTCACCCACCCGGAGCAGCGCGCTCTGGCGGTGGTCGGTGGCGAGGAGACCTGGTCGGCCGTGGTGGAGGAGACGCTGCGCTGGGACGCGCCCATCGGCAACTTCATGGCCCGCTACCCGCTGGAGGACATCGAGATCGCCGGCGTCACCATCCCCGCCGGAGAGGCCATCCTGGCTCCGTACAGCGCGGCGGGACGCGACGAGGCGCACCACGGCCAGGACGCCGCGCGCTTCGACATCACCCGCGAGCAGCGCAGGCACCTGGCCTTCGGCGGCGGTCCCCACCTGTGCCTGGGCGCCCCGCTGGCCCGCCTGGAGGCCACCGAGGCGCTGCCCGCCCTCTTCCGCCGCTATCCGGGCCTGTCGCTGGCCGTTCCGTCCGCGGCGCTGGTCCCCGTACCGTCCCTGTTCTCCAATTCCGCGGCGGAGCTGCCGGTCTTTCTCACGGTGCGGTAATCACCCCTTATGCAGCAGGGATCTTCAGGAGAGGTGACATAACCGAAATGGTGTACGCCATGATGGGCGTGCGGCCGTCGTCACCACCGGCGGCGGCACGTACTCCACCAGGCACCCTGGAGATCGCATGTCCCGACCGCTGATCGGCATCACCGCCTACTTCGAAGCCGCCCGCTGGGGCGATTGGGTGCGGGAGGCGGTGCTGTCGCCCCCGTCCTACGCCAAGGCCGTCGAGCGCGCCGGAGGCGCCCCCGTGGTGCTGCCGCCGCTGAACCTGCACGCGATCGACGACTACGTACGAGGGCTGCGGGGCGTGGTGCTGGCCGGCGGGGTCGAGGTGGGCGGTAGCGCCTACGGCGAGGAACAGGACGAGCGGGTGCCCGAGGCGCAGGGACACCGTGACCGGTTCGAGCTGGCCCTGGCCCGCGCCGCCGTACAGGCCGACGTGCCGATCCTGGCCATCGACCGCGGCATGCACGTGCTGAACGTCGCCCAGGGCGGCACGCTGATCCCCTGGCTGCCCGAGGTGCTCGACAACGAGCGGCACGCCGAGCCGGGCACGCCGCACGTCATCCAGGTGAGCGTGTCGAGCAAGCTCGGCAAGGCGGTGGGCGACAAGGTCGAGGTGGTCGCGCCGCACACCCAGTCGGTACGCAGGCTCGGCAACGGGCTGCTGGCCGTGGCCTGGGCCGAGGACCAGATCGTCGAGGGCATCGAGCTGCAGGGCCACCGGTTCGGGGTCGGCGTGCAGTGGCACCCGGAGCGGGCCGAGGACGGACGGCTCTTCGACGCGCTCGTGGAGGCGGCCCGCTAGGCTTCGATCATGCCACTGCACCCCCAGGCGCAGGAGTTCGTCGAGCGCTACATGTCCGATCCCGGCCCCGGCCCGGCCGGGATGGACCTGGCCGAGATTCAGGAGGCCCGGAACCAGGACGGCCTCGCGCCCCAGCGCGGGCCGCTCACCCACCTGCCCTTCGTCCGCGACGAGAGCGCCGAGGACGTGCCCATCCGCGTCTACCGCGCCGACCGGGGCGACGGCGCGCTGCCCGTGGTGGTCTTCTTCCACGGCGGCGGCTGGGTGACCGGGGGCATCAAGCGCAGCGACGCGCTCGGCCGCGACCTGGCCATCCGCACCGGCGCGGTGGTCGTCTCCGTCGACTACCGGCTGGCGCCCGAGCACCCGTTCCCGGCCGCGGCCGACGACGCCTGGACCGTGGTGCGCGACATCTTCGCCCGCCCCGCCTTCTACCAGTGCGACGGCGGCGTCGCGGTGATGGGCGAGAGCTCCGGCGGCAACCTCGCCGCAGTGGCCGCCTGGCAGGCCCGCGACGCCGGGCTGAACCTGGCCCACCAGGTGCTCATCTATCCGGCGCTCGACGCGGCCATGGATTCCCCCAGCCACACCGAGTTCGCCACGGGCCTCGGCCTCGACGCCGAGGAATTCGCGTGGTTCCTGCGCACCTACGCCGGCCAGGCCGACCCGGCGGATCCACGGCTGTCCCCGCTGCGGCTGCCGTCCTTCGCCGGGCTGGCGCCCGCGACCGTGGTGACCGCCGAGTACGACGTGCTCCGCGACGACGGCGAGCGCTACGGCGCGCGGCTGGCCGAGGCCGGGGTGCCCGTCGAGACGCGCAGGTTCGACGGGGCGATCCACGGCTTCTTCGGCCTGCCCGGCCTGTTCGACCAGGCTGTGGAGGCCCGCGACTACGTGGCTGACCGGCTGCGGGAGGCTCTGTGACGTACCGGAACGCGTACGAGAAGCTGAAGATCGACACGCCCGCCGACGGCGTGCTGCGGATCACGATCAGCGAGCCGCGCAGGCGCAACGCCGTCGACATGACCGGCCACCGCGAGCTGGCCGAGATCTGGCGCGACGTCGACCGCGACGACTCCGTCCGGGCGGTGGTCGTCAGGGGAGAGGGCGAGGCGTTCTCCGCCGGCGGCGACCTGTCGATGATCGAGGAGATGACCCGCGACCACGCCACCCGGCTGCGCGTGTTCGCCGAGGCCCGCGACATCGTCTACAACGTGCTCAACTGCGCCAAGCCGATCGTCTCCGCCGTCCAGGGGCCCGCGGTGGGCGCCGGGCTGGCCGTCGCCCTGCTGGCCGACATCTCCGTCGCCGGGCGCACCGCCCGCATCATCGACGGCCACACCAGGCTCGGCGTCGCGGCGGGCGACCACGCCGCGATCATCTGGCCGCTGCTGTGCGGGCTGGCCAAGGCCAAATACCACCTGCTGCTGTGCGAGCCCGTCACCGGCGCGGAGGCCGAGCGGATGGGCCTGGTGAGCCTGTGCGTCGACGACGACCAGGTGCACGACAAGGCGATGGAGATCGCCGTGCGGCTCGCGGCCGGCTCCCAGGAGGCCATCCGCCTCACCAAATACTCCCTGAACAACTGGCTGCGCATGGCCGGGCCCACCTTCGACGCCTCGCTGGCCATGGAGTTTCTCGGCTTCAGCGGCCCCGACGTGGTGGAGGGTGTGCGGGCGGTGCGCGAGAAACGGTCACCGGAGTTCGGCTGACCTGCGGTTTCACCCGCGCGCCCAGGGTAGGCGTGACCCTTGGACGGTGTGGAAGGGCTGCTGCCGCACCAGTGCCGGATCGGGCTTGTCCGCCGAGGCCGAGAACGCCGCCCCGGGAGACGAAGCCGCGGCCCGCGCCGGTCGCTGGTGCGCGTGGCAGATCGGCCACACCGTCGATCGGTAGTGTCGATCGGTCAGAAGCTGCGTGGCAGCCCGAGCACCTGGGTCGCGAGGTAGTTGAGCAGCAGCTCCTCCGTCACGGGCGCCACCTTCCCGATGCGGGCGTCCGTGAGCAGCCTGGCCACCGGATACTCCAGCGAGTACGCCATCCCGCCGTGCGTCTGGAACGCGGCGTCGGCCGCCTCCCACGCCGCCTGTGAGGCGGTGAGCTTGGCGATGTTGGCCTCGGTGCCGCACGGCAGGCGCCGGTCGAACGACCACGCCGCCTTGTAGATCATCAGGCGGGCCAGCTCGATCTTGGCCTTGACCTGGGCCAGCGGGAACGCGATCGCCTGATTGGCGCCGATCGGCCGGCCGAACACCTCGCGCTCCTTGGCATATTGCACCGCGACCCGCAACGCGACCTCGGCCCCGCCGAGCGCGGAGGCGGCGAGCAGGACCCGCTCGGGATTGAGGATGTCCCACAGCACCGCCGCGCCCTGGTCGATCTGCCCCACCACGCTGGAGGCGGGCACCCGGAGATCGTCGATGAACACCATGTTCGACGGCGTCGTGTTGGCGCCGAGCTTCGGGATCGGCTGGTAGGACAGCCGCCCGGCCGCCACCGCCTCCGGCACGTTCACCAGGAAGACGGTCAGCCCGTGCGTACGCGGCCTGGCCTCGGCCGCCGGGACGGTCCTGGTGACCAGCAGCATCCAGGTGGCCCGCTGCACGCCGGTGATCCAGATCTTCTGACCCTTGATCACGTAGTCGTCGCCGTCGCGCCGGGCCGCCGTCGTGATCGCCAGCGAGTTGGAGCCGGCGTCCGGCTCCGTCAGCGCGAAACACGTCTCCACCTCACCCGTGGCCAGCCGGGGCAGCAGCTCCGCCCGCTGCTCGGCCGTGCCGTGCCTGGCCAGGGTGAGCGCGCCGAACCCGGGTGTCAGCACGTACGTGAACGCCGAGCCGCCCGCCGCCCCCGAGGCGGCCAGCGTCTCCGTCGCCACCGCCAGCTCCAGCAGCCCCTGGCCGCCCCCGCCGAACTCCTCGGGTACGGCCAGACCCAGCCACCCGCCCTTGGCCAGCTCCGCCCAGACCTCCTCCGGCCAGCGCTTGTCCGCCTCGCACCGCTGCCAGTAATCAAGGTCATAACGTGCGCAGATGTCGCCGATGCCGCGCTGGACGGCCAGGGCGCTTTCGGGAAGCGTGAAATCCATCACACCATTGTAGAAGTAAGTTCTGTTCAGGGTCGCGGCCGGCGGGCGTGGAACACGAACGCCGGAGGCGCGTTGCGCCACACCGTACGGCCCCGCACGACCTCCTCGAACCGCTCGGCCAGCAGCGCCCGGAAGCGGCGCGCCGAGTTCAGCGGAACGGCGTGAATGTAGGAGAAGGTGGTGAACGCCCCCGCCGGGCTCAGCGTCGAGGCCACCGCGCCGAGCAGCCCGCGCTGCAGGTCCTCGGGGAAGGCCGCCCAGGGCAGCCCGCTGACCACCACGTCCGCCTGCCGCAGGCCGCGCTCGCCGAGCAGGCGGCGCAGCTCGGTCGCGTCGTCGTTCGCGACGTCCACGGTGGGGAACCGCTCGGCCAGCAACGCCGCCAGCGACTGGTTGACCTCCACGGCCAGGTGGTGGCCGCGCCCGCTCAGCCGGCGCTGGATCTCGGCGGTGAAGGGCCCCGTACCAGGGCCGAGTTCGACCACGGTCGGCTCGCCGCGTTCCGGCACCGGCGCGCAGACCGCCGCCGCGAGCCACCGTGAACTGGGCGCGAGCGCCCCGATGGTGGCCGGAGCGCGCAGGAACTGGCCGAGGAACATTGCGGTGTCATTGGGCATACCACAAACGTAAGGGAGTTCTCGCCCCGATTTCGTCCCCCCAAGGGACGAAGCCGCGGCCACTTGGAGGAGACCGCCTCCTCCGGCGGGAGGAGCGGCGGGCGTCGGCGGGAGGAGCGGCGGGAGGCCCGGCTGTAGGTCCGGCTGTAGGTCCGGCGGGTGCGCGGCACCCGGATAACGTGGGCGCATGCGATGGCGTGGAGTGCCGCTCGACCTTGTGCTCGCGGCCGCGGGGACCGCTCTCGACGTGTTGCTGTCGGCCAAGGGCGGCGGCTCCGCCCTGCTGCCGGGCAACGAGGTGATCCCGATGGCCGTGGGCGTGGGCGCGCCCATGGGCCTGGTCAGGCGGGCGCCGCTGGCGGTGAGCCTCTACCTGGCCGCCTTCCTCGTCTTCACCGACCAGGTGGGGTCGTTCACCTCCAACACCGCCCAGATGCTGCTCTGCGTCTCCGTCGGCCTGGTCGCCTACCGCTCGGGCTGGCGGCCGACCTGCCTGGCCCTGGGCGTGGCCGTCGCCGCGACCGCGGTCAACCTGGCCGACCCGGGCATCGCGTTCACCACGAACGCGTGGATGTACTCGGTGCTCGTCCCCGCCCTGCCCGTTCTCATCGGCGCCTACCTGCGCGGCCCCGCCGGGCGGCTGAAGGACGCCGACCTCACCCCGGACGTGCTGCTGGCCGGCGGCGGAGTGGCCTTCACGGTGCTGAGCACCTGGACCGACTGGCACAACGGCACCCAGCCGGTCTGGGTCGTGGGACTGCTCGCGGTGCTGGGCGGGCTCTCCCTCGGCGTCGCGCGGCGCTTTCCCGGACTGGTGTTCATGTTCCAGAGCGTGCTGCTGATCGCCGCCGACCAGTATCTCAACGACACGGTCACCACCTGCCTGATCCTGACGCTGATCGCGCTCTGCGTGTTCGCGATGCGGATCGCCTCCTGGGCCTGGATCACGGTCACCTACGTGACCTGCACCATGCTCGCCTCGATCGCGATCGTCCAGGACTCGACCGAGGTCACCGCGTTCCGCGTCGCCGTCCTGATGGCCCTGGTGACCACACCCGTCGCGATCGGCCGCTACCTGGGCGTACGGCAGGCGGCCGCCGAGGCCGAGGGGCTGCGGCTGCGCGAGTCGGCGCGGCTGGCGGTCGCCCAGGTACGCGCCGACCAGCTCCTCGAGCGCGAGAACATCGCCCGCGAGGTACACGACATCGTGGCTCACCACGTGGGCGCCATGGTCCTGCGCGCCAGTGCCGCCCGCTACGCCGCCCCCGAGGGGCCGGTCGCCGACGCGCTGGCCGACATCCGCGAGACCGGCCACCAGGCGCTGGAGGACCTGCGCGGGCTGCTCGACGTGCTGCGCGACCCCGGCCGCCGCCCCGACATGGCCGCCGACCCCGCGGCCCTCATACGCGAGTGCGCCGAGCGGATGACCGCCGCCGGCCTCCAGGTCGAGCTGGAGCTCGACCCCGCCACCGCGCACGCCCCCCTCGTGGCCCGCGCCTCCGCGGCCCGCATCGTCCAGGAAGGTCTCACGAACGTGCTCAAGCACGCCGGTCCCGGCACTCAGGTGAGTGTCGCCGTCACCACCGCCGGCCAAGGGCTGACCGTACACATACGCAACGGCTCCCCGCCCACCACCATCGAACGCCTGCCCTCGTCCGGCCGCGGCCTGGCCGGGATGCGCGAGCGCGTCCGCGCGCTCGGCGGCACGCTGACCGCGGGCCTCGACCAGGACGGCGGCTGGCTGCTCACCGCGACCATGCCCACCGCCGCCCCGCACATCACCGAGCTGCACGCCACCGAGTACGTGGTCGGGCGCACGGGATGCGTCACCGAGCGCTTCACCGGCGGCCTCACGGGAGGTGGCGCGTGATCCGCGTGCTGGTCGCCGACGACCAGGCGCTGGTACGCGCGGGCGTGCGCATGCTCCTGCAGGTCACGGGCGACATGGAGGTCGTGGCCGAGGCCGTGGACGGCGCCGAGGCCGTACGCCTGGCCGAACTCCACCTGCCCGACGTGATCCTGATGGACCTGCGCATGCCCAGGGTCGACGGGCTGGAGGCGAGCAGGCGGATCCTGCTGGCTCGGCCGGCCGCCAGGATCGTCGTGCTCACCACGTTCGCCGAGGACTCCAACGTCTACGCCGCCCTGCGCGCGGGCGCCGTCGGCTTCCTGGTCAAGGACGACGAGCCAGAACGCATGGTCGACGCCGTACGCAGGGCCGCGACCGGCGAGCAGCTCCTGGCCCCCTCAGTGCTGCGCCGGGTGGTCGCCCGCTTCCTGGCCGCCGAGGAGGCGGCGAGCGTACCGGTCCCCGCCGGGCTCACCGACCGCGAGCTGGAGGTGCTGGCGCTGGTCGGCACCGGCCTGTCCAACGCGGAGATCGCCGAGGAGCTGGGCGTCGGCGTGACCACGGTCAAGTCCCACGTCGCCGCCGCCATGGACAAACTGGGGCTGCGCAACCGGATCCAGGCCGCCGTCGTCGCCTACCGCACCGGCCTGGTGGACGCGGCGTTCCGCCCGGTACACCACCCCTTGCGCCAGCCCCTCCGCCACTCCCGCGGCGGCCCCCCGGGTGATCCCCTGAGCTGACCCGCACGCTGGCCGAGGCCCTTGACCCGCGCGCTGTTCGGGGGTCGCCGGGGTCCTGGTCGCGGCCGTCCGCTCGGGGCCCGGCCGCCGCCGTTCACTCGGGGTCGCCCCGGGGCCCGGCCGCTCGGGGTCGCCGGGGGCCCCGGTCGCCGCCGTTCGCCGTTAGGGTCGACGGTGTGTACGTGAAGATCTGCGGGTTGAGTGAGCCCGAGCACGTGGCGGCCGCCGTCGAGGCGGGCGCCGACGCCATCGGCTTCGTGCTGACCCGAAGCCCTCGTCAGGTGACCCCCGAGCGGGCCGCCGAGCTGGCCGCGGCGGTCCCCGCCCACGTCCTCACCGTCGGCGTGTTCCGCGGCGAGACCCCTGAGGCCGTCCGCGCCGCCACGCTCACCTCCGGGGTGCGCGGCGTCCAGCTGCACGGCCGGCATCCGCACGGCGACTTCACCGCGCTGAAGGATCTCGGCCACACCCTGGTCAGGGCCGTCGACGCCGAAGCCGACCTGCGCTGCGGCGCCTACGACGAGGACCTGCTCATCGTCGACGCGCCCCGCCCCGGCTCCGGCGAGCCCTGGGACTGGGCGGCGGTACGCGGCCGCCCCACGGGGCACTGGCTGCTCGCGGGCGGCCTCGACCCGTCCAACGTCGCTCAGGCGGTCGCCGCCGCGGCGCCGTGGGGCGTGGACGTGTCCAGCGGGGTCGAGGTGGCGCCCGGGGTGAAGGACTCCGACCTCATCAGACGCTTCATCACGGCGGCCCGCCCATGACCGGCGGTTTCGGCGGCGCGGATACCGGGTCTCAGGGTGACTTCGCCCGTAGCGCCGGGTTAACGCCCGACTCCGCGCGTAGTGCCGCCTTCGCGCACGACTTCGCCCGTAGCGTCGCCTTCGCGCACGACTTCGCCCGGCGGAAGGCGGGGCGGACCGTCGAGGTGCCCGGCGGGTTCGCCGTCCTCAACGACCGCTACCCCGGCTCGTACGACGACAACAAGGTCGTCATCTGGTCCGGCGACGATCCCGGCGCGGCGCTGAAGGCGGCCGACCAGGTGCTCGCCGGGTACGCCCACCGGCTGGTCAACGTCGACGACGACCGCCTGGGCCGGGCGTACGCGCCCGCCTTCGAGGCCGCGGGCTACACGCATGAGACGAACCTGGTCATGGTCTTCCGTGGCGCGTTCCCGCACGACGCGGCACCCGTGGAGCACCTCGGCCTGCCCGCGCTGCTGCCCACGCTCCGGGCCGGCTGGCGCGAGACGCTGCCCGAGGCCACCGACGACGTGATCGACCAGCTCGCCAGGCGCGTGGAGGAGCGGCTGCGCGGCGCCGACACGGTGGGCTTCCGCGCAGTACGGACGGAGGACGGCCAACTCGCCGCGCGGGCCGACATCTACCGGAACGGCGCCGTCACACAGATCGAGGACCTCTACACGGGGGACCGCCACCGGGGCCGGGGGCACGCCCGCACGTTGATGAGGGCGCTGCTCGCCGAGGCGGCCGACAGCGAGCTGGTGTTCCTGCTGGCCGACGCCGCCGACTGGCCCAAGGACTTCTACGAACGGCTCGGCTTCGAGCCGGTAGGCCACACCCACAGCTTCCTGCGCACCTGACCGCCCGCCTCCGGCCAACCGTCCCTCCCGCCGTCGGACCTGAATGACCCCAGTCGGCTCCGTTCGGCCGACTCCGGACGCCCCCGGCCGAGCCGCTCGATCGACCCCGGCCGCCGCCTCCGGCCGACCACGACTGACGGACCCCGGCCAACCGTCCCTCCGGCTGACCGACCCTTACTGACCCCCGCCCACCGATCACGGTCGGCGGCCTCAGCCTTCGGGACCCGACCCCCGGTGGTGGAGGCTCCCGATGGGGGTTTCGGGCGGTGGCGGATCTCGGGTGGTGCGGTCTGGCCCGGGACGGCTTGGTGCCGGCGGTCAGCCGCGGGTCTTGGGGCGGGCGGTCAGATGCGGGCCCGTGGTGACCGGCCTTGGGTCTGGGGTGGCCAGATGTGGGCCTGGGGTGGTCGGACGCGGGTCTTGGGGCGGGCGGTCAGATGCGGGCCTGGAGTGGTCAGGTACAGGTCTGGGAGCGTACAGACGAGGGGGTTGTGGGGTGGCCGGTGGTGAGGCCGAGGGTCAGGGTCAGGGCCGTCACGCCGAGGTAGGCCACTCCCGCCACCACGGCCGCCCCATGCAGCCCGCCGATGAAGCGGGGCCCGCCGGGAGCGCCCGCCATCGCGCCGAAGACCGCGACGCCGATCGCGCCGCCCGCCTGCCGGGCGGTGTTGTTGATCGCGCTCACCAGCCCTTCCCTGCCGGGCGGTGGGTCGCTCATGGCCAGGGCGACCACGCTCGGCGTCAGCAGCGCCGCGCCGAGCCCCATGACGGCCAGCGCCGGGAGCAGCACCAGGTACGGCGTGGCCGGCCGTACCAGGAGCAGCAGCCCCATGCCCGCCGCCAGGACCACCAGCCCGGCGACCATGACGGGACGCGGCCCGTACCGGCCGGCGAGGCGCCCGAACGGGGCGGACAGCAGCGCCAGCGGCACGAACAGCGGCAGCAGCGCCGCGCCCGCCGTCATCGGGGACAGCCGCAGCACGCCCTGGAGGTACAGGGTGATCAGCAGCATCATGCCGTTGATCCCGAAGTTCATGGTCGCCGAGCCGATCGTGCCGACCGCGATCGAGGGGCGCCGCAGCAGCCCGAGCGGCAGCATCGGCGCCTCCCGCCGGCTCTCGATCACCACGAACGCGGCCAGCAGCGCCGCGGCGGCCCCGAACAGCCGCCAGTCGGGCCCGTCACGCCCCGCCTGGATCACCGCGTACGTCAGGACCAGCAGCGTCCCCGCGCCCGTCACAGTGCCCGGCAGGTCGATCGGCCGGCGCTCGGGCTCGTCGGCCGGAGCGACCCGGAGCACCGCCACGAAGATGATCAGGATGATCGGCACATTGATGGCGAAGATCGACGGCCAGCCGAACGCCTGGATCAGCACCCCGCCGAGCAGCGGCCCGGCGGGCAGGGCCGCGCTGCCCACTGCGGCCCAGACCCCGATGGCCCTGGCCCGTTCCCGCTCGCCGGGGAAGGTCCGGGTGATGACCGCCAGCGTGCCCGGCAGGAGCAGCGCGGCGCCCACGCCCTGCACCGTCCGCGCCGCCACCAGCGCCCCGACGCCCGGCGCGAACGCGCAGCCCGCCGACGCCACGCCGAACAGGCCGAACCCCGCCAGCACCACCCGCCGGTGTCCGAAGCGGTCGCCCAGTGTGCCGCCCGTCAGCAGCAGCCCGGCCAGCGCGATCTGGTAGCCGTCGACCACCCACTGCAGGTCCGCGAGCCCGGCGTGCCGGCCGGCCGCGATCGACGGCAGCGCCACGTTCACGATGGTCACGTCCAGCAGGACGACGAACAGGCCGGCGCACATCACGATCAGGATGTTCCGCTTCATCCCACTACACCTGCGCGGTGAGGGCCGACGCTAACCTCTCGCGACGCGCCGATCCGCGTGGCGTCGCCCAGAGCCGCGGGGAGTGTCGGCGGAAAGGATGAGCCGCTGCCAACCCCGCTGCGGAGAAAGGCGACGCAGTAGGGTCGGCAGCGTGAGCGAAACTTCCGCCGAGGATCGGATCTGGACGGTTCCGAACCTGCTGAGCTTCCTGCGCCTCCTCGGCGTTCCCGTCTTCCTCTGGCTGGTATTGGGGCCGAAGGCGGACGCCTGGGCGATCCTCGTGCTCGCGGTCGCCGGGTTCACCGACTGGCTGGACGGCAAGATCGCTCGCGCCTTCAACCAGATGAGCAGGCTCGGCCGGATCATCGACCCGGCCGCCGACAAGCTCTATGTCTTCGCCACGATCCTGGCGCTGCTGGTGCGCGACGTCATTCCGTGGTGGCTGGTGGCGATCATCCTGGGTCGCGAACTCTTCGTCGCGTGTTTCTTTCCCGTACTTCGGAAGAGCGGTTACAAGGCACTTCAGGTGCATTTCCTGGGCAAGGCCGCCATGTTCAACCTGATGTACGCCTTCCCTCTGCTCTTCCTTGCCTCCCACACTGGGTGGTATGCCGATATAGCACGAATTGTCGGATGGGCCTTTGCGCTCTGGGGAACGGGCCTGTACTGGTGGTCGGGGGTGTTGTATGGGGTACAGGTACGACGGCTCGTAACCGCGGCCAAGGAGGAGTGATCGGGTGAAGGCGGTCGTCATGGCGGGTGGAGAGGGCACTCGGCTGCGTCCGATGACGGCCAACCAGCCCAAGCCCCTGCTGCCCGTGGTCAACCGCCCGATCATGGAGCACGTGCTGCGGCTGCTCAAACGGCACAGCATCACCGAGACCGTGGTCACCCTCCAGTTCCTGGCCGCGCTCGTGCGCAACTACTTCGGCGACGGCGACGAACTCGGCATGAGCTTGCAATACGCCACCGAGGACGTTCCGCTGGGCACGGCGGGCAGTGTGAAGAACGCCGCGGCCCGCCTGCGCGACGACCGATTCCTGGTGATCTCCGGCGACGCCCTGACCGATATCGATTTGTCGGATATGGTCCGTTTTCACCGTGAAAATTCGGCGCTTGTCACCATCGGGTTGAAACGGGTGCCCAACCCCCTCGAGTTCGGCATCGTGATCGTCGACGAGGGCAACCGGGTCCAGCGCTTCCTGGAGAAGCCCACCTGGGGGCAGGTCTTCTCCGACACCGTCAACACCGGCATCTACATCATGGAGCCCGAGGTCCTCGACGCGGTCGCCTCCGGAGAGCCCGTCGACTGGTCGGCCGACGTCTTCCCCACCCTGCTGGAGCGCGGCGCCCCCATCTTCGGCTACGTCGCCGAGGGCTACTGGGAGGACGTCGGCACCCACGAGAGCTACCTCAAGGCCCAGGCCGACGCCCTGTCCGGCCGGGTCGCCGTGGACATCGGCGGCTTCGAGGTCTCGCCGGGCGTCTGGGTGGCCGAGTCGGCCTCGGTCGACCCCGACGCGGTGCTCAAGGGCCCGCTGCTCGTCGGCGCGTACGCCAAGGTCGAGGCCGGCGCCGAGCTGCGCGAGTACACCGTGCTCGGCAACAACACGGTCGTGCGTGAAGGCGCCTTCCTGCACCGGGCGGTCGTCCACGACAACGTCTACCTGGGCCCCGGCAGCCACCTGCGCGGCTGCGTGATCGGCAAGAGCACCGACGTGATGGCCGGGGCCCGCATCGAGGAGAACGCCGTCATCGGCGACGAGTGCGTCATCGAGCCCGAGGCGTACGTCTCCAGCGGAGTCAAGATCTACCCCTTCAAGACCATCGAGGCCGGCGCCGTCGTCAACACCAGCGTCATCTGGGAGTCGCGCGGCCAGCGCAGCCTGTTCGGTCCCCGCGGCGTCAGCGGCCTGGTCAACGTGGAGATCACCCCCGAGCTGTGCGTACGGCTGGCCAGCGCGTACGCCACCACCCTGAAGAAGGGCGAGCACGTCGTCACCTCGCGCGACTCCTCGCTGGCCGCCAGGGCGCTGAAGCGGGCCGTGATCGGCGCGCTCAACGCCAGCGCCATCAACGTCCTCGACCTGGAGGCCGCGCCGCTGCCGGTGGCCCGCTTCCACACGGCCAGGGAGTCCGCGGCGGGCGGCATCGCGCTGCGCACCACCGCCGGCGACCCGCAGAGCATCGACATCGTCATCATGGACGACCGCGGCGCCGACCTGCCCCCGGCCGCCCAGCGCAAGCTGGAGCGCGTCTTCTCCCGCCAGGAGTTCCGGCGCGCCTTCCCCGGCGAGATCGCCGAGCTCCGCTTTCCCGCCAGGGCGGTCGAGGACTACGCGTACGAGCTGCTGCGCTGCGTCGACATGACCGGTATCAGGGACATGAAGGTCGTCGTCGACTGCGCCGGAGGGACCTCCGCGCTGGTCCTGCCCACGCTGCTCGGCCGGGTCGGCGTCGACGTGCTCACCGTGAACGCCCGCCTGGACGACATCTCGCCCACGGAGACGTTCGCCGAGCGCCGCAGGGACCTGCAGCGCCTGTCGGAGCTCGTGAGCTCCTCCAGGGCGGCCTTCGGTGTGCGGTTCGACCCCGTGGGGGAGCGCATCGCGCTGGTGGACGAGATGGGCCAGCTGATCGGCGAGGAGCGGGCCCTGCTCGTCGTGCTCGACCTGATCGCCGCCGAGCGCAGGACCGGCCGGGTGGCGCTGCCCGTCACCACCACCAGGGTCGCCGAGCAGGTCTGCCGCTTCCACGGCGTGCAGGTGCGCTGGACCTCCACGGCGGTCGACGCCCTCACCTCGGCCGCGGTGGACGAAGACATGATCTTCGCGGGCGACGGCAGGGGCGGTTTCGTGGTGCCCGAGTTCGGTCCGGCGATCGACGGGGTGGCGGCGTTCATGCGGCTGCTCGGCCTGGTCGCCCGCACCCGGCTCTCGCTCAGCCAGATCGACGCGCGCATCCCCGAGGCCAAGCTGCTCAAGCGTACGGTGCCGACCCCGTGGGCGGCCAAGGGCGCCGTCATGCGCTCGGTCATCGAGGCCGCCGAGGCCGAGCCGGACGGCTGCCGCGTCGACACCACCGACGGGGTGCGGGTGGCCGCCGAGGACGGGAGCTGGGTGCTGATCCTGCCCGCCGCCACCGAGCCGGTCACCGATCTGTGGGCCGAGGCCGCCGACGTGGACACCGCGCAGTCGCTCCTGGAGCACTGGGCCCGCGTGGTCGAGGAGGCGGCCTCCTGAGCCTCGGGACCGAAATCTGTACGGCAATTCGCATGGAATCATCACGGAACGTGACACTGGCGGATCGGTGGCGCCGGAACGTGCAAGATCGTAATGTAGAAACGCGCGGCGGCATGGACCTTGGGGCGCGGGCGGCGGTAACTTTGTCACCGTCCGAACCCGTCGTCCAGCGCCCCGCCTTGACCTTTGCCGCTGATCAGCGTAAGTTGCGGCATTCGCAAACTTGAAGAGCGAAGCGAGGCGCGCCCAGATCCCCGTTGCCGCGTCTTCGCGGTAGGAGGCCGAGCCGATCGATGCCGAGCGTCTACTGCACGCAGTGCGGGCACGCCAACCCCGAGGATGCCCGTTTCTGTTCCCGTTGTGGGTCACCGCTGACCAGAACCGAGGTCGCCGGGGACACCACATCGACGATCTCTGTCGCGGGAATCGAGGCGTACGAGGCTGAGACCGGTGACATGCTCCTCGCCGAGCGCGCGCTGGTGGAGCAGCTGCCGCCTGGCACGGCGTTGCTCACCGTGACCAGGGGGCCCAACGCGGGGAGCCGTTTCCGCCTCGACAAGGAGCTCACCACCACAGGGCGCCATCCCGAGAGCGACATCTTCCTGGACGACATCACGGTCTCCCGGCGGCACGTGGAGTTCTACCGCCTTCGCGGCGGCCAGTTCTCCGTGCGCGACGTGGGCAGCCTCAACGGCACCTACGTCAATCGGGAGCGCATCGAGGAGGTGCCGCTGCACTCCGGTGACGAGGTGCAGATCGGCAAGTTCCGCCTCGTCTTCCTGATGCGGACCGCCGCCGGCGCATGAGCGAGCCCAGCGAGCGACCGATAGTCACAGCGTTCATGCGGCTCACGGAGGAAGCCGCATGAGCGCGCAGGCGGCACGTTCGCACATGAGCATCGGGGAGGTGCTCGCCATGCTCCAGGGCGAGTTCCCCGATGTGTCGATCTCCAAGATCCGCTTCTTGGAGGGCGAGGGGCTCATCGAGCCGGAGCGCAGCCCGTCGGGCTACCGCAAGTTCACCCACCTGCACGTCGAGCAGCTCCGCTACATCCTCACCGAGCAGCGCGACCACTACCTGCCGCTGCGGGTGATCAAGGACAAGATGGCCGAGCACTTCGGCCGCCCGCGTGCCGTGACCGACCGGCCGGAGACGCGGGAGGTGCGGCTGAGCCGCGCCGAGCTGCTGGAGGCGGCCGGGCTCGACGAGGACACGCTGGCCGAGCTCGAGGACTACGGGCTGCTCTCGGCGACGGCCAGGCGCTACGACGAGGAGGCGCTCAACGTGGCGCGCAGCGTTGGCGCCCTGGCCCGGTTCGGCCTGCACGCCCGGCATCTGCGCGCGGTCAAGGCCGCGGCCGAGCGCGAGTGCGGTCTGGTGGAGCAGACGGTCGCGCCCATACTCAAACGCCGGGCCCCAGGGGCCATCGGAGAGGCCGACGAGGCCGCGAGGGAGCTGTCGGCGCTGCTGCTCGATCTGCACGCCGCTCTGGTGCGTACGGGCGTGCGAACCGTTCTAGGCCGATGACCGGACCAGCGGGACATACAAGGCCCCTCGGGTGTTACGTTGAAATGCAGAAGCGGACCGGCCCAATAGCTGTGCCGGGGTCGCCGACCAGTCGAATATGGAGCAGCCCGTGTTGCAGATGGAGGTCGTGGGCGTCCGCGTAGAGATGCCCACAAATCAGCCGATCGTCTTGCTCAAGGAGGCACACGGGGAGAGGTTCCTGCCGATTTGGATTGGGATGACCGAAGCCACGGCCATCGCCTTGGCCCAAGCGGAGGAGCCTCCAGCCCGGCCACTCACGCACGACCTTTTCAGGGACGTGCTGAGCGCCCTCGGCGTGGGCCTGCGCGCGGTCAACATCGTCGCCCTGCGTGACGGTATCTTCTTCGCCGACCTGGTGTTCTCCAACGGCGTAGAGGTGAGCGCGCGGCCCTCCGACTCGATCGCGCTCGCCTTGCGCACCGGAGCACGAATCTTCGCCAGTGAGGAGGTCGTCCAGGAGGCCGGGGTGATCATCCCCGACGACCAAGAGGACGAGGTGGAGAAGTTCAGGGAGTTCCTTGACACGATCACCCCCGAAGACTTTGGCCGGGCGGGGTAGGTATTTCAGTGCATTTACGCTTCACGACGCGCCGAGCGGGATCGTTGACTGCGCATGGTCACGGTCCTACGGTGCAAGTGAAACCCATGGCCGCGCTTTTACGAACCCCCAGATCAGGCCATGGGATGAGAGAAAGCCGGAGGTCCGCGTGGCGGTCAGCAGCGGCGAGGGAAAGACGGCCGGCCAGGAAGATCCGGTGCGGCGTGAGAGTGCGCGGCAGCGTGCCGGAGAGCAGGGTCTGCTCTTCGACGAGCAGCCCACGACACTGCCGAGTGACATCGGATACCGCGGCCCGACGGCGTGCGCGGCGGCCGGCATCACCTACCGGCAGCTCGACTACTGGGCGCGCACGGAGCTGGTCCAGCCGACGATAAGAGCCGCGCACGGCTCGGGCTCCCAACGGCTCTACAGCTTCCGCGACATCCTGGTGCTCAAGGTCGTCAAGCGGCTCCTCGACACCGGAGTCTCCCTCCAGCAGATCCGTACGGCCGTACAACACCTGCGTGACCGCGGGGTCGGCGACCTCGCGCAGATCACGCTCATGAGCGACGGCGTCAGCGTCTACGAGTGCACCTCGGCCGACGAGGTGATCGATCTGCTCCAGGGCG
Organism: Nonomuraea sp. NPDC049129; assembly: GCF_040648495.1. Classification (NCBI taxonomy): domain Bacteria; kingdom Bacillati; phylum Actinomycetota; class Actinomycetes; order Streptosporangiales; family Streptosporangiaceae; genus Nonomuraea; species Nonomuraea sp. NPDC049129. The sequence continues at coordinate 81,042 of NZ_JBEZDU010000026.1, read as the reverse complement.
GTCAGGGCGTGTTCGGCATCGCGCTCGGCCGGGTCTGGCGCGAGGTCGAGGGCTCCCTCGCGGAGCTGCCGGGGGAAAGGGCGGCGGTCGAGGACAGCGTCCCGGCCGACCACCCCGCTGACGAGCTGGCCCAGCGGCGACGGGCGCGCCGCATAGGGTAGCAATCCGGTAGTAACCTAAGAGGCGCAAGGCTGACGACCCCCTGCGGGAGAGTCCCGGGCTGGTCCCGGGGCGCCGAAGGAGCAACCCTCCCCGGAATCTCTCAGGCACCCGTACCGCTCGGGGTAGGCAACTCTGGAAAGCAGGCACGCCCGCCAGGCGCGCCTCACCGACGGTGCAAGCCCTCATGGGGGTGAAGCTCTCAGGTCGCCATGACAGAGGGGGAGATCCGGCACTCGCCCGCGCCCAGGCGCCGGTCTCCATAGCCCTCGGGAGGCACCTTCCATGACCGACCTGTCAGCTCCGCCGTTCTCGACCCGGCACATCGGCCCGTCCGAATCCGAGCAGCAGCGCATGCTCGAGGCCGTGGGTTTCGAGTCCGTGGCCGACCTGGTGGCGGTGGCCGTCCCCGAGTCCATCAGGATCAAGGACCGGCTCTCGCTGCCCGCCGCGGCCAGTGAGACCGAGGTCATCGCCGAGCTGCGGGCCATCGCGGGCCGCAACCGGGTGCTCACCTCGATGATCGGCCTGGGCTACCACGACACGATCACCCCGGCGGTGATCCGCCGCAACCTGCTGGAGAACCCGGGCTGGTACACCGCCTACACCCCCTACCAGCCGGAGATCTCGCAGGGCCGCCTGGAGGCGCTGCTCAACTTCCAGACCGTCGTCTCCGACCTGACCGGGCTCGACGTCGCCGGCGCCTCCCTGCTCGACGAGAGCACAGCCGCCGCCGAGGCGATGACGCTGGCCAGGCGCGCGGGCAAGTCCAAGAGCGACGTGTTCGTCGTCGACGCCGACGCGCTGCCCCAGACCAAGGCGGTGCTGGCCACCCGCGCCGAGCCGCTGGGCATCACGCTGGTCGAGGACGCGCTCGACGGTGAGCTGCCCGAGTGCTTCGGCGTGCTCGTCCAATACCCGGGTGCCTCCGGCCGGCTGCGCGACTTCCGCGCGGTGGCCGAGCGGGCGCACGCCGCGGGCGCGCTGGTCGTGGCCGCCGCCGACCTGCTCGCGCTGACCCTGGTCACCGCGCCGGGCGAGCTCGGCGCCGACATCGCGATCGGCTCCTCGCAGCGCTTCGGCGTACCGTTCGGCTTCGGCGGGCCGCACGCCGCCTACATGTCCGTACGCGAAGGACTGCAGCGGCAGATGCCCGGCCGCCTCGTCGGGGTCTCGGTCGACGCCGACGGCGCGCCCGCCTACCGGCTGGCCCTGCAGACCCGCGAGCAGCACATCAGACGGGAGAAGGCCACCAGCAACATCTGCACCGCGCAGGTCCTGCTGGCCGTCATCGCCGGCATGTACGCCGTCTACCACGGGCCCGAGGGGCTGCGCCGCATCGCCGGCCGCGTGCACCGGCACGCCGCCGCGCTGGCCGAGTGCCTGCGCCGCGGCGGTGTCGAGGTCGTACACCGGGAGTTCTTCGACACCGTGCTGGCCAGGGTGCCCGGCCGGGCCGCCGACGTCGTCCGGCAGGCCGCCGAGCGCGGCGTCAACGTGTGGCAGGCCGACGCCGACCACGTCTCCGTCGCCTGCGACGAGAAGACCACGGCGGCCGACCTCGAGCAGGTCGCCGCCGCCTTCGGCGTCAGCGGGCCGGTGGCCGGCCTCCTCGCCGACGAAGGGCTGGACACGCTGCCGGCCGCGCTGACGCGGGAGTCCGGCTACCTCACCCACCCCGTCTTCCACAGCCACCACTCCGAGACCGCGATGCTGCGCTACCTGCGCAGGCTCCAGGACAAGGACATCGCCCTCGACCGGTCCATGATCCCGCTCGGCTCCTGCACGATGAAGCTCAACGCCACCACCGAGATGGAGCCCATCACCTGGCCGGAGTTCGCCGGGATCCACCCCTTCGCGCCTGACGGGCAGGCCGCGGGCTACCACCACCTCATCGAGACCCTGGAGGAATGGCTGGCCGAGGTGACCGGCTACGACGCGGTCTCCATCCAGCCGAACGCCGGGTCCCAGGGGGAGTTCGCCGGGCTGCTCGCGATCCGGGCCTACCACCGCGACCACGGCGACGAGCACCGCGACATCTGCCTCATCCCGTCCTCCGCGCACGGCACGAACGCGGCCAGCGCCGTCATGGCCGGCATGCGCGTCGTGGTCGTGGCCTGCGACTCCGAGGGCAACGTGGACCTGGCCGACCTCGACGCCAAGATCGACAAGCACCGCGACGCGCTGGCCGCGATCATGCTCACCTACCCGTCGACGCACGGCGTCTTCGAGGAGACGATCACCGAGGTCTGCGCCAAGGTGCACGACGCGGGCGGCCAGGTCTACGTCGACGGGGCCAACCTCAACGCGCTGGTCGGGCTGGCCAAGCCGGGCGAGTTCGGCGCCGACGTCTCGCACCTCAACCTGCACAAGACCTTCTGCATCCCGCACGGTGGCGGCGGCCCCGGCGTCGGCCCGGTCGCGGTCCGCGGCCACCTGGCCGCCTACCTGCCGGGCCACCCGCTGCGCCCCGGCTCACCGGTCGGCGCGGTCTCCGCGGCCCCGTACGGCTCGGCGGGCATCCTGCCGATCTCCTGGGCGTACGTCAGGATGATGGGCGGCGACGGCCTGGCCGCGGCCACCGAGCAGGCGATCCTGTCGGCCAACTACCTCGCCCGGCGGCTGGCCCCGCACTACCCGGTGCTCTACACCGGGCGCGGCGGCCTGGTGGCCCACGAGTGCATCGTCGACCTGCGGCAGATCACCAAGGAGACCGGCGTCACGGTCGACGACGTGGCCAAGCGGCTCATCGACTACGGCTTCCACGCGCCGACCATGTCCTTCCCGGTCGCCGGCACGCTGATGATCGAGCCGACCGAGAGCGAGGACCTGGCCGAGCTCGACCGGTTCGTCGACGCGATGGTGGCCATCAGGGGCGAGATCGCGCGGGTCGCCTCGGGCGCCTACGACCGGGCCGACAACCCGCTGCGCAACGCCCCTCACACCGCCGAGGCCGTCGCGGCCGACGAGTGGGCCCATCCCTACAGCCGTACCGAGGCGGTCTACCCGCTGCCGTCGCTGCGGGAGGGCAAGTACTGGGTGCCGGTGCGGCGCATCGACCAGGCTTACGGCGACCGCAACCTGGTCTGCTCCTGCCCGCCGCTGGAGGCGTACGAGGACTGACCTGGTTTGTCGCGCCCGCGACAGCTCCGGTCGTTACGTCCGCAACTGAGCTGGCTGTCGCATTCGCGAATGATCCGGCTGTCGCGTCCGTGACTGACCCGCACGTCGCGTTCGCGGGACCGTGGCCTTCTCCGCCGCGTAACCGTGGCCCTCTCCGTCCGTTGCGCTCGGACGGGGAGGGCTACGTCCGTTTTACGGGATTTTTTCCCGCCACCCAGGCTGAACGTGGCCAGTGAGAAGACATGATCACCGGAACTCGTTAGGCTCTGTCCGACCGTCGCCTAAGGAGCTCTCTTGACGTTCTCAGAGCTGCAGGTCCCGCCTCTCGACACCGCTCGCCGCCTGGCCGAGCACGGTGACCTCGACGGCGCGGCGGCCATACTCAGCGAGCTGGCCGCCGACCCCGAGGAGCCCGACCGGGCGCAGGCCGCCGTGGGCCTGGCCGTGGTGCTCGACGAGCGCGGCGACCCGGAGGGGGCCCGGGCGGCCGCCCGGGTCGCGCTGGCCACCGGGCATCCGGAGTTCGCCGCTCAGGCGGCCTGTCACCTCGCGCAGGGCTTCGAGCGCGAGGGCCGCGCCGAGCAGGCCAGGGGGGCGTGGCAGGCGGTCCTGGGCGTCGGCACGGCCGCCTACGTCCCGCTGGCGCGTCTCGCCCTGGCCCGGCTGGCCGTGCTGGCCGGCGACTACGACGAGGCGGAGAACGAACTGCGGGCCGCGCTGGCCGCCGCCGGGCCGGACGACGTGGGCGCGCACGCCGCGCAGCAACTGGCCGAGCTGCTGCTGGAGCGGGGCGAGCCGGGGGAGGCGGCCGAGGTGCTGCTGGAGGCGCTCGAGGTGGCCCCCCAGGACGACGTGGCCCGGCTGCGGGTGCAGCTCGGCATCGCGCACCTGGAGCTCGCCTGCGCGGAGTTCGCGGGGGCGGTGGAGGACGGCGGTGACGCGCCGACGAGCGGGCTGGCCATCGAGCTGCTGGCCAGGACCCTGCCGCTGCGTGGCCGCGTCGACGACGCGGGCCGCGTCTGGACGTACGGGCTGGAGCACGAGGACGAGACGCTGGCCGCGGAGGTGCGTCTGCGTTACGACCGCGACACCTGACCGACCTCCCCGCCCCGCGAGCGTCTCCAGGACGCCCGCGAGCGCCTTCAGGACGCCCGCGCCCGCCTGCCGCTCCATCCGCCGGCGCTACGCCGTCGGTGAGGTCTCCCTCGCCGACCTCGCCACCGACCGGTCAGTCCGCCGCCAACGGCTCCGTGTGGGTCCGGGCTTCCTGAGTGGCCGCCCAGGAGGCGAGCAGGCGCAGGCCCTCCTCGGAGGGTGAGCCGGGTTCGGCGGTGTAGATGGTGATGGTGAGGCTGGGGTCGGCGACCATCTGCAAACCCTCGAAGGCGAGGGTGAGCTTTCCGACGATGGCGTGGTTGAAGCGTTTGGTTCCGGTGCCGTGCCGGCGGACGTTGTGCGCGCCCCAGCGGGTGCGGAACTCATCGCTGCGGGTCGACAGTTCGCCGACGAGGTCGTGGAGCTCTTTGTCGTGGGGGTTGCGGCCGGCTTCTGTGCGCAGCATGGCCACGCACATGTCCGCGAAGGGACCCCAGTCCGGGTAGAAGCGATGGGAGGCCGGGTCGAGGAACGCGAACCGGGCCAGGTTCTCCTGATTGGCCGGGGAGGCGTACAGGTCGGCGAAGAACGCGCGGGCGAACTGGTTGACGGCGAGCACGTCCATGCGGCTGTTCTGCACGAAGGCGGGTCCGGCGGTGATCGCGTCCAGCGTCCACTGCAGGCTGCGATGGAGCGTCTGCGGCCGGGCGGCGCGGCGCCGGGGGCGGGTGAGGACGTCCGAGCCGTCGGCGGTCTGGGCCAGGTGCAGGAGGTGGGCGCGCTCGGCGTCGTCGAGCCGCAGGGCGCGGGCGAGGGCTTCGAGCACCGCCGCGGAGGCGCCGGCGAGGTTGCCTCGTTCGAGCTTGGCGTAGTACTCGGCGCTCAGATCGGCAAGGGCCGCGACCTCACTGCGGCGCAGACCGGGGACGCGCCGCCGGGATCCGGCGATCAGGCCGGCCTGCTCCGGGGTGATCTTAGCTCGCCGCGAGGTGAGGAACTCGCGGACCTCGTCACGATTGTCCACAGCTCGACCGTACGGCGTCATCGCCAAGCGAGGGATGTACTGGGAGTACACCTCTCGCTGGTAACTCGTAACCACCGCAGAATGCCGGTTAGGTGGATTGCGGCGGAATCCTGCGCCTTCGGTACGACCGGGCGGCAGCCGCATATCAGACGCCTAACCACGTAAAGGAAACTTTGATGCGCGGAGCAGTGATCCACGGCCCCGGCGATGTGCGCTTCGAGACCCTGGAGGACCCGAAGATCCTCAAGCCGACCGACGCGATCATCCGGACGGCCGTCACCTGTGTGTGCGGCTCGGACCTGTGGTCCTACCGCGGCCTGGAGCCGGCCCAGGAGGCTCACCCGATGGGTCACGAGTACGTGGGCTTCGTGGAGGAGGTCGGCAGCCAGGTCACCGCGGTCCGGCCCGATCAGTTCGTCGTCGGCTCCTTCGCCACCTCGGACAACACGTGTGCGAACTGCCGCAACGGCTTCCAGTCCAGCTGCCTGAACCGTGAGTTCATGAGCACCTGCCAGGCCGAGTACGTGCGCATCCCCAACGCGCAGGGCACCCTGGTCGCCACCGACCAGGTGCCGGACGAGGAGCTGTGGCCCGGCCTGCTGGCCGTCTCCGACGTCATGGGCACCGGCTGGTACGCCGCCGACGCCGCCGAGGTCAAGCCCGGTTCGACCGCCGTGGTGGTCGGTGACGGCGCGGTCGGCCTGTGCGCGGTCATCGCCGCCAAGGAGATGGGCGCGGAACGGATCATCGCGATGAGCCGCCACGAGCCCCGGCAGCAGCTGGCCAGGGAGTTCGGCGCCACCGACATCGTCACCGAGCGCGGCGAGGAGGGCATCGCCCGGATCAAGGAGCTGACCGGCGGCATCGGCGCCGACGCGGTCCTGGAGTGCGTGGGTACCGCCGAGGCCATGCGGCAGGCCCTGCACTCGGCGCGGCCCGGCGGGAACGTCGGCTTCGTCGGCGTCCCCCACGAGGTCGCCGTCGACGGGCAAGAGCTGTTCTTCTCCCACGTCGGCCTGCGTGGCGGCCCCGCCCCTGTACGCCGCTACCTGCCCGACCTGATCGACCACGTCCTGTCGGGGCGGATCAACCCCGGGAAGGTCTTCGACCTCACCCTGCCGCTGGAGCAGGTCGCCGAGGGCTACAAGGCCATGGACGAGCGCCGCGCCATCAAGACCCTCCTCAAGCCCTGACCCCGTGCGTCAGCGGACATGTGCGCGCATGGTCGAATGACAGCTCGGTAGCGACCTTCGCCCAGCCTCCCTCCCGTCGACCTCGCGAGGAAAGCAAGAACGATGCCAGAGACCACAACGCCCTCCAAGCCTGTAGCGGGGCGGTTTCTACCGCCCCTGCTGCTCTTGCTGACGGTGTTCGGGCCGATCTCGATGGACCTGTACCTGCCCGCGCTGCCGGCACTGACGGTCGAACTCGGTGCCGCGACCTCCATCGCGCAGTTGACCGTCACCGCGTGCCTGATCGGGCTGGCCGCCGGGCAGTTGATCGCAGGACCGATCTCGGATCAGTTCGGGCGGCGAGGGATCCTCCGCCTCGGCGTCGCCGCGTACATCGTCACCTCCGCGCTCTGCGCGATCAGCCCCAGCGTCGAGGTGCTCATCATCGCCCGGCTCGTGCAAGGCCTCACCGGCGGGGTCGGAATCGTCATCGCTCAGGCGGCGGGCCGCGACGTCCACTCCGGCGGCGAGCTGATCCGCTTCTACGGCCGGCTCACCGTGGTCGGAGCGTGCGCCGCGATCGTCGGCCCGCTGCTGGGCGGGCTGCTCACCGCGCTCGTCGACTGGCGTGGCCTGTTCGTGGTCCTCGCGGTCATCGGCGCCGGCATCCTGATCGCCACCCTGCTCATCTTCACGGAGACACTTCCGGCCGACCATCGTGTCCGAGGCGGATTCGCCCAGACCATGCGCGACTACCGTACGCTGCTCGCCGACCGGGTCTTCCTCGGAGCCCTCCTCAACCAGGGCTTCCTCTGGGCCGCCGTGTTCGCCTATCTCGCCGGCGCCACGTACGTCCTGCAGAACATCTACGGCCTTTCCCCGCAGTGGTACGCGGCCGCCTTCGGACTCAACTCAGCCGGCTTCGCGTTCTTCGGGTGGCTCGGCGGCCGCGGCGCCGAACGATGGAGCATCACCGGCACCCTCGCCATCGGCATCCTCGTCGCCGGCGGCGGTGCCGCCGGGCTCCTCATTTCCGGTCTCACCCCGATGCCGCTCTGGGTGGTCATCGCGTCCTTGTTCTTCCTGGCCGGCGGCGTGGCGATCTCCTCCGCACCCGCCAGCACCCTCGCTCTGGCGGATTACCCGCGGATGGCGGGAACAGCGTCCTCCCTGCTCGGCACGGTCAGGTACGGCTTCGGCGGTGTGGCCGCCCCGTTCGTCGGCATCGCGGGCGCCGCCAGCATCCTCCCGCTCGGCGTCGTCACCGTCGTCGCCGTCCTCCTCAGCGCGAGCGCCTGCCTCCTCTTCGCCCGCCGACACGCGCCTGCCGCGGCCACCATGGTTGAGACGGCCGAAACGACCGCGATGGCCGAAACGACCGCACCTTCATGAACGCGGTGACCCAAACGCGCGGCGCGACTGCTACGTCGCCGTTCCGGAGCCCCGCGGTTGCGGCTGGGCGGGCAACCAGCACGCCCACCACCGTTCGGGGCACGCCGGCGCGACTCACGTTCACAGTTCGGGGACGGTCAGCCGCGGCGCATGATGGCGGCCGCCGCCGCGACGTTGATCAGGACGATGGCGAACCAGGCGATGGCCAAGCCGAGCCCGCCTCCGCGGGACGCCGCGATGGCCGTCAGTGGGATGCCGATGCCCATCGACCCCAGCGCGATCGGGATCATGGCCGCCCCCGGGCTTTTGGACCTGGCCGGGACGGGACCGCTGCCGTGGGCCTGGAGCTCGGCGCGCACCCGGGCGGCGATCGTGGCGTCGAGCCGCTCCACGAACGACTCGACCAGGGCGGCTTCGTATTCGGGGCCGAGGTCGCGGCGGGCGTCGAGCGTCGCCTGCAGATCCTCGCGGATGGGGCGCATGTCTGGCATGAGGCTCATCATCGCGGCTGCGCGGCGCGCCGTCATCAACCCTGAGGGCCATGGTGAACTCATCCCCAGGTACGGTTCTGACATGCGGATCATGACCCCGCGCGGCCCGGCACAGGTCGACTTCGACGAGGTGGAGCGGCCCCGGCTGCTGCTGGTGCTGACGCACGGGTCGGCCGGGGGAGTGGACGCGCCCGATCTGCTGGCGGTGCGCGACGCGGCGCTGAACGTGGGGGCCGTGGTGGCCAGGGTGACGCAGCCGTTCCGGCTCGCCGGGGCGCGGGCGCCGGGCTCGGCCGTACGGCAGGACGAGGCGTGGGAGGTCGTCCTGGGAGAGCTGCGGGCGCGCTGGCCGGGGCTGCCGCTGGTGCAGGGCGGCCGGAGCAACGGGGCCAGGGTGGCCTGCCGTACGGCCGAGGTGGTCGGCGCGGTGGCGGTGGTGGCGCTGGCGTTCCCGCTGCACCCGCCGGGCAGGCCCGAGAAGTCGAGGGCCGGCGAGCTGCGCGAGGCGGGCGTGGACGTGCTGGTGGTCAATGGGGACCGGGATCCGTTCGGCGTGCCCGACGCTGCCGACGCGGCACGCCTGGTTGTGCTGCCGGGCGAGGGGCACGACCTGAAAAAGGACCCCGCCCGGGTGGGCGAGGTGGTCGCCGAGTGGATCGTCGGCTATGGGGCGCCGGTGAGCGGGTAGCGGCTCAGGCGGCGCCGACGAGCGGATCCGGGCGGTGCGGAGCGATGGCGGTGCCGCCAGGCAGGAGCTCCCCGGTGTCCTCGAAAAGGACGACGCCGTTGCAGAGAAGGCTCCACCCCTGCTCGGGGTGGCAGGCGAGGGTACGTGCGGCCTCGCGGTCGGGCGCCTCGGCTGCCGGACAGGCCGGGTCGTGCGGGCACATCGGCGTGCCTCCGATATCTCGTGAATGGCTCCCGCGGGTAGGAAAGGGGCGGGAACAGCGTGGGTGTTGTCTTTCTTTCAGTGTGCGGCGTATGTCACACGTTCGGACATAGTCCGTTAGGACTGTTACAGGAGGATGCGAAAGTGTGACCTTCGACACAGCGTGCCTTATACAGGATAACGGTCCAAGCTCGACACGCCCACTAGCTTTGCAAGCCCTTCAGCAAGGCGTCGAGACCACGCTCGAAGTCGACGTCGGCGCGTTCGTCGCGCCTGGTCCACTCGTCGACCTCGGGGTCGGCCCAGCCTGACTGCTGGACCTCGACCGCCACGCTGCCGAACACGAAGGCCCGCAGTGCTCGTACGGCCTCCGGCGCGTCGTTCAGGCCCGCGTCGGCGAGTTGCTCCGTCTGCTCCCTGATGGCCAGCGCGGTGCCGCCCTTGGGCGGTTTGGTCAGCGCGAGCGCCAGGACGCCGGGGTGCTCGCGCAGCAGCTCGCGACCGGCCCGGCACCACGCCCTGGCCGTGTCCTGCCAGGTGGGACCCTGCTCCACGTGGACGGCGGTGACATGCTCGGCCAGCGCGTCCATCAGCGCTTCCTTGCCACGGGGCAGATGGTGGTAGATGGCCATGGCCTCCACCTGCAGGGCGTCGCCGAGCCTGCGCATCGTCAGGCGCCTGAGCCCTTGGGAGTCGGCGATGTGGAGTGCGGCGTCGATGATGCGCTCGCGGGAGAGGGGAACCGGCGGTCTCTTGGCGGGCATGGAGATCATCTTACTATGTAAAGGGCGCGGCGCGGGTCCGATTATGGAGCGTGTCGCGGTCGGGCGTACCCTGGTCGCCTGATAGGAGCCGATTGGGATGAGGGGCAGAGTCGATGGCGTTTTTCCGGCCGCGGGTGAGCCGCGAGGCTGAGGTCCGCTACCACGCGGACGTGGAGATCTCCAAGAGCTACCCCGAGCTGCTCGACAAGGCCAGGCTGGCTGAGGGGACGCTGCGCGACCTGCGGGCCGCCGCCGCGGACGAGCTCGAGTTGCTGGCCGCCGGAGTGGCGTTCGACAAGGCGCTCAGCGAGGCGCTGCGGGCGGCCGAGAGCGGGCAGCGGGCCACGTTCGGGGTCAAGGCCTATGACGACCGCATCGCCCGCCGCAAGGCCAAGGCGACGCCCGCGGGGGCCACGTGGACCGCCGAGGTCGATCGGCTGCGTACGTTGCGCGAGGACAACCGGCTGTGGGGGATCCCGCGCGTGCCACGCCCGGTGCCCGCCGTCCGTTAGCCTTCCGACTCTTTCCCGGGTGGTTCGTCACGCGACCGTCTCGATCTCTGTGACGGTCCGTGGTGGCTGGTGTCCTTTTGGAGGGATGCCGTTGGGGTCTCTCAGGAGGGACACCCCACGGGGAGCGGTAAAAGACGGTCCGTCGTGGCTGGGGTCCCTCAGGAGTCGGGGGAGAGGGCGAAGGCGGTCCGCTGGAGACATGACGAAGCCCCGGCACGAGGAGTGCCGGGGCTTCGTCGCGGATCAGCTGGCCCAGTCGAGCAAGGGGCGGGTATTGCTCGGGTGGCGCAGCTTCGAAAGCGATTCCTTCTCGAGCTGGCGGATGCGCTCCCGGGTCAGGCCCAGGTGCTTGCCGATCTCGTCGAGTGTGTGCGGTTTGCCATCGACCAGGCCGAAGCGCAGGGCCATGATCTTCGCCTCACGCGGCGTGAGGTTGCCGAGCACGCCGCGCAGCTGGTCGCCCAGCAGCTGGCGGTCGACGATCTCCGACGCCTCGGGGGAGTCGACGTCCTCGATGAGGTCGCCGATCGTGGTCTCGCCGTCCTCGCCGATCGTCGCGTTGAGCGAGATGGGCTGGCGGCTGGTGCGCAGCAGCTCTTCGATCTGGTCAGGGGTCTTGTCGAGCTCGATCCCCAGCTCCTCGGGCGTGGGCTCGCGGCCCAGCCTCTGGTGCATGTCGCGCTCGATGCGCGACAGCTTGGAGAGCATCTCCAGCACATGTACGGGCAGGCGGATCGTCCGGGCCGAGTCGGCGAAGCCGCGCTGTATGGCCTGCCTGATCCACCACATGGCGTACGTGGAGAACTTGAAGCCCTTGGTGTAGTCGAACTTCTCCACGGCCCTGATCAGGCCCAGGTTGCCCTCCTGGACCACGTCGAGCAGGGACATGCCGCGGTCGGTGTACTTCTTGGCGACCGAGACGACCAGCCGGAGGTTGGCCTCCAGCATGTGGTCCTTGGCCGCCCTGCCGTCCTCGATGACCAGTTCGAGGTCGTCACGGGCGGCGGGGGACAGGTCCGGGTCGGTCTCCAGCTTGTACTCGGCGTACAGGCCGGCCTCGATCCGCCTGGCCAGCTCGACCTCCTGTGCGGCGGTGAGCAGCGTACGGCGGCCGATCGACTTGAGGTAGGTGTGGACCGAGTCGCCCATGACCGACTGGTTGTCGTCGAGGTCGATCGTTTCGGACTCCAGCTCGGCGTCGTCCGGGGCCGTGGCGTCCGGGCCCAGCGCGAGCTCGTCGGGGGCGTCCTCATCCTGTGCGGCGGATTCCGTCTTTGGCTCCGCGGCCTTCGAGCGGGTAGAGTTCGCTCGCTTGGTCGTGGTCTTCGTCGTGGTTTTGCGGGTGGCCTTGCGCGAGGGCGCCCGCCCGAGGGACGGCTCGTCCTCGGCGGCGAGACTGACACCCGCCTCGGTGAGCTCGCGCAGGATCGACCGGCCGTCCGAGGGGCTGATGCCGGCTTCGGCGAACGCGTCACGCAGCTCCGCCAAGGAGAGGTGACCCTGAGCTCGCCCTCGGTCAATCAGCTGGTCGAGGGTCGTGGGTGGGGTCGCCACGGCGGTTCGGGGCATGAGGACACCTCCTCCATACGGAGTCGAATTCGATCAGACCAAGATTGTGGTGGGGCGGCTGCGGCCGCTCGGCGCACCAGTATCAATAACGCCGTTCAGCGTTATTTGTTCCCGGAGGGACAAAAAAGGGGGCGGACCGCCCTAAAGGTGACCCACCCCACACGCGAGGAGCGTCACTCCCCGGTGGTGAACTCGCCTGGCTTCACCTCGGGCATCGGCATGGGCTGGGCGTCCTCCATGCGCTTGTCCGTCCAATACTCGATGACCTTCTGCGGGTCAGGGTTGAGCTCCTTGGACACGACGCTGCCATCACTCGGCGCGGGCGAGACGGTCAGCTCCGAAAGCTGATCGTTCTGGACGGACGGCGGCTGGGCGGACGGTTCCTTCTCCACCACTGCTCTGGTCTCCCTGCCGACCCTCTCGAGCCTGCCCGCCGAGGCGGCCGCCGCGACTGAGACTCCGCCGACGAGGATCACACCGACGACCGCCGCGGATGCCCACATCTTGCGGGTCTGGTTCATGAAGGCTCCCTCCTTGCTCTCCTCCATAAGACGCACCCGCAACTCATCAGGTTCCTGTCCTAAGGCTAACGAGATCCGTTTTACCATTCGCTAGCAGCGGCAAACGGGACATCAGTCGCAGTTGGCGCGGCGCGGCGTAGGCGGGGAGCCGGTCGGCGGAGTAGGCGCGGAGCTGGTCCAGCGTGGGCGGGCCCGCGGGGTCGGCGGGCACCACGACGGCCACCACGATCTCGCCCCATTCGGGGTCCGGCCGGCCGATCACGGCCACGTCGGCCACCTCGGGGTGGCCGCCGAGCACCTCGGCCACCGAGGCGGCCACCACCTTCTCGCCGCCGGTGTTGATGACGTCGTCGGCCCTGCCCAGCACGCGCAGCCTGCCTCCGGTCAGCTCGCCCAGGTCGGAGGTGACGTACCAGTCGCCGTCGAAGGGGGCGGGCTCGCCGAAGCGGTAGCCGGAGAAGAGCACCGGCCCGGCGACGCGGATGCGCCCGTCGTCGCCGATTTTGAGATCTACATTGTAAAGGGGCTGGCCGTCGTACACGCAACCGCCGCTCGTCTCGCTCATCCCGTACGTCGTGAACACCCGAGCACCGAGCGCCCGAGCCTCGGCGACCAGGCCGGCCCGCGGGGCGGCGCCGCCGAGCACGATGGAGCGGAACACCGACAGGTCGGCGTTCAGCTCGACCAGCCGGTGGAGCTGGGTCGGCACCATCGACACGTGGTCGGCGCCCGAGGTGAGCACCTCGTGGGGGTCGAAGCGCGGGTGGATGATCGGCTCGCTCTCGCAGAGCAGGGCGCGGACCAGCACCTGCAGGCCCGACACGTGGGAGGGCGGCAGGCAGCACAGCCAGCGCTCGCCCTTGACCGCCTCCAGGCGGCGCAGTGAGGAGGCCGCCGAGGTGCGCAACGCGCTGGCCGACAGCATCACGCCCTTGGGCGCTCCCGTGCTGCCGCTGGTGGCGATGACCACCGCCACGTCGTCGGGCACGCCCTCGCCGTCGTCCTGGCGGACGCCGTTGACGTGCGTCGGACGGAGCGCGCCGGCGGCGCTTCCGGCGGGCAGGGGGAGGATCGCCGGGCCGTCGCCGGACAGGGCGGCACGGATCGCCGCGAAGAGCTCGGGTCCTGGAGGTCCGACCACGGCGTGCAACGGCCGGTCCGGATGCGACGGCTTCCTCAACATGCTCGTAAGGTTAATGGCGACAGGTCGGTCAGCGGTGCAGGGAGGGTCGTGACGCGTTCTCCCGTGCAATTCCGGGCTCCCGTCGTCTTCCGGGTCGCGATGCGCACCCGTTTCCGTGGTCAGACCGTCAGAGAAGGCGTTCTGCTGCACGGTCCGGCCGGTTGGGGCGAGTTCTCGCCGTTCCCCGAGTACGGTCCGCGCGAGTGCGCCCGCTGGCTGGCGTGCGCCCGCGAAGCCGCCTTCGAGGGCTGGCCGGAGCCGGTGCGCGACAGTGTGCCGGTCAACGCGACCGTGCCCGCCGTGGCCGCCGAGCAGGCCTTCGAGCTCGTACGCGGGTCGGGCTGCGCCACGGCGAAGGTCAAGGTGGCCGAGCGGGGTCAGACGTTCGCCGAGGACCTGGCCCGGGTGGAGGCGGTGCGTGACGCGCTCGGCCCGGCGGGCAGGCTGCGCGTCGACGCCAACGGCGCCTGGGAGATCGGCGAGGCCGTACGCCACCTGAAGGAGCTCGACCGCTTCGACCTGGAGTACGCCGAGCAGCCGTGTGCCACGCTCGAGGAGCTGGCGGCGGTGCGGCGGGCGGTCGACGTGCCGATCGCGGCCGATGAGTCGATCCGGCGCGCCGAGGACCCGCTGCGGGTCAGGGCCGCGGAGGCGGCCGACATCGCGGTGGTGAAGGCGCAGCCGCTCGGCGGGGTGCGTAACGCGTTGCGGGTGGTGGAGGCGTGCGGGCTGCCGGCGGTGGTGTCGAGCGCGGTGGAGACCTCGGTGGGGCTGGCGGCGGGGCTCGCGCTGGCCGCGGCGCTGCCGGAGCTGCCGTACGCGTGCGGGCTGGGCACGATGCCGCTGCTCACGGGTGATGTGGTGGACGATTCGCTGGTGCCCGTGGACGGGCGGCTGGCCGTGCGACGTCCTGCGGTGAATTTTCAGCTTTTGTCGGCATTTGAGATTGAATCTCCGTCGTGGCTTCGCCGGATGCAGGAGGCGTCACTGTGAACCCCGCTACCGCGCTGGCCACGGTCCTGGTCGACGAGCTGGTGCGCTGCGGCCTCACCGACGTCGTGATCGCGCCCGGCTCGCGCTCGGCCCCGCTGGCGCTGGCGTTGCACGCCGAGTCGCGGGTGCGGCTGCACGTGCGCATCGACGAGCGGTCGGCCTCCTTCCTGGCGCTCGGGCTGGCCAGGCGTGCCGAGCGGCCGGTCGCGCTGATCTGCTCGTCCGGCACGGCCGCCGCCAACTTCCATCCGGCCGTCGTCGAGGCGAGCGAGTCGGGCGTCCCGCTGCTCGTGCTCACCGCCGACCGCCCGCCCGAGCTGCGTGGCACCGGCGCGAATCAGACGATCGACCAGATCAAGCTGTACGGCTCGGCGGTGCGCTGGTTCGCCGAGGTCGGCGTGCCCGAGGACCGGCCGGGGCAGGTGGCCTACTGGCGGTCGCTGGCCTGCCGGGCCTACCAGCGCGCCGCCGGGCCCGCCGCTCCGGGGCCGGTGCACCTGAACCTGGCCTTCAGGGAGCCGCTGATCCCCGACGGCGACACCTCGTGGTGTGAGTCGCTCGACGGCGACGCCAACGGCCCCTGGGTGCGCGCCCGCGTCGCGCCGCCGCCCATCGCCCTGCACATCCCGCCGACCAGGCGCGGCGTGCTCGTGGTCGGCGACGGCGCCGCGAACGTCCGCCGCTACGTCGCCGCGGCCGGCATGGCGGGCTGGCCGGTGGTGTCGGAGCCGAACGGCGGCGGACGCTACGGCGACCACGCCGTGTCCACCTACCACTATCTGCTCGGCACGCCCGAGTTCGCCGACGCGCACCGCCCCGACGTGGTGGTCACGCTCGGCCGTCCCGGGCTGTCGCGGCCGCTGCTGTCGTGGCTGCGGCGGGCCGGGGAGCACATCGTGGTCGCCACCGACCTCGATCGCTGGCCCGATCCGACCCGGTCGGCGACGCAGGTGGCGCAGGCGGTGGAGATCCCGGTCGCCTCGGGTGACGACACGTGGCTGCACGCCTGGCGGCAGGCCGATCAGGCGGCCAGATCGGCCATCGACGAGGTGCTCGACGCCTCGGGCACCAGCGAGCCCCGGCTGGCCCGCGACCTGGTCGACGCGATGCCGAACGGGGCGCTGCTGTTCTGCGGCTCCTCGATGCCGATCCGCGACCTGGACCAGGCGATGCGCCCCCGGCGGGGGCTGCGGCTGCTGGCCAACCGGGGCGCGTCGGGCATCGACGGGCTGGTGTCGTCGGCGATGGGGGCGGCGCTGGCGCACAACGGGCCGTCGTACGCGCTCATGGGCGATCTGTCGTTCCTGCACGACCAGAACGGCCTCATCCTGGGTCCCCGGGAGCCGCGGCCGGACCTGTGCCTCGTGGTGGTGAACAACGACGGCGGCGGCATCTTCTCGTTGTTGCCGCAGGCTGCGGTGAGGGATCCGTTCGAGCGGGTCTTCGGTACGCCGCACGGCGTCGATCTCGGTTACGTGGCCGCTTCGACGGGCACCCCGTACCAGCTGGTGGAGGATCTGTCCGACCTGCCCAAGGCGCTGCGGGGAGAGGGGCCGCGCCTGGTGGAGGTGCGTACGGACCGCGAGGCGAACGCCGTGGTGCACGCCCGGCTGCGCGAGGCCGCCCATGCCGCGGTCCGGGACTGTATGACCTGATCCGTCAGGTGGGTGATTCCCGGTGATTTGGCCGGTCTTCGCGTCTCCTGCGGCTGAGGGATCCGAGTCTCCTACGGCGGTGGACACCGAGCTGGCTCATGCGCGCGCCGTGGCGGCGGCGCCAACGGTATCGGGGCGGGGGGTCGCGGAGGCGTTCGTCGCTCTGGCCGACACGCTGGTCACCGGTTCCGACGCGGCCGACGGGTCTGCTCGCCGAACGTTGCGTGGAGCTGCTGGGTGTGGACGCCGCAGGGCTGCTGGTGACCGATCAGCCTGGGGAGCTGCGGCTGATGGCCGCCTCCGGCGAGCGGGCCCGGTCACTGGAGCTGTTCCAGCTGCGGTACGCGCAGGGGCCCTGCCTCGACTGCGTCGGCGGCGGCGAGGTCGTGCACTGCCCGGACACGGACGGCGCCGAGGCGCGCCGGAGGTGGCGCGCTTCGCCCAGCAGGCCCGCGACCATGGGTTCGCCGCGGTGAGCGCGCTGCCCATGCGGGTGCGCGAGGAGGTGATCGGCGCGCTCGACCTGTTCCGCGAGGCGCCCGGCGACCTGCATGCCGACACCGTCGCGCTGGGGCATGCCCGTGATCGCAACCGGCGGCTGGCGGAGGTGGCGCGGGAGGTCGTGTCATACGGGGGCGACCTTGACGACCCATCCCTGGGGCGCCGTTAGTCCTATAGGGGTTTGTACGGCGGCGGGTCTGTGGGGAACTGGCGGTTGAGCCCGGTGATCAGGAGTAGCCGGTCGATCTGCGGTGGGACCCCGGACAGCAGCAACGGTATGGCGTTGCGCCGCGCGTGGTCTTGAATGCTCACCAGAGCGCCCAAGCCGGCCGCGTCGATGAACGACAGCCCGCTCAGCTCCATGACGACCTCGTCGATCTTCCGGTGTCCGTTGGAGGTCTCCCTCAGGATGTCGAGCAGGTGGTCACGCAGCACCGATGTGGTGGCGATGTCCAGCTCCCCGGAGACGTGCACGATAACTTTCGCCCCCTGACGGTTCGTCGTCAGGTGCAGTGGCTCCATGCGCTCGGCTCCCCTGTTGTGTTCCCACACTGGAACATCTGCCGACTGTGGGAGCCTTCTGGGGTATGCCCGGCCGCCAACTTCGACACCTGACGTGGCGCGGGGTCCGGACGCCACGAGGAATCGCAAATGCGATTTGCACCAGATGTGTGGATCATCACTTTGTGTAACTGTGTGCTTCCAGAACGAAGTGTACAAGTCCTTTGGCGCTCGTAGGGTCAAGAGCTGTGATATCAGCCAGAAATGATGACCACAGTTCACCAACTGCTCCGACGGGCGCCTCTGGAGCTTGCTGTAGGCCTGGGGGAATTCCACGCGAGGGAGCCTTCCGGCACCCGCCGCGCAGGCGGTTGGAGGCCCAGTCGGCGCCGGTCAGGCGGGGTTCATGGGCGCGGCGCCACGCATGGCCTCCTGCGTGGCTTTGATCAGCCCGTCCGAACTCGGCTTCGCCTCGATGGTCAAACCGCGAGGATGACGCGGTTCCGGCGAAACAAAACCGATCGGTTTACGAGGGTGTTTCCAGGTCATACCCGACCCCGCTCAGTTCGCTGAGAGCGTCCGTCGCCCGGTCGAGGAGCCCGGACAGCGGGGTCGTCCCGTCGCAAGGACCTCACGCGGTGCGTACCCTCACGATCATGTTTCCAGCAGGACGCGCACGTCCCAGGGGCCGAGCCGTACCTGTGCGCCGGGCTCGTGCCCGATGTCGTCGAGCACATCGCGCACTGCGACCGGGATGGTCACCGTCGTCTCCTGCCAGGTCCAGTTGTGCAGGAAACGGACCCGGCGGCCGTCCGTGGCGGTGGCGCCGGTGCAGGTGACGCCGGTCGGCAGCAGCCCCCAGGGTCCGGCATCCGGCAGCAGCCAGCGGAACAGGCTCTCGCCCAGGGCGGGGTTCGGGATGGTGCCGACGTAGGTGATCCGGCCCTGCCCATGGCGGTGGGTGGTGACGGCGGCGAACCGCCCGA
Organism: Nonomuraea sp. NPDC049129; assembly: GCF_040648495.1. NCBI lineage: Bacteria > Bacillati > Actinomycetota > Actinomycetes > Streptosporangiales > Streptosporangiaceae > Nonomuraea > Nonomuraea sp. NPDC049129. The sequence continues at coordinate 62,512 of NZ_JBEZDU010000026.1, read as the reverse complement.
AGTGCGGGTGGTCATAGGCGGCGAGAACGTCGGCGCCGTCGGTGTGCAGCCCGTCCGCCCAGCGGGTGCCGGCCGCGCCTTCGGGCAGGGTCAGCGGCGAGCCGTCAGAGGCCTGCAACGGCAGCTCCGCGTCGAGGTTGCTGAACTCGTCGTACCAGGCTCCGGCGGCGTCGGCGAGGCGGGCGGGCTGGACGTCGCGGCGGGCGCGGGCCTCGTGGTCGGCGTAGCAGGACCGCGGCCCCAGGACCAGGTGCCCGCCTGCACCGGCGTAGGCGGCCAGCCAGTCCAAAGTGGCGTCGCCGGCCACGTACAGTCCGGCGGCCACCAGCACCGGGTGCTTGTTGGCCATTTCGGCCGGGTCCTCGGCAACGGCTTGCCCGGCGTGCAGCACTCGCGTCTGAAGGCCGGCGTCGAACGCGCCCCGGTAGAAGGCGTCGAAGATGGCGTCGTACGAGCGCCCGTCCGGGCCGCCGTCGGATGTGGCCAGGGCCGGCTGGGCGATCATGGCCCACTTGCTGGGGTGGGAGTACAGCATCGCGACGTCCGCGTCCGGCGTCAGATTCGCGACCAGGTCGCCGGCCCGCTCCAGCTCGACGCCGATGCGGGCGATCTCCCGATAGGTGCGGCCGGGGCGCCCGCTGTGGGGCAGCACGCCGCCCCAGTAGGTTTCACTGCCGAACACCAGCGTCCGCCAATGCCAGTACTCGACCATGGACGCGCCACGGGCGACGAGCGCCCAGGCGGCCTGGCGCCACTGCCCGTCGTATCCGGGCTGGTTGACCCAGGACGGGCCGATGGCTTGGGCGTTGGTCTCGGTGACGAGGAACGGCTCCTGGCGGGAGGAGTACATCCTGTCGGCCGCTCGGTAGAACGCCCACGTGTCCTGGCTCGCCCAGTTCTGGCCGCCGCCCCGCTGCGCCGGCAGGGCGAGAGCGTCCTGCATCCCGTAGTACGGGTTGCCGGTGGCGACGTCGAGCCGCCGGGTCAGGTCGTCGTCGGCGACGGCGGGCCGATCGTAGGCGACGCAGGTGGTGACGAACTGACCGGGGCGGCTGTACTCCCCGACGATTTCGGCCTGCCAGGCGATGAACTCGGTGACCTGGTCGACCTGGAAACGCCGCCAGGCCTGCTCGTACTGCGGTTGGGTGTTGCCGTCCGGCGTCCACAGATCGGCCCAGTCCGACAGCCGGTGCGACCAGTAGACCAGGCCCCACTCCTCGTTCAGCCTCCGCACGTCGCCGTACTGTTCGCGCAGCCGGTTCACGAAGCGCTGGAAGACGCCGTGGTTGTGCAGCAGGTGCAGGCCCGGCTCGTTGTCGACCTGGTAACCGATGACGGCTGGGTGATCGGCATAGCGCTCGACGACCTTGCGGATGACGCGCTCGGCGTGGAAGCGGAACGCCGCGTGGGTGAAGTCCATTTCCTGGCGCGCACCCCAGCTCATACGCTGCCCGGTCGCCGCCTCGCCGGCGATCTCCGGGTAGAGGCGGGCCAGCCATGGCGGCGCGGCGTAGGTGGGCGTGCCGAGGATGACGCCGATGCCGCGCTCGTGCGCGCCGTCCAGCGTCGGTTGCAGCCAGTCCAGGTTGAAGTGGCCGTCGTCCGGCTCCCAGGTGGACCAGACGGATTCGCCGACCCGGATGACGGAGAAGCGCGCCTCGGCCATCAGGTCAAGGTCGGTCTTCAGCAGTTCGGCGGGGTGGTATTCGGGGTAGTAGGCGGCGCCGAACAGTACTCGCGACATGCGGATTCCTTTGCGGTCGTGGTCTCGGACAGGAAGGCGCGCTCGCCGCTGGTGAGCACGCGGGGCTTGCCAATCAGCTCGAACGATCCGGTCAGCGCGCGGTCGTCGGAGTCGAAGCCGAGGAAGACCTCGACGGTGGCGGGTTCGACGGCGAAGTCGTGGGCCAGGTTGGTGCAGCCGAGCTGGGCGGCCGAGACGTGGAAGGTGAGGCGGCAGGACTGGCCGGGGGCGAGTTCGACGCGGTGGAATCCGGCGAGCTGCTGCGCCGGGCGCGTGACGCCCGAGGTGTTGATCCGCAGGTAGAGCTGGACGACCGTGGCTCCGGCGAGCGTTCCGGTGTTGGTGACGGTGGCGCTGATGCCTGCCGTGCCGGTCGTGTCCACCTCGGGATCGCATGCCAGGTCGGTGAGCGTGAAGTCGGTGTAGCTCAGACCGTGGCCGAAGGCGTACAGCGGCGTGGCCTCCATGTCCAGGTAGTGCCGGGGGATGTGGGCCGGGAGCGGGCTGCGGTAGCCGGTGCCTGCCTTCTGGTGGTGATGGACCGGGATCTGGCCGCTGTGGCGGGGGACGCTGTAGGGCAGCTTGCCACTGGGATTGACGGCGCCGAAGAGCACCTCGGCCACCGCCTTGGCCCCGTACGGCCCGCCGAAGGTGCTCACCACGATCGCGGCGGCGTCGCGTACCACCTCGGGCAGCGCGTAGGCCCGCCCCTGGACGAGCACCACCACGAGTGGCTTGCCAGTGGCGGCCACCGCTTCGGCGAGCCGGGCCTGAGCGGCGGGCAGCGAGATGTCGGCGGAGTCGCTGTCCTCTCCCTCGGTGCGTTCACCGGTGAACCACAGACTCGCGCCGCCCAGGGCGAGCACCACGACATCGGCTCCGCGGGCGGCTTCCACGGCCCGCTCCACCGCCTCCTGCCCCAGTGGCCGGGTCATCGTGCAGCCCGGCTCGGTCAGCACGTCGCCGGCGAATGCGGCGATCTCCTCGGCGAGCGGACGGGCTCCATAACGGTCGCGGGCCAGGGCCGCCACGTCCACCGGTGAGAACAGCCTGTCGAACCATGATGATTTGATCCCCTCGGCGCCCGCCATGGTGCCGTGTTCGCCGAGCTCCAGGCCGTTGACCGCCTCCCGCCACGCCGGATAGGTGTAGGCGGCGAACTGCCGGATCACGGCGTCGGCGTGCGGGCCGATGACCGCTACGGTCGGCCCCTCCTGAGGCAGGGGCAGGATGCCGTCGTTCTTGGCGAGCACCACCGACCGGCGGGCGAGCCGCTGCGACAGCGTCTCGCCCTCGCGCGCCACGGCGGTGATGTCGATGTGCTCCTGCGGATACGGGTTCTCGAACAACCCGAGCTCGAACTTGGCCCGCAGCACCCGCCGTACGCAGGCGTCGACGTCGCGCACGTCGAGCCGCCCCTCTTCCACCTCCGCGACGAGCGCGGACCCGTAGGCGAACGGTGTCGGGAACTCGACGTCCAGCCCGGCGGTGATCGCCAGCCGGCCCGCCTCGCCGGGGGTCGACGCGGCCCGTTGCCGGGTGACCACTTGTTCGAGGGTCGCGTAGTCGGCCGACACGAAACCGTCGAAGCCGAGTGTCCCGCGCAGCAGGCCGGTGAGCGTCTCCCGGGAGATGCCCGCCGGGACGCCGTCGATGTCGGCGTAGCCGTTCATCACCGACTTCAGGCCGGCGATCTGGATCGCCGCCTCGAAGGGGTAGGCGAACAGGTCCCGGGTCTGCCGGGAACCCGCCTCGAACGCCGACTGGTTGCGCCCGCCCGCCGTGACGGCATAGCCGAGGAAGTGCTTGCCCGTGGCGACCACGCCTTCGGCGAGGTCGGCGCCCTGCAGACCGCGGGTGAAGGCGACGCTGAACGCGGCCGCCAGGTACGGATCCTCGCCGTAGGTCTCGTGCACCCGGCCCCACCGGGGATCGAGCGCGACGTCCATCACCGGTGACAGCGCATGCGGCAGCCCTGTGCGGCGCATCTGGCGGCGGATGAGGTCCGTCATCTCCTCCACCAGCTCAGGGCTCCAGGTGGCGGCGAGCCCGATGGCGGTCGGGAAGACCATGTGACCGCCCGCGAGGAACCCGTTCAGCGCCTCGGCATGGAGCAGCGCCGGAATGCCGAGCCTGGTCCCCGTCACGAACCGATGCTGGATCGTTCCCACCAGGCGGGCCAGTTGAGCGGGGTCGTCGACGATCAGCTGGGCGACATGACCCGGCGGATTCACCAGCAGCTCCTCGGCGCCCTCCGCGGCTGAGCCGTCCGCGCGGACCAGGGACCACGGCATGACCGAGGTGAGCTGGCCGCACTTCTCCTCCAGGGTCATCTTCCTCAGCAACAACTCGGCTCGGTCATCGGCCGGCAAGCCGGTATCCCAATAGTTCGTCACTGTCGGTTCCTCAGTCGATGATGTCGATGAAGGTGTGGGTGCCCGGACCGGCGCTCTCGTGACGGCCGCTGGGCAGGACGACGGTGGCCTCGGTTCCGGCGGGCACGGCCAGGCGTAGGTGAAGAGCGCCGTCGTCGATCCGCCACCCGGCCTCGATCCGCCCGTACGGCGACTCGTGGACCGCCTCAGCCCAGGTCAGGCCGCCGCCGGGGCGAGGTCGTACCAGGAAGCGCCGGTAGCCCGGTTCGAGCAGCTCAAGTCCGGCCACGTAGCTGTGCAGGAACGAGACGACCGCGCCCTTGGAGTAGTGGTTCAGCGACGCGGTGGCCTCCCCGTCCGAGGAGATGCCGTCCCAGTGCTCCCAGACGGTGGTCGCACCCCGGTCGATCATGAGGAGCCAGGACGGCTCGGTGTCCTGCGTCAGCAGTTCGTAGGCGAGATCGAGGTGACCGGTGTCGGCCAGCACCGGCAGCAGGTACGGTGTCGCCAGGAACCCGGTGCCCAGGTGTGTGCCCGCCTCGCGTACGAGCTCGGCCAGCCGTGCCGCCACAGGGGGCCGCAGGGCATCGTCGACGAGATCGAAGGCCAGGGCGCGCACGTGATCGGCCTGCGTCAGCGGCCCGCCGGCGTACTCGGCCTGCCACGCGGCGCGGACCTTCTCGCTCAGATCGCGATACCGCTCCGCCTCCTGCCTCCGGCCGAGCACCTCGGCGATCCGCGCCGCCAGCCCTGAGCTGTACGCGTAGAAGGCGGTGGCCAGGGCTCCGTGGTCGAGCCGGGCAAGGTCGGCGATGTCGAGGTGTTCGCCGGGCGCGCACCATTCGCCCCAGTGTGCGCCCGTATCCCACAGATATTCCTCATGGGGCGCGGGAACGGCTGTTCGCGAGGGGTGCCGCCGGGTGCGGGCGAGGTGTTCGGTACGGTTCAGCCACGCCACGACGCTCGGCCACGCTTCGGCCAGGATCCGGGCGTCGCCGTAGGCCCGGTACAGCTCCCACGGCACGATCACGGCGGCGTCGCCCCACCCGGCCGATCCGTTGAGGTGGGCGGCCACGCTGCCCTGCGCGTCATGCGGAGAGCAGGGAACGATGTTGGTGACGGTCCCGTCGGGCCACTGGTCGGCGGCCAGGTCGCGCAGCCATTTGGTGGAGAATCCGGCCACGTCGAACAGGAACGCCGCAGTGGGCACGAACAGCTGCCAGTCCCCGGTCCAGCCGGCGCGCTCGCGCTGCGGGCAGTCGGTCGGGATGTCGCACGCGTTGCCGCGCAGGCTCCACACCACCGCCTCGTGCAGCCGGTTGATCCGTTCGTCGCTGCAGGAGAACCAGCCCGTGCGCCGCAGATCGGTGTGCACCACGACGCCGGTGACATCATGCGGCGTCAGGTCCTCAGGGTGGCCTTCGATCCGGACGTACTGGAATCCGTGGGTCGTGCGGCGTGGCTCGAAGACGTCACCGGGGACACCGGCCGAGATCACCTCGTCGATCTGCCCGGCCGGCAACGGCTCCGCGACGCCGGGCACCCACGGGCGCAGGTGGTCGGTCGTCACGTCGCCCGAGGCGTCGAGTGACTCGCCGTGGACCAAGCGGATCGTCGTCCCCATCGGGCCGAGCTCGGCCAGCCGGACCCAGCCGTTGATGTTCTGTCCCAGGTCGACGATCTGCCGGTGCTCATCCAGCCGCCGTACCGACACCGGCGTCAGCTCCTGCACCCGCCGCACGGGCGGCGCGGGGGAGCCGACCAGCTCATCGAGGCCGCGCGGGACGGTCGTGACCGGTAGCCATGCCGAGTCGTCGAATCCCGCCCGTGACCAGCCGCGCGGCAGACGGCGCAGATCCCACCGCTCCCCGGCGATCAGGTCGGCGGCCACCACGTGGCCTTGCGCGCCGCGCCACCCCGGCCCGGTGCCGAGCACCGTCACCGTGCCGTCGGTATGGGTCAGGTGCAGCTGCGTCAGCAGGGCCGGCCGCTCACCCCATTGATCGGCCACGCGGAAGTAGCCGATGAGGCCGCGGTACCAGCCATCGGCCAGGATGACGCCGAGCGCGTTGCGGCCCGGCTGGACAGCGGCCGTGATGTCGTAGGTCTGCACCTGCAGCCGGGTGCGGTACTGGGTGAAACCCGGCGCGAGTTCGGCGTCCCCGATCCGTTCGCCGTTGAGAAAGCCCTCGTAGATGCCGTGCGCCGTGCCGTACAAGCGGGCCGAGACGATGGGTGCGGCCACCTCGAACTCCCACCGCAGCAAGGTCGCGGGCCGCTCGCCGGGCGGGCCGCCCGGGCTCTCACCGGGGGTGATCCATTCGGCCTGCCAGTCGGCGGCGGCGAGCAGCCCCATCTCAAAGGCGGCCGGCGCCGACCACTCACTCTCGCCGGTGTCGGTCCATACCTTGACCTGCCATTCCACCTGTTCGGCCGAGCGCAACGGCGGTCCGGCGTAGGGCACCAGGACGCTTTGGGCAGAGGAGATCCGGCCGCTGTCCCAGCCGTTGCTCGTCCGGATCCGATAGGCGCTCTGTTCGGCGGCGCCCGCGGGCGGCCGCCATGACAGCCGGGGTTGGGTGACGCGGATGCCGAGCGTCTCGTCGAGGTGCTCGACACGCAGGGTTGTCGCAGGGGGCCTCATGTCACTTCCTGGTGCGATGAGTGAGGATCATGTCGCGGTACGCGCGCCTTCAGGGTTCACCGGAAGGTGCCGGGGCGGATGGGCGCGACGCCGTGGCGCTCGGAAGGGGAATCCGGATCATGTGCAACGTTCGACACGGCAGCGTATAGAGGCGATTTAAGCCCCGTCAAGGACCTTCTGGGTCGTTTAGGCAACGGTCTACACAGATCCGATACTCTTGCCCGTGTGGACAACGGCGCGGCCGACACTGCTCAGGGGAACGACAAGGCCGATCCGGGCCCTGGTTCAGGTGCCGGACAGACGGCGCGGCGCCGGGCACGAGGTGGTTCCGCGCCGCCGTCCTCCGACCCGCATCGCGTGACGATTCATGACGTCGCGCGTGAGGCGGACGTCTCGATGTCGGCCGTCTCGAAGGTGGTGCGCGACGCCTACGGCGTCAGCCCCGAGATGCGGGAGAAGGTCACCGCGGCGATCGAGAAGTTGGGGTACCGACCTCACGCGGGCGCGCGGGGCATGCGGGGGCGCTCGTACACGATCGGGGTCATGCTCACCGAGCTCACCTCTCCGTTCCAGCCGGAGATCGTCCAAGGGATCACCGGCGAGCTGGAGACCAGCCCGTTCCAGGAGATCCTCATCGCCGGCGGCACCACGCCCGAGCGCCATCAGCGCAGCATCGAGGCTCTCGTCGATCGGCAGGTCGACGGGCTCATCCTGATCCAGCCGTGGACGAGTCAGGCGTGGCTGGAGCAGCTCGCGTCGAGACTGCCCACCGTGGTGATCGCGCGCCACGGCCACACCTCCGTCTACGACACGGTTGTGGACGACGACCATGCGGGCGCGCGTCTCATGGTCGATCACCTCGTGGCTCTCGGTCACCGGAGCATCGCGCACATCAGCGCGCCGTCGCAGGACCTGCCGGAACCCTTCATCCTTTCCCACACGGCGCGCTGCCAGGGCTACGTCAAGGCCATGCGCCGGCACGGGCTCGAACCGTACGTCATCGAGAGCACATACTCGGAAGAGGGCGGCTATCGGGCAGCCGCCGAAGCGCTCGCCGGCCCCACTCCGCCGACCGCCATCTTCGCCGGCGCGGACATCGCCGCGCTCGGCGTGCTACGCGCGGCGGAAGAGCGCGGTGTCCGAGTGCCGGAGGACCTCACGGTGACGGGCTACGACAACATCTACGTCACGACGATCGGCCGGATCTCTCTCACCACCATCGATCAGTCGGGCAACCTCACCGGCGCGAGCAGTGCGAGGCTTCTTCTGGAACGACTCGACGGCCGCACGCAACCGGTCAACTACGTCGTGGCGCCGCGCCTGATGGCCCGCCACACGAGCGCGCCGCCGCCCCGGTCGTAACGGCCGGGCCGAGACGTCTGAAGCTGCTTCCTGCCCCGCTGCCTCATGGTCACCGCCTGGCGTGCAACGTTGTACGCTCATTCCTGTGAGGACCGATCGTCTTCGGAGCGAGCGACGAGGAGCCAGTCCCGGCCGTCCGGCTTCGCCGGGACGGCCAGCGTCCCGCCTACGGGCTCTGCCCGTTCCTCTTCGACGCGCCAGTGCCCCTCGCGTGGGTCGAACCAGTCCAACCTGTACGGCACCGCCCGCAGACCAACAAAATCGGCGCGGCCTTCCATGCGGTAGGTCTCCCCGAAGTGGGCCACAACGGTGGTCATGTCCTCGTCGGCGGACACAGAGGGTGCGTACATGTGGTTGTTATGGATGTACGTCGCACGGAAGCAGCAAGGGTCCGGACGCAGGCGTGACCAGCCGACCTCCTCATAGAAGCGGCGGAGGTGGCCGAGCTGCTCGGCGCCCGGGAGATCGACTCCCTCACGCCAAGGCATGTCGCCCCACATGCTCGCCCGCTCACCCGGCTCCCAGGCCGCGTTCCAGCAGCCCTGCGCGCCATAGGTGTAACCGCAGCATCCCGACTGCATGGCCCGGTAGGCGATCTGGCGGACCATGGTCTCCGTGACGGGGCGCCGCCCGGCGCGCTCGACCGTGAGCAGTCCTTCGTACAGGCTCTCGCCCTCCACCAGGGGCCGGCCGGGATGCGTGGCCAGGTGGGCGCGGTAGTGGTCCGTGGACAGGTCGAAGTCCCCGTGCGCGTGCTGGTTGAGCGTCAGGTCGAGCCAGTCCTCGTCCTGGTAGTAGGGGACGATCGGCCGCTCCGCCGTGGCGTGGGCGGTGATCGGGTGACGGTAGCCGTCGGCCGCGCGGATCGTCAGAGCCACCTCCCGCCACGCGTCGATCCGGTCTTGACGCAGCTCGGGCTCGTAGCCGGCGACCTCGCCTCCGAGCGTCCACACCACGGGGTAGGAGCCGTAACGCGCCACCACGTAGCGGGCGAACCGCTGGACTCCTTCGAGGTGACGGTCGATGACGGAGTACCACCCGAGCCCGAGGGCGTTGACGAGTCCTCGCTCGGCGATGTAGGCGAGCCGCAGGTCCACAGCCGTCTTGAAGTAGTCGACGTCGATGTCCTCGAACTCCCGGCCCTCCAGCCAATACGACGCCGTGCCTGCCCAGTCTGAGTCTGCTTTGTCGGTCACCATCAGGTTCGTCTGATAAACCGTGAAACCCTGCCTCACCCGCAGGTCGACCGTGTCCCGGAACTGCGAGCTCCAACCAGGCTTGTTGGCCTCGTCCCACCGCTCGCACATCAGCTGCCAGTGAGTGTCTCCGAGCCAGAAGAAGGGCGTGCCGTCAGCGTGTGCGAGGAACCGTCCGTCCGGTCCCCTGCGCAGGAAGCCGTGGCGGTAGATCGGCCGGTCTGTCTCCTCGAGCCGGCATTCCAGCTCCCCCGTTCTGTGGTGCAGCCCGTGGTCCGAGGTGTCGCCGCACGTCGTGCGGTAGCTCCAGCGGCCCGGGGCCGTCGGGGCGAAGCGTACCCGCCAGGTCCGTCCACCGTCCCAGAAGGCGGGCCGCCGCACCTGGACGTCGCCCGGCCCGGTGAAGACCACCTGTACGTCGAGGTCGCGATAGGGGTTGACGTGCTCGCGGGCCGCCTCGAAGGCGAGCTCGTTCGTCCACCAGGGGGTGGCTGTCGGCATGTGGGCTCCTCAGTGATTGAGCGGTCAGAGCAGAGCTGGGCCTGGTCGCGCCGGTCGGCGTTCCCGCGGTGCCGTCAGGTGCGGTCCCGCTCTGGCGGCGGGGCGCTCGTGCCGCGTACGACGAGCCGCGGGCTGATCACGTGGTGCACCGGCTCGACTCGGCCGGCGAGCCGTTCGAGGAGGAGCCGCGCGCTGTCCGCGCCAGTGGTCTGCGCGGACTGGTCGATCGTCGTGAGGGAGATTCGCCCGATCGTGGACATGTAGATGTTGTCGTACCCGACGACCGTGAGGACCTCCGGCACACGGAGCCCCCGCTCCTCCGCGGCCCGCAGGACGCCGAGAGCGGCGATGTCGGCACCTGCGAAGATCGCGGTGGGGGGAGTGGGACGAGCGAGCGCCTCGACCGCCGCTTCGTAGCCGCCCTGCTCGGTGTGGGAGGTGACGATGACGTCGGGCTCCAGGTCAAGCCGCCGCATCGCTTGCGTGTACCCGTCGGAGCGCAGCGTGTTGGACACCACGAACGGTCGCTCCAGGCCCCATGAGGACTGGCCGATGTGCACGATCCGTTCGTGTCCGAGGTCGACGAGGTGCTCGACCATGAGCCGGGTGCCTTCGTCCTCGTCGTCGACGACCGTGTCGTAGCTCGTCGAACCGCCGTGCCGGGCGACGACCACCGTCGGCACCCTCTTTCCGAGGTCCTCGAGCCACTCGGGGTCCATGAACGGTGAGATGAGGACGAGTCCATCGACCTGGCGGTCCAGCAGCGCCTCGATGCTTCGCCGCTGCAATCCGGGGTCGCTGCCGGCGTTGACGATGATCGGCTGAAAGGGGGTCGTCCCAAACTTGCCCGTCAACCCCTCGACGAGTTCGGGCTGGAAGGGCGAGGAGATCGCCGTCAGCGTGACACCGACGGTGTACGACCTGCCGCGCATGCCACGCGCTCCGGCGTTCGGCCGATAGCCGAGCTCTTCGATGGCGGAACTCACACGGGCGCGCATCTGCGGGCTCACGCCGTAGGCGTCGCGGAGCACCTTGCTCACCGCGGAGGGGGACACGCCCGCCTTGCGGGCGACGTCCTGAATCGTCGCGCGGCGCACGGCCTGGTCGTCGGTGGGCCCGCGTCCCCACGACTCGGGACGTTGGCTACGTGAGGTCTCCGCGGACTCACCGCCGCCGGCGCTCGCCACGTCGTGCGGCGAGACGCTGCTGCGGTCGTGTACCGGGTCCTGCCTGCTCGAATACGCCGGCCCATCCTGGGCCTGCGTGGCAGCGGGCTCGGCGAAGAGCGCGCGGACGAACTCTTCGATCGGACCCTTGATGTCGAACTCCGGGTCCAGAAGCCATTGGACCATCAGCCCGTCCTGCACCGCGAGCCAGAGGGCCGCCGCCCGTTCCGGATCGACCCCCTCTCTGAGGGTCCCCACCTCCGCGCACTCCAGGAAGTCGTTGCGCAGGCGCTCGCGGACACGCCGGTAGCGGTTGCTGAAGTAGTCGTGTGAAGGGTGGTCGGGCCGAGAAGCGGCCACTGCTGATTCGGTACGGAGTAGCGCGAACTCGGGCGAACGCCGCCACTCGTCGGCTGCCCTGTGCAGGAGCGCGACGAGCGCGTCGGGGCCACTCGTCCGGTCATCGGGTTCGGGCGACCCTCGTCGCTCTGTCTCAGTGTCCTGCCGCTCGATGAGGGCACGCAGCAACTCGTCCTTGCCCTTGAAGTAGTGGCGCAAGCCGGTGTGGGTGATCCCGGCCCGCTGGGCGATCTCCCGGAGGGAGGAGGCGGCGAAACCGCGTTCGGCGAAGCTGTCGAAGGCCGCGCGGAGGATGACGGCTCGCGTCGCCGAGGCGCGGGTGCTCATCGTGGGCATGCTCTCGGTCATGGCTCTAACTTTCCACCTGGAAGGCAAATCGCCGGTCGGGTACGAGTCGCCCTCCCCATTATGTGGGTGGACGGTGCGGCGAAACCTGCTGCTAACTCCGCGCGTTGCTGAATTGTGACCACTGGTCCGCAGGGGTCCCTTGACTCGTTTCAACGAGGTTCCTAGCCTCGGTGTCGATCGATGCACACGCTGAACGGCGGACCTCCCGGCAGGCAGCGCGACGTCCGCTTGAGCGTCATCTTCGCTGCATCGAGGCGATCAGCTGGGGTCACCGCTCACTTCGACGCGTCCCATCGATGTCGCGCGGGCCCGCTGACCACAGAGCGTGCCCGCCCACACGCCATTGTTCACAGGAGTTGGTAATGCCCTACGGTCCTTCATCCATCCTCGGCGACGTGCTCCGCGACGAGCGGGCCGCGGACGTGGTCCGCAAACACCTGCCCGGCCTCCAGCGCGACATGAGCGTGCAGTGCATGCACGGCACGCTGGAGCAGGTCACCGGCATCGTGGCAGGGATACGGACCAATCCCGCGGCCAAGGAGGCCTTCTACGCCGAACTGGCCACGGTCGCGGAAACGGCTCACCAGCCGCCGCCCCCTGCCGAGGCGCCGGCCGTTCCATCCTTGGATTACGAGTCCGCGGATGTGCCCATCGGCAGCGCCCGGCTTCTGCGGCAGGAGGGCGCCACCCAATGGCGGACGTTCGAGCTGGAACTGCACGGTCCGGCACACGGCAACCCGTTCACCGAGGTCACCCTGTGGGCCGAATTCCGCCTCGGCGAGCGCAGCCTCGCGGCACATGGTTTCTACGACGGCGACGGGGTCTACCGCATCCGGTTCCTGCCCGACGAGGAAGGCGACTGGACGTTCCAGACGTTCAGCAACGCCCGTTCCCTGGACGCGATCGCGGGGGAGTTCCGCTGCGGGCCGGCTGACAGCGGCGATCACGGTCCGGTCCACGCGCACCGGACCCACCACTTCCGCCACGCCGACGGCACCCGCTACCTCCCCGTGGGCACCACCGCCTACGCCTGGACCCATCAGGGCGACGAACTGGAGGAACAGACCCTCCAGACCCTCAGGAGCAGCCCGTTCAACAAGATCCGCATGTGCGTCTTCCCCAAGTCGTTCGTCCACAGCACCAATGAGCCGCCGCGCTACCCCTTCGAGGGCTCGCTCGATGACGGCTGGGACTTCCAGCGTCCCAATCCCGGCTACTTCCGCCATCTCGAGCGGCGCATCGCGCAGCTCGGCGCGCTCGGCATCCAGGCAGACCTCATCCTCTTCCACCCCTACGACCGCTGGGGGTTCTCCGACATGGGCGCCGCGGCCGACGACCGCTATCTGCGCTATGTGGTGTCCCGCCTGGCGGCCTATCCGAACGTGTGGTGGTCGCTGGCCAACGAGTACGACCTCATGTGGGCCAAAGACGTCACCGACTGGCACCGCTTCGCCGCCGTGATCGGCGAGCACGATCCGCACGGCCATCTGCTCAGCGTGCACAACTGGGTAGAGCTCTGGGACAACGACGCGTCCTGGGTCACCCACGCCAGCATTCAACGGGCGCCGGACGACACCGCCGAATGGCGCACCCGCTGGCGCAAGCCCGTGGTGGTCGACGAGTGCGGCTATGAGGGCGACATCGAATGGGGCTGGGGCAACCTCATGCCGCAGGAGATGGTGCGCCGTTGCTGGGAAGGCGTGGTACGCGGCGGCTACGTCACGCACGGCGAGTGCTTCCTGGCCGACGACGACGTTCTGTGGTGGGCCAAGGGCGGGGCTCTCAAGGGTGAGAGCACGCCCCGCATCCGGTTCCTGCGGGCCGTCCTCGACGAGTTGCCGGCCGACGTCGCCGGCATCGATCCATTGCCGGCCGACTTCGACGTCCCGGTCGGTGGTGTCGAAGGCCGCTATTACCTCGCCTACCTCGGCCACATGCAGCCCCGCCGGCGGACCTTCTCACTGCGCCCGGGGCCCCGCTACCGGGCCGACATCCTCGACACCTGGAACATGACCATCACCGAACTACCCGGCAGTTACGAAGGAGAATTCGCGCTGCCGCTGCCCGGCCGCCCCTTCCACGCGATCCGCCTGCGGGCGATCGAGGACTGACTCGATGAGCCGGCTTCCCAACCCGTTGATTCCCGCATTCAATCCCGATCCCAGCTGCGTCGTCGGCGGGAGCCGGGACGCAGGTCACGGCGCGGGCGTGCCAGCCGACGCTCGGCCGGTCATGGACAGTCCGGATGGCAGGGGATGAGGTCCTGCCGCGCATCGAAACGGACCATCCACCGCCCGGCCCGCCATGGACGGGAGCGGGCGACGCATCCGGCTGATCGTCGCCGACGAAGCAGGCGCCGAGACGCGCCTGGCCGAGCTCGACGGCCGCTTCTGGGCAGCCGAGACGGCGGCACCGTTCACGGGCCGAGTCGCCGGCATGTTCGCCGAGGAAGGCGTCGTCCGCTTCGCGCACTTCCGCTACCAGGGGGAAGGCCATTCATGAGGTGCCGTGCGGCGTGTCCGGGCCACGCCTCGCGGTGGCGAAGGCCATCCGCGGATCTCGCCCCCCGCACGTAGCGGCTGTGGCCGTTCTGGGCGGCGAAACCCGGGTTTCCGAACGTTAGACCCACGTTCCAGAAATCGAAACTTTTCCTCAACTGCCTCTTCCCTGGGCGGTGAAGTCTGAGCTAGTCTCGCCGCACGTTCCACAAAATCGATTTAAGTTCCAATAAATGGAATTTCTGGATGTGATAGCCCATGTGCCGCAGTTCTCGGTGGTACGCCGGCACCGACCGCAACGCCTACATTCACCGGGCATGGATGCGGCGAGGGCTGCCGTCTCGCGCCTTCGACGGCCGGCCGCAGATCGCGATCGCCAACACCGCCTCCGATCTCGTCCCCTGCAACATGCATCTGGATGAGGTCGCCGAGCATGTCAAAAGGGGCGTCTGGGAAGCGGGCGGTGTCCCGCTGAATCTTCCGGTGGTCTCGCTCGGCGAGACGCAAGTACGGCCGACCGCCATGTTGTGGCGCAACATGGCGGCGATGGCGACGGAGGAGATGCTGCGGGCCAACCCGATCGACGGTGTGGTGCTGCTCGGTGGCTGCGACAAGACCATCCCCGCCCTGCTCATGGCCGCCGCCTCGGTGGACCTGCCCGCGGTCGTAGTCCCCGGCGGCCCGATGCTCACCGGTCACTTCCGTGGCCGGCCGCTCGGCTGCGGCACTGACGTGTGGAGGCTGAGCGAGGAGGTGCGCGGCGGCAGGCTGAGCGAGGCCGAGTTTCTCCGCTCGGAGTCGTCCATGATCCGCAGCAAGGGCCACTGCAACACGATGGGCACCGCTTCCACCATGAGCCTGCTGGCCGAGGCGCTCGGCATGACCCTGCCCGGCCTGGCCGGCACCCCCGCCCCGGACAGCCGTCTGCTGGCGGGCGCCCACGAGAGCGGCGGCCTCGTCGTGGAGATGGTCGCCGCCGGACGCCGTCCCAGCGCCGTGCTCACGCGTGCATCGTTCTCCAACGCCATCGTCGCTCTGGCCGCGATCGGCGGCTCCACCAACGCCGTGGTGCACCTGCTGGCCATCGCCGGCCGACTCGGCGTCGAGCTGACGCTCGATGACTTCGATCGCACCGGCTCCGGCGTACCGCTGCTGGTCGACCTGCAGCCAGCGGGCCGGCACCTCATGGACGACCTGTACCGCGCCGGCGGCCTGCACGCGGTGCTGAACCAGGTCCGCGACCTGCTCGACCCCGAGGCGATCACGGTCACCGGCCGCCCCCTCGTCGATCACCTCGACGAGGTCACCATCCACGACGGCGACGTCATCCGTACCCGCGACCAGCCCGTGCTGCAGGACGCCGGCATCGCCGTGCTGTACGGCAACCTCGCCCCTGACGGCGCCGTCATCAAACCGGCCGCCGCCTCCTCCCACCTGCTCAAGCACCGCGGGGCCGCCCTGGTCTTCGACTCCGTCGAGGACCTGTACGCCCGCCTCGACGACCCCGACCTGGACGTCACCCCGGATTCGGTGCTGATCCTGCGCGGCTGCGGCCCCAAGGGCTACCCCGGCATGCCCGAGGTCGCCAACCTCCCCCTGCCTCCCAAGCTGCTCGCCCAGGGCGTCCGTGACATGGTCCGCATCTGCGACGGCCGGATGAGCGGCACCGCGTACGGCACCGTCGTGCTGCACGTCGCTCCGGAGGCCGCCGCCGGCGGCCCCCTGGCCAAGGTCCGCACCGGCGACATGATCATCCTCGACGTCCCGGGGCGGCGGCTCGACATCGACATCCCCGACGAGAAACTGGCCGCGCGCGAACCCGCTCCAGCCGCCGTGAACGCCTTCGCCCGACCGTCCCGCGGCTGGCAGCGCCTTTACCTCGAAACGGTCCAGCAGGCCAATACCGGTGCCGACCTGGACTTCCTCGTCGGCTCCAGCGGCGATCACGTGCCGCGTGAATCTCACTGAAAGGACAGCATGCGCACCGCGCTCATCACCGGCGGCGCCGGCGGCCTGGGCAAGGCCGCCGCCGCCCGTCTGGCGGCCGAAGGCGTCAAGGTCATCACCCTCGACATCGCCGACGACGCCGACATAGTGTGCAACGTTGCCCACGCCGATGCCGTGCAGGCCGTCGCCGAAAAAGTGGGCCCGATCGACATCCTCGTCAACTCGGCCGGAGTCGTCGGACCCACCGCACCGCTGTGGGAGATCCCTCTCGACGGCTGGCGAAGCACCTTCGAGGTCAACGTGCACGGCACCTTCCACACCTGCCGGACCTTCGTGCCCGGCATGCGTGAGCGCGGCTGGGGCCGCATCGTGAACATCGCCAGCATGGCCGGCAAGGACGGCAACCCCAACATGGCGCCCTACTCCGCCACCAAGGCCGCCGTCATCGCGCTCACCAAATCGCTCGGCAAGGAACTCGCCACCAGCGGCGTGCTCACCAACGTCATCGCCCCGGCCGTCATCGAGACCCCGATGAACGCCGACACCGGCCCCGAGGCGCTGGCGCACATCACCAGCCTCATCCCCATGCGCCGGATCGGCCGCCCCGAAGAGGTCGCCGAGCTCATCGCCTGGCTGACCTCCGACAAGGTCAGCTTCTCCACCGGAGCCGTCTACGACATCAGTGGCGGCCGCGCCACCTACTGACCGACCTTTCCCTTCTGGAGGAAACGATGGCGACAGTCCTCAGCCACGAGGTGCGGCGCCGCGCGCCCCGAGCCCGTCCACCTGGCCGGCGCCGCACCATCGGCCGGAACCTGTGGTGGTTCGTCATACCGGGCCTCGTGCTCTACCTCTACGTGGTGGTGATCCCCACCGCACAGGGCGTCTACATGTCGTTCACCAACTGGAGCGTGTATTCGCCGTCCCGCGACTTCGTGGGGCTGCGCAACTACAAGACAATCTTCAACGACGCCACCTCGTCCGACATTCTGGTGCGCACGCTGGTCATCGCCGTGGCGACGACGATCATCCAGAACGTGCTGGGCATGGTCTTGGCGCTGGTCCTGAACGCGCGGGTGTTCGGACGGAACGTGCTGCGGACCGTCATCTTCGCACCCGTCATCGTCTCGCCGCTGGTCTGCGGCTACCTGTTCAAGTACCTGTTCGCTCCGCCGGGCATCGGAGCCGTCAACGACATCCTCCAAGCGGTCGGGCTGGGGAGCCTCCAGGAGGACTGGCTCGGCCGGCCGGGCACCGCGCTCACGGCGGTGATCGTCGTCGTCTGCTGGCAGTTCGTCGGCATGTCGATGGTCATCTACCTGGCCGGCCTCCAGGGCGTGCCGGCCGAGATCGTCGAGGCGGCGTCGATCGACGGCGCCGGCGCGGTGCGGAGGTTCTGGTACGTGGTCCGGCCGATGCTGGCCCCGGCCATCACGATCAACCTGATGCTCGGCCTCATCGGTGGCCTGAAGATCTTCGACCAGATCTACGCGACGACGCAGGGTGGCCCGGCCGGGCAGACGGAGACGATCTCCACGTTGATCTTCAAGCAGTTCAACATCGTGGGTGACTACGCCGCGTCCGCGGCGCTCGCTGTCGCGATGGCCGTCGCCGTCGCCGTCCTGTCCCTGATCCAGTTCACGGTCCTGCGCCGGCAGAAGGGCAACTCATGAAGGCCAAGCGGCTGGGCGGCGCGCTCAACCATGTCTTCGCGTACGGCAGTGCCCTGCTCTTCGTCGTCCCCCTCTACATCTTGATCAACCTCGCCATTCGACCCGTCGACGACCTGTCGCCCGCGTTCCTGCCGACCACCCGGCCCACGACGGACAATCTGACCCGAGCACTCACGGAGTCGAACATCGGCCCGGCCATGGTCAACAGCACTGTCCTGACGACGATCTCCTGCCTGGCCATCGTCGTGCTCGCCACGATGGCGGCCTACCCCCTGGCCAGATCGACGGCCAAGCTGTCCAACGCCACCTTCTACCTGTTCCTCGTCGGCTTGCTGCTGCCCTTCCAGGTGGCGTTGCTGCCGCTCTACCTGACGATGCGGGACCTGGGGCTGCTCGGGTCGGTATGGTCGCTGATCATCTACTACGCGGGCCTGCAGATGCCGTTCGCGATCTTCCTGGTGACCACGTTCCTCAGAACCAGCGTGCCCATGGAGTACGAGCACGCCGCGCGCATCGACGGCTGTGGCGACGTGCGTGCCTTCATCCACGTCGTCGTGCCGCTCCTGCGGCCCGTCCTCGGCACCGTGGTCATCCTCAACGCCGTGGGCATCTGGAACGACTTCTTCACGCCGCTGCTCTACCTGGCCGGCAGCCACCAGGAGACGACCCCGGTGGTCATCTTCCAGTTCGTCGGCCAGTACACCGTCGAATGGCCGCTGGTCTTCTCCGGCCTCCTCATCTCGATGGCCCCGATCCTGCTCCTTTATCTCGTCTTCCAGCGCTACGTGATCCACGGATTCGCCGGAGGGCTGAAGGGCTGACCCTTCGGCTCCAACCCCCCTGGAGAAAGTCAATGCAGATTTCCACCAAGGCGATGGGCTGCGCCCTGCTCGCCGGGCTCTCGCTGGCCGCCTGCTCGACCGCGCCCGCCGACAGCGGCGGCCCGGCCCCCACCTCCACCGCGTCGGGAGCCATCAGCGGCACGCTCACCATCCTCTACGTCAAGATGTTCCAGCCCGCCCTCGAGCCGGTCGTCAAGGCGTTCGAACAGAAATACCCCGGCACCAAGGTCGACGTGAACTACGTCAGCGGGGATGTCGGCAACCTCATCGGAACGCAGTTGCAGGCCGGCACCGCCGCCGACATCTTCGTCACGCTGCCGGGATCCGGCGGTGTCATGAACGTTCACACCCTCGCGGCGCAGGGCAAGCTCCTCGACCTGTCGGACTCGCCGTGGGTGTCCGGCATCCCGCGGCTGTGGCAGAGCGACATGGCGTTCAACGGCAAGACGTACGCGTACCCGGGAACGCTCCAGGGGCTGGGCGCCATCTACAACATGACCAAGCTCAAGGAACTGGGGCTGAAGCCCCCCAAGACCTGGAGTGAGGTGCTCGGCCTGTGCAAGAGCGCCAAGGACCACGGCCTCTACGCCTACGCGCAGGGGCTCAATGACAGCGCGGGCCCCCAGATGATGTTCCTCGCCCTGTCCGCGGACCTGGTGTACGGACCTACCCCGGACTTCTCCACCCAGCTCAAGGAGAAGAAGACCACGGTGCCGGCCTCGCCGTGGCGGCAGGTCCTCGACAAGTACAAGCAGATGAACGACGCCGGCTGCTTCGGCGAAGGCGTGATGGGCCGGACCCGGACCCAGGGTAGCGATGAGGTGGCCGCCGGCAAGGCCCTCGGGATCGTCGACGTGGGCGCCGCGATCGCGCCCATCGAGAAGGCGGCGCCGAAGAGCGAGCTCACGATCCTGCCCATGCCGGCCACCGACGATCCCGCCGGCACCTACTTCCCGGCTCTGCCCGGTTTCACGGTTTCGGCCAACGCCCAGGCCAAGAACCCGGCCGCGGCCAAGGCGTTCCTCAACATGCTGGCCGAGCCGGAGAACATCAGCGTGTACGCCAAGGGCTACGCGAGCGTGCCGCTGATCCCCGTCCCCGGCTTCAAGCCGCCCGCCAACCTGGCGGCCCTGAACGAGGCCATCGCCGCGGGGAAGTCCGCCAAGATCGCTGACTGGCCCAACCCCAAGGTCAACGACGTGGCCCAGCAGGGCGTGCAGGCGATCTTGCTCGGCAAGGACACCATCGACGAGGTGCTCCAGAAGATGCAGGAAGCGTTCGAAGGCTAGTCATCCCGACCTCGCGCGTACACACCTCACGGAGCATCCAATGAAAAGAACGCTGCCACTTACCAGCGCGGTCACCGTCGGAGTCCTGCTCGGTCTACTACCGGCGCAGAGCGCGAGGGCGGCCCAGGCCGCCGAGTGCGCGGCCCGCACGCCCGGCGGGCCCGTGTGGGTCACCGCCGGCTGCGTCGACCCGCAGTTCGACCGACCCGTCATCGACAGTGAGACGGATCCGGCCGGCCCCGTGCCGCATCACAAGGTCTCGGGCCACTTCGAGGGCACCACCGTCAAGTTCACCGTCTACCTCCCACCCAAGAGCCAGTGGAAGGGCCGCTTCTTCCAGTACGTCTACCCCCTCCAGGACGAGAACGCCACGGACGACAACATCCGCTTCGGTGCGGACAGCGGCGCCTACACCGTTCAGATCAAGGGAACCATCGGCTACCGGGCCGATGCCGCGGCGGCCAAGTTCGCCAGGACAGTCGCCGCGAACTACTACGACGAGCAGAGAAGGATCTACGGCTACATCTGGGGCGGCAGCGGCGGCTCGTACCAGACCATCGGTGCCATGGAGAACACGACGGGCGTGTGGGACGGCGCGGTGCCGTTCATCCCCGGGGTGCCGACCTCGATCCCGAACAACTTCTTCGTCCGCGCCTTCGCCCGGGTCGTCCTGCAGGACAAGGCGCAGCAGATCGCGGACGCGGTGAGCCCGGGGGGCTCGGGCGACCCCTACGCCGGTCTCAGCTCGGTGGAGCGCGCGGTGCTGCGTGAGGTGACCAGGATGGGTGTGCCGCTGCGGGGCTGGGAGGATCATACCTACCTGCTCGGCTTGACCGACCCCCAGGGTCTGCTCGGCTACGCGGGCACGATTCGCGCCGCAGATCCCACCTACGCCGACGACTTCTGGAGCAAGCCCGGCTACCTGGGTACCGAGCAGTCGCCGCTCGGCGAGCTGTTCCGCGCCGCGAAGGTCGACCACCTGGCCACCATCACGCACGTCGATCCCACGAGCCTGACCCTGGACAGCGCTCCGCCGGCGAGCAGGACCTTCCTGGACTTCACGGTCTACGCCGCCGACGGCACGACAAAGATCGGCGCCCTCACGGGTTCGCTGAACGGCAAGGTGTTCACGCTCGGCAGCGGCAACGCGCCCGAGGTGCTGAAGGCGCTCGCGGCGGGCGTCAAACTGCGCGTCGACAACCGCTGGTCGCTCGCGCTCACCTCCTACCACCGCCACCAGGTCCCCACCCGGCCCGGCTTCTACGCCTGGGACCAGTTCCGTGACGCGAACGGGCGGCCGCTCTACCCGCAGCGCGCGGTCGAGGTGGGCCCGGGCGTGTCCCTCGGCGTCAGCGGCGGCGGCACGCACACCGGCACGTTCACCGGAAAAGTCATCATGGTCGCCAACCTGCTGGACGTCGATGCCTTCCCCTGGGACGCCGACTGGTACCGCGAGCAGGTGGGATCGGAGGACAACTTCCGTGTCTGGTTCACCGACAACGCCGACCACATCGGTCCCCACACCCCTTACCTGATCGACGGCACGGGCATCCTGCAGCAGGCGCTGCGGGATGTGAGCGCGTGGGCCGAGCGCGGGGTGACACCTGCGAAGTCCACTCGGTACAACGTGACCGACAGCCAGGTCGCCGTGCCGGCGAGGGCCGCGGCACGCCGAGGCGTGCAGCCCGTCATCGACCTGACCGCGCGAGGTCGTACCACCATCAAGGTTCCCGCGGGCAAGCCGGTCTCCTTCACGGCCGAGATCCAGACACCTGCGGGAACAGGCGCGATCGTGTCAACCGAGTGGGACTTCAAGGGCGACGGAACGTTCAGCGCGCGACCCTTCGGCCCTCCCCGCGGTTCCGCGGAGGTGCGCATGACGTTCACCTACACCAAGCCCGGGACCTACTTCCCGGCGTTGCGCGCCATCGCCCAGCGCGACGGTGACGCGAACACACCCTTCACGAAGATCCAGAACCTGGGCCGCATGCGGGTCGTCGTCCGTTGACCGGCTCCACGAACGGAGAGGAAACACCCTGATGACCTTGGTAGAGACCGGTTTCGACAAGGTGGCGGACGCCTTCTTGCGCACCGTCGCCGGCGACGAGCGCGCCGGCGCCGCGCTGTCGGTGTGGATCGACGGGACGCCGGTCGTCGACCTGCAGGCCGGTGTCGCGGATGAGCGCACGGGGCGCGCGTTCACGTCCGACACCCTCGTGCTGACGTACTCATGCACGAAGGGTATGGCGTCGGTCCTGGTGGCGATGCTCATGGAACGCGGTGCGCTGCCCGCGCTGGACACCCCGCTCGTCGAGCTCTGGCCCGAATTCGGCGTACACGGAAAGGACGGGGTGACCATCGGCGACGCTCTGGCGCACCGGGCCGGTCTGTCGGCTCCGCGCCGCGACCTCACCTTCGAGGAGGTGCTGGACAACCTGCTGACGGCGGACGCCCTCGCCGCCCAGGAGCCGCTGTGGGCGCCCGGCGAGCATCACCAGTACCACGCGGTCACGCACGGGGCGATCACCGCCAAGCTCGTCACGCTCGGCACCGGCCAGGTGATCGGGCGCTGCTTCGAGGAGCACGTCGCTCGCCCGCTGAAAGCCGACGTCTGGATCGGGCTTCCGGACTCGGAGGAGCCACGCGTGGCCCGTGTCGTCACGGACGCGCTGGAGGAGGCAACGCCGACGGGCGACCCCGAGGCGATCTTCTGGCTGGAACGCGCGATAAACCTGGGTTGTGGTCTCACGATCGACCACCTCACCGAACCGCGCTTCCGCCGTGCCGGCCTGGCCGGCGTGACCGGCACGGCGACGGCGAGCGGACTGGCCCGGATGTGGTCGGCGACCGTTACGCCGACGAACGGCGTGCGCCTGATCAACGACGACTCCGTGCACGCGCTTTGCGAGGTGCGCAGCGAGGGAGCCCCGTACTTCTTCGTGGAGCCGCCCTATCAGTCCTGGGGCGCCGGGGTCATGGTGCCCTCGGACTGGCAGCGCTACCTCTCACCGGCGTCCTTCGGGCATGACGGGGCGGGCGGACAGGTGGCGTTCGCCGATCCTGAGGCACGGATGGGGTTCGCCTATCTGACGAACCGCATGGGCGATGGGGACCGCGGCAAGTCCGTCGTGGCGGCCCTCGCCCAAGCACTCGGCTGAAGCCGGTTGAGAGGAGAACTTCGTGCTTTTGGAATGATGGTCTAACATTCGGAATCATGTCCGAGCCTATGGAGGAACCCAAGCTCGTCGGGTCCGACCGGGTGCTGGCGGTGCTGGCCGAGCTGGCCCGCCACCCCGACGGGATCGGCCTGGAGGAGATGGCCCGCGCGGTGGCCAGCCCTAAGCCGACCGCGCATCGCGCCCTGGCCGCGCTGCGCCGCGCCGGGTTCGCCGCCCAGAACGGCCACGGCCAGTACGTGCTGGGGGATGAGTTCCTGCGGATGGCCTTCGCCCACCACGAGGCCCGGCCCGACCACGTCCGGGTCACCCCGATCCTCAAGGCGCTGTGCGAGCGGTACGGCGAGACGGTGCACTACGCGGTGCTGGACGGCACCTCGGTCGTCTACCGCTCCAAGCTGGACCCGGCCGCCGGTGCGGTGCGGCTGACCTCGGTCGTCGGCGGCCGCAACCCGGCCCACTGCACCGGTGTCGGCAAGATGCTGCTCGCTCACTCCCTGCCGGACGAGGACGCGGTGCGCGCGTGGGTGGGCGGCCGGACGCTGGAGCGGCCGACCGCGCGCTCGGCCGGCACGGCCGAGGAACTGCACGCCGAGCTGGTACGCGTCCGTGAGCAGGGCTACGCCGTCGACGACCAGGAGAACGAGCCGGGCGTCAACTGCCTGGCGGTTCCGGCGTACCTGAACTCACCCGCCGTGCCCAGCGGCGCGATCAGCGTCAGCGGCCTGGCCTACCGCACGCCGCTGGACAAGCTCGTCGCCGACCTGCCCGCCATCCGCGCCATCGTGTCCGGCAAGGACCTCTCGTGAGGCCCGCCACCGCCCTACCGCAGATTCACGGAGACTGATCTTGTACCTCATGCGCATCGGCGCCCCCGGCGCCGAAAAGCCCGTCGTCCGCGTGGACGACACCCACTACGTGGACGTCTCTGATCTGACGCCCGACTTCGACGAGCGCTTCTTCGGCGCCGGCGGCACGGCTCTGCTGGCCGGGCCGGTCGCCGAACGTATCGCGGCCGGTCAGGTGGCGGAGTTCGCCGGCGAGCGGGTCGGGGCGCCGATCGCCCGGCCGCACCAGATCCTGTGCATCGGCCTCAACTACAGCGACCACGCCGCCGAGACCGGCCAGGCCGTCCCGGATGAGCCGATCCTGTTCACCAAGTCGCCCAACACGCTGGTCGGCCCGTACGACGAGGTGCGGATCCCGCGCGGCTCGACGAAGACCGACTGGGAGGTGGAGCTGGGCATCGTCATCGGCCGCCGCACCTCCTACCTGGACTCGGTCGAGCAGGCCCGCGACGTCATCGCCGGCTACTGCGTGGTCAACGACGTCAGTGAGCGCGCCTTCCAGATGGAGCGCGGCGGGCAGTGGAGCAAGGGCAAGTCCGCCGAGACGTTCAACCCGGCCGGCCCCTGGCTGGTCACCCCCGACGAGATCGCCGACGTCACCGACCTCGGCATGCGGCTGGACGTCAACGGCGTGCGCCGCCAGACGGGCACCACCAAGACGATGATCTTCGATCCGTACGTCATCGTGCACCACCTGAGCCAGTTCATGGTGCTGGAGCCCGGCGACCTGATCAACACCGGCACCCCGCCCGGCGTCGGCATGGGTCACCACCCCCAGATCTGGCTCCAGCCCGGCGACGTGATGGAGCTCGGCATCGACGGGCTCGGCAGCCAGCGCCAGCAGGTCGTAGGGCCCCGCTAGTGCGTGCCCTCGTCCTGACCGGCCCGGGCAAGGCCGAGGTGCGGGAGGTGGAGCCGCCGCTCGCCGTCCCCGGCGAGGTGGTCGTCGACGTCGAGCGGGTCGGCGTGTGCGGCACGGACGTGGAGCTGTTCACCGGCGAGATGAGCTACCTGCGTACCGGCCGGTCCTGGTACCCGCTGCGCCCCGGTCACGAGTGGACCGGGGTGGTCAGCGCGGTCGGCGAGGGCGTGGACGGCGGCTGGCTGGGCCGCCGGGTCACCGGCGACACCATGCTCGGCTGCGGCCACTGCGACCGCTGCCAGGCCGGCAACCACCACGTCTGCGCCGACATGGTGGAGATCGGCATCAGCCGCGGCCGTCCCGGAGCCCTGGCCGAGCAGCTCGCCGTGCCGGCCACGGCCCTGCACGCGCTGCCCGACATGATGGACGCCACGCTCGGCGCACTGGTCGAGCCGGGCGCCAACGCGCTCAGGGCCTTCCGCGCCGCCGGGCTGCGGCCGGGGGAGCGGCTGCTGGTCCTCGGCACGGGCGCGATCGGCCTGCTCGTGGCCTTGTTCGCCCGCGCGGAAGGCGTAGAGGTGCACCTGATGGGGCTGCACACCCCGGATGTCGCGCGGGCCCTCGGACTCACCGGCGTCTGGACCCGGCAGACGCTGCCGGAGCTGCCGTGGCATGCCGTGGTCGACGCCTCCAACGCCCCGCAGCTGCCCGCCCTGGCGCTCGACCTCGTCGAGCCCGCGCGACGCGTCGTCTACATCGGCCTGGCCGGGACACCGAGTACCCTCGACACCCGCGACCTGCTGCTGCGGGACGTCACCGCGGTCGGCATCCTCGGCGGCTCGGCCGGGCTGGCGGGCGCCATCGCCGCCTACGCCGACGGTTCGCCGGCCCCCCGCCCGCTGGTGGCCGCGACGGTCGGCCTGGCCGCGACGGCCGAGGTCCTGGCCGGGCACCGGCCTGACGACGCCGGCCCCGGCCCGAAGATCCACATAGATCCGCGACTGTGAGATCCGCGACTGTGAGAGAAGCACGCGTGAGCAGCACGATGCCCGTCCCCGATGCCGCCGTACTGTCGGCGGTGGAGGCAGCCGTCCCCGGGATCGCCCGCACCAGGGCCAGTGACCGGCTCGGCATGGCGCACGACGCCTCGCACTACCTGCTCACGCCGCAGGCGGTGCTGGTGCCCGAGAGCGCGGAGCAGGTGGCGGCGCTGCTGCGTACGGGCCTGCCGCTCACCTTCCGTTCCGGCGGCACCAGCCTGAGCGGGCAAGGGGTCAGTGAGCACCTCCTGGTGGACACCCGGCGGCATTTCCGCGGCATCGAGGTGCTGGACGGCGGGGCGCGGGTGCGGGTGCAGCCGGGCGCGGTGCTGCGGCAGGTCAACGCCCGCCTCGCGCCGTACGGCCGCAAGCTCGGCCCGGACCCGGCGAGTGAGTCGGCGTGCACGATCGGCGGCGTCGTGGCCAACAACTCCAGCGGCATGACCTGCGGCACGCACGCCAACACCTACCAGACCCTGGAGTCGATGACGCTGGTACTGCCCAGCGGCACCGTCATCGACACCGGCGCCCCCGACGCCGACGAGCGGCTGCGCGCCCTGGAGCCCGCGCTGGCCGAGGGCCTGGAACGGCTGCGCGACCGGGTGCGCGGCAACCCCGACTCGGTGCGCCGCGTCACCGCCCAGTTCTCACTGAAGAACACCATGGGCTACGGCCTCAACAGCTTCCTCGACCACTCATCGCCCGCGCAGATCCTGGCCCACCTGGCCATCGGCAGCGAGGGCACCCTGGGCTTCGTCGCCGAGGCGGTGCTGCGCACGGTCCCCGCCCACCCGCTGGCCGCCACCGGCCTGCTCGTCTTCCCCACCCTGCGCCAGGCCATGGCCGCGATGCCCGATCTGGTCGCCGTCACGCCCGCCGCCGTCGAACTGCTGGACGCCGAATCCCTGCGCGTGGCCCAGACCGACCCCAAGGCCGACGAGGTGTTGCGCACGCTCGCCGTCGCCGAGCACGCCGCCCTGCTGATCGAATGGCAGGAAGCGGACCCGGATCTCCTGGCCGAACGAGAACGGGCGGCCGAGGAGCTGTTCCCGCGGCTGGCGCTGTCGGCCCCGGCCCGGCTGAGCAGGCAGGCGGGCGGCCGGGCCGCGTTGTGGCATATCCGCAAAGGCTTGTATGCCTCCGTCGCCGGCGCCCGCCCCAGCGGCACCACCGCCCTGCTGGAGGACGTCGCCGTTCCGGTGCCCGCCCTGGCCGACCTGTGCGACGAGCTGATCGCCCTGTTCTCCGAGCACCGCTACGAGCGCAGCGTCATCTTCGGCCACGCCAAGGACGGCAACCTGCACTTCATGCTCAACGAGCGCTTCGACACCGACCTGGAGCGCTACGCCGACTTCACCGAGGACATGGTGCGGGCCGTCCTGGCCCGGGGCGGCACGCTCAAGGCCGAGCACGGCACCGGCCGGGTCATGGCCCCGTTCGTGCGCCGCCAGTACGGTGATGAGCTGTATGAGGTGATGCGCGAGGTCAAGCGCCTGTGCGACCCGGCCGGCGCGCTCAACCCCGGCGTCGTCCTGACCGACCGCGACGACGCGCACCTGCGCGACCTCAAGGCCGTCGTCACCGTCGAGCCCGAGGTGGACCGGTGCGTGGAGTGCGGCTACTGCGAGCCGGTCTGCCCCAGCCGCGACCTGACGACCACTCCGCGCCAGCGCATCGTGCTGCGCCGCGAGCTGGCCGCCGCCCAGGCCGCGGGCGACCACGAGCTCGCCCGGCGACTGGAGGAGGAGTACGGCTACGACGCCGTGGACACCTGCGCCGTGGACGGCATGTGCGCCACCGCCTGCCCGGTCCTGATCAACACCGGCGACCTGACCAAGCGCCTGCGCGGCGAGCGTCACGGCCGCCTGGCCCAGAAGGGCTGGAAGGCCGCCGCCAAGCACTGGAGCGGGGTGACCGGCGCGCTCGACCTGGCGTTGGACACGGCGAAGGCGGTCCCGCGCCTTTTGCCGGAGGCGACCAGTCGTGCCGCTCGCGCCGTCACCGGCTCCGAGGCCGTTCCGGGGTGGACCCGCGACCTGCCGCGGGGCGGGAAGCGCCGCCGGCCGGATCCGGTGGAGAACGCGGACGCGGTGTATGTCCCGTCCTGCCTGAACACCTTGTTCGCCCCCGCCGACGGCGGCCCCGGCGTAATGGACGCGTTCACCCGCCTGGCCGCGCGCGCGGGCGTGCGGCTGCACGTCCCGGAAGGGATCGGCGGCCTGTGCTGCGGCACTCCCTGGTCGTCCAAGGGCTACACCGACGGCCATGACCTCATGGCCCGCCGCGTGGCCGACACCCTGCTCGAAGCCATTGGGCTCGAAGCCACTGGGCTCGAAGCCACTGGGCTCGAAGCCACTGGGCTCAAAGCCTCCGGCCAGGGCCGGATCCCGGTCGTCAGCGACGCCGCCTCCTGCACCGAGGGCTTCCACCGCCTGACCGACTTGCTGGGACAGGACCTGCGGGTGCTCGACGCGGTCGCCTTCACCGCCGAGTACCTCCTGCCCCGCCTGACCGTACTCCGCCGCCGCCCGTCCCTGGCCCTGCATCCCACCTGCTCCTCCACCCGCCTCGGCCTGGACGCCGCCATCACCCGGATCGCCGAAGCGGTCGCCGAGCGGGTGGTCGTCCCCGACGGGTGGCAGTGCTGTGCCTTCGCCGGTGACCGCGGCCTGCTCCACCCGGAGCTCACCGCCTCGGCCACCCACGCCGAAGCCGCCGCCGTACGAGCCGGCGACTTCGCCGCGCACGCCTCGGTCAACCGCACCTGCGAGCTCGGCCTGACCCGCGCCACCGGCCGGCCGTACCACCATCTGCTCGAACTTCTCGACCAGGCCACCGCCTGAAGACGAACGTCCGCCTATGGCGGTCGGCCGGGCTAGGGTTGCTGCGTGCACATCGACGAACTGCTGCAGGCCATCCCGCCCGCGTGGCTGTGTGCCCTGGTCGGCCTGGTGATCGGGGTCGAGAGCCTCGGCATCCCGCTGCCCGGCGAGATCGTGCTGGTCAGCGCCGCGCTCTTGTCCGCCAAGGGCGTCGTCAGCCCCGTGTGGGTGGGCATCTGCGCGAGCGCGGGGGCGATCGTCGGCGACTCCATCGGCTACGCCATCGGCCGCAAGGGCGGCAAGCCACTGTTCGAGCGACTCGGACGGCGCTTCCCCAAGCACTTCGGGCCCCACCACATCGGCAAGGCCGAGCACTACTTCGACCGGTTCGGGGTGTGGGCCGTGTTCGTCGGGCGCTTCATCGCGCTGCTGCGCATCCTGGCCGGGCCGCTGGCGGGGGCGTTGCGCATGCCGTACTGGCGATTCCTGATCGCCAACGTGCTCGGCGGGATCGTCTGGGCGGGCGGCACCACCGCGGTGATCTTCTATCTCGGCATGGTCGCCGAGAAGTGGCTGAAGGGCTTCTCATGGGTGGGGCTCGTGGCGGCGGTGCTGTGCGGCATCGCCACCACCTGGTACGTCAAGCGGCGCGCGGCCTCAGCGCTCGATGAGGGTGACCTCAAGGGAGTAGAGCGAGGCCCGGTAGACATGTGAGCCGTGCTCGACGGCCCTGCCCTGGTCGTCGTAGGTGGTGCGGAGCATGGTCAGGAGCGGGGCGCCGCGCCGCTCGTCCAGCAGTTTGGCCTCGGCCTGGTTCGCCGCGCGGGCGCCGATGCGCTGGTTGGCCACCCGCATCCGCACACCCGCGCCGCGCAGCAGCTCGTACAGGCCGCGGCCCTCCAGGTCGGCCGCCGTCAGCTGGGCCAGGCCCAGCGGCAGCCAGTTGTGCAGCACGGCCAGCGGCTCGCCGGCGGCGAAGCGGAGCCGTTCGAGGTAGAGCACGTCGGCGCCGGGCTCGACGCCCAGGACGGCGGCGATCTCCTCGCTCACCGGCCGCGGCTCCAGGGCGAGAACCTGGGTCGCCGGTTCCTGGCCCGAGCGGCGCAGGTCGTCGTAGAGGCTGGTGAGCTCGACCGAGCGTTTGACCTGCCCGTGCACCACCTGGGTGCCGACGCCGCGCTTGCGGACCAGCAGGCCCTTGTCCACCAGATATTGGATGGCCTGGCGGATCGTGGGCCTGGACAGGCCCAGCTTGTCGGCGAGCAGGATCTCGTTGTCCAGCCGAGAGCCGGGCGCCAGGTCGCCTCGCCGGATCGCCTCGGCGATCTGCTCGGCCACCTGGAAGTAGAGCGGCACGGGGCTGGAGCGGTCCAGGTCGATCGCCAGGTTCGCGGTCATGCTGATCAGATTAACCCAGGTCAGAATGTCCTGACAAATCTCGCGCGTAGGCAGTAGGTCATGACAATCTGCTGTCTTGACATAATTGAAGAAGTACGTCGAATGCCCGGAATTGGGCATGACCGTGCTGATGAGCGTGAAGTGCCCCTGGAGGAGACATGGACGCGACACAGTTGCTCGACACCGCCTCGGAAGCGGCCAGGGCGGTCGGGCCGAGGCTGCGCAAGGCCTTCAGGTCGAGGCCGCCGGTCGCCACCAAGCGCGACTTCCACGACCCGGTCACCGAGCATGACCGGGCGGCGGAGGAGACGATCCGCGCCGTCATCACCGCCCGCTGGCCCGGCAGCGCGATCGTGGGGGAGGAGGGCGGCGTCACCGGCTCGGGCGAGCTGCGCTGGTACGTCGACCCGATCGACGGCACCGCCAACTTCGCCGCCGGCCTGCCGTTCTTCTGTGTCTCCATCGCCGCCGCGGTGGCGGGTGAGCTGGTGGCGGGCGTCGTGTACGACCCGGTGCGTGAGGACGAGTTCACCGCCTCCACGCTGGGCGCCTGGTGCAACGGCACCCCGATCCGCAGCCAGGGGGCCACCCGTGACAGGGAGGCGATGCTGCTGTCCAGCTACCCCACGCCGCTGGACCTGGAGCTCGACGGGGAGCGGGCGCTGCGCCGATTCGGCCGCTTCCTGGAGTCCTTCGCCGCCGTACGCCGTCCGGGCAGCGCCGCGCTCAAGCTCGCGCACGTCGCCGCCGGGTGGGCCGACGTCGCGTACGGCACCCGCTCCCACCCGTGGGACGTGGCGGCGGGCGCTTTGCTGGTCCGGCAGGCGGGCGGCGTCTACGTCGGCGACCCGCTGGAGGCAGGCGACTATCTGGCGCATGTGGGCGGCTTCGACCTGCGCGGCTCCGCCCTCGCCGAGGTGACGCCCTGAGCGGGGCCGTACTGTTGGCAGCCGGTCTGCTGAGCGTCGCGATGCCGGTCCGCGTCGGCGGCCCGGCGCTCATTACCGCTGCTGCCGCCGCGACCACCTGAGCTCTCAGCCCTTGGGCCGGCGGCCGAAGTCCGTGGCGAGCCAGGTCGCGAGGTCGTCGGCCGGCCGGCCGCGGTCGCCGGACCCCGGTTCCCCCGCCTCCGGCTCCCGCACGCGGTCGAGGCGGAACACCCGCCAGTCGCCGGCGTCGAGGTCGTGGGCGAGAACGTACCAGCGTCCGCGGGTGTAGATGCACCGCACCGCCTCCACCCGCCGCCGGCTGGCGGTCCCATGCCGGTCGCGGTAGCCGAACCGCAGCACGAGGTCCTGATCGGCCGCATGGAGCAGCGCCGCCAGGGTCGAGGGTTCCACGCCCTCACCCTCGCCGTCGACGTTCTCGCTGCCCGCGGCGGCGGTGTCCAGGACGGTGCGCAGCCGCCGCGGGAGCACCTGCGACAGCTTGGCCAGCGCCCGGTGCGCGGCGTCCCCGGCGAGGATCCCCTCGGCCATGCGCAGGGCCGCCACCAGAGCCACGACCTCGTCGTCCTGGAAGACCAGCGGCGGCATCCGGTGCCCCGGGCGCAGCGCGTAGTGGCCACCCGGCCCAGGCCGGCCCTCGACGGCGTAGCCGAGCCTCTGCAGGCGGGCCACGTCGCGACGCAAAGTGCGGGTGCTGACCTCGAGCCGCCCGGCCAGATCGGAAGCCGACCAGCTCGGCCGGGCGGCCAGCAACTCCAGCAGCAGGAGGGTCCGTCCGGCGGGATCGCCATCGGCAGGGGCGAAATCGGTCATGACTCCAGTGTCGCCACAATCGCGGACAGGATCCGGCCACATCTCCCCATACGGTGGAGGTCATGGAGATCGCAATCACAGCACCGTCCGGCAACGTCGGCCGCTTCCTGGTCGGTCACCTGGTCCGGGCCGGTATCCGTCCGCGGCTGCTGAGCCGCCACCCCGAGCAGCCCCGCGCGACCTGGGGCGACCTCGTCGACGCCCGCGAGGTCGACCTGCGGGACGCCGCGGCCGTCACCGAGGCGACCCGCGGCGTCGACGCGCTGTTCCTGATCGTGCCGCCCGGCGAGGCCGCCGACCCCGTCGCGGCGTACGCCGAGGTCGGCGAGGTCGTCGCCGCCGCGGTCGCCGAGAACCGCGTCCCCCGCACCGTCCTGCAGAGCAGCGTCGGAGCGGAGCTGCGCGAGGGCGCCGGTGAGATCGACGGGCTGGCCCTTGCCGAGGAGGCGCTGGACCGGGTCGTCGCCAAGCACGCCGATCTCGCCGTCACCCACCTGCGGTGCGGCTACTTCTTCAGTAACCTGCTGTTCGAGCTCGACAGCATCCGCTCGGGTACCGTGGCCGTGCTCCTGCCCACCGGCCAGCGGTTCTCCTGGGTCGCGCCGGCCGACATCGCCGCGGTGGCCGCGTCCCTGCTGCTGCGCGCCGACTGGTCGGGACGCCGGGTGCAGGCCGTGCACGGACCACAGGACCTGTCCTGGGACGACGCCGTGGCCGTGGTCGGCGACGTCCTGGGCCGCACGGTCACCGCCCACCGCGTCGCCGACGACGAGATGCGCGCCACGCTGGCCGGTGCCGGCATGTCCCCGGCGTGGGTCGAGGCCATCATGGGCATGTCGACCGGGCTGCGCGATGGATTCGTCCCCGAGCAGCCGAGGACCCCCGTGACCACGACCGACACGACGCTCGGAGCATGGGCCTGGGCCGAACTCCGTCCCGCCCTCGACGCGACTGGGTGACGCGTGCCCGACCTGTGACGACCACCGCCGGGGAGGTCCGGCTGAGGGCGGTCAGTGGCCCTTGCGGTAGTCGCCGGCCAGGCGTACGTGCTCGATCATGATGTGCTCGGCCGCGGCGCCGTCGGCGGCGGCCAGGGCGGCCAGGATGCCCTCGTGCGCGTCGAGCTGCAGCTTGACCTGCTCGTCGTCGAGCCACAGCGACGCCCCGGCGGGCACGGGGAAACTGTCGCGGACCGCCCTGGCGTGCTGGCCGAGGAAGGCGGGACCGCCGATGTCGGCGATGCGCAGGTGGAAGAGCCTGCTCTGCTCGCCCAGCCGCTCGTGCCGGCCCTCTTCGGCATCAAGGATCATCGAGGCGTGCAGCTCGCGCAGCGCGGCCAGGTCGGCGGCGGTGATCCGGGTGGCGGCCAGCCGGGCGCCCAGGCCCTCGACGACCGCCCGCAGGCCGTAGTACTCCTCCACCGCCTCGTCGCCCAGGTCGACCACGGTCGCGCCGTGGTGGGCCTCGTAGCTGATCAGCCGGTCCTTCTCCAGCCTGCGCAGCGCCTCGCGGACCGGCGTGACCGAGACGCCGAGCCTGCGGGCCACCGCTCCGGCGCGCAGGGCGGTGCCACCGGGGATCCTGGCCGTGCGGATCTCCTCGAGCAGCACGTTGTAGACATATTCGGCTTTGCTCAAGGGAGGACGCGGCTCGCTGGTCGGCATGACCATCAGTGTCCCGCAATCTGAGAAGCGTATTGACCTATGACATATTTCTTATAAGTTACATCGTTATGACGAGCCTCGCCGACCTGCGGGTCATCGACGCCGCGACGTTGTTCGCCGGGCCATCCACCGCGATGATGCTCGGCGACTTCGGCGCCGACGTGATCAAGATCGAGCATCCCCGCCGCGGCGACCCCTCGCGCGGGCACGGCGCCTCGGTCGACGGGGTGGGCCTGTGGTGGAAGACGCTGTCGCGCAACAAGCGCGCCGCCGCCGTCGACCTGTCGCGCGCCGAGGGGCAGGAGATCCTTCGCCGCCTGGTCGAACGCTCCGATGTGCTGGTCGAGAACTTCCGCCCCGGCACCCTGGAACGCTGGGGCCTGGCCCCCGGCGATCTCATGGACATCAACCCCCGCCTGATCGTGGCGCGGATGACCGGCTTCGGGCAGTTCGGCCCGATGTCCAGTCAGCCCGGTTTCGGCACGCTGGCCGAGGCGATGAGCGGGTTCGCGGCCATGACCGGCCAGCCGGACGGCCCGCCCACCCTGCCGCCCCTGGCCCTGGCCGACGGCATCGCCGGGCTGGCCATGTCGTACGCGATCATGGTCGCCCTGCGCGCCCGCGAGCAGACCGGCCGCGGCCAGGTCGTCGACATGGCCATCATCGAGCCGATCCTGGGCATCCTGGGCCCGCAGATGAGCGCCTACAAGGCACTCGGCGTCGTGCCCCAGCGCACCGGCAACCGCTCCAGCAGCAACGCGCCGCGCAACACCTACCGCACTCGCGACGGCCGCTGGCTGGCCATCTCCACCAGCGCCCAGCCCATCGCCGAACGCGTGGTCACCCTGGTCGGCCGGCCCGACCTGGTCGAGCAGCCCTGGTTCGCCAGCGGCCAGGGCCGGGTCCAGCACGTCGACGAACTCGACGAGGCCGTGGCCTCCTGGATCGCCGAACGCGACGCCGACGAGGTCATCGCCCGCTTCAAGGAGGCCCAGGCGGCGGTCGCCCCCATCTACGACGTCTCCGACATCGCCAAGGACCCGCAGTACGCCGCCCTCGACACCTTCATCGAGGTGCCGGACGAGGAACTGGGCACGGTCACCATGCAGAACGTGCTGTTCCGCCTGTC
The DNA here is from genome assembly GCF_040648495.1 of Nonomuraea sp. NPDC049129. Taxonomy (NCBI): domain Bacteria; kingdom Bacillati; phylum Actinomycetota; class Actinomycetes; order Streptosporangiales; family Streptosporangiaceae; genus Nonomuraea; species Nonomuraea sp. NPDC049129. The sequence goes on along the minus strand of NZ_JBEZDU010000026.1, from coordinate 27,868 downwards.
CGACACACCCGGCGCGGTCTCCTGGCCGGGGCGCCCCCTCGGCCATGACACCGACCAGGTGCTCGGCGAACTCGCCTACGGGCCCGAGGAGATAGCCCAGCTGCGCGAGGACGGGGTGATCGCGTGAACACCCCCGTCACCTGGCTGTACGTCCCCGGGGACCGGCCCGAGCGGTTCGACAAGGCCGCCGCCTCCGGGGCGGACGTGGTCATCATCGACCTGGAGGACGCGGTCGCGCCCGTCCGCAAGGACGAGGCCAGGGCCAACGCCGCCGCCTACCTGGCGAGCCGAGGCCGCAGCGGATCCGTCGAGGTGCACGTCAGGATCAACGACCTGGCGGGCGGGCGCGGGCGCGACGACCTCGACGCGCTGGCCGGCCTGCCGGGGCTCGACGCGGTCCGGCTGCCCAAGGTCGAGTCGGCCGGCGTCCTGGACGGGCTGGGCGTCAGGGCGTACGCGCTGCTGGAGTCTGCGGCCGGGATCGTCGCCGCCCAGGCCATCGCCGCCCACCCGGCCGTGGCGGGCATCGCGCTCGGCGAGCAGGACCTGGCCGCCGAGCTGTCGATCACCGACGAGAGCGCCATGAACCACCTGCGGCTCCAGGCGGTCATCGCCGCCGCGGCCGCCGGACTGCCGCCCGTGCCGATGTCGGTCTACCCCGATGTCAAGGACGAGGCGGGTCTGGCGGCCTCCTGCCGGGCGGGCCGCGCGCTGGGCCTGTTCGGCAGGACCGCGATCCATCCCCGCCAGATCCCGGTGATCAGGCGGGCGTTCGCTCCCACACGGGAGGAGAGGGACCGGGCCGCCGAGATCGTCCAGGCGGCCGAGCAGGCCGAGCGGGCCGGGGCGGGCGCCGTCGCGCTGCCCGACGGCCGCTTCGTCGACGCGCCGATCGTCGCCAGGGCCCGTCGTACGTTAGATCTCGCCGAGCGGCTCGCGCCCGAGGGCTGACCTTTCACAGCGGCCGACATCGCACGCCCGAGGACTGACCTTTAGCGGCGGCTGGTTTTCCCGCGCCCGAAGGCTGATCTTTCGCCGCGGCCGGCTTTGCCGCGCCCGAGCACCGACTCCATAAGCCGCAGCTCCCTTTTCGCCACCACCCCCAACGGAGGCCATTTCGCCATGGGCATCGCCGTCTGGGCGCTCGTCGCCTATATCGCCATCATCGTCGTCTGGAACGGCGTGCTGAAACGCAACATCGGTGAGGCCATGCTCATCGGTTTCCTCGGGGTGTGCCTGTTCGGCGGTACCGGCTTCCTCGGCCTGGCCTGGGCGGGCATCTCCGACGCGCTGGCCGAGGAGGTCGTCTTCGCCGCCCTGGCCTTCGTGTTCATGGGCTACCTGCTCACCAAGCTGGGGCTGATCCAGGAGCAGGTGACCGTACTGAACTCGATCTTCGGGCGGCTGCGCGGCGGCGCCGGGTACGTCTCCACCTCCGCCGCGGCGCTGCTCGGCGGGCCCGCCGGGTCCGGGTCCGGCATCGCCGCCTCGGTGGGGTCGGTGACGATCCCGTGGATGACCAGGTCCAACTGGCGGCCCGACCTGGCCGCCGCGCTGGTGGCGGGCAACGCCGGGCTGGGCATCTCGATCCCGCCGAGCTCGTCGATGTTCCTGCTGCTCGGCTCGGCCGCCGTGGCGCCCGTGCTGACGGCCGACCAGCTGTTCGTGCCCGCGCTCGTCGGCGGGCTGTGGACCGTGCTCTACCGCTTCATCGTCGTGTTCGTCTGGGTACGGCGCCACCGGATCGAGGCCACCGACGCCGCCGACCTGATTCCGTTGCGGGCCGCCCTGCGCGCCGGGTGGACGTCGCTGCTGGTGTACGCGGGCATCGCCGTACCGGTGGTCATGACCCTCGACTTCGGCGTCAAGTGGATGGAGTCGCGCGTCGGCGAGGCCGCGGACGACATCAGCATCGTCGTCTGGATCCCCGTGCTGACCATCCTGGCCACGCTGGCCGTGGCCTGGAAGCGGCTGCCGCGCACCGGGCGGGCCTGGAACGAGCTGCTGGGCGACATGGCCCCGCGCTACGCCGTGATCGGCGCGACGCTGTTCTTCGCCTTCGCGGCCGCGGCCAGCCTGGGCGAGCTCGGCCTGGTCGACCAGCTCACCGCCATCATGAAGGGGCTGAACGCGCCGGTCGCCGTCATCGCCACGCTGGTCGGGCTGCTGATCGTGATCATCGCGGCGCCGCTGACCGGGAGCGCGACGATCGCCGCCGTCGGCGGGGTGGCCTTCAGCGCCCTGACGGCGGCCGGGGTCTCGCCCGTGGCCGCGGCCACCGCCATCATGATCTTCGCCTCCACCGAGGGTGCCTCTCCTCCCGGCGCGGCACCCATCTACATCGCCAGCGGCATCGCCGGGGTGGACCCGGCCAGGACCTTCGGACGGCTCATCATCTGGTTCGTTATCCCGATCCTGGCCCTCGGCGTGCTGGTGGCGACCGGCGTGCTGCCGATCTGATCTGATCTCCCCGAAAGGAATCCGCAGTGGACACCCTCAAGCGCGTGACGATGGCGCTGTTCAAGATCGGGCTCGTCGTGTTCCTCGTCCTCGGCGTCGTGGTGGTGCTGATCCAGGCCGTCGGCCTGGTCGCCGGCACCCCGGGGCTGGTCTCCGGCGCCGTGTCGAGCCTCGGCTTGGCGATGACCGTGGCGGCCGGGGCCACCGGGCTGTTCGGCTTCGTGATGTCGTACCTGTTCCACTGGAAGGCGGGGGAGGACTGAGGCTTCCGCTGGAAGGCGGGAAGGGCGGAGGCGGGATCAGGGCGAGCCGGGCGTCCAGCGGGCCCGCAGCTCGGCGTCCTGCGGCGGCGGGCCGGGCAGCGGCCGGTGGGCCGGCGGCCGCCGCAGCGAGTCGAGCAACAGCGCCAGGTAGCGGTGCCGCAGCTGCTCGGTGCGCTCGTGCTCGCCCAGCTTGACCGAGGCCAGCTGCTCGAACAGCATGGCCACGTCCGACACCGTGACGTCCTGCCGCAGCACACCGGCGGTGGACGCCTTGCCGTGCACCTGGGTCGCCAGGTCACTGGCCCGTACGGCGGCCTCGTACAGCTCCTCCGTCGGCTGGAACGTCCCGGCCAGCGCGATCGTCAGGGAGTGGGTGTCGGCCTCGACGATCTCCCGCATGAACGTGGCGAAGGCGTCCCAGGGGTCGCCCTGGTCGGCCAGCGCCTTCTCCGCGGCGGCGATGTACAGCATCAGCCCGTCGAAGCAGAGCTTCTGCAACAGGGCTTCCTTGCTGGGGTATCGGCGATAGAGTGCGCTGATCCCGACGCCCGCCCGCTCGGCGACGGCGGCGATCGGAGCGCCCGGGTCGGCGGTGAACACCGCCCGTGCCGCCTGGAGGATCAACGTGTCGTTGCGGGCGGCCTGTGCCTTGCGGCCGCTCATCGGTGCTGGGGTCGTCATCCCCCTAGCATATGGGAACGTACGATTCCGTTCTACTGTCAGGGGTTCGGCCAGGTAGGCGGCGTAGAATCGAGGGTGATCGCGGCTCCTTCTTCTTGGAATGCGTGGCGACCATCATGTCCTGACATCAGGACGAAACCATGATTGTCACCATTGGTCCGTATGTCTATACAAGCAGATGACATTGGGGTAGAACCAGGGACGAGCCCGTTGGTCTTGGAGGTGTCGGATGAGACGAATCCCGATCGTGGTGGCGTTGCTGGGCGCTCTGGCGTTGAGCGGCTGTTCCTCTGCGCCGCAACCCGCCGCGCAGAGCAGCGCACCGGCCGCAGGATCCGCGCCCGCCGCGGCGAGCGGCGGCACCTTCGCCGTCATCACCCACGCCGGACCCGGAGACTCCTTCTGGGACGTGGTCAAGAACGGCGCCGAGGCCGCCGGCAAGCAGTACGCCGTGAAGGTCACCTACCAGGGCGACGGCGACCCGGCCAAGCAGTCGCAGCTCATCGACCAGGCGGTTTCGGAGAAGGTCGACGGCGTGGTGGTGTCCATGGCCAACCCCGACGCCCTCAAGGAGGCCATCGGCAAGGCCGTCGCCGCCAAGATCCCCGTCGTGACGATCAACTCCGGCGCCGACTCCTCCAAGGCGTTCGGCGCCATCACCCACGTCGGGCAGTCCGAGGAGGTGGCCGGGCGCGGCGCGGGCGAACAGCTCAAGGCCGCCGGCGTCACCAAGCTGCTGTGCGTCATCCACGAGGCCGGCAACGTCGGCCTCGACCAGCGGTGCAAGGGCGCCGAGGCGACGCTGGGCGGCACGGTCGAGCGGCTGCAGGTCGACGTGAGCAACCTGGCGGACGTGACCTCCAAGGTCACCGCCAAGCTGCAGTCCGACAAGCAGCTCAACGGCGTGCTCACGCTCAACCCGGCGGTCGCCATCGCCGCCCGCGACGCCATCAAGGACGCCGGGACGCAGACCAAGCTGGGCACGTTCGACCTGTCGGGCGACGTGGTGGCCGCGATCAAGGACGGGGAGATCCTGTTCGCCGTCGACCAGCAGCAGTACCTGCAGGGCTACCTGCCGATCGTCTTCCTCTACCTGTACAAGAACAACCTCAACACCGTCGGTGGCGGCCTGCCCGTCAACACCGGCCCCGGCTTCGTGACCAAGGACAACGCCGAGCAGGTGGCCAAACTGGCAGAAGCGGGCACCAGGTGACCACTGTTCCCGCCGATGAACGGATCGGCAGCGTCGGCCTGGCCCGCCGGCTGCTGATCCGCCCGGAGCTGGGGGCGGTCGTCGGCCTGGTCGCGGTGTTCGCCTTCTTCGCCGCCCAGTCCCCGGTGTTCCGCTCGCCGGCGGGCATCGCGAACTGGCTCGACCCGGCCGCGACGCTCGGCATCATGGCCGTCGCGATCGCGCTGCTGATGATCGGCGGCGAGTTCGACCTGTCGGCGGGCGTGCTGACCGGCACGACCGGGCTCATCCTGGTCACGCTCGCCACCCGCTACGGCTTCGACGTGTGGACGGCCATGCTCGTCGGGCTGGTCGTCGCGCTGCTCATCGGACTGGCCAACGGGCTGGTGGTCACCAGGACGCGGCTGCCCAGCTTCATCGTGACGCTGGGCACGTTCCTCATGCTGCAGGGCATCAACCTGGGCGTCACCAAGGCCCTGACCGGCACCGTACAGGTCAGCGGACTGCGCAGGGCGGCGGGCTACGAGACCGCCCGGACGATCTTCGCGGGCACCATCGACATCGGCGGCACCTCCTTCCGCGTGGCGATCCTGTGGTGGGTGCTGGTCACCGCCGCGGCGACCTGGGTGCTCATGCGTTCCAGGGTGGGCAACTGGATCTTCGCGGTCGGCGGCAACGAGCAGGCCGCCCGCGCGGTCGGCGTGCCCGCCGCCCGTACCAAGATCGCGCTGTTCATGACCACCGCGGTCGCCGCCTGGCTCGTCGGCTCCATCCTGGCCCTGCGCTACACCTCCGTGCAGGCCAACATCGGCATCGGGCAGGAGTTCATCTACATCATCGCCGCCGTGATCGGCGGGTGCCTGCTCACGGGCGGGTACGGCTCGGCGATCGGCGCCGCCATCGGCGCGGTCATCTTCGGCATGGCCGACAAGGGCATCGTCTTCCTGGGCTGGGACGCCGACTGGTTCAAGTTCTTCCTCGGCGCCATGCTCCTGCTGGCCACGCTCGCCAATCGCCTGGTCCGGCGGTACGCCGAGGAGGTGAAGCATTGATCATCCAGACGCGCGACATCGGCAAGACCTTCGGCTCGGTCCTGGCGCTGCGGGAGGTGTCGATGAGCGTCGAGGCGGGTCAGGTCACCTGCGTCCTGGGTGACAACGGCGCCGGCAAGTCGACGCTCATCAAGATCCTCGCCGGGGTGCACCAGCACGACACCGGCTCCTTCCTCGTGGACGGCGCCGAGGTGCGCTTCGCCAGCCCGCGCGAGGCGCTGGACCGCGGTATCGCCACCGTCTACCAGGACCTGGCGATGATCCCCCTCATGTCGGTCTGGCGGAACTTCTTCCTCGGCTCCGAACCCCGCAAGGGCCTGGCCTTCGACGTCGCCACGGCCCGGCGGGTGGCCCGCGAGGAACTGCGGGCCATGGGCATCGACATCCGCGACGTCGACCAGCCCGTCGGCACGCTGTCCGGCGGCGAGCGGCAGTCGGTGGCGATCGCCAGGGCCGTCCACTTCGGCGCCCGGGTGCTCATCCTCGACGAGCCGACCTCGGCGCTGGGCGTCAAGCAGGCGGGTGTCGTCCTGCGCTACATCGCCAGGGCCCGCGACCGGGGTCTCGGCGTGGTCTTCATCACGCACAACCCGCACCACGCCTATCCGGTGGGGGATCGGTTCCTGCTGCTCAACCGGGGGACGAGCCTGGGGGAGTACGGCAAGGGGGACATCACGCGGGAGGAGCTGACGGGGCTGATGGCGGGGGGAGCGGAGCTGGAACAGTTGTCGCACGAGCTGTCCCAGGAGCCGGACCGGGACTGAGAGGGGACGCGCTGCCGAGCCGTCAGAACACCGTCTAGACCTCGACCGTCTAGACCCCGACCGTCGGCATGGACGCGGTGGGTCCGTACTGCGGGCCCGTACCTCCCGGCCGGGTTTTTGTCGGTGCCTTCGTTCATGATGCTCACATGACGTCGTGGAAAGAGTTCGAGATCCAGGCCCCCGAGCTGGCGGCGGTCGCTCGGGGAGTGATGGAGCGTCACAAGCACAAGGTGCTGGCCACGCTCCGTAAGGACGGCTCTCCCAGAGTGAGCGGCACTGAGTCGCGCCTTGACGGCGGCGAGCTGTGGATGGGGTCCATGCCCGGTGCGGTCAAGGCGCTCGACCTGCGGCGAGATCCGCGCATGGCCATCCACGTCACCTCGCCCGACCCTGATGAGGCGGATCCGTCGTCATGGGCCGGCGACGTGAAACTGGCCGGCCGGGCGGTGGAGATCACCGACCCGAAGGTGCTGGCCGAGGCCGGCCTGCCCGGCACCGACTCGCACCTGTTCAGGATCGACCTGTCCGAGGTGGTGTGGACTCGGGTCGAGGGCGACGAACTGCTCATCGACACCTGGCACGAAGGCGCGGAGGTACGACACATCCGCCGCAAGTAATCTACAAAGTAAAGGCGCTCGGCTGAATCAGTGCACGAAAAAGCCACCATCGACAAACAGCATCTGGCCGGTGACAAACGCGGAGGCGTCACCGGCCAGAAACACCGCGGCACCGGCGAAATCGTCTGGCACGCCGTTACGGGCGACCATGTGGCGCGCGGCGAGCGCCTCGACCCGGCCGGGGATGGCCTGAGCCGGCTCGGTCAGCGGCGTCAGCACGAATCCGGGGATGATCGTGTTGGCGCATACGCCCCGGCTTGACCAGGCTTCGGCCTGCGACCGCGTGAGGCCGCCGATCCCTGCCTTGGCCGCACCGTACACACCGCTGTTGCCGAAGGCGCTGACGGTCTGCTGGGAGCCCACATTGATGATCCGCCCCCAGCCCCGCTCGGCCATGCTCGGCCCGAAGTGCTGGCCGAACAGGTAGGGGGCGGTCAGGTTGACCGCGATGGTCTGCTCATAGTCGTCGTCGGTGAGCTCGGCCATGGGCTTGCGGATGTTGTTGGCGGCATCGTTGACGAGGATGTCGATCTGGCCGGCGCCGGCGCAGACCCGCTCCACGGCGGCGCGGTCGCCGAGGTCGGCGCTGATGCGGGAGGCCGTCACGCCGTGCTGCCGCAGCTGGTGCACGGCCTTGTCGAGCTCGGCCTCCCGGCGAGCCACGATCACCACCTCGGCTCCGGCGCGGCCGATCGCCTCGGCCATGGCATAACCGATCCCTGAACTGCCGCCGGTCACCAGGGCTCGCCGGCCGTCCAGGGAGAAGAGATCGCGAAGATAGTCAGACACGAAGGGTCAAGCTAGCATCCGGCGCACGGCCGTCCGCGACGGGGCAGGGCCGGAGGGGCATGGGGTTGTTGGTTGTACGACCGGGAGTCTTCCAGGAGATCGTCGGGGTGCGGGCCGGCCAGGTCGACGCCGGGGTCCGTCCAACGTCCACCTCGTCCGCAGGCTCGCCGATGGTGGCGGACGTCGGCCAACGTCTACCAGTTCACGAGGGGCAAGGGCGACGCCGGCACCCTGACCAAGGAGACCGACTCAGCCTGCTGCTCCCCAGCCACCACATCGGGCGACGAACCGGTCACCGCCCCACTGGCAGGAAGCGGTGGACCGGGCCTTTCGGCGCTTACCGGCGGATTGCCCTGCTACCAGGGTCGGCGGGTTGCTGGCTCTCAGGTGTCCGAGTCAGCGCCAAAGGGGCCTCTGTAGGGGCGGTGGCCCGGGGGTTCATGCGGTGGGAGTGGGTTCTGGCCGAGGAAGCGGTGGCCGTTGTCGGCGGAGGCGCGTACTGCGGCGAACCCGTAGCCGGTCATCGCGGCTTCGTATTCGCCCAGCGCCGCGGCCAGCGGGCGTCCGTGTGCCGCCTCGTTCAGTGCGTCCGCCAGCGTGGCCGCGTCGCGCAGCGCGGTGTTGGCGCCCACCCCGCCGGCCGGGCTCATCGCGTGGATGGCGTCACCGAGCAGGGTGACGGCACTGGTGGGCCATGGCTCGATGGGGACGCTGGTACGCAGGATGGCGGGGAAGATGCTGGCCGGATCCCACTCCCGCACGATGCGCTGGACGCGGGGATGCCAGCCGTCGATCAGGTCCAGCACCATCGCGCGGAGTTCGGTGCCGGTCATCCGATGGAGTTCGTCGTCGGTGCGGGGGAGGTGCTCGCGGCGGGTTCCGAAGCTGACGGTCATGTAGTCCCGTACGTCGTGGAGCTGGACGTCGGGGGCGTGCCGGGCTACGGCTTGGTTCATCGGCTCCGGGAACTCCACTGGAGCCACGCCGACGAAGGCGCCGCCTGGGCCGACGATCGCGGTGAAGACGTTGAACATGTCGTCGCTGAACAGCGCTCTGGTCTGGGCGGTCAAGGGGATCTTGCCGTAGAGCTGGCGCAGGCCGGTGTCGATGACGCTGGCGTGGGGGAGGAACTGGCGGCGGATGACGGAGTTCACGCCGTCGGCGGCTACCAGCACGTCGCCGGTCACGGTGCTGCCGTCGGCGAAGTGGGCGGTTGTGCGGCTGTTCGCGGTGGCAACCGGATCGTTCGCGGCGGTGTCACGGCCGTTCGCTGTGATGCGGCTGCGCGCGATGACGGTGTGGTTTGTGGCGGTGGCGGTGGTCGGGGTGGTTTCGAAGCCGGTGCATGTCTTGCCGTAGGTGACAACGTCTTCCAGTCCGGACAGCAGTATCTGACGCAGGGTCAGCCGGTCGGCCGCCAGGGGCGCGGGCCCGGAGCCCGCCTCCGCCGTCCATCGCGGAAGGAGTTGTTCGTCGAGGAACACCGAGCGGGGGCCAGGCGTCCCCGCCGTGGCCAGGAAGAGTCGCCATAGCTGTGGCGGGAGGGCGTGTTCGAGGGCGCGCCGGCCGTCGGCGTTGATGTGGAGGCGGTAGCCCTGGTGGCGGAAGACCGGCGTGGTGTCTCGCTCGTGTACGGAAACGCTGATGCCGAGACGGCGCAGTCGTTGGGCCAAGCACAGGCCGCCGAGTCCGGCGCCGATGACGATCACATGCATGGTGGTGATTCCCTTCTGGTCATCGGCAACTGTCGGCGTCGGACCCGGGCGAGGGCGATCCAGGTGCTGTGATGCGGTGGTTTCCGGCATGATGGGCAGGCAATCAGCCGGAATCCGGCGAGCGGTCTCAGGTCGGGTCGAACCTCTCCTAGCGGAAGCCGAACCTCTCCTACCGGAGGCGGGGCCTCTCCTGCCGGAGGCCGGGGCTCTCTCGGCGGAGGCCGGCCGGACCCCCTGCGGGAAGGCGGACTCCTCCCGGCGGGAACCGGGTCCCTCCTGGACCGTGTCCCTCCTAGTGGAAGCCGGGCAGGATGGCGCCTGCTCGCTTGACGGTCCGGATCAGGGGCGCCGTCTCTACATGCCGTACGGCCTTCAAGGATCCGATGCGCTCGGTCAGGTACCGATACAGGTCGCGGGAGTTGCGGCAGGTGACGCCGGCGAAGAGGTTGGCCGGACCTGTGGTGGCGGCGGCGACCGTGACCTCCGGGTGCTGGGCCAGGGCCTCGCCCACGGCGGCGAGTTTGGCGGGCTTCACGGACATCCACAGCCAGGCTTCGGCGTGGAAGCCGAGGGGTTCGGGTGGGATGTCGACGTCGAAGTAGAGGATTCCGGCCTGCCGCAGGTGTGCCATGCGCCGTCGTACGGTCGACTCCGACCAGCCGGTGATCGCGGCCAGGTCGGTATGGGTGGTACGCCCGTCCTTCGACAGGGTCTCCAGGAGCGCGTGGTCCGCTTCGTCGAGCTGGACGGTTTCGTCGATGGGCGGGGCGGTTTCCGCATGCACGGTGGGATCAACGAGGAGTGCGGCTGCTTGCTCGGCGGACAGCGCCCGCAGGCCCGCCCAGCCTGCCGGGCCGCCCGCGAACCTGTGCAGCATGCGGTGCGCGGTGACGCCCACCACTTGCCGGCTGCGGGGGAGTTTCTCCAGCAGGAAGGCGTCGCGTTCGGCTGGCGTGCGGGCCAGTGTGCCGCAGGCGATCTCGGTACCGCCGGAGAGCAGGCTCACCCAGGCGGTGTCACTGCGGCGTGCCAGGGCGGTGGCGACGGCGCTCGCGGCGTCTGGTGTGCAGCGCAGCCGGATCGCCCAGGAGACGTGATCGAGCCGGAGCCCGTCGACCACGCCGACGACGCGGAGTATCCCGGCCGAACGCAGTCGCCGGTATCGGCGGGCGATGGTGTTCTCGGAGACGCCGAGCACTTCGCCGATCTTGCTGAAGGGTGCTCGGCCGTCGATCTGGAGCGCGTGTGCCAGGCAGCGGTCCAGGCGGTCCAGGGTGACGGTTTCCATCTGGGTACGGTATCCCGGCGCCGGTTAACGGCATGATGATCGCCGCGGGTGAGTTCGAACGGCCGGAGTCTTTGGGACAAGCCGCGGTGCCTGAGAGACGAGCCGCGCTAGCCGGGCGACAAGCCGCGGCGCCTGAGGGGCAAGTCGCGCTGGCTGGGCGACAAGCCGCGGTGTCTGAGGGGCGAGTCGCGCTAGCCGGGCGGCAAGCCATGCTGCCTGCGGGGTAGGTCATGCCTCCGTCGCTGCCGGGGCGGCAGCTCGCGCCGCCGTCCCCCGGGTGATCATCCTGCTATATTCGCGGCCGGTTGCGAGGTCGTGTCCCGTACTGACACGATCCGGCTGGAGTGATGGCGGCAGCCGTACACGGGCGATGACGTCAGAGGTGAACGGCGCTTCACGCCAGCTGCAGAGTTGCTATGGCGCCTTTATGGCGTCATAGTGATGTCATGGATCTCGCGCCGTACGTCGACAACCTGCGCCGCGAACTCGCGGTCGCCGCTGAGGCGGGTGGCGATGACGCGCGCGCCCTCGCCGAGCGCCTCACCTTGCCGTTGGAGTCGGCGACGCGGCTTGTTCTGCTGGAGGCGTTGTCCGCCGCCGCCGACGAGATCACCCGGGAGCTCGCACCGGGCTCGGTCGACGTACGGTTGCGCGGGCGCGACCCCTCCTTTGTCGTGACGCCGCCGCCCACGGACCGCCCCTTCGAGGACGGGGGTGAGGGCGGTTTTGACGCGTTGCCCGGTGTGGCGGGTGGTCGGCGGCGGACGGCTTCGGGCGGCCCGGGTGCTCCAGGAGGCCGGGGGGCTTCGGAGGCTGGGGCGCCGGCCGGTGTGGGGGTGCCGCAGGAGGGTGAGGACGGTGGCACGTCGCGGATCTCGCTGCGCGTCCCCGAGCACCTCAAGCCGCGCATCGAGGAGGCGGCCGGTCGCGAAGGACTCTCCGTCAACGCCTGGCTCGTCCGGGCGGTCTCGGCCGCACTCGAACCCGATGGTGGAGGGCGCCGTTCCGGATGGCGCGAGGAGCCGAAGGGCGGTCGCCGCTACACCGGCTGGGTGCGCTAGCGCCTTCGGCTACGTCGGCGTGGGCGCGCTTGTACCACCCGCGGCCGGTCGCCAATCGGCACCGCCGCATGGCTGAACGTGGCCTGCCAGCTATGGCACCGCGCACGGCATTTCGGCGGGCGGCGATGGCCCTTAGGGGTTCGACGAGAGCGGCGAGGTGCGTGGCGCAACCTTCCGCCAGGCCGATGTCGGCATGTGTTCGCCGTAGCCGCCCTTGCTGGCTCGTCTCACCGTTGCCGGGCGCCGCACGCCGAGCGATGAGCCCGCAAACAGCCTCCCCGAGTTGGTCGCGTCGGCGAGAGGCGGACGATTGTGCCGGGTTTACAGACCTGTAAGTATGGCGGGGTGGAGAAGTACAGTCCCGGCGGGCGGCGGTTGCTGGAAGTGGCGACCGAGGTCTTCTACGCCGAGGGGATCCGGGCCACCGGCGTTGACGCGCTGGTGGAGCGGGCCGGGGTGTCCAAGCCGACCCTGTACGCCCAGTTCGGGTCGAAGGAGAACCTGGTGGCCGCCGTACTGGAGTGGCGGCGGGCCGTACGGCAGACGGAGCTGACCGCGTTCCTTCTCGACAGCGGCGGGTCGGCCGAGGAGCGGCTGCTGGCGGTGTTCGACTGGCTGGCGCGGGGGCATGGGAGCGAGGGGTTTCGCGGGTGCCCGTTCACCAACGCCGCGGTGGAACTGCCCGATCCGGACCATCCGGCGCGCAAGGTGATCTCCGCGTACAAGGGGTGGTTGCGGCAGCGGTTGACCGAGTTGGCCGAGCAGGCCGGGCTGGCCGACCCTGACGGGCTGGGTTATGCGTTTTTGCTGCTCATCGACGGGGCCAATGCCCGGGTCGTGGTGGATGGGGATCGGTCGGCGATGCTGCGGGCCAAGGCCGCGGCCGCCCGGATGATCGGTGGTGTACATGGCTGAAGGGCTGGTCGCGGGGCTGGAGCACGAGTTCGCGTTCCTGGTGCCGGAGAACAAGATCGTGGCGGGGCTGTATCCGGAGTCGGCGGAGTTCGGGGTGATGCCGCCGGTGTTCGCCACCGGGTTCCTGGTGGGGCTGCTGGAGTGGACGTGTGTGCGGGCCGTCCTGCCGTACCTGGACTGGCCGCGCGAGCAGACGGTCGGCACACGCGTCGACATCACCCACCAGGCGCCCACGCCGGCGGGGATGACGGTGACCTGCCGGGTGCGGCTGGTGTCGGTGGAGGGGCGGCGGCTGCGGTTCGAGGTGGCGGCCGGTGACGGGGTGGACGTCATCGGGGAGGGTACGCACGAGCGGGTGATCATCGACGCCGAGCGGTTCACGGCGCGTGCCCTGGCCAAGGGCGAGCACTCCTGAGCCCCGCCGACCCGAAACCCTCCGATTCGCGGGTCGGCAAGCCGGGGCGCGCCATCGGCCGGCTCGGCCGGCTGATGCGCCCGCCTGGATCGGCCCGGTAGCGCCGTTGCGGAGTCTCAGAGCAGGGTGCGGACAAGGTGTTCGGCGAGGGCGACGACCGGGAGGTTGGTCGTGGCCCGGGGGATCACCGGGATGATCGAGGCGTCGATGACCCAGAGGTTGTCGCTGCCGTACAGCCGCCCGGTGGCGTCGACGACGGCTCCCGCGGCCGGGTCGGTGCCGATCGCGCAGGTGCCCACTGGGTGCCAGTAGTGAGCGGCGGCGGCGCGCATCGCGGCCTCGCGCGGGCCCGTGAGCTTGCCGCCGGACAGACCTGCGGGTTGGTCGCGGGAGGGATCCGCGGCAAGCCCGTCGCGCGGATCCATGGCGCGCCTCTCGCGTCGATGACTGGCGAGTCCGTCGCGCGGGTCCTCGGCGAACTCCTCCAGCCAGGCCGCGGTGAACTCGTCGAGAGGCTGTCCCAAGAGAGGGGCCAGCGCCGGTGAGGTGGCCATGCGTCGGCACAGGCCGATGCCGTGCCGCAGCACCTCAAGGTCGCTCCCGCCGGGGTCCGTCAGGTACGCGTGGTCGATGAGGGGTCTGGCCGCGGGGTCGGGTGAGGTCAGTCGCAGCGTGCCCCGGGATCGCGGCGTGAGACACGCGGCGGGCAGTACGCAGGTCCAGCCTCCGGGCTCCTTGCCGGTCCACGGGAGGAGATGCAGGTCGTAGGGTGCGCGGCCGCCGGTCGACAGGGCCTTTCCGATGACCTGCTCGTCCGGGACCGGCCGCCCGCGCTTGTAGTCGGCGAGCCGTCGTACCAGTTCCTCGCTCGCGGCGAACCGCAACTCCAGGGTGGGGTGGTCCATGGTGAGCCGCTCCTGCCCGTGGCGTACGTGTGCGCGGTGGACCACCGAGCCGTGGAGTTCGAGGCGGTCGACCAGCGCGTGGTCCACCACGCGCAGCCGCCGATCGCTCCGCCCCGGCTCCGGGCGGTCGCGTACGGGGTCCAGGTAGGCGAAGGCGCTGTTCCAGCGGACGCCGTCAGGGTTGTTGACCGGTGAAGGTCCGCAGCCGGCGCCGCCGAAGAGGTCGTCCAGGTCATCCGTGCGCGGTACGCCACAAAGGATCATGGCCTCCATCGCCGCCGCCTGGAACGGGTGAGGTCGTCGTCGGAGTCCCGGCGGACGCGCAGTCTGGCAGCCGCGTGCCGCATCAGCTCGGTGAGCGAGGCGTCGGTCCAGGACGGTCCCCATGTCCGGTAGTCGATGGCGTGGCCGACGGTCTGGGAGCAGCCGTTGTGGGAGGAGCAGCCGCCGATGACGTGGGCTCGGTCGAGCGGCAGGTCGCCGCAGGGCCGATGGTCAGGTCCGGTGGTGTGGGCCGGATCGCTGGTCTGGGTCGTGGTGCGGTTGTTAGAGGAAGCTCACGTTCTGGGCGAGGGTCAGCTGGTCGGAGTAGTTGACGGTGCCGGTCGCGCGGCGCATGTAGGCGCGCCAGGAGTCCGAGCCGGACTCGCGCCCGCCGCCGGTCTCCTTCTCGCCGCCGAAGGCCCCGCCGATCTCCGCGCCTGAGGTGCCGATGTTGACGTTGACGATGCCGCAGTCGGAGCCGTCGGCGGCCAGGAACCGCTCGGCCTCCCGCAGGTCCCGGGTGAAGATGCTGGAGGACAACCCCTGGGGCACGTCGTTGTTCAGGGCGATGGCCTGGCTCAGTGTCCGGTAGGTCTGCACGTACAGGATGGGCGCGAAGGTCTCCTCCCGGACGATGCCCGGCTGTGCGCCGATGCCCGATTGCCCGTCGCTGCCCGGCTGTGCGTCGATGCGGACGATGGCGGGCTCGGCGTAGTAGGCGGCGGGGGCGGCGTCGGCGAGCCGGCGCCCGCCACCGGCCAGGATCTCGCCGCCCTCGGACCGTGCGGCGCTCAGCGCCCGCCGCATCGCCTCGTGGGCCTGAGCGGAGATGAGCGGCCCGACGAGGGTGGTGTCGTCGAACGGGTCGCCGATGGGCAGCTTCGCGTAGGCGGTGGTGAGCCGGTCGATCAGGTCGCCGGCGATGTCGGTGTGCGCGATGAGCCGGCGCAGGGTGGTGCAGCGCTGCCCGGCGGTGCCGGCCGCGGCGAACACGATGGCGGAGGCGGCCAGGTCAAGGTCGGCCGACGGGGTGACCACAGCGGCGTTGTTGCCGCCCAGCTCCAGCAGCGAACGCCCGAAGCGGGCGGCGACCCGCGGCCCGACCTGGCGCCCCATGCCGACCGAGCCGGTGGCGCTGACCAGCGCCACCCGCCGGTCGTCGGCCAGCCGTTCCCCGATGGCGCGCTCGCCGAGCAGCAGCCGGTGCACGTCACGGGGCACGCCGCTCCCGGCTGCCGCCACGGCCAGCAGCCGGTCGCAGGCCAGGGAGGTGAGCGGCGTCAGCTCCGACGGCTTCCAGACGACGGTGTCGCCGCAGACCAGCGCTATGGCGGTGTTCCACGCCCACACGGCGGCCGGGAAGTTGAACGCGGAGATCACGCCGACGACGCCCAGCGGGTGCCAGGTCTCCGACAGCCGGTGGCCGGGCCGTTCGGAGGCGATGGTGCGCCCGTACAGCTGGCGCGACAAACCGACCGCGAACTCGCAGATGTCGATCATCTCCTGGACCTCGCCGAGCGCCTCCGAGCGGATCTTGCCCGCTTCGATGGTGACGAGGTCGGCCAGGTCGTCGCGGTGCCGGCGCAGGAGTTCGGCGAGCCTGCGTACCACCTCGCCGCGACGGGGGGCGGGCACCGTGCGCCATGCCAGGAACGCCTCGTGCGCGGCCCCGATCGCCTCGTCGGCGTCGGCGGGCGTCGCGGCGGTGAGGCCGAGCAGGGTCTCGCCGGTGATCGGCGTACGGGCGTGCAGGTCGTCGCCCTCCTTCAGGGTGACGTCCAGGCGGGCCAGGATGTCGAGGGCGCGTCGGCGCAGGACGCCGGTGGCGGGCAGGGTGGTCGTGGTCATGAACGGTTCTCCGTAGCAGTACGAGGTCGGGCTCGGGGGGTCAGCTGATCTCGGGCAGGCCGAGCGCGTGGGCGGCGTCCTCCAGCGAGCGCCGCTGCTGGCTCTCGTACAGGGTGAACGGGTCCAGCACCTCGGCCCCGATGGCGCCGGCGAGCCAGTCGCTGTCGTAGTCGGCGGCGGCGCGGCTGTCGTCCCTGACGCCCTGCCCGGTGAGGTTGGACTGGAAGATCCCGGCCGCCGAGCGGGGCAGGAAGTCCTCGTAGACGATGGGCTCGGCGCGTACCCAGCCGTGATCGATCAGGTCGGCGAGCCCGGTGCCGGGCCGCCGCCCGTCACGCGGGCGATCCGGCACCGGCCGATAGGTGAAGTACGCCAGCCGCTCGACCGCCAGATCCCGCTCCGTCGCGGGAAACTCCCGCTCCCAGAGCGCCCGGGCGGCCCGCGCACGGCCGTCGACGCCGCCGGCGAGCCGGGCGGCCGAGCGGTCGGCCGAGCGGTCGGCAAGGTTGGCGTCGGCTCTGGCTTGTAGGTCGTCGTAGCGTTCGCGGCCGGCCCGGGTCAGCGCGATTCCGCGCGCCTCCACCTCGCCGAAGCGCACCCGCAGCGATCCCGTGGTGAGGCCGCCGTCAGGCCGGCGCAGCGCGCGCGGCTCGGCCAGGGCGCGAAAGGAGGTCTGGCGCAGCAGTACGTCCGGACCGGACCAGCGCGGCGGCCCCTGGATCTGGTCGATCATGGTGATGCCGCGCTCGGTCATCCGCGCGTACAGCTCGTCGATGTCGAGTACGCGCGGCGTCAGGTGGTTGATGTGGGTGCTGGTCACGCCGCCGATGTCGGCCGCGACCGCCGAGACCCGTTCCAGGGTCTCGTACCAGGCCTGGTCGATCGGCTCCCGGCCCAGCGCGAACGCCTGGACGGCCAGGTGCGTGAAGCGTTCGGCCTGCTCGCGCGGCAGTTCGCGCTGGCGTCCGGCCCGATCGGCCAGCTCCAGCAGCTCCGGCGGGAACAGCCGCCGCGCGGCCAGGAACCTGTCCAGCCGCTCGCGCAGATCCGGGTCGAAGAAGCGGGGATCGGCCGGGGTGAGCATCGAGGTGAAGACCCGGAAGGGATCGCCGGCCAGCTCGTCGGCCGCGACGGGCCGAAAGGCGGTCGAGACGACGGGCACGGCGCTGGCGGCGGCCTCACGCAGGTCGTAGAAGCCGACCGGGCGCATCCCCAGCGCCCCGAAGATCCGCGCGACCTGCCGCAGCTCGGCCGGGGTGCCGACGCGGATGGCGCCGTGCCGTTCGGCGGTGACGCGCTCGATGGAGCCCAGCCGCTCGGCGCCGGCTCCCGCCCGCCGCAGCACGCCGTCGTTGACTTTCCGGCAGACCTCCACCAGCGTCCGGTAGGCGGGCACCTCCTGCCCGTACATCTCCGACAGGCGCCGCGCGAACGCCGCGCGCAGCCGCCCTTGAGAGACCATGACCATGCGTTATCTCCTCCAGGTACGGATGGCTTTGTCCACGATGGAGGCGATCCCGGGTGAATCCAAGCCCCAGCAGACCGATAGATTTCCCGCCAAAGCCCAAGAACTGCTTGGGGTGCTCTACTGGCGGCGCGGAGTCGGCATGATCAAACCCCTGCATCTGCTCACCCTGCGAGAGGTGTGCCGGACCGGATCGTTCGCGCTGGCGGCGCGCGAGCTCGGCTACACGGCCTCGGCGGTGTCGCAGCAGATCGCGGCGCTGGAGAAGGACACCGGGCTGGAGCTGTTCGAGCGTGAGGCGCGCGGCGTGCGCACCACCGCCGCGGCGCACCGGCTGGTCGAGCTGAGCCAGCGGGTGCTGGCCACGCTGGAGGACTTCGGCTACGAGGTGCGCGAACTGGCCGCCGGCACCACCGGCCGGCTGCGGCTGGGCAGCTTCCCCACCGCCAGCGTACGGCTGGTGCCGCCCACCCTGTCGGCCTTCACCCGCCGCTACCCCCGCGCGGAGATCCTCCTGGAAGAGGGCGAGCCCGAGGAGCTGATCCCGCGGGTGATCGACGGCGCCCTGGACCTGGCGCTGGTCTACGAGTACGGCCTCACCCCGCAGCAGTGGCCCGACGGCCTGGCCGCCCACCACCTGCTGCGCGAGGACCTGCTGCTGCTACGGCCCCGCGACCACGCCCCGGGTGCCGAGCTGCCGGAGCTGGCCGGGGAGCGCTGGATCACCAGCCGCGAAGGCACCGGCGGCGCCCTGTCGCTGGCCCGGCTGTGCGCGGCGGCCGGGTTCGTGCCCGCGGTCACCTTCCGCAGCAACAACTATGACGTGGTCCGCCACCTGGTGGCCGCCCGGCTGGGGGTGGCGGTGGTGCCCGCTCTGGGTCATGTTCCCGATGATCGCGTCGTGGCGACGCGCCTGGACCTGCCCGCCGCCCACCGCACCGTGGTCGCCCTGCACCGCCAGGCCAACGGCAACCCCCTGCTCGCCGACGCCCTGGAGACCCTGCGGCAGGCGGCCGGGCCGCACTTCGACCAAGGCTGAGGCACGAGCGGCTACCAGCGAACGAGCGCGGTCAGCTCCCGTCCGAACCCGGCAGCACTATCCCTGCGGCCCGCTCAGGAGGGAGGCGAGGGCGGTGCGATCGTTGACGCCTGTCCTTTCGTAGATGGCGTACAGCGTGTTGGCCACCGTGCGAACGGACACGACGAGCCGCTCGGCGATCTCGCGGTTCGTCAGCCCCTGGGCGGCCAGCACGGCGATCTCGCGCTGCCTCGGCGTCAGGCCCGGGACGTCGAGGTCCATCAGCGCGAGCGTACGGGCACCCTGGCAGCGCTGGGAGAGCCGCCAGGCCCGGGTCTGCGCCGCCCGCATGCCGCGCCACAGCCTGGACTCGCGGTAGCGGGCCGCCGCCTGCGCGGCCGCCTCGGCCGCGTACAGCAGCAGGCCGAGCCGTTCGAAGCCCTCCGAGACCACGTCGAGCTGCGCGCCGTCGCGGGCGGCGGCATGCCGCGCGAACAGGGCGACCAGCGGGCTGTCGACCTCGAGCGCGGCGAGCCGGGCGGCCACGAGGTCGGGGCGGCCCAGCCGGACGACGTCGTGCAGCGCGAACGGCACGTCGCACGGCAGCGCGCTCTCGGCGCTCTCCAAACAGACCTCGACGGCACCGGCGGCGTCGCCGCGCCCGGCCATGGTCCACGCGCGGGCGAATCGCAGGGGCAGGACGCCGTACGGGCCGATCGGCGTGCCCGCGCCCTCCGCTCGCGCCAGCGCCTGCTCGGCCGCGGCGACGTCGCCGAGGAGCGCGTAGGCGTGCGCGAGTTCGCCCAGGCAGGCTCCGGCCAGCGTGCTGGGGACGGGCAGCCGCACGACGGTGTCGCGGGCCCAGGCGAGGGCGTCGGTGAGCCGGCCGCGCATCCGCAGCACGCGGGCCTTGGCCGCGCCGAACTCCAGGATCGCCCGCGTCCAGCTGCCCCACTGGCCTCCCAGGTCGTATCCCTCGTCGGCCAGTCGCTCGGCGGTGTCCAGATCGCCGAGCAGCAGGGCGGCGTTCGCGGCGTACCCGGTCAGAGCGGCCGACAGGCTGCGCATGGCGTCTGGTTGCTGCGCCAGCCGGGCGCCGGCCTCCTGCACGCGGGCCAGGCATTCCGTAGCCTGGCCCCGCGCCAGCAGGACGGCCGCCTCGGCCCCGCCGATCATGCGCAGGCCGTGCGGGCTGAGCGGGCCCATGTCCCGCGTCCGTGCCAGCAGGTCCTCGGCGGCGGCGATGTCGCCGGTGAGGGCGGCCAGCACGGCCCGCATGATGAGCGTGCCCTGCCGTCCTTCGACACCGCGGGCCAGCCGGGTGGTCTCTTCCAGGACGGCCCGCGCCCGTGCGACGTCCCCCAGCCCGACGGTCAGGTTCAGCGCGCGCTGCACGCCGAGGTCGATCCGGGCCGTCTCGCCCATCTCCGCCGCCCAGACGCCGGCGTACATCTCCTCGGCCTCGGCGTGCCGGTCGGTGTAGAACAGCACGGTGCCGAGCGCGGCCAGCGCGGGCGTCGCGCCGCCCGCGGCCACGGCCGCGCGTCCGAGCCGTACGGCCAGCTCCAGGTCGCGGATGACCCTGGCGCGCTCGCAGCCGGCCAGCAGCAGCCCGGGATCGCCGCTCATGCCGCCGTCCAGCCGCCACAGCGCCACTCTGAGCACGTCCTCGCGCCGTCGTAGCCCGGCCTCGGTGACCGCCCGGGCCAGCCGGCGCATCATCGTGCGGGCGCGCAGTACGCCGCAGCCGTCCCTGATGACCTCGCCGTACAGGGGGTGCGCGAGCCGTACCTGGAGCCGCAGGCCGTCTCGCTGCACGGTGACGAGCTGACGGTCCTCCAGCTGCTGGACGGCGTCGAGGGACCCCAGGACGGCCAGCAGGTCGGCGCCGAGCGGCTCACCGTAGGCCAGGAGCTCCATCGCCTCACGCTCGCGCACGGTCAGGTCACCGATGCGTGCGGCGACGGTCTCGCGCAGCGTGGGCGTGATCGTCAGCGGCCCGCGCCAGCGCCACACCTGCCCGTCCTCGATGAGGATCCCGGACAGGACGAGCTCGTGCAGGTAGAGCGCGTTGCCCTGGCTGACGCGCCACAGCCGGGCCACGGTCGCCGACTCCACCCGGCCGCCCAGGGCGGCCTCCAGGACGGCCGCGGTGTCCTCCAGGGAGAACGGCTCCAGCTCCAGCCGCGGCACCAGGCCGTCCTTCCACAGGGCGTGCACCGCGTCCGGCACGGCTGTGCGGCTGCGGAGCGTGGCGATCACCCGGGTGCCGCCCCGCGTCACGAGGTGGTGGACGAGCGCGGCCGAGGCCGGGTCGAGCAGGTGGGCGTCGTCCACGACGAGCACCGGGGCGCGCAGCGCGGCGGCCGCCCAGCCCAGCGGGTTGCCGGTGGGCGGCGTGGCGGGCAGCAGCGGCGCGAAGGCGCCCAGCGGCAGCTCTCCGGCGGCCGCCGTGGCCCGCGCCCAGGCCACCCCGTCGAGATCGTGTACGGCCTGCGCCACCAGGCGGCTCTTGCCCGTGCCCGGTGGTCCGGCGACGACCACGCCCCGGTCGGCGGACCTGATGGCCGCGAGTTGCGCCGTACGCCCGACGAACGGCCAGGAGGCTGCCACGGCGAAAGCCTATTTGAGTAGGCCGTGCTCATGCGAGGCAGTATCGCGCTCGGCAGGCTGGAGCCATGACCAACACACCGGCCACCGGCCTGACCGACCTCGTCCGCGCGAGCCTCGGCGATCCGCTGGCCGAGATCGCCGAGCAGCGCGTCGAGCCCGTCCACCACGGTTCCGGGTCGCTGTCGACGGCCTCGCTCCACCGCGTGCGCGGCACGACGACCAGCGGCGTGAGCTGGTCGTTCTTCGTCAAGTCGATCCACGCGATCAAGCACTCGGCCTGGTTCGCGCGGATGCCGGAGGAGCTGAGGGCCGAGGCGCTGGCGCAGTTCCCCTGGCGGGCCGACGCGGACGCCTACCTGGCCCGCTCCCCGCTTCCCGACGGGTTGCGGCTGCCCCGGATGTACCGGCTGGAGGACCTGGGGGACGACCGGCTGGTCATGTGGCTGGAGGACGTGCGGGTCGAGCCCACCGCGTGGGGCCTGGACCGCTACCGCGCCGCCGCCCGCCTGCTCGGCGACCTGGCCGCCGCACGGCCCGTGGCGGGCCGCTCGTCGGCGCCGCGCGAGCCGCTCAACCTTGGGCTGCGCTGGTTCTGCGCGGGTCCTGTCGCCAGGCTGTTCCTGCCGATCCTGCGGGACCCGGCCACCTGGCGCCACCCTCTGGTCGCCCGGCATGCCGATCCCCTGCTGCGGGCCGACCTGCTGGCTCTGGCCGACCGGATCGGCCCGCTGCTGGAGGCGCTGGAGCGCCTGCCGCACACCCTCGTGCACGGCGACGCCGGCCCCATGAACCTGCTGGTCCCGGCCGACGGCTCGGCGCAGTTCGTGGCCGTCGACTGGAGCTGGCCGCACCCGGCGGCCGTGGGCTTCGACCTCGGCCAGCTCTTGGTCGGCCGGGCCCACACCGGTGAGCTCGATCCCGCGGACCTGCCCGCCGTCCATGAGGTGATCGAGGCCGCCTACGCCGCCGCGACGGCCGCAATCGCCGACCCCCGCGAGGTCTCCTTCGGCTACGCCGCCGCGCTCGTGCTGCGCAGTGCGTGGACCGCGATCCCCGTGGAGCTCCTTGACCATGACCCCACTCCCGAACTGCACGACCTGTTTCGCGCACGGGCCGCACTGGCTCGCTTCATCGTCGACCTGGGGCGGTCGTTGCGCCTGTGCGACGGATGAGGAATCGGCTTCGCACCCCCACTCTGGATCACATGAGAGGAAAAATGATCATGTCTTTCGCAGCAATCCGCCGTGCTCTCGCCGTGGCCTCGGCCGCGGCCGCCGGCCTCACCCTCACCGCACCCGGGGTCGCCCACGCCGAAACCACCTACTACGAGATCGTCGCCGAGCACAGCGGCAGATGTTTAGACGTCCAGGACGCCAGCCGCGCGCATGGCGCCAACGTCCTGCAGGCGTACTGCGTGAGCGGATACAACCAGCAGTGGTCTTTCGTGCCGACCGACAGCGGTTACTTCAAGCTCGTCGCCCGGCACAGCGGCAAGTGCCTGGACGTCCAGGACGCCAGCCGCTTCCACGGCGCCAACGTCCTTCAGGCGAGGTGCTGGGAGCCGGGCTACAACCAGCAGTGGAGGATGCGGACGCCGCCCGGGGCGAAATGGCGCGGCACCGGCGCCTTCGAGCTGATCGCCCGGCACAGCGG
The DNA here is from genome assembly GCF_040648495.1 of Nonomuraea sp. NPDC049129. Classification (NCBI taxonomy): domain Bacteria; kingdom Bacillati; phylum Actinomycetota; class Actinomycetes; order Streptosporangiales; family Streptosporangiaceae; genus Nonomuraea; species Nonomuraea sp. NPDC049129. The sequence continues at coordinate 4,890 of NZ_JBEZDU010000026.1, read as the reverse complement.
CCTGTGCCTGGATGTTCAGGACGCCAGCCGCGCGCATGGCGCCAACGTCCTGCAGGCGATCTGCAAGGATCGCCTCAACCAGATCTGGCGTCGCCGAACCCCATGAGCGTCAGGCGTCTGTGCCCGGACGGAGCCGATGTGGGCCACGCCGACGGCGCAAGTGTGATCCAGGACCGCCGCTGGGGCGGCGAGAACCACGGCCGGCACGCCACCAGCACTGCCTGGAGACCTTCGGCCCCCGCATCGCGTCGGCGCGGGGGCCGTCCGCTTGCAACGCCATGCGGTGGACGTGCGGGGCCGGGCGGCCTGTCGGGAGGGAGCGGCGTGCGTGCCTTCGTGCGAGGGGGATGCGCGTGCGCGCAGGTTCCGACCAGCCGACACTGTCGCCAGCGCCGTTGCCGTGAACGGCGAGTCGGCGATGACCGTGGCGACGCAGCTGGGCGATATGACCGAGTTCTCTCTCACGTCGCCGCCGGGACGCTGCACCAGCATCGCGGCCCCGTTGTGCCGCCGATCGACGCCAGCGCGTTCGGACGGCCGGGGTTGGTGCGCATGGACGCTGTCGGGCAGTTGATCGGTGCGGTGATGGACGGGTGCCGCGCTTGTCAGGAGGCCCTGGCTGACCGGGTGCTGGACGGTGACCGGGTGGCCGCCACGAGCCTGGTTGGGTTGGTGCTGTCGCTGCTGCCAGGACCTCCCGGACAGTTCTCCGGTGATGCGACCGCGGCCGTCTACCAGTTGGCCACCGATCACAGTGATGACGGTGTGCGCACGCTGGTGGTTCACGTGGGAGGCCTGGATCGTGCGGTCCTGGCAGATGTGCTGGAGGACGTGCTCGATTTCGTGCCGGTCCTCATTGACGTCCTGGGAGAGATGCGTACAGGCACCGCACCCGAACCCGGCGATGAACCCAGGCGGGGAACTGGGGGAGGAAGCCACTTCGAGCGTGGCGATGGCTCTGGCGGTCTACCACGTGGCCGCGGGCATGGACGTGCTGCTGAACCAGGAGGAGATCCACGAACTTCTCGCGCTGGCCGAAGGCAGCGCGGGCGGCGGGCAGCCGCTGGCGTGTGTGCTGTGCGGCAAGCCGATCGACGTCACGGCCACGGCCGAGGTCAACCTGGGGCTGGCGATCTCGATGACGGGCGGCGGGCAGCAGACCCCCGATCTGCTGGTTCCGGCGTGGACGCACCCGTCGTGCGGGGGTGCGCGCGTCTGGGCGCAGGGCCGGCTTAACGCGGTTCGCCGCGCGGCGGGGCTGCCCATCTGGGGGGACGATCCGGCGCCGCAGGGCCTGGCCGCTGGGCGGGAGCCGGACTGGTTCACCTCCAGCCGAGTCCGCCACCACAGCACGATCTATCCGCTGCTGATCATCCAGCCTGGCCAGCTTCACCCTTACGGCACCCTCGGACATGTGGCCGACATGCTGACCATGGGCCTGCGTCCGGTCGACCTGACACGCGACCGGATCGAGGAGGTCGCGGGCTGGCAGGTGCGGATGGAGCGCGGCCGCGTCGCCGAGATCACCCGCCGCGGTGCAGGAGCGTGGTGGCGGGCCGATGCCGCGACCGGAAACGTCGACGTTGAGTGGAAGAAGGCGGGCAAAGCCCGCCGTCAAGCGGTGCTGCTGGTCTTGCCGCCGGGCTGGCTCACCGATGATCAGAGGGACCCCGCCGAGCTGATGTTGCGGGCGTGTGCCGAAGGGGCCACCTACGGTGGACTGATTCCGGTGCGGGGCTCCTTCTTCTGACTGGCGGGCGACCGCTGCCCGGGCACCGCCCCGCCTCCTGCCCTTGACCCGCTGACTTCTCCGATGAGCCGCCTTTCTGACGGACCACGGAATCGCCTACACCGTTGCTCGGCATCGATTTTCAAACCCGTCCGAGGAGGCTATACCTTCATGAAGATCAGGCATTCCGGCGACCGCCCTCCACGCTTTTGCGGCCTCGGCCACCGCGACGCCGTCCCTTATGTGGAGGCGCTGGCGTTTTGGGGCCGCGCCGTTGAGCAGCGTCTGGTGCCGCGCAGGTACGCCCTCATCAGGCCGTGGTCGTGGCCGGTAAGCAGGACCAGGTGCCCGCCCCGGCCGGGAGCCGGCAGCTCGGGGCGGCGAATCTCCTTGTGGACCGAGGCCATGACCAGGTGCCCGTCGGCGAGCAGGCCGGGCAGGTCCGCGACGGCCAGGTGCGGGTGCACCTCGGCGTGCAGGCCATGTGCGGCGCGTACGTAGTCGGCGAACGGCGCGTAGTACAGGCCCTTGATCCGGCCGTCGTCGTGCTCGACGTAGCCGCCGTAGGCGCGGCAGCCGTACAGGAGCTCCAGCAGCGGCTGGGCGTGCCCGTCGCGGTGATCGAGGGCCATCTGCAGGCAGGCCATGCCGCACGCGTGCCGGCACCAGCGGCCGTACTCGGCGCGGGTGCGTGCCCCCGAGGCGTGTCATCGTGGGTCATCAGCGGGATCGGCGCCCTCGTAGGCGATGGCGCCGATCCGCTGGGGGCTCATGTACTGGGTGAACAGGGCGACACCGTCATGCAGCGCCTACTGGCTGCTGCCCGCTCCAGGCGTGCAGGCCAGGCACACCACCATCTCCCCCAGCAGTCTCGGCGCGGCCGAGGAGCGACCGCAACGTGGTCCAGGCGGTGTTCCCGCCGGACAGGACCACACCGATTCTGCCGGAAAAGACCTCGATCCGCCCGCACGCCCGCCGCCGCGCCCAACTTACCGCGGCGAAACCGCCCGGCCGACCAAGGACAGGAGCGACGCCGCACTTGACACGATCGCAGCCCATAGCACTGGCCGGCGGTGCGGGGGAGCCCTGCTACTGCCGGCCACGGGCTGGTGGTACGAACCTTTGGGCAGGCGGACGTGACCGCCTCGTAGAGGGCTTGCTGCCGCTCCGGCCGTCGCGCTCGGCACCATCGCGGGCGCCGCCACCCTCGGCGGCCTGGCCGTACTCATCTACCGGCGACGCACCGTCGGACCGGTTTTCACCGACACCACCCGCAACGACAAGCTCATGTACGCCGTGCTGGGCATCACCATCGTGCTCGGTCTGGCCGCCACGGTGGCGGCCAACGTCATCGGGGGCGGCTACGACTATCGCGCCACCATCTCGCCGTGGTTCCGGTCGATCTTCTTCTTCAGCCCGGATCCCGCGCTGATGGCCGGTGCGCCGATCCTGTTCCAGGTGCACACGCTCAGCGCGCTGCTGCTGTTCGCCATCTGGCCGTTCACCCGGCTGGTGCACATGCTCACCGCGCCCATCGGCTACCTGACCCGCCCCTACATCGTCTACCGCAGCCGCGCCGACCAGCCCACCAGCGCCCGCGCGCCTCGGCGAGGCTGGGAACCCTCACGCTGATGGCCACTGCGCGTAACACCGATGTGGACCTGCTAGACATAGGGTCAACCCAAGGGAGCCCGTATGGATCAGCTCAGTCTCGGCGTCGTGGCACACTCCCGCAAGGAGAACGAGCACCGGCTGGCCATCCACCCGCTGCACCTTGAGCGGATCGAAGCCGATCTTCAGCACCTCATCTACCTCGAACGCGGCTACGGCGAGCGTTTCGGCATCTCTGATGAGCAACTGGCGCCGCACGTGGCCGGGTTGCTGTCACGGGAGGAGCTGGTGGCGCGCTGCGATGTCATTCTGCTCCCCAAGCCCCTGGCCCAGGACCTCAAGGAGTTGCGCGACGGACAGATCCTGTGGGGCTGGCCGCACTGCGTACAGGATGAGGAAGTGACACAGCTCGCGATCGACCGGCGACTCACTCTGATCGCCTTCGAGGCGATGAACCACTGGAACAGTGACGGCAGCTTCAACCTGCACGTCCTGCACAAGAACAATGAGATGGCCGGCTACTGCTCGGTTCTGCACGCCCTGGCGCTCACCGGGAAGACCGGCGACTACGGGCGGCGGCTGCGGGCGGTCGTCATCAGCTTCGGCGCGACCGGCCGGGGCGCGGTGACGGCACTGAACGCGCACGGCGTCAACGACATCGATCTGCTCACCTTTCGCGACGTCACCGCGGTCGCCTCTCCCATCCACTCGGCGCGCATCGTGCGTTTCGAGCACGAGGCCGACGACCCCAACCGCAGTTACGCGCTCACCGACAGCGGCCGGATACCGCTCGCCTCGTTCATCGCCGACCATGACATCGTCGTCAACTGCGTGCTCCAGAACACCGACAATCCGCTGATGTTCGTCAACGAGGACGATCTGGCCGCCTTCGCGCCGGGCACTCTCATCGTGGACGTGTCGTGCGATGAGGGGATGGGCTTCAGCTGGGCGCGGCCCACGTCGTTCACCCAGCCGATGTTCGAGGTGGGGGACAAGGTCCATTACTACGCCGTCGACCACAGCCCGTCCTACCTGTGGGACTCCGCCACCTGGGAGATCAGCGAGTCCCTGCTGCCGCATCTGCGGACGGTGCTCACCGGCCCCAAGGCCTGGGACGAGGGCGACACCATCCGGCGAGCCATCGAGATCCGTGACGGCGTCATCCAGAACCCCGCCATCCTGTCCTTCCAGCATCGCTCACCGGACTACCCGCATCCGAACTGAAGCGCTGCGTGATCATTCACAAAACGTGGCCCATACCCGGTTGACGTAGGAAATTGGTGGATACGTGAAGGGATGAGCCTCTGGACCCCGGACCCCACGTTCTATCCTTCGCCCAGGGACGCGGCCGGCGCACCCGCCGAGAAACTGGCCTATGTCGTCGCCTTCGACCGGTCGGCGACCAGGCCGGACGCGCTGGCCGTACTCGACACCGATACCGCCTCGCCGCACTATGGCCAGGTGGTGGGCTGGAGCGACCTGCCCAACACCGGCGACGAGCTGCACCACTTCGGCTGGAACGCCTGCAGCACCGCCCTGTGCCCCAGCGC
>NZ_JBEZDU010000025.1:0-151501 GCF_040648495.1 Nonomuraea sp. NPDC049129 | reverse complement strand
CGCCGGCTGCAGGGCGACCGGGTGCGGTCGGCGCGCGGCGCGGGGCTGGGACTGTCGATCGTCCGGGCCATCGTCGACGCGCACGGCGGCACGGTCACCGCCGAGGCGCGGCCGGAGGGCGGTCTCACCGTCACCATGCGGCTGCCCCGGCTGGAGCGCCAAGCGGCCCTGCGAGCTTGAGCTAAATAGCGGACAGTGCGCGTACGTACATTTTCCGATGCGTTGTATGCCCTCTATGTCTACTGTCTGCCGCATCGAGCGCCGTCCAAGCAAGGTAGGTTCATGCGCGCGCTGACCGTACTCCTCTCCACCGTCCTGGTTTCCGCGACCCTGGCGGCCCCCGCGACCGGCCTCGCCGCCACGAAACCCGCGGCGGCCACGACGGACGTCGTCTATCAACGGGCCGACTTCGCCACCGGTACGCCCGAAGGGACGGTCATCGGTGAGGGCCTGTCGTTCGCCGCCGCGGTCGGCACCACCACCTACACCGACGCGCTCGGCACCAAGAGCTGGGAGTACGCCCGCTGGACCGGCCCGGAGTCACCGATCGGCTTCGCCGCCACCGAGCTCATCGCCTCCTGGACCGCCGAACTCCCGGCGGGCAGCTGGCTGCAGGTCGAGGCGCGCACCCGGCACACGGCCGGGCTGAGCAAGTGGTACGTGCTCGGCCGCTGGGCGTACGGAGAGGGCGACATCCGCCGCACCTCGGTGTCCGGGCAGGCCGACGCCGACGGCACCGTCTCCGTGGACACGTTCGTCGCGGCGGCGGACAAGCAGATCAACGCCTACCAGCTACGCCTCACCCTGTACCGGACTCCCGGCTCCGCCGTGACGCCGACCGTACGGACGCTGGGCGCGATGGCCTCGAACGTGCCCGAGCGCAAGACCGTGCCGGTCAGCCCGGGCGGCGGCGCGTGGGGCACCGAGCTGGCCGTGCCGCGCCGTTCCCAGAACGTGCACGAGGGCCACTACCCCGAATGGGACGGCGGCGGTCAGGCCTGGTGCAGCCCGACCTCGACCACGATGGTCCTGGGCTACTGGGACAAGTGGCCGAGCGCGGAGGACACCTCCTGGGTGGATCCGTCCGATCCCGATCCGGAAGTCGACTACGCCGCCCGCTTCTCCTACGACCACGCCTACCAGGGCGCGGGCAACTGGCCGTTCAACACCGCCTACGCCGGCCGCTACGGCATGGACGGCTTCGTCACCCGCCTGCGGACGCTGACCGAGCTGGAGAAGCTGATCAGCGCCGGCATCCCGGTCATCACCTCGCAGTCGTTCAAGAAGGGCGAGCTGCCGGGCGCCGGGTACGGCACCAACGGGCACATCATGGTGATCGTCGGCTTCACCGCCGACGGCGACGTGATCGCCAACGACCCCGCCTCCGCCGATGACGACGCGGTGCGGCACGTCTATCCGCGGGCCGCGTTCGAGAACGTCTGGCTGCGCAGCTCCAGCAGCGGCGGCATCGTGTACGTCATCCACCCGCCCGGCCGTGCCCTGCCCGCGACCACACCGGGACTGCCCGCCAACTGGTGACGCTCAGGATGCTCCCCTGTAGCGGTCGAGGGCGGCGCGGGCCTGCGTGGTGATCGTGTCGATCACCACGGCCGCCGGCTCGATCGAGTCGACCAGGCCCACGCCCTCGCCCGCGAGCAGCGCCATCTCCTCCAGGTCGCCGGTGGTCAGGCCGCGCATCGGGACCAGGAAGGAGAACTTGTGCATCTCCACCGGCTCCCCGTTGACCACCGTGTGCCCGATGACCTCCAGCCCCGAGGTGTCGCGCGGCACCTCGTCGGCCCGGTAGTGCCACTCGCGGACGACCCGGTTACGTAGCACCCGAGTCGGATTGAACGCCGGATGCTCCGGGCCGAACATCGGCGTACGCGCCGTGTCGGTGCCCCGTGCCGTCACCAGCCGGCTCTTGTAGCCCTCGTGCGCCGCCGACTCGGTCGTGGCCACCAGTCGCGTACCGATCCAGGCGCCGTCGGCCCCCAGCATGAGCGCGGCGGCCAGCCCACGGCCGTCCGCGATCCCGCCGGCCGCCAGGACCAGCGCCGGGGCGACCGCGTCGACCACCAGCGGGACCAGCGCGAACGTCGGCAGGGTCGCGTAATTGTGCCCGCCCGCCTCCAGCCCCTGCGCCACCACGACGTCCACCCCGTCGTCCACCGCCCGCTTGGCGTCGTCCACCGAGCCGACCTGCTCGAAGACGCGTACGCCCGCGCCGTGCAACTGGCCGATCCAGCTCTTCGGCGGATGCCCCCAGTGGAATGACGCCACCGCGACGCCGGCCGCGCAGACCGCGTCGATCTGCTCGGGCTTGGCGAAGGGGGTGACGAAGTTGACGTTGAACGGCCCGGTCGTGCCGGCCCGTACCGCTTCGATGGTCTCGACCATGGCGGCGGTCGGCATGAGCCCCACCCCGAGCGACCCCAGCGCGCCGGCGTTGCTCACCGCGATGGCCAGTTCCGGCAGCATCCCGGCGAACGCCATGCCGGCCTGCGCGATCGGGGTGGTCAGACCGTACGCCTCGGTGAAGCGGGTCCGCAGTTCCATATGGGCGCCTTTCCCCTGTGTAGCGATATCTCCTGACAAAGGGGCGTTCCATGCCGTTCCAAGTGAACACATCCGACCTATTGACTCGCCTGGCTGCCAGTGGTCATATCAAGAAATATTAGGAAAGTTTATTAACGAGCGCACGTCACAGGGAGCTGCGCCATGTCCAGAACGGTGCCTGTCTTAGCCATGCTCGCCCTCCTGGCGACGACATTGATCGGAGGTATAGCGCAGGCGGCCACGAACCGCTACGAGGCGGAGGCCGCCACGATCTCCAAGGGCGTCCTGGAGACCACCCACACGGGTTTCTCCGGCACCGGCTACGTCAACGGCGACAACGTCTCGGGCAGTTACCTGGAGTTCGCCGTCACCGCCCCCTCGGACGGCAGCGCCACCCTCGACCTGCGCTACGCGAACGGCACCACCACCAACCGCCCCGCCACCATCACGGTCAACGGCACGGCGATCGCCACCGGACACGCGTTCACCAGCACGGGCACCTGGGACACCTGGACCACCGCCACGCTCACCGCGACGCTGCGCGCGGGCGCCAACACGGTCAGGGTCACCGCGACCACCGCCAACGGCAATCCCAACCTGGACTTCCTCGACGTCACCCCCTCCAGCACCCAGGACATCGCCTACCAGGCGGAGAGCGCCGTACTCTCCCAGGCGGCGGTGGCCACCAACCACACCGGCTTCACCGGCACCGGCTTCGTCGACTACGTCAACACGACCGGCGGCTACGTCGAGTGGACCGTGAACGCCGCCGAGGCGGCCACCGCGACGCTGACCCTGCGCTACGCCAACGGCACGAAGGAGAACCGCCCACTGGACATCTCGGTCAACGGGACCGTGGTCGCGGCCGGCAAGGCGTTCAACCCCACGGCGAACTGGGACACCTGGGTCGACCTCCCCATCACCGCCCAGCTCAACGCCGGGGCGAACACGGTCAGGGCGACCGCCACGGCCGCCACCGGCGGGCCCAACCTCGACAAGCTCACCGTCTCCGGGCCCATCGACTCCCACCCGCCCACGGCCCCCGGCCAGCCGAGCCAGACGGCCATCACCTCGTCGAGCGTCACGGTCACCTGGGCGGCCTCGGCCGATGACGTGGGCGTCGCCTTCTACGACCTGTTCGGCGACGGGCGGGCGTGCGGCACCGTCTCGGGACAGACCACCACGGGCACCTGTACGGGCCTGAGCGCCGACACCGACCACGCCATCCACGTCGTCGCGCGGGACGCGGCCGGCAACGCCTCCCCGCCGAGCCCCGATCTCACCGTCCACACCCCCGTCGCGCAGAACCCCTACGGCGACCCGTACCTGGTCTCCATGTTCGACGGCACCACGCTGAACGGCTGGACCCCGCACGCGGCGGCCGGCTGGACCGTACGCGACAACGCCATCCACGGCACCGGTACGGCGGGCCGAGGCTGGATCTACTACAACAAGCAGCAGACCGGCACGTTCCGCTGGATCTTCAGTGTCCGGCAGGTGTCCGGCGACCACGCGCCGACCGTGCTGATCTGGGGCACCACCACGCCGATCAGGGATGCCCTCAGCGCCATCCAGTTCCAGCCGCCCAACGGCGGCCACTGGGACTACCGCCCCGGTCACAACAACGGCGGCGGCAGCCTGTTCACCCAGTTCCCGCACACCAAGTGGGACATCCACAACTGGAGTCAGTGCGAGCTCGTGGCCAACCAGAGCACCGGCGAGGCCAAGATGGCCTGCTGCCCGATCACCGCGGGCACGCCCACGTGTACGGCGGTGAAGGTGCTGGCCTTCAAGGACACCACCGCCGGGCAGGCCGGTCCGCTGGCCATCCAGATCCACAACAGCGGCATCCAGGACGAATACCGCGACCTCTACCTGGAGTCCCCGGTGGTGGTGAACCCGGACGGCTTCATCACGACGGGCTGACCGGACGGGGACCCCGGCTTCCCGATGATCTCGGGAGGCCGGGGCCCTGATCCCGAGTGCTGAGACCGCGACTTGTGACTCGGGCCCCTACCTCGGGCGGCGGCCTTTCGCTCGGGTCAGCACGATGATCGCCCCGGCCACGGCGGCGAGGAGTGCCACGCCGCCGACCGCCCACGGCAGGCCGCCGCTCCCGCTGCTCCCGGCGAGAGCGGCCGCGGGCGCGGCGGCCACGGGCTCGGATGCGGGGTCGGCGACTGCGGACTCGTCGGTCGCGGACTCATCGGTCCCAGGGTCGTCGGTCCCAGAGTCGTCGGCTGCGGGGTCGTCGGCTGTGGAGTCGGTGGGTGCGGGTTCGGCAGCGGCGGAGTCCGTGGGTGCGGGTTCGGACGGTGCGGCGGCGGCCTTGGCGGCGCGGAAGACCACGTCGGAGCAGGAGTAGTAGGTGTCCGGTGTGTCGGAGTTCTGCCAGATCGTGTAGATCAGGTGACGGCCGCTCTTGCTGGCAGGCAGCCGCCCTTTCATGACGTACGAGCCGTCCGCCATCGCCGGGTCGGTGACCTTGAGGAAGGGCTGCCTCTCCAGGTCGGACCACTTGAGGGCACGCGACGGGTCGTAGCGGTCCGTCGTGACGTACAGCCGGAAGGTCCCCTTGTGCGGGATCGTGCCGCGATATTTGAAGGTGAACCCCGCTCCAGCCGTCAGCCTGGTGGCGGGCCAGTCGGCACGGGCGAGGTCGAGGCCGCCGAAGCCCTCGATGCCGCCGCTGCACAGCTTCCCGTCGGGGATCACCTCGCGGTCCCGGCCCGCGACGTCCGCCACCCTGAGGTTGTCCCACCCGTCGGGCAGTTCCGTACCGCTCACTGCCATGGCGGCCGTACAGGCAGGGGACTTCTTCGACAGTGGGCTGTCGGCGCCGCAGGCCGCCGCCCGGCTGAGCGGGTTCTCCAGCGCCCCGTGGGCGTCGGCCGGTGCGGCGGGCAGCAGCAGGCCGCCGGCGAGCAGGCCGAGCGCGACGACGGCCACGCCCGCGGTCCGGCGACGACGAACGCCCACGTGGCAGACCTCCTCGGCTCGCGACATCCCGTCCTGCGTAGAGGTACGGACCGCCGGCCGCACAGGTTCACCCGCTCGGCTATCCGGACTCGGCGGAGAACCGGTAGAACTCCTGGAGGACCCGCGCGGCGGTGTCCTCGCCGACCTCGGGGCACACGTACCCGCCGGCCGCGATGTGGGCGCACAGTTCCGGGTCCGGCCGCAGGTGGTGGGTGCGCAGGTAGTAGGTGACCGTGTCGGTCCAGACGTACGTCCCGTCGGTGCGGAAGCTCAGCGGCACCACCTCGCCGCGCGCCGGCTCTACCCGGTCCACGTCCAGTCCGGTGGTGCCCAGGATCGGCGTGCCCGCCTCCAGGTAGCCGGCCAGCCGTTCGCGCTCGTCTGGGCTGTCCACCAGCGGATGACCGGGCTCGAAGTACGGCACCCCGTCCCGGACACCGTCGAACACCCGAGCGACCATGATCATGGCCTCTTCCCCTCCGGACGGTACCTGTCGAGAACGGACGGCTGCCAGCCGATGATCGCATAGAGGCTGATGAGCTGCTCGGTCACCTCAGGAGCCCGCCGAAGTGGTGGACCGGCTCATGGGTCAACGGCACGTCGCCGGTCGCGTGGTCGGCGATCTGGTACAGGCGGTCGAGCACCTCGTCGTGCCACGCCTGGCGACCCAGCCGCTCGAACTCCGGCCGCAGCGCCTGGATCCGCTCGGTGAACATGTCGATGTCCTCGCGGGTGAGCTGGTTGTCGATCCACTCGCCGTCGTCGTCCATGTAGTGCCAGGCGAAGTCGTTCTGGGCGTACTCGATCTTGTCGAGGCCGAACGAGAAGGACCTGCTGAGGTCGATGCCGCCCACCCCGTCCTTCCCGTGCGCGAGCCAGTTGCCGCCCCTGCGGTCGGTGTTGCCGATCAGGGCGTCGAGCAGGCCGAGCCGCCTTCCCCCCGCGCTTTCGTGGAAGGGCAACAGCTCGCCCCTGATCTCGGACGGGTCGACGCCGTCCATGAACTGCATGTAGACCGCGTCCCGGTTGAACGGATCCCTGATGACGTGCGGTACGGGGGCGCCGACCATCCGCCCGACGAGGGAGGCGAGCAGGTCTTTTTTCACCGTGACATGCCCGTAGAGATGGAGTTTCCGGATCAGGACGGTGCCGTCGCGGAACCGGACCGTCTGCACCACTCCATGCTGGCCACCGGCCAGGAACTTGGGCTGCGGCTTCTCCTGCTCCAGCTTCGCCTTCAGTGTCTCCTCGTTGAGCGCCCCCGGCGGCAGCTCGGGACTCGGCCGGGCCATGTCCGCCGGGACGGCCGGCTGCTGGTGCGGCTGCTCCGGCCGGGTGTGGTGCCACTGGCCGTCGTCGCGGAAGATCGGCCGGCCGTCGGCACGGTATTGAGGGATGCTCCCGGTGTGCGCCTGCCGGTCGGCGCCGATGTAGACCAGCTTGTCAGCCGTGATGACCTCCCGGCCGGTGAGGTCGGCGAGCTGCCGCACCGCGACGCGATTCTGGTCGAGGTCGCAGCCCAGGAGGCGCAGCTTGGCGGTGGGGTCGGCCCGCACGGCCGGGTCGTGGGCGAGCATCGTGCCCACGTCGCGGCTCGACAGCCGCTCGTCGCCGATGTAGAACCCGTGGCGGTCGGTGCGGATGCCCACGTTGATGACGCCGGGCGTCTGCCGCAGCAGCCGCATGTCCGCGCTGGGCATGACCGCCCGGCCCGGATCCCGGTACCAGACGCCCGCGGCGACCTCGTGCCGGCTCTGCCGGATGAGCTCTCGGTGCCTGGGAGTGAGCACCGGCACGGCCGTCCCGCCGCCGCCGGGTTCGGCCCGTCCGGTCACCTCGGGCGGCGGCCGGCCCGGACCGTCGTGCGGGTCCTGGCCGAAGTGGTACGCGGGCGCCCGCTGATCAGCCGGACGCCCCGTGCCCTCCAGCCGGGTGCCGTCCAGTCGTGGCGCCTCTCCCAGGCGCGGCATGCGCAGGCCGTCGGCGGCGCGCGGGCCCGCGTAGCCCGCCCTGCCGTCGATGCCGCCCACGAAGCCCGCCACCGCCGCCTTGGCCAGCATCTCCGGAGTGAGCCGGCCGCTCTCGTACAGCATGGGGATCGAGCCGATCACCGAGGCCACACTGCTCTGGGTCGCCACCCCGCCCACGGTCTGGGTCAGGAACGCGGCCACCCGCTCGCGCGCCGTCAGCTCCTCCTTCAGCACGACGCCGCCCAGCAGCCGCGGACCGCCGACTTTGGCGATGATCCCGCCCAGCCCGGCGAACGCCAGCCCGGTCAGCAGGCCGCCCTCCACCGCCGCGGCCGTCTTGCCGCCGTCCCATTCGTGCCGCTTACCCTCGGCGAACTGCCAGAGCTGGGTGCCGCCGTCCAGGCCGACCATGAACGCGATGCTCATCAGCAGCAGCTTGGCGATCGTCCTGACGTTCAGCCTGGCCATCGAGCAGGCGGGCCCGATGGACAGGAACGAGGCACCGCCCGTGGCGGGCCCGAACGCGTAGGACCGCAGCAGCAGGAAGGCCAGCAGGATCAGGCAGAGCGCGATGTACTTCTGCGTGTAGTCGGTGTCCAGGCCGTATGACTCGAGCTGGTTCGCCGCCGCCTCACAGGCCTTGGCCAGCTCCTCCACGTACGCGGGATCATCGGTGGTGAACTTCTCCCAGTAGCCGCACAGCGCGGTGGCCGCGGGGCCGACGGCGTAGGCCAGCACGTGGTTGAGCGCTTCGTCCCCCTGGCCGCCCGCCGTGCGGCACATCCCGGCCGCACTGCGCAGGTCGGCGGCCCCCGCCAGGCTCTCCTCGCCGTCGCCTTCCGGGTAGTCCATGCCGACGACCCAGCCGAGTACCGGTTCCACGTACGGAAACGCGGGGCCGAGCAGGGTCTTCAGGTCCACGCCTCAGACCTGCGGATACAGGTGATTGGCCCGCTCGTAGTTGCGGGCCGCCGTGTCGACTTGCTCCGTCAGGTCGTCGACGCTCTTCGCGCCCTGGTGGAAGTCGTCGAGCAGGTCTTCGAGCGTGCCGGTGAACCGGGCGGCGAACTGCCGCCCGTACTGATCCTGTCCCCACGGGGCGCTGTCGAGCACGGACCGCACGAGCCCTCTCGCGTCACGCAGGGTGGCGGCGGGGGCGCACCAGTCCGTGCCCGCCCTACGCATCTGGCCCCAGGCGACGTCGAACCCCTGCGCCCACTCGCTCATCGGCTCTCCCCGCGCTGGAGTGGCGTGTCCGGCAGCAGCCGGTCAAGGTCGAACTCGCCGCCGAACAGCTGCTCGGCCGACATCCCCTCGGGTACGAACGGCGCCATCAGCTTCCGCGACTCCTCGGCGACCCGCGTGTTGGCCTCGGTGATCTGGTCGAGGACCGCCTGGGCCAGCTCCGACGGGGAGAGCCGGGTGTAGACGCGGGGATGGAAGACGACCTCGTCGATCCTGCCCTGCGGACCCGCCGTCACGGTCACGTTGCCGTCGGAGACCGTGGCCGTGACCTCCCGGAGCTGGGCGTGTGTCTCCCTGACCTGGCTGACTTGCCTGCCGAACTCCGCCACCAGACCCTCGATGGCCGCCTGCAAGTCATCGTGCATTCAGCACCCCTTCACTACCGAGACCCCATAGTCCCATATGTCACACGAAATCGCAGGAAACCGCCCAGCAACACTCTTGTATTATTAATAAAATACGAATAATGTCTCCCCTCAACCGGAACCCGCAGGTCAGGCGTTCCGTTCGAAGGGAGTCAGCATGGGATCGAAGATTCCCAGGGCGGCCCGACTGGTCGCCGCTGTCGTCGCTATAGGGCTCGCGGCGGCATGCGGGGGCGGTGCGAGCGCGCCGACCGGCACCGCGGCAAGTGGCGATCCGGCCCAGCCGGTCTCACTGACGTTCTGGTCGTGGGTGCCGGACATCCAGAAGGCCGTCGACGCCTTCAACACCGCCCACCCCGGCATCAAGGTCAAGCTGGAGACCATCACCCCGGGCCCCGACGGCGGATACGCGAAGATGCTCGCCGCGGTCAAGGCGGGCAACGCGCCCGACGTGGCGCAGGTGGGCTACGACTCCCTGCCCTCGTTCCTGGTCAACGGAGCCCTGCAGGACGTCACGGAGTACGCGAAGGACGACGCGGCCAAGTTCGTCGACTGGCAGTGGCAGACCGGTGTCTTCGGCGACAAGGTCTACGCGATTCCCCAGGCCAGCGGGCCCATGGGTTTCTACTACCGCAAGGACCTGTTCACCAAGTGGGGCCTGGAAGCGCCCAAGACGTGGGACGACTTCGCCGCGGCCGCGGCGACCATCAGGAAGAAGGACAAGAGCGCCTACATCTCGACCTTCGCCGCCAACCAGGCGCCCTGGATGATCTCGCTGGCTCAGCAGGCCGGGCAGCAGTGGTTCGGCACCGAGGGCGACGCCTGGAAGGTGACGATCGACAACCCCGACACCCGCAAGATGGCCGCGTACTGGCAGAAGATGCTGGACGGCAAACTGGTCAAGACCGAGGCCGACATGTCCAACGCCTGGTACAAGGACCTGCAGACGGGCAGCATCGTGGGCTGGATCGGCGGCTCGTGGGGCGACGCGATCATCCGCGGCAACGCGCCGGACACCTCGGGCAAGTGGGCGGTCGCGCCCATGCCCCAGTGGGCGGGCGCCGCCCAGTTCACCTCCGCGAGCTGGGGCGGCGGCTCGGCCTCCGCCATCCTGAAGGGCACCAAGAACCCCGGCGCGGCCACTGAGTTCGCGGTCTGGCTCAACAGCGCCCCCGAGAGCGTCAACACCCTGCTGTCGGCCGGGTACGGCTGGCCGTCCGTCAAGGACACCAGCCAGGTCACCAACCTCCAGAAGGACGACACGGTCTTCCCCTTCTACGGCGGCCAGAACATCTGGGAGGTCTTCAAGCAGGCCGACGTCGCCGTGGCGACGGACTGGCGCTGGCCCCCGGTGAGTGACGCGCTCTACTCCTCGCTGACCGACAACGCCAAGGCCGCGGT
This sequence comes from Nonomuraea sp. NPDC049129, assembly GCF_040648495.1. Lineage (NCBI taxonomy): Bacteria > Bacillati > Actinomycetota > Actinomycetes > Streptosporangiales > Streptosporangiaceae > Nonomuraea > Nonomuraea sp. NPDC049129. The sequence continues at coordinate 140,982 of NZ_JBEZDU010000025.1, read as the reverse complement.
CCAGGGCGACGGGACGCTCACCGACGCCTTCGCCAAGACCCAGCAGGCGATGGTCGAGCAGCTCAAGGCCAAGGGCCTCAACGTGGTGACGGGCGGTTGACGGTGACCGGGGTGGTGCGGGGGGCGCGCGCGAACTCGCGGCGCCCCGGTCGGCCGAGGACGCACGTGGTGGTCCTGGTCGCGCCGTTCTTCGTGGCCTTCGCGCTGTTCTTCCTCGCGCCGATCGGCTACGCGATCTACCAGAGCTTCTTCAAGCTCACCAGCAGCGGGCTCGGTCTGACCGAGCCGGTGCTGGAGTTCGCCGGGCTCGGCAACTACGCCACCGCGCTGAGCCAGGAGGCGTTCGTGGCGAGTATCGGCCGGGTGCTGGTGTTCAGCCTGATCGAGGTGCCGACCATGGTGGTCTGCGCCTTGGCGTTGGCCCTGCTGCTCGACTCGGCGAGGGCGCGCTTCCGGCCGTTCTTCCGCGTCTCGTTCTTCCTTCCGTACGGCGTGCCCGGCGTGATCGCCTCGCTGCTGTGGGGCTTCCTCTACGTACCGCAGACCAGTCCGCTCATCGACGTACTGGCCGCCATGGGCCTGCCGCACGACTTCCTCGGCCCCGACACGATCCTGCTGGCCATCGCCAACATCTCCACCTGGCAGTTCGCCGGATACAACATGCTCGTGCTGATCGCCGGGCTGCAGGCCATCCCCCGGGAGCTGTACGAGGCGGCCAGGGTGGACGGCGCGAGCGAGCTGCGGATCGCCTGGCACGTCAAGATCCCGCTGGTCCGCGCGCCGCTGATCCTGATCACCGTGTTCACGCTCATCGGCACCCTCCAGCTGTTCGTCGAGCCGCTGATACTCAAGCCGCTCACCACGGCGATCAACAGCGACTACACGCCCAACCTGGCGGCGTACAACCAGGCTTTCGGCCAGGCGGATGTCCATCTCGCCTCGGCGGAGGCCACACTTATCGCGATCATGGCATTCGTGATCTCCTTCGGCTTCCTTCGACTGGTGAACAGGAAGGGGAACAGAGCGTGGTGAACCGGTGGAGACCGGCCACCGTCGTGGTCATGGCGTTGCTCCTCGCGGCGGCCGTCTACTTCCTGCTGCCGGTCGTCTGGGTGCTGGTCGCCGCGACCAAGAGCACCGCCGACCTGTTCGGCACGTTCGGTCTGTGGTCGCCGCACCCGCAGCTCGGCGCCAACCTCGCCCGCCTGTTCGGCGACGGGCTGTTCGGCCGCTGGATACTCAACAGCTTCCTGTACGCGGGCGTCGGCGCGCTGGTGGCCACCATGCTGTCGGCCGGGGCGGGCTACGCCATGGCCAAATACCCCTTCCGGGGCCGGGAGGCGCTGTTCAACCTGGTGCTGGCGGGCGTGCTCGTGCCGGCCACGGTGCTGGCGCTGCCCACGTACCTCATCTTCAGCCAGGCGGGCCTGACCGGATCGTTCTGGTCGGTGCTGCTGCCCAGCATCGTCAGCCCGTTCGGCGTCTACCTCGCGCGCATCCACGCCAACGCGGCGATCCCCGACGCGCTGCTGGAGTCGGCGCGGCTGGACGGCGCGGGGGAGTATCGCATCTTCTTCAGCATCGGCCTGAAGATCATGAGCCCGGCGCTGGTCACGATCTTCCTGTTCCAGTTCATCGGCATCTGGAACAACTACTTCCTGCCCCTGGTGATGCTGTCGGACCAGAACCTCTACCCTGTCACGTTGGGCCTGGCCCTGTGGAACTCCCAGACCTTCAGGAACCCGGCCTTCTTCGAGCTCACGGTCACCGGCGCAGCGGTGTCCGCGCTCCTTCTCGTCATCACCATGGCCTCGCTGCAGCGATTCTGGCGGGCGGGCCTCACCGCAGGGAGCGTCAAAGGATGAAGCACGACCGAGTACATTTCGGCGCCGACTACAACCCCGAGCAGTGGTCGCCGGAGGTCTGGCGCGAGGACATCCGCCTCATGCGCGAGGCCGGGGTCACCATCGTCACGCTCGGCGTCTTCTCCTGGGGCCTCGTCGAGCCCGAGCCGGGGGTCTACGACTTCGGCTGGCTGGACGAGGTCATGGACCTGCTCGGCGACGCGGGCATCGAGGTCAGCCTGGCCACGGGCACCGCGTCACCGCCGGCCTGGCTGTCGCGCCGGCACCCCGAGACGCTGCCGGTCACCCGCGAGGGCGTGCGCCTGTCGCCGGGCTCGCGCCAGCACTACTGCCCCAGCTCGCCCGTCTACCGCGAGGCGGCCGTGGGGCTGGCCGTCCAGCTGGCCAAGAGGTACGGCGGGCATCCCGCGCTGGCCATCTGGCACGTCGGCAACGAGTACGGCTGCCACATCCAGGAGTGCTACTGCGACGTCTCCGCCGAAGACTTCCGCACCTGGCTGCGCGAGCGTTACGGCGACCTCGACGCGCTGAACGCCGCCTGGTCCACCACGTTCTGGAGCCAGCGGGTCGCCGACTGGGCCGACGTGCTGCCGCCCCGCGCGACCCCGACCCTGCGCAATCCGGCGCAGGATCTCGACTACCGCCGCTTCAGCTCCGACGCGCTGCTGGCCTGCTACCGGGCCGAGCGGGCGGTGCTCCAGCAGTTGACCCCCGACGTGCCGATCACCACGAACATCATGGGCATGTGGGAGCCGGTCGCCGACTACGCCTCCTGGGCGGCCGACTTCGACGTGGTGGCGCTCGACATCTACCCCGAGCCGAAGGACCCCGGCGCGCACATCGACGCGGCCTTCTTCCACGACCAGATGCGCTCGCTGGGCGGCGGCCGGCCCTACCTGATGATGGAGACCGCGACCAGCGCGATCAGTTACCGCCCGCCGAACCGGCCGAAGCGGGATGGCCTGAACCGGCTGTGGAGCCACCAGGCGGTGGCGCGCGGCGCCGACGCGGTCATGTACTTCCAGTGGCGGGCCTCGGCGGGCGGCGCGGAGAAGTTCCACTCGGCGATCGTCTCCCACGGCGGCGCGGACAACCGGATCTTCCGCGAGGTGGCCGGGCTGGGCGCCGAGCTGGCGGCGCTGTCCGGCGTCGCGGGCTCGCGGGTGCGCGCAGACGTGGCGATCGTGCATGACTACGCCAACTGGTGGGCGCTGGAGCTGGACGCCCGGCCGGGCGAGCTGAAGATTCCCGAGCGGGTACGCGCCCACTACGCGCCGCTCTGGCGGGAGAACGTCACGGTGGACGTGGTGCCGCCCGAGGCGGACCTGTCGGCGTACAAGCTGGTCGTGGTGCCGAACCTCTACCTGTGCACCGACGCGGCGGCCGCCAACCTGCGCGGCTATGTCGAGGGCGGTGGGCACCTGCTGATGTCGTTCTTCAGCGGGATCGTCGACGAGTGCGACCGTATCCGGCTGGGCGGCTACCCCGGCGCCTTCCGGGAGCTGCTCGGGCTGCGGGTGGAGGAGTTCTGGCCGCTCAGTGAGGGCGAGAGTGTGGGCCTGACCTCGGGCGGGAGCGCGGACCTGTGGGCCGACCACGTCGTGGCGGAAGGTGCCGAGGTCCTGGCCGCCTACACCGGCGGCCCGCTGGCCGGGGCGCCGGCGATCACTCGGCACGCCTTCGGCCTGGGCGCCGCCACCTACCTCGGCACGCGCCCGGACGAGCGGGCCATGCGCGAGCTCGTCCGCGACGCCCTGCGGCTGGCGGAGGTCGAGCCTGTCCTCCAGGGAGTGCCCGACGCGGTGGAGGTCGTACGGCGTGGGGAGCACTTGTTCCTGCTCAACCACGGTGACCGGCCCGTGAGCGTGGCCGGGGTGGAGCTGGCTCCCCATGATGTCGTCGTACTGGCAGGGTCATGAGCGGGCGCTTCGCGGGCAGGACGGCCGTCGTGACCGGTGGCGCGTCGGGGATCGGCGCCGCGACGGCGGCGCGGCTGACCGCTGAGGGCGCGTCCGTCTTGGTGGTCGATGTCGTCGCGGAGCCGCCGCAGACAGGCGCCGGTTACCTGCGCGGCGACGTGGCCGAGGAGGAGACCTGGGAACGGGTCGCCGAGTGGGGTCCGATCGACGTGATCGTGAGCAACGCGGCCGTCGCCGAGGTGGCGCCCGCGCACCAGATCACGCTGGAGTCGTGGAACCGGCAGCTCGGCGTCGGCCTGACCGGCACCTTCCTGGCCGCCCGCAGGCTGCTGCCCGGCCTGGCCACCAGGGGCGGCGCGATGGTGGTCACCTCCTCCGTGCACGCGCTCGTCGGCCTGCCAGGACACCCCGCGTACGCCGCCGCCAAGGGCGGGCTGACCGCGCTCACCCGGCAGCTGGCGGTCGAGTACGGCCCCGCCGTCCGCGTCAACTGCGTCCTGCCCGGGCCGATCATGACGCCCGCCTGGGACCGGGTGGACGAGGCGGGCCGGGCGGACAGTGTCAGGGCCACCGTGCTCGACCGGTTCGGCACGCCCGAGGAGGTGGCCGCGGTGATCGCCTTCCTGGCCTCGCCGGAAGCCTCGTTCGTCACGGGAGCGTGCGTGGTCGTGGACGGCGGCTGGAGCATCGTGAAGGACTCGGCGTGATGGCGGCCTACAGCGGGCGCGGGCTCCACGGGCAGACGGTCGAGGCCATCGCCTCGATGATCTTCGGCGGGGAGTTCAGGGCGGGCGACAGTCTCGACGTCACCGTCCTGCAGGAACGGCTCGGCGTCAGCTCGACGGCGCTGCGCGAGGCGATGAAGGTCCTCACCGCCAAGGGGCTCATCGGGGCCAAGCCCAAGCTCGGCACCTATGTACGCCCGCGCGCCGACTGGAACCTCCTCGACGGCGACGTGATCCGGTGGAAGTTCGCCGGGCGCCCCGACCCGGGATTCCTGCGCGACCTGCACGAGCTGCGCTCCATCGTCGAGCCCCAGGTCGCCCGGCTGGCCGCGCTGCGCCGTACCCCCGAACAGCTCGACGCCCTGCGGAAGGCACTGGACGCGATGGCGTCCGCCGCCGACCCCGTCGCGGCCGACCTGGACTTCCACCGGGCGCTGCTGGCGGCGGGCGACAACGAACTGCTCATCCGCATGGAGGTCGTCATGGGCGCGGGCCTGGCCGGGCGCGACCGGCTCGTCCACGGCTCCAGCGGCAGCGACGACCCCGTACCCAGTCATTTGGCGGTGCTGACGGCCATCGAGAGACAGGACGGCGAGGCCGCGGAGGCGGCGATGCGGGACCTGCTCGACAAGGCGTGGCGCGACCTGGAGGAACTGCTGTGAAGATCACCAGGATCGAGACGTTCCCGGTGCCGCCGAGATGGCTGTTCTGCCGCGTGGAGACCGACGAGGGCGTCGTCGGCTGGGGCGAGCCCGTCGTCGAGGGACGGGCCGAGGTCGTGCGGGCCGCGGTGGACGTACTCAGTGAATATCTCCTCGGCCAGGATCCGCTGCGGATCGAGGACCACTGGCAGGTGCTCACCAAGGGCGGCTTCTACCGGGGCGGCCCTGTACTTTCCAGCGCTGTCGCGGGGCTCGACCAAGCCCTGTGGGACATCGCCGGCCAGCACTACGGCGCGCCCGTGCACGCCCTGCTCGGCGGGCCGGTCCGCGACAAGGTCAGGGTCTACGCCTGGGTCGGCGGCGACGACCCCGGCGAGCTGCGGGAGGAGATCGACAAGCAGGTCGAGGCCGGGTTCACCGCGGTCAAGATGAACGGCTCGGGCCTGATGCCGCGCTCCCTCACCGCCGCCGACCTCGCGTCCGTGGTGGGCCGGGCGGAGGTCGCCAGGTCGGCCCTCGGCCCCGGCCGCGACTTCGCGATCGACCTGCACGGCCGCGCCACGACCGCCAACGCCAGACGCGTCCTCGCCGCCGTCGCCGACCTGCAGCCGTTGTTCGTGGAGGAGCCGCTGGCCCCCGACCACCTGCACCGGCTCCGCGACCTGACCGCTTCGACGGACGTGCCGATCGCGCTCGGCGAGCGCCTCTACTCCCGCACCGACTTCCTGCCGCCGCTGACCTCCGGCCTGGCCGTGGCCCAGCCCGACCTGTCCCACGCGGGCGGCATCTCGGAGGTCAGGCGGATCGCCGCGCTCGCCGAGACGTTCGACGTGCAACTCGCCCCGCACTGCCCGCTCGGCCCGATCGCGCTGGCCGCCAGCCTGCAGATCGGCTTCGCCACGCCCAACTTCCTCATCCAGGAGCAGAGCGTGGGCATCTACCACAACGGCGGCGCCGAACTCCTCGACTACGTCCTCGACCCCACCCCGTTCACCTTCACCGACGGCCACGCCCACCGCACCACGCTGCCCGGCCTGGGGGTGACCATCGACGAGCAGGCGGTACGGCAGGCCGCCCGCCACCCGCACGCCTGGCGCAACCCGGTCTGGCGGCACGACGACGGCTCGATGGCGGAATGGTGAGGCTGCGTGTGTGGCGACCCTGCCCGACACCGGGGCCATCCGCCGGGCTGGGTCGCTGACGATCAGGCTCGGGCGGTCACCACGCTCGCCGAGGTCTCCGCGTGCACGCCGTGCCCGTCCGTACAGTGGGCCAGGTTCGCGCGGACGGCGGCGTAGAGGTCCCGGCGATGGACGGAGATGTGCGGCCCGACCGCCGAGAAGTCGACGAGGCAGCACAAGGCGTCCGGTCCGCCGGGGATGGTGACCGGCACCGTCCACTCGCGCAGCTCGACCCGGCCGAAGCCCGCCTCCTCCACCAGGGCGGCGACCTCCTCCCCGCCCAGCGACCACGGCTCCTCGAACAACGCGGCCGGTCCGGGGCCGAGCACGGCGCCGACCGCGTCGTGCAGGGCGCGGAAGAGCGGATTGCGGCCGAGCGGTGACCAGGTGGCGATGGCGATCCGCGCGCCGGGACGGGCGGCCCTGCGCATCTCGGCCACCGCGGCGCGCCGGTCCGGGACGAACTGGAGCGCCTGCTGCATGGTGATCAGGTCGAACGCCTCGTCGGACACGTGCAGGGGGGCCGCGCCGCACTCGACGTACTGGATCGGGGCCCCGCTGACGGGCGGCTCCTCCCGCGCGAGCGCGAGCATGGCCGGGCTCGGGTCGGTGCCGACCACGGCCCCGCCGTCGCCCACGGCCGCCGCCATGACGCGGGCCACCGTGCCCGGCCCGGTGCCGATGTCGAGCGCCCTGGCTCCCTGAGCGGGAGCCAGCTCCTCGACCAGCCGGTACGCCCAGGGCCGGAAGATCCCCGGCACCAGGACCTCCTGGTACGGGCGGACCTGGCGGGTGTCGTACACCGTGTGCGGGGTCTGTTCACCCCGCCGGGAGCCGCGCGCCTGTTCCAGGGTCGTGGCCAGGACGTCGACCTCGTCGGGCGAGTTGTACAGGTAGAAGGAGGCGCGGATGGCCGCCGGGATGCCGAAGCGGCTGCATGCGAGCTGGGCGCAGTGGTGGCCCGAACGTACCGCGATCCCCGCCTCGTCCAAGGCCGTGCGCACCTGCTGGAGCGGCATGCCGTCGACCACGAAGGAGAGCAGCGGCAGCCGGTCGACGGTGTCCGCCGGTCCGATGAACCGGATGCCGGGCACCTCGCCGAGCCGGTCCAGCGCGTACTCGATCAGTGCCTGGTCATGGGCGGCGACCGCGTCCATCCCGATCTCCGAGAGGAAGTCGCACGCGGCCCCCAGGCCGACCGCCTGCGCCACCGGCGGCGTCCCGGCCTCGAACTTGAGCGGGGGTGCGGCGTAGTGCATGGCGTCCACACTGACCGTCTCGATCATCTCGCCGCCGCCGAGGAAGGGCGGCAGCGCCGCCAGCAGCTCGTGCCGGCCCCACAGCACGCCGATCCCGGTGGGCCCGCACATCTTGTGCCCGGAGAACGTCACGAAGTCGGCCCCGAGCGCGGCGACGTCCACCCCGAGATGCGGAACCGACTGCGCCGCGTCCACGACCAGCAGGGCGCCGACCTCGGCCGCGCGGGCCGCGATCGGCGCGATGGGGTTCACGGTGCCCAGGATGTTCGAGGCGTGCACGACCGCCACGACCTTGGTCCGCTCCGTGACCAGCTCGGCCAGGCGGGACAGGTCCAGGCGGCCGTCGTCCGTGATGCCCAGATAACTGACCTTCGCCCCCACACGCTCGGCGAGCAGCCGCCAGGGGATGAGGTTGGAGTGGTGCTCCATCTCGGTCAGGACGATCTCGTCGCCGGGACCGACCCGGAGCCGCCCGTCGCCCCACATCAGCGTGTTGGCCAGGAGATTGGTGGCCTCGGTGGCGTTCTTGGTGAAGACGATCTCCTCGGTGCGGGGCGCGTTGACGAAGGCCGCGACCTTGCGCCGGGCCCCTTCGTACAGCTCGGTCGCCTCCACGGCCAGGCGGTAGACACCACGGTGCACGTTGGCGTTGGCGCGCGTGTAGTAGTGGCTGAGGGCGTCGAGCACCACGGCCGGCTTCTGCGTGGTGGCGGCGCTGTCGAGGTAGACGGGTGGACGGGAGCCGTCAGCGGCTGTCTCGAAGAACGGGAATGCCTTCCGTATCGACTCGACGTCGATCGTCATCGTGGTCTCCTCCTGCCGAACGGTGTCGCGGCAGTCTCACCCCGGCCGGGCCGCCCGGATCCAACTGGAGTTGCGCGACGGCATCCCACGATTCTCCGAATACGATAGCGGCTTTTTCTTCGGCGCCCGGTGGCACAAAGCGGCGGTCATTTATGGCCGTCGATGGCCGTCGAATTCATCGCCTAATCTGGCGGCATGGCCAGCGATTTCTTGGTCGACGGCGGCCGGATCATGGCCATGCGCCGCGCACGCGGCCTATCCCGGCGCATTCTGGCGAATCTCGTGGGCTGCAGCGAGGAATGGCTCCGGCTGGTCGAAAAAGGCGCCAGGCCGCTGGACCGATTATCCACCATCATGCGAATCGCCGATGTTCTCCGCGTCAACGACCTTTCCGAACTCATCGGTGGCCACATAACACTGCCGGCCACGGGCGACCACGGCGAATGCGATGACGTCGGCCGGGCACTGCTGTTCCCCAGATTGTGCGCCGACGGGGTGACCGAGAGCGTGCACCGCGTCCACCGCCACGTGTCGTCGGCGTGGGAGATCTGGCGGCGCTCGCCCAGACGCTACACCGAGCTACGCCGTCGCCTGCCCGCCCTCCTCCTGATGGCCGACACGTCGGCGGAGCACGCGAAGGCCGAGGACCGGCAGGCCGCCGCGGCCGACCTCACCGACGTCTACCGGCTGTTCGCGACGCTGCTGCGCGGCTGCGGCCACCACCCGCTCGCCCTGCTGGCCGCCGACCGCGCCGTGGCCGCCGCGCCCGCCGACCTGCGGGCGCTTACCCGGGCCGAGCTGGCCGAGGTCCTCATCCACCTGGGCAGGTACGCCGACGCCCGCCGCTTGTGCCTGGCCGCGACCGAGCTCACGGACGACCCGTCGACCATCGGCACCTGCTACCTGACGGCGGCGCTGGCCACCGCCGAGGAGAACGACCTCCTCCGGACCGAGGAACTCCTGAACCGCGCCCGCAAGCTCGGCGGGCGGCTCGGCGTGGACTTCATGGCCGAGGTGGACCTGCACGCGGTGGTGGTGGCGGCACGCATGGGACGCTACCGGCAGGCCATCCGGCTGGCGGCGGACGTCGACGCCGACCGGTTGTACGCGAAGGACCGGCAGGCCCGCTATTTCCTGTCCCTGGCCACGGCCTACGCCATGGACCGCAACCCGGAAGCCGCCACCGCCATGCTCAGGAAGGTGGCGGAGACCTGCCCCGAGGAGCTCAAGTACAGCCCTCAGGCCGGCCGGGTGGTGGACCAACTCCGGCGGCTGGACTGCGAGACGACCCGCGGCGAGCTACGGCAGATCGCCCGGCTCACCGCCTGATCCTCCATAACTGTTCCTTCTCATATGGAGACGTACTATCTCTTGGACTTCTGGTTCGTTCTGCCGGAGGCTGGGGACGTACGCCACCTACCTGAGGAATCCCCGATGACGACCTTCGTACTTGTTCCCGGCGCCTGCCACGGCGCGTGGTGTTTCGAACCGCTGGCGCGCCGGCTCCGGCAGCACGGCCACGAGGCGTACCCGATCACGCTGACCGGGCTGGGGGCCAGGAAGCACCTGCTCAACGCCTCCGTCAACCTCGACACGCACGTCGAGGACGTGGTGAACCTCCTGGAGGACGAGCAGATCACCGACGTCGTGCTGGTGGGGCACAGCTATGGCGGAATGGTGATCACCGGTGCCGCCGACCGCGTCCCCGAGCGGGTCGACGGTCTGGTCTATGTCGACGCCTTCGTACCCGAGGACGGGGACTCCTGCTGGACCTTGGCCACGGACGAACAGCGACACTGGTACATCGGCGACGCCCACGCGAACGGCTACGCGACCGCGCCGCTGCCCTTCTTCGATCCGCGGGCGACGCCGCACCCGCTGGCCTCCCTCATCCAGTCGATCCGCCTGCGCGGCGGGCTCGACCGGTTCCGGAGCAAGGACTATGTGTACGCGGCCGAGGGCGAGGGGGAGTCGGCCTTCAAGCCGGCCTACGAGCGGGCGCTGGCCGATCCGTCGTGGCGCGCGCATGCCCTCGCGTCCAGGCACAACGTGATGCGGGACGCGCCCGACGAGCTGCTGAAGATCCTCCTGGCCACGAGCGCCTAGTCCCGTCGCGCATCATCGCGTCACCCGGTCGGCAGCGTTGGTCCGCCGGCGGTCTGGGCGGGTTTGCCGTGGTGCGGTGGTGGTTCCGGCTCCGGCACGGGTGGGAGCGGGAGCGGTTCGTCCCGGAAGAGTTCGGGCACCGATCGGTACAGGATTGCCGCGATCGGCACGGCCACGATCGCGCCCGCGATCCCCGCCAGGATGCCGCCGACGGAGAGCACGATGATGATCGCCAGCGGGTGGAAGTGGAGCGCCCGGCCGACGATCAGCGGCTGGAGGACGTGGTTCTCCAACTGCTGCTCGACGACCAGGATGCCGACGAAGATGAGCGCGTAGATCGGACCCTTCGCGCCGAGCGTGACCAGCGTCGCGACGGCTCCGGCGAAGAAGATACCGACGATTGGGATGAAACTGGCCAGGAAGATCAGCACGGCCAGCGCCGCCCAGAGCGGGACGCCCATGACCGCGAGCACGATGCCCATGAGGATGCCGTGCACCGCCGCCACGGCCACGGTGCCCTGTACGTAGTGCGAGAGCGTGACCCAGGCCGTGCGCCCGGCGCGATCGACCCGTGGCGCGACCGTACCGAACGCCTTGAGGAACCACGCCCAGATCCGGTCCCCGTCCTTGAGCAGGAAGAACGTCACGAAGAGCAGCAGGACGGTCGCGGCCAGCGCTTCGAGCAGCACCACGGTGCCCGCGAGTACGGTCGAGGTGATCTGCCGCTGCTGCTCGGTGACCAGGTTGGCGATGTCGTCGACCCAGTTGCTGAGCTGGTTCGGCTTCACGTGCAGCGGGCCGGTGTAGAGCCAGCCCTCCATCGTCTTGGCGGTCTGCTGCACCTGTTTCACCAGGCCGGGAAACTCCTCGTTGGCCCGGACACCGATGACCCAGCCCGTCCCGGCCACCACGGCGAACGCCACGAGCATGGTGATCCACGTGGCGTAGATCGGCCGCAGACCCATCGCGCGCAGCCGTCTGGTGAGGGGGAACAGCAGCGCGGTCAGCAGCAGCGCGACCGCGACCGGCAGGGCGATGAGGTGCATCAGCACCACGATGTTGACTATGTAGTTGGCCACGAAGCCGATGAGGATCAAGCAGGCGCTCCAGGCGGCCAGCTTGGCCAGCGTTGGTGGCACCAGCCCCCAGAGGGGTCCCCGATCCGGCTTCACGTCTTCCAGCCTCTCACCTCCGCTCCTGATAGGCACGGATCCTGGCCGCCCAGTAAGGTGCGGCCAGGATGATTCGACGCACGCCCGGGTAGAGGCTCAGCCTGAAGATCGAGCGGTTTTGGACGGTACGGTGAGCAAGCTCGGACGGTTGCCGGCGGCTTGGGCTCGGGCGAGAAGTCGTCATGGCTGGCTGGATCATCTGGTCCGGGCCCTGATCCGCTATGACAAGGTGGACGCCGGCCGGTTGTCGGCCGCCCTCACGTACTACTCCTTCTTCGCCACCTTCGCGCTCGCCCTGCTGGGGTTCGCCATTCTCGGCCGGTATCTGGACTATCCGCCGGTGCTGGAGGCGGTGCGGCACTATCTGAGCGAGAACTTCCCGCGGCTGGACGTCCAGGCGTTGATCGACGCGCGGGCGACGGCCGGGGCGGTAGCGTTCGTCGCGCTGCCGTTGACGGGCCTTTTCTGGATGGACGCCCTGCGCTCGGCCAGCAGGGCGATCTGGCGGATCGAGGAGTATCCGGGGAGGTTCATCCTGCGCCAGCTCATCGACCTGGGCGTGGTGGCCGGGCTCGGTGTGCTGCTCTTCCTGTCGATCGCCCTCGCCTTCGCCGCCGAGTGGCTGCTGAGCTGGCTGGCCGTCCACACGGTGGGCACGGACGCCGACTGGGCCCAGTGGGTGCTGTCCGCGGCCGCGTTCGTCATCGGTCTCGGCATCAACACCCTGCTGGCCATGGCGTTGCTGACCGCCCCGCCCCGGCTGCACCTGCCGCTGCGCAGGGTGATCGGCCCGGCCCTCGTCATCACGTTCGGCCTGGAGATCCTCAAGACCCTCGGGCAGGTCTACCTCAACCTCACCGCGGCCAACCCCGCCTACCAGGTGGTCGCGGGAGCGGTGGGGATGCTGGTGTTTCTCAAGCTGCTCAACCAGCTCATCCTGTTCGCCGTCGCTCTGGCGGCCACCAGCACCACCGGCCAGGTCAAGGACCTGACGACTGGCGGGCCTCCGCTCAGAAAGTCGCCGAAGGTCCCGCTTCAGTGACGGACGGTGGGAAAACTGTCCGTTTTCTCGGCCTCGCCAGGGGGAGAGACTGGTGACCAAGGCCGAATGATGGAGGTAGAACCGATGCGCTTAGCGTCAGTAGTGGTGATCCTTTGGCTGATCGTCGGCGCCTTCGCGGCGGGCCAGCGTGACTACTACTCAGGACCGGTCGACAACTGCAACAAGTTGGCCACCATCGCCGTGACGATCGTGGCCGGCCCTCTCAACTATGTCGGCATGAACCCGAAGATCGACTGTGAGACACCCCAGCCCAGCAAGTGACATCCGGGTCACACCCGGCGGTTGGCGTCCTCCAGGTAGTGCAGGACGGCGGTGACGCGCCGGTCCGCCCGGTCGGTGGGCGCCAGGTCGAGCTTGGCGAAGATGCTGCGGATGTGCTTGTGCACGGCGCCATCAGTGACGAAGAGCCGCTCGGCGATGGCGGCGTTGCCCAGACCTTCGGCCATCAGGGCCAGCACGTCGCGTTCGCGCGGGCTGAGGCGCTCCAGCCGGGTGTCGGGCCGGGTGCGTACGAGCAGCTGCGCGACGACATCCGGATCGATGGCCGTACCCCCGTCCGCCACCCGATGCAGCGCGGCAAGGAACTCGTCCACTCGCCCGACCCGCTCCTTCAGCAGGTACCCGAGGCGGGAGCTGCCATGGGAGAGCAACTCGGTGGCGAACGCCTGCTCGACATAGGCGGACAGCACGAGCACGGCCAGGTCCGGCTGGCGGCGCCGGGCCTCGACGGCCGCGACGATCCCCTCGTCGGTGTGGGTCGGCGGCATCCGTACGTCGACGATCGCGACGTCCGGCTTGTGGGCCCCGACGGCGTCCAGGAAGCCGCTGGGGTCACCGGCGGTGGCCACGACGTCGATCCCCTCGGCGCGGAGCAGCAGCGCGAGCCCTTCGCGCAGGAGCGGGTCGTCCTCGGCGATCACGATCCGCATGGCAGGCTCACGGTCACGGTGGTGGGCCCACCGGGTGGGCTGGTCAGCATGAATGTCCCATCGTGTGCTTCGGTACGTTGGCGGATGCCGACGAACCCGGACCCGTTGCGTTCGTCCGCGCCGCCCTGGCCGTCGTCGGTGATCCGCAGGTGGAGCCGGTCGTCCTGGAGGTGGGCCAGGACGTCGGCGCGCCCGGCACGGCTGTGCTTGGCGATGTTCGTGAGCGTCTCGGCCACCACGAAGTAGGCCGTCGCCTCGACCGAGGAGGCGCACCGGACGGGCAGGTCGGCGTCGATCCGGCAGGGCACCGGGCAGGCCGTGGCCAGACCGGTGAGCGCGTCCGAAAGGCTCCGGTCGGTCAGCACCGGCGGCAGGATGCTGCGGACGACCCCGCGGAGCTCGGCGAGTGCCTGCTCGGCGGCGTCCTGCGCACGTTCGAGAATGGCCTCGGCACTGGCCGGGTCGCGTGTCAGAGCCCGGCGGGCCGCGCCGAGCAGAACGTTGACGGCGACGATCCGGTTCTGCGTCCCGTCGTGCAGCGACCGCTCGATGCGCCGCAGTTCGGCGGAGTGCGCGTCGAGTGCGGCGGCGCGGGTCGCGGTGAGCTGTACGACCCGCAGCGCGAGGTCGGTTCCGGAGACGGGCGCCAGCAGCCGCCGGCCGGGCCAGGCCTGCAGCCGCGCCATTCCCGGGATGATCGTGGCGGTGATGACGATCCAGCCGATGCCCAGCAGGGAGACGGCGAGGGCGCTGGGCCAGCCCTGCACGGTCCAGAGCCCACTGGCCGACGTGGCCGCCACGTCCGGTGGCAGCAGCCGCCAGTACAACGGGAAGGGGATGTCGCGCACCGCGTAGAGGGGCAGCGAGAGACCGATCGCTCCGACAAGCAGCCCGAAGACGGCATGCGTCGCCACCCAGCCCACTTCCCCGCGTACGGCCGAGTCCGCGAGGGCGGCGCGCAGCCCGTGCGGTATCGGCTCTGGGCCGACGACCTCCGGACCCCAGCGGGAGAGCCGCCCGCGTTCCCGGTCGGCGACGACCCGCACCACGCGCAGCGTGACGGGCGCCAGCAGCAGGCCCACGCCGACGAGGCTGGTCACCGCTGTGGCGATCACCAGCGCGAAGGCGATCAACGCCAGGAACGAGGTGCCGAACCCGCCGACGAGGCGTTCGAGCGCGTCCAGGACGACTCGGGCACGGGCGAGGGCGAACGCGTCCCAGCGGGCCGCCCGCCGGCCGGTCGTGGGGTCGTCGGTCGGCATGCGGCACCTCCCTGGCCCAGGAGATCGCCCGGGCGGCGCCTCCTCAGCCCAGGACAATAGGGCATCACTTGGGCGGTCGGCAGATCATCGGCCGAGGAGTACAGCCTGCTGTACCCGGCTTGTCCCGTTGGTGGGATCGTCCTCAGCGGTGATCGTCCGTAGCTTCGATGTGTGACAGCCCATCGAGTGAGGAGCACCTCATGTCCGAATCCTTAATGTCCGACATCCTGAACGTCTCCGAGGCAGCCCGTCCGGCACAGTCCGCCGACGCTCGGCGCGGGATGTTCCGTCCCGTGCTGTGGCTCCTGCTCGCGATCAGCGCCGTCCTCAACATAGTGACCTCGAACATCGGCCCCAACGTCTTCGTCGGCATCGGATTCGGGCTCGCCACCATCGCGTGCGCCGTCGCCCTGGCCGTCCACCACTACCGCCATCGGCGCCCCTGACCATCTCAGGGCAGTGCGGCGGGCAGCCCGAAGGGCGTGAAGTGCTCGGCGCCGATGAACGAGGTGACCTCGCGGATGCGCTCGCCGCGCAGGGTCAGCACGTTGATCGACCAGGCGAGGTGCGCGCCGGAGCCGTCGTTCCGGAGGTAGCAGGCCACGGCGGGCTGGCCGTTCGCGGTGACCGGGAGGTGCCGCCAGCTGCCGCAGGCGGTCAGCGGGATCCGCGTGGCGAAGTCGGCGACGGCATCCAGGCCGTGGTACCAGTGCGGCAGCGGCGGCATCGACCAGGTGACGTCCTCGGTCAGGAGCGCGACCAGGGCGTCGGCGTCGCCGCGTTCGAGCGCGGTGGAGTAACCGGCGACGATCTCCCGCACCCTGGCGTCGTCGATCTGGCGCAACGTTCGCTGCTGGGTCGGAGCGGGCACCTTCTCCGCGACGATCTTGCGGGCGCGCGCCAGGGCGGAGTTCACCGACGTGGTGGAGGTGTTCATCGTGGTGGCGATCTCGGCGGCGGAGAACCCGAGGACCTCGAAGAGCAGCAGCGCCGCGCGCTGGTTGCCCGGCAGGTGCTGCAGGGCGGCGACGAAGGCGAGTTCGACGGCCTCGCGCTGCTCGTAGCGCGCGGCCGGCCCGCCCGCGCCGAGGCCCGCGTCTGGGTAAGGGCCCAGCCAGGCGACGTCGGCCAGCGGGGCGTCGCCGAGCACGGCGCGATCGCTGGACGGGCCGAGGTCCATCGGCAGGGCTCGCCTACCCCTGGATTCGATGGTATCCAGGCAGGTGTGGGTGGCCACGGTGTACAGCCACGAGCGCAGCGAGCTGCGGCCCTCGAAACGGGCGAGCCCCCGCCACGCCCGCAGCAGGGCGTCCTGGAGGGCGTCGTCGGCGTCGTGGGTGGAGCCGAGCATGCGGTAGCAGTGGGCGTGCAGCTCCCGGCGCAACGGCTCCACGAGCCGGTTGAACGCGGCATCGTCCCCGGTACGCGCCCGGACCAGGTCTTCGGCATCCTCCGCCGACGTGGCGGAAAAGACTTCGCTCACAAGCGACGATTCTGCCCCATCACCGGAGTCACCTCTTGGACCGACCACCAACCTCCAGACCAGGAGAACTCCGATGCACAACACCCTTGAGGTCCCTGACGCCCGCCTGTACTACGAGGTACGGGGCGAGGGCCCCCTGGTGGTGCTCGTCGGCGCCCCGATGAACGCCGACTCCTTCGCCCCGGCGGCCGAGCTGCTGGCCACCGACCACACCGTGCTCACCACCGACCCACGCGGCATCAACCGCAGCCCTCTCCACGACCCCGACCAGGACTCGACCCCGCAGTTGCGCGCCGACGACCTGTCCCGGCTCCTGACCCACCTAGACGCCGGCCCGGCCGCGATCTTCGGCTCCAGCGGCGGCGCCGTCACCGCGCTGGCGTTCGCCGAGGCCCACCCCGAGCAGGCCCACACCGTCATCGCCCACGAAGCCCCGGTGGTCGACCCGCTCGAGGACCGCGAGCAGCTCTACGCCGGGGCCGACGACCAGATCGCCACCTACCTCGCGGGTGATGTCATAGGGGCCTGGCGGAAGTTCATGGCTCAGGCCAACATCCCCATCCCGGACGACGCGATCGGGATGATGTTCGGCGGGGACCGCGACCCGCGGCAGGTCGCGGACGAACGCCGCTGGTTCGCCCACGAGATGCGGGCCACCGTCCACTGGCAGCCCGATTTCGCGGCTCTGCGCGCCGCGAGTACCCGCGTCGTGATCGGCATCGGCGAGGACTCGGCCGGCCAGCTCTGCGACCGCACCTCGATCGCGCTCGCCGCGGCACTCGGCATCGAGCCGACGATGTTCCCCGGCGGCCACATCGGCTTCGCCGACGACCCGAAGTCCTTCGTCACCCGGCTGCGGGCGGTCCTGTCCGAGGGCTGATCGGGCGGCGTCAGCTCGTACCGGTGATCAGAGCGAGGGCCACGGCCAGCAGCGCGATCACCGGAGCCGCCGCGGGAAGCAGGTGCAGGCTCACCGTGGCGGCGGCCGCGCCGAGCGCCAGGGCGAAGAGCACGGCCACCAGCTCGGGAACGTGCGGCTGCCCGTCCTCGGGAGTGAGGAGGCGAGAGAACGAGCTGGTCAGCGCGCCGGTGATGAACGTCGTCGAGCCGATGAAGGTCCGCAGACGATGAGTCACCGCGCTCTGGACGCCCATGGCGAGGGCGGCGGTCGCGATCAGCGGGAGGTGCGGGCCGGACAGGGCCCAGGCGATGGCCAGCGCGATCAGCAGGCCCAGCTCGGCGGCGACGGCCAGCCTGATCCGGACGGCCCAGCCGGTGGCCTCGCCGGTGAACCGGAACGCGGCCACCAGGCCGCAGGTAAAGGCGATCAGCGCCACCAGCGAGCCCAGGGCCTCGGAGAGGCGGCCACGGCCGGCCGACACGCCGAGCAGGACCAGGTTGCCGGTCATGTTCGAGGTGAAGACCTGGCCCAGGGCGAGGAAGGTGAAGGCGTCCATGGAGCCCGAGGCCAGCGCCAGGCTCAGGATGGGCAGGCGGTTGGTGGCCGACATCCCCTCATGGTCGGCCGCCCGTGCGGCCTGCGGCGGGAGGCGCGCTGAGCACAGCTACAGGACGACGTGGTGGGCGGGTGCGGCACGGCGGGGCGAGCAGGCTCGTTGGGCGGTTACGGGACGGCGGGGTGGGTGGGCGTGTTGGGTGGGTTCAGCCAGTCGGGGGTGCGCCACTGCTGGACGTTCGCGCGGGTGCACGGGCGCAGCGACAGCGAGGCCCCGTCGGGCTCGAGTTGCAGGCACAGGCCGCTGGCGACGTGCTGGACCTCCCAGTAATGCCACCGCTTGTACGCCGAGCGGTAGTTGAAGCGCCAGAGCTGACCGGCGGAGTCCGAGCAGGGCTCGCGGGACGGGCGCCGCCGGTCCGGTGGGCCGGTGGCGGTCAGGCAGCCGCCCATGATCGTGATCGCGTACGTCCCCTGGGCGCTCGGCCGGTAGCTGAACGCCTGGTTGACGCCGCCGTGGCAGGTCCACGTGATCAGGTCCGCGGCGCCCGTGGCGTCCAGGCACACGCCGTTCTCCGAGCTGGCCAGCGAGCTGCCGAGATCAGGCGGGCGGGTGGTGACCAGCCAGCGCTGGCCGGGCCGGTCGGCCGCGCAGGCCAGCAGGATCAGCGGGGTGCCTGGGTCGGCGATGCTCTGGTTGGGCTCGGCGCACAGGTTTCCCCTGGGGGAGGCGATAGTGATCGCATGGTCGCCGGTCAGCCGCCAGAGCTGGTCGTCGGAGCCGTCGCAGTCCGCCTCGGTGAGAAAGATCCCTTCGGTGACGCGCCGGGCCTCCGGGGTCAGGCAGCGCTCGCTCACGCGGTTGCGGATCCGGTGGAAGAACGCGCCGTCGTGCTTGGCCGGTTCGAGGTCCCAGCGCTGGGCCTCGGTGGGGACCGTGTTGATGGCCGAGCCGCCCAGTCTGGCGTGCGGGGGAGCGGCCGTGGAGGTGTTGACGACCAGGGGCTTGCCGGGTGCGTACAGGGAGAGGATCAGCACGTTCGAGCGCTTGAGCGACTCGGGGATGTAGGCGTCGACGTACACCACATAGGCCAGGAAGGCCGCGGTCGCGAACACCACCGACACCACCGTGCTGATGACCAGCCTCTTGCGGCGGGCGGGCCGGGACGGCTGGGGATCGGCCAGCCTGCGGTAGGACCGCAGCCACTTGTCCACCGTGGCGTCCGGCACGTCGTGCACCAGGAGGAAGGCCCGGATGACCGGCTCGGCGCTCTTGACGTCGTTGAGCCAGCCGGTGCGCTGCTTGGTGACCTTCTCCAGGTCTGTCCGGTCGAAGGCGAGCTCCCGCCGGGCGGCCCGCGCCTGGAGCTCGGCGAGCTTGGGCGCGCGCGCATCCCAGCGCAGGTCCTTGAGCAGCCGCTTGTACGTGGGCAGGTCGTGCGCGGTGAACGGATCGGTCGCGGTCGCCGAGCGGTTGGTCCAGCGTGACTGCAGGATGCCGCCCAGCGGCGGGAGCGCGGCGGCCAGGCAGGCGAAGACGATCGCGGGCAGGATGTGCGCCGGGTTGAGCTGGGGCTGGCCGTCGGTGGCGAAGTTGACGTAGATGCCGGCCAGCACGGTGAAGACCGCGCTGAGCACGGCCACCGCGCCGATCACGAGGGCGAGCTCGCGTGGGGGATTGCGCATCTGCTCCGTCCGACACTGTGTGTCGGCCTATGGTAACGGAACGTACGCGGGTCTATCGGGCGACGGCCGTGCCTGTCAAAAATCGAATCAGTTGGCGGGTCAGAAGCCGGGGAAGATCCGGCGCAGGTCGTCCAAGGTGAGGCTGTCGCTCGTGAGGGTCACCACGCTCGGTGTGTGCTCGGGAGAGTGGCGGCCGGTGGTGAGACGCAGCCACCACTCGGCCGGCGCGTTGAGTACGGCGTCGGGCTGAGCCGGCTCGTCGGTGAGGCTGACCGCGTCACCCACGACGAGCCCGAAGGAGCGCTCAGGCGAGGTGGTCCGGATGGCCACGCCGACCTGGCGTCCGGCGAGGGCGTCGGCCTTGGCGATGAAGTGGATGAGCATGCCCACCTGGTCGAGCAGCAGCCCGGCCGCGGCGGGGGCCAGGGTCGCCGCCGGGTCGAAGGCGACCTCGACGTCCCACGAGTGATGAGCGAACTCGCTGAGCCGCAGCCCCGCCGCGGTCGCGACGTCCACGGGGACCGGCAGGAAGCCGAGGTTGATCCGCAGCTCCTCGCGCGTCTGCGCGTCGAGGCTCTCGTAGCGGCTGACCAGCGCCTCGTTCGCGGTCAGGAAGCCCTCGGCCCGCTCGGCCGGGGACATCGCGTCCCAGCGGGCCCAGACCGACTTGTTGAAGTCTCCGTCCGGGCCGGCGGTGCCGCTGAGCGTGGCCTCCAGGCCGGCCAGGTTGATCTCGGCGCCGCTGCCCAGGTGGCTGAGCACCTGCGACACGTCCCACTCCGACGCGCCGGACGGCCGGGTGAGGTCGTCGGCCGCGAGGCCGCGGACAAGCGTGGCCAGATGATCGTGGCCGCTGCGCAGCGCGTCGATGATCTGGTCGGCACGATCGGTCATGTTCGTCTCCAGAGCGGGGACGCGGAGATGTCTACGGTCCGCCGCGTTGCGAATTTTGTTGACGGGTCAAGAATATGTCCTGCGAGTGCTCCCCGCAGCGGCGAGTACCTGTCGGCGCCTCGGCCATCAGCGATCCGAAGGCGCCGACGAGGCTCATGCGGACGTGTCCCGGGGCTGGAAGGAGTCGAACACGGTCATTCCCGAGGCCGGGTCGAGATCGGTCTCCGTCACCTCGGTCAACCGTGCCATGGTCATGTAGAAGCCGATCACCAGGATAGCCTCGACGATCTCCCGCTCCGAGAAGTGTCGTCGAACCTCCGTGAACACGCTGTCCTCGACCCGGACGGCCTCGATCACCTGCTTCCCGAACGCGAGCAGCGCCCGCTCCGCGTCGTCGAAGACCTCGTCGTCGAGATTCGCGTGTTCGATGGCGTCGATCTGCGCTTGCGGAACGCCGACTCCCAGGGCGATCGGCACATGTTGCCGCCATTCGTAGGCGCCGCCCTCGATCCGCGCGACGAGCAGGATCAGCAGTTCGCGCCGCCGATGCCCGAGGTCGAGGCTGCTGAGGATGGCCGTGCCCAGCCGCACCTGCGGGAGCACACACGACTCCGCATGCGCCAGCATGCGGAAGATGTTGAGCTTGACCGGTAGGGCCGCGAGTACTTTGGCCGCGTCCCCGGTCGCGTCATCAGGATGGATGAGGGTCAATCTCGCCATCGATACCTCCGGCTGTGTCGCCGTTAGCTGGGTGGACAGGAGCGATCGTCAGGTGACCGAGCGCCTGAGAGTCTCACCCCAGCAACGGTCTCATCAACCGGGTTCCGCGACCTCCTGGAGCGGGAGGTGACACGCGGCCCAGTGCGGCGGGTCGTCACCGTACGGCTCCAGCGGCGGCACCACCTGGGCGCAGACGTCCTCAGCCTTCCAGCAGCGCGTACGGAACCGGCAGCCCGACGGCGGGTCGAGCGGAGAGGGCACCTCGCCCTGCAGCAGGATCCGCTCCCGCCGAGCCCCCACGGTGACGTCGAGGACCGGCGCCGCCGACATGAGCGCGGCGGTGTACGGATGGCGCGGCTGGTCGAACACCTGCTTCGTCGGCCCCGTCTCGACGATCTTGCCGAGGTACATGACCGAGACCCGGTCGGCGACATGGCGGACGACGGACAGGTCATGGGAGATGAACACGTACGACACGCCCAGCCGGGCCTGCAGGTCGGTGAGCAGGTTGAGCACCTGCGCCTGGACCGACAGGTCGAGCGCCGACACCGGTTCGTCGCACACGATGACGTCCGGTTCGAGGGCGAGCGCGCGGGCGATCCCCAGGCGCTGACGCTGACCGCCGGAGAACTCCTGCGGGTAACGGCGGGCGTCGCTCGCCCGCAGCCCCACCATCTCCAGGAGTTCGGCCACCCGCTTCCCGCGCTCCTTCATCGGCACCAGGTCACGGTGCGTCCGCCATGGCTCGCCGACGATGTCCTCGGCGCACAGCCGGGCGTTCAGTGACGCGAACGGGTCCTGGAACACCATCTGCACCCGGCGCCGCCACTTCAGCAGCTCCTTGCCGCGCAGCGCGAACGGGTCCGTACCCTCGAACCTGACGTGGCCCTGGTCCGGGCGCTCCAGCATGAGCAGAACCCGGGCGAGCGTCGACTTGCCGCAGCCGGACTCCCCGACCAGGCCCAGCGTCTCGCCGCGGGCCAGCCGCAGGTCGACCCCGTCCAGCGCGCGCAGCCGGTTGCTGCCCGAGGCACCGCGGGCCACGTGGAAGGTCTTGCTCACCCCTGCCACGTCCAGCAGGGGCGCCTCCATAGCGGATGTGTCAGTCATCGGTCAGCTCCTTCCAGTGATGACACGCGGACAGGCGACCGGGTCCGGCCTCGACGAGGACGGGGCGCTGCTCCGCGCACACGTCGCTCGCCATCGGGCAGCGCGCGCGGAAGGCGCAGCCCGAGGGCACCGAGTGCAGGTCGGGCGGGCTGCCCGGAATGGACTTCAGGGTGACGCCGCGCGCCACCTCGGCGGGCACCGAGTCGAGCAGCCCGCGCGTGTACGGGTGGCGCGGCCGGGCGAACACGTCCGCCACCCGCCCGGTCTCGACGATGTTTCCCGCGTACATGACGGCCACGTGGTCGGCCTGCTCGGCCACCACCGCGAGGTCGTGGGTGATCAGGATCAGCGCCGTCTGCTGCTCGGTGCGCAGCTCGCGCAGCAGCTCCATGATCTGGGCCTGCACCGTGACGTCGAGGGCGGTGGTGGGTTCGTCGGCGAGCAGCACCTTGGGGTGCAGGGCCATCGCCAGCGCGATGAGCAGCCGCTGACGCATGCCGCCGGAGAACTGGTGCGGATAGGCGCTCACCCGGGCGCCGGCCTCGGGGATGCCGACCCGTTCCATCAGCTCGACAGCCCGCTCGCGCGCCGCGCGGCGCGAAAGCCGCTCGTGGATCCTGAACGGCTCGGCCAGCTGGGCGCCGACCGTCTGTACGGGGTTCAGCGCGGTGAGCGCGTCCTGGAACACGATGGACAGGCCGGGCCCGGCCAGCCGCCTGCGCTGCGCCGGCGGCAGGGTGAGGATGTCCGTGCCGTCCAGGCGTACGGCGCCGCCCGCCACATGCGCCACCGGGTCGAGCAGGCCGACGATGGCCTGCGCCGTCATGCTCTTGCCGCAGCCCGACTCGCCCAGGAGCGCCAGTGTCTCACCGGAGCGGACGGAGAAGCTGACCTCGCGTACGGCGCGTACCGTCCCGGAAGGGGTGCGGATGTCGACCGCCAGCCGATCCACCTCCAGCACCGGGCGCCCGGCCTCCGTGCTGTTCGACTCGCTCACGCGCGCACCTCCTTGTTCTCAGGGCGGGAGTTCTTGCGGCGAGAGCGGGGCAGGGTGAGCCGCCACCGCTGGCCGGGGTCCATGGCCAGGCGCGCCCAGGACGCGAGGACGGTCGCCGAGACGGTCGTCACCACGATGGCGACTCCGGGGAAGACGGCGATCCACCAGGCGCTCTGCAGTACCTGCCGCCCTTGGGCGACCATCAGGCCCCAGCTCATGTCCGGCGGCTGGATGCCGATGCCCAAGAAGCTCAGCGACGATTCGGTCAGCATCACGAAACAGAAGTCCAGGGTCGCGACGGTGAACAGGGTGGGCAGCACGGTCGGTGCCACGTGCCTGCCGATGATCGCCCAGCTCTTGGTGCCGAACGTCCGCGCCGCGTCCACGAACAACCGGCTCTGCAGCTCGGCCGACTCCGCCCGCGCGGCCCGCAGGTAGACCGGGATGCGGGCGATGGCCAGGACCAGGACGATGTTCCCGGCGCTGGGGGAGAAGACGTACAGCACGACCACGGCCAGCAGCAGCGAGGGGAAGCTGAGGATGACGTCGGCCACGCGCATGGAGACGTTCTCCCGCCAGCCTCGGTGGTAGCCCGCCCACATGCCCCAGACCGACCCGACGACCAGGGAGATCGCCACGGCCGGGATGGCGACGGAGAGCGTCGTACGGCTGGCCACGATGAGCCGGGCGAGCAGGCTGCGGCCGAGCGAGTCGCTGCCGAGCACGAACGCGAAGCCGTCGTCGAGGCTGAACGGCGGCCGGTTGACCGCCCGCAGGTTCTGCTTCACGGCCAGGTCGCCGAGCAGGATCGGCCCCACGACGGCGCCGACGATCACGATCACCAGGATCACCACCGCCAGGCAGGCGAACCGGTCCCGCAGCAGCAGCCGCCACCAGGTGATCCGCCGAGCGGCGGGAGGAGCCTCCACGAGGCTGGTCATGCCGTCACCCCCTGACGGACTCGGGAGTCCAGGAGCGCGTAACAGGCGTCGATGACGATGTTCAGCGCGAAGATGGTGATCGCGGTCACCAGGACCGCGGCCTGCAGCACCGCGAAGTCGCGCTGCAGGATCGAGGTGATCATCAGCTTGCCGATGCCCGGCCAGCCGAAGATGGTCTCGACGACCACGGCCCCGTTGACCAGCCCGACCGCCAGGTCACCGGCCACGGTGAGCGCGGGCGGCGCGGCGTTGCGCAGCGCGTGGCCGAAGACCACCCGCAGCTCGCTCGCGCCCTTGCTCCGGGCCACCTTGATGTACGGCGCCGACAGCGCCGTGACCATCGCCCCGCGCACCACCTGCACCAGCACGCCGAACGGCCGGATCAGCAGGGTGAGCACCGGCAGCACCCACGCCGCCGCGCCCTCGGTGCCCGAGGTGGGCAGCCAGCCGAGCGCCACGGAGAAGACCAGGACGCCCATGATGGCGAACCAGAAATCCGGCATGCTGGCCGCGGTCGTCGAGGTGAAGCTGGCGACCCGGTCGGCCAGGGAGTTCGGGCGGTAGGCCGCCCAGCTCCCGACGACGACCGCGCCGAGGATCGCCAGGATCATCGTGGCGCCCGCCAGCTGCAGCGTCGCGGGGAACGCCCGCAGCACCGCGTTGGCGGCGGGTTCGGCGGTCCGCAGCGACTCGCCGAAGTCCAGCCGGACCACCTGAGCCAGGTAGTCACCGAACTGGACGAGCAACGGCTGGTCGAACCCGTGCCGGGCGGCGAACTCCGCCCGCATCTCAGCGGTGGCGCTGAGCGGCAGGTAGAGGTTCGCCGGGTCGCCGGTCAGGCGGGCCAGGTAGAACACGCCGAGAACCACCACGACCAGCGGTATCGCACTGGAGGTGACGCGACGCCGCAGGAAGGTCAGCACACCTGCTCCTTTCAGCCGGCCGGGTGCAGCTCGGCGAGGCGCATCTCGTCGTTCGTGGCGGCGTTGGGCTTGTAGGTGACCTTCTTCGACAGGGCGAGGATGCCGGTCATGTGCGCCAGGACGGCGTCGCGTACGACGTCCTTGTTCTGGAACTCCAATGCCTTGGCGAACGCCGTCTGGCGCTCCTCGCCCGAGGCCTGCTCACCGGCGCTGATCAGGTCGTCCAGTTCGGGGGTGCCGAAGCTGCTCTGCGCGCCCTTGCTGCCGTAGATCTGGCCCATGGTGAAGGCCGCGTCACCGGCCTGGTTGCCGTGCTGGGCCTGCAGCAGAGTGGGGCCGGCGTCCTTGGGGAACGGGCGCAGCAGGTACTCCAGCCAGGCGTTCACGTCGAGCATCTGGATCTTCACCGAGAGCCCGGCCTCGGTGAGCGAGTTCTGCACGACCTCCATCGCCTCGGCGGCCTTGGGGTAGATCCCGTTCCGGCCGATGATCGTGATGGGGGTGTCCGTGGCGACGCCGGCCGCCTTGGCTTCCGCGATCAGCTTCTTGGCCTGGGCCATGTCGTACGGCCAGGGCTGGATGGCCGAGCTGTGACCGGTCACGCCTTCGGGGACGAGCTGGCCCGCCGGCTTGCCGAGCCCGGCGAAGACCGAGGCGACGAGCCCGTCCTTGTCGATGGCGTAGTTGATCGCCTGGCGCACGCGAACGTCGTTGAGCGGCGGCTTGGCGGCGTCGATGCGCAGGTAGGAGGTCTCGTTGTTGGGGAACTGCACGGCCGAGTCGCCGGCGCCGTCCTCGGGGGCGAGCCCGACGGCGATGTCCGCCTCATCGCTCTTGATCATGGCCGCGCGGATGCTGCCCTCACCACGCCAGACGTACTCGGCCGCGGCGAAGTCCGGCGCCTTGCCCCAGTATCCGGCGAACCGCTCCAGGCGCAGGCTGCGGCCGGCGTCCCACTTGGCGATCTTGTACGGGCCGGTGCCGACGGGCTCCCGGACCTTGCCGGTGGCGTTCGTGGTGGTCGGCACGATCTCGACGAAGGACAACCGCAGCGGGAGGATCGGGTCCGGCTTGGCCGTCTTCACCTTGAGGGTCACGTCGTCCGCGGCCGTCACCGTGAGCTTGATGCCGCCGAAGACGTACCCGTTGACGTTGCAGTCGACCTTGGAGCCGAGCGTGCGCTCGATGGAGAAGGCGGCCGCCTTGGCGTCGAACGCGGTGCCGTCGTGGAACTTCACGCCCTTGCGCAGGGTGAAGGTCCACTCGGTGGGCGAGTCCTGCTTCCACTCCGTGGACAGCGCCGGCTGGAGCTGACCGGAGCTCGGGTCACGCTCCGTCAGCGCCTCGGTGATGTTGGCCCGGGTGACGCGCCCGGTCGCGGTGAGGGAGGCGTCGCACGGCTCCAGCGTGGGCGGCTCCTCGGGCAGCACGATGCGGACGGTGCTCGCCGCCGCGCCGCCGCCGGCCGACGGCTCCGGGCCGCTGTTCGCGACCGAGCAGGCGCCGGCTGACAGCAGGGTGCCCAGCGCCAAGAGGGCAGAGGCCGCCTGACGGCGGCTTGGGGGGTTGATCATAATTCCTCCGAAATCGCCTGCTCCTGGTGCCGGGGCAGGCCACGTGCTATGCGACAGATGCCGCGCTGAGGGCGGAAAGGCCGCGGTCGATGATGCGGGCGAGCTGCTCGCGGTGCTCCGGGGTGACCTGCGCCAGTGGCGAGCGGACGGGCCCGGCGGAGCGGCCGCGGATGTCCAGGCCGGCCTTGACGAGAGAGACGGCGTAGCCGGGCGTCGTGTTGCGCAGTGCGGCGAGAGGGGCGTAGAACTCGCGCAGCAGGAGGTCCTGAGTCGCGTCGTCGCCCTTCTCGAAAGCGTGGAAGAACGCGACGGCGACCTCCGGGAGGAAGGCCAGCACCGCCGAGGAGTAGGCGCGGGCGCCGAGGCCGACGTAGGAGCGGGCGAAGATCTCAGCCGTCGGCATGCCGTTCAGCAGGGGCAGCCGTCCGCCGGTGGCGGTCTGGATGAGCTGGAGCAGTTCCATGTCGCCGTGCCCGTCCTTCAGCGCGACGATATTGTCCACCTCGGCGAGCTCGGCCACCGCCTCGGGGGAGAACAGCGCCGTACCGCGCTGGTAGAGGATCACGTCCAGATCCGTGGCGGCGGCCACCTCCCGGTAGTGCGCCACGAGCCCGGCCGGCGGGCCGACCTGCAGGTACGGCGGCAGCGCCAGCAAGGCGTCGGCCCCGGCGGCCTGCGCGGCGCGGGCGAACTCGGCGGCCGTCCGCGTGCCGCCGCCGACCCCGGCGAGCACCGGGACCGTTCCCGCGACGTGCTCCACGGCGGCCTTGACCACCGCCTGGTGCTCCGTGGCCGTCAACGACGCCATCTCCCCGGTCCCGCAGGCGACGAAGATCGCGCTGGGCCGCGCGGCGAGCACGTCCGTGAGATGAGCCTTGAGCCCGGACAGATCCACGTCCCCCGACTCCGTGAACGGTGTGACGGGGAAGGCGAGCAAGCCTGAGAGGGAAGCGGCGACTCGCGTGACTGCGGGGGACATCAACAGCAACCTCTTGTCTACATATGGAGACAGCATCTATATTTGTAGCCGAGACATTAAGTGGGTGTTTCACCAAACGTCAAGAGGTGGTCGATGACGCAATACGCCCCGGACTCGTTACCTCAATCCGCCGAGACCGGGGGAGGTGTCCGCAGCGTCAAATCGGCCGAGCGGACCATCGCGGTGCTCGAACACCTCAGCTCCGCCCCGAAGACGTGCTCACTGCGCGAGCTGACCACCGCGCTGGGCCTGCCGCGGGCCAGCGGCTACGCGCTGCTCACCACGCTGGTGAGCACGGGCTGGGTGGAGACCGACGGCGCCGGTCGCTACCGGCTCGGCATCCGCGCGCTGCGGGCCGGGATGTCGTACGTCGAGCGGGACGACGTCGTCCAGCGGGCCCGTCCGGTGATGAACGAGCTCAACGACGAACTCGGCGAGACCGTCCACCTGGCCCGCCTCGACGGCATGGAGATCGTGTATCTGGCCACCAACATCTCCCGGCACTCCCTGGCCGTCGTCACCCGTCCCGGCCGGCGCCTGCCGTGCTGGGCCACCGGCCTCGGCAAGGCGATCCTCGCCGGGCGTCCCTGGGCGGAGGTCGACGAACTCCTGCCGGAGATCCTGGAGCCGCGCACCGTCCACACCTTCACCGACCGGGCGGCACTGCGCGCCGAACTCGAGGAGATCCGGCGCCGTGGCCACGCCGTCGACGAGCAGGAATCGACTCTCGGGCTGCGTTGCTTCGCCGTCACCCTGGACTTCGGACCCGTGCCGAGCGAGGCGCTCAGCTGCTCCATCCCCCTCGTCCGCCTCGACCCCGACCGCGAGGAGGCGATCGTGGCGGCACTGCTCCGGGCGCGGGCCCGCATCATCCGCTGAAGGGATGCCGCCTAATCCACCGCACGGAGTACGGCGACGCCCGAAGGCGGCAGGGTGACGGTGGCGACGCCCTCGTCCGACGGGTCCAGGGCGTCGGTCCACTCGCCGTCGAGGGCGATGTCGTGCTTGTCGCCGGTGTGGTTCAGCAGGATCAGGAAGCGGCGCCCGGCTCCGGCGCGGACGCTCGCCTGGACCCCGGCAGGCAGCCCCTGGACGACGGGCGTCACTCCCGCTTCGGCGAGCGCCCGGCCGAGGACCGCCCGCATGGTGACCGCGTCGAGCCGGGTCGAGAGGTAGCGGGCGATCCCCGCGCCGAACTCGTGCCTGGTCACGGCCGGGCGCCCGGCCCAGTCGGCGGAGTCGAAGACGAGCTCGGGCTCGGCGCCGGCCAGATGCAGGTCCTCTCGCCACAGGTCGGCGACCCCTTCGAGGTGCGAAAGCACTCCGTGACCGCGGATGGGAAACCGCTCGTGCTCGGCCGCCGGGCAGAACTCCTCGACCCGGACCCCGAGGACCTCGCGCAGCGGCGCGGGGTAGCCGCCCAGGTGGACCCGGTCATGCTCGTCCACGATCCCGCTGAAGAAGGAGACGGCCAGCGCGCCGCCGCCGGACACGTACGCCGAGACGCGTTGTGCGTCCGCGCTCGACAGGAGGTACAGGTTCGGCACGACGACGAGCGCGTAACCGGTCAGCTCGGCCGAGGGCGGCACGACGTCCACGCCGACCCCGAGGTCGAACAGCGGGCCGTAATGGTCCAGCAGGCGCTCCTCCTGCCGCACACCGTCGGAGGGGTGGGAGTCGAGTTCGAGCGCCCACCAGCTGTTCCAGTCGAGCAGGATCGCCACCTGGTTGCGGACCCGCGTGCCGGGCAGGTCGGGCACCGAGGCCAGTTCCCGGCCGAGCGCCGCGATCTCGCGGAAGACCCTGCTGTCGGCCCCCGCGTGCGGCACCATGCCCGAGTGGAACTTCTCGGCGCCGCCGCGTGACTGCCGCCACTGGAAGTACAGGATCGCGTCGGCGCCCTGCGCGACGGCCTGCCAGCTCCACAGCCGCATCTGGCCGGGCTGCTTGATCGCGTTCCTGCCCCGCCAGTTGACCGCGCTCGGCGCCTGCTCCATCAGGATCCACGGCTGCCCGCCCCCGGCGCCGCGCATCGTGTCGTACACCAGGCCAGGGGCCAGATGCGGCCGCTCGTCGTGGGGGTCGGGATAGGAGTCGACCGCCACGACGTCCAGCCGCGGCGCCCAGTCGAAGACGTCCACGGCCTTCAGGCCGCCCAGGAAGTTCGTGGTGATCGGCACCTCGGGAGTGACCCGCCGCAGGATGCCCGCCTCCAGGTCGAAGCAGTCGCGCAGCGCCTCGTTGGCGAAGCGCGTGTAGTCGAGCTGCTGGGCCGGATTGGGGTACGTCGGAGCCGCGCGGGGTGGCTGGACGTGGTCGAAGGAGGCGTACCGCTGCGACCAGAAGTCCGTTGACCAGGCGTCGTTCAGCGCCTCCAGGTCGTCGCCGTAGCGCTCGCGCAGCCAGCGGCGGAAATCGGCCGCCGACACCTCGCAGTAGCAGGCGGCGATGTGGCAGCCGTACTCGTTGCCGACGTGCCACAGCCCGAGAGCCGGATGGTCGCGGTAGTGCGTGGCCAGCCGCTCCACCAGGAGCGCCGCCCGTTCCCGGTAGACCGGGCTGGACGGACAGAAGTGCTGCCGCCCGCCGGGGCCCAGCACGGTCCCGTCCGCGGTGACCGGCAGGATCTCCGGGTGCTCGTGGACGAGCCAGGGCGGCGGGGACGCCGTCATGGTGGCGAGGTCGGCGGTGATCCCGTGCGCGTGCAGGTCATCCAGGACCTGGTCGAACAGGGAGAAGTCGTACGCGCCGCGCGCTGGCTCCACGCGCGCCCAGCCGAACACCCCGACGGTGACGAGGTTGACCCGGGCCTCGGCCATGAGGCGCAGGTCCTCCGCCCTGGTCTCGGCCGGCCACTGCTCGGGGTTGTAGTCGCCGCCGAAGGCCACGCCGCCGAGCCGGCGCCAGAACCGGTCGCCCGGGGACGGGGCGCCGGTGGTCCCGGAGCCCGGCCTGACATCGTGAGGTACGGCGTTCATCGTCGGCGCGGCGGCCTCGGCGGGCGAGGACCGCCGCTCCTCCCTTCTTCGGCGGGGCGTGCTGCGGCGGGTGGGACGTTCTTCGGCGGGGACGTTTCTTCGCTGTGGGCGTGCTGCGGTTGGTGGGACTTTCGTCGGTGTGGGGCGTGCTGGGGTTGGTCGGATCAGCCGGTCGGCGGCGGTGCGCCGGTGCTCTCCCTGACGATCAGCTGAGGGGCGACGAAGGCGGTGGCGGCGGGAGCCGTACCGGTCTCGATCTGGTCGATCATGAGCGACACGATCCGCTCGGCCACCACGTCGAAGTCCTGCCGGACAGTGGTGAGCGAGGGGGACAGGTAGGCCGACTCCTCGATGTCGTCGAAACCGACGATGCTCACATCCTCAGGGATGCGACGTCCCGCCTGGATCATCGCGCGCATCACGCCGAGGGCCATCTGGTCGTTGGCGGCGAAGACGGCCGTCACGCCGGGCCGCCGGGCCAGGACGCGGCCGGCCTCGTAGCCGCTGGCCGCGCTCCAGTCGCCGAACAGCATCTGGGGCACCGCCGCGTCCGCTTCCTTGAGCGTCGCGTGCCAGGACTCCGCCCGGCGTCGCGCGGCATAGGAGTCCTCGGGCCCGGCGACGTGCCAGACCGTCTCGTGACCGAGGCCGAGCAGGTGACGGGTGACGAGCCGGGCGCCGAGGGCCTGGTCGGTGTCGACCATCGGGTGGCGGAGGCTGACGTCGCCGTCGGCCATCACGACCGGCACGTCCGGCGGCAGGCGCAGCGCCGGGGTGTCGAGGATCTGCGCCTCGATGACCACGATGCCGTCGACGGCCTGCACCGTCAGCTGGTCGAACGCCTCGTGCACGGCCCGCTCGGTCTGCGACTCGACGGCGATCATGTTCACGGTGTAGCCGGCGCGCTGCGCCGCTTTGGTGACGGCGTCGACCGTACGGGCGTTGCCGAAGCTGCCGAGCCCGAAGCTGATCAGGCCCAGGGTGCGGAACTGGCCGGTGACCAGGGCGCGGGCGGCGGTGTTTGGCCGGTAGCCGAGGACGCGCATGGCCGACAGGACACGCTGGCGGGTCTCTTCCTCCACGTTGCTGCGGTTGTTGACCACCCGGGAGACTGTCTGACTGGAGACTCCGGCCATCGCGGCGACGTCGGCCATGGACGGCCGCCTGGGCGAGCGCCGTGCCGCCACGCTTTTCTGGGTCGCCCCGTCCACTGGCACCTCTGGTCATCCGATGGGCTTGCTGTCGTGCAAACTCTCGCACGATGTTTACGTGAACATGACCCATCCGTCAATAGGCCGCTGCCCTAGCCGACATGTAGTCATAAACGGTGATAAATCAGGCATTTGTGTTAACTTTGGGTTACCTATTGACATGTTCTTGCGGCGAATGGAGACTACGGGACATCTTCGCCATGTTCACGTAAACACGGAGTCTCGCGATCACAGCACCGAGCGCTCCACGGTGGCGCAGGTAATGGGGCGGTCCATGGATCGCCATGCCCCGACAAGGAGAGTTCAGTGCCAGTCTTCGTGGCAGCGCGAACATCCCACGGCAGGAGTACGGGATGACCGCGCCCGCCGGTCCAGCCGGGCCGGTGACCGCGCCCGGCGGTCTCGCCCGGCCGGTCCTGCGCCTGCGCGTCGCCGGCTACGCCTTCTTCCTGCCGTTCTTCGTGGTCTTCCTGGTCGCGGTGGTCGCGCCGCTGGCGTACGCGATCTATCTCAGCTTCTTCCAGGAACGCATGATCGGCGGCACGGTCTTCGCCGGCGTGGCCAACTACACCCGCGCCATCGGCGACGCGCTGTTCGGCGCCGGCCTGCTCCGCGTCGCGCTCTTCCTGGTCGTGCAGGTGCCCGTCATGCTGCTCATCGCCCTGGGCTGCGCGCTGGCCATCGACAGCGGTCGGCTGCGCTGGCCGTCGTTGTTCCGCATCACGATCTTCATGCCGTACGCGGTGCCGGCCGTGGTGTCGGCCCTCATGTGGGGCTACATGTACGGGGACCAGTTCGGCCTGATCGGCCAGATCGGCAAGGCCCTAGACGTCGCGGTCCCCGACCTGCTCTCGCGCTCCTGGATGCTCTCCTCCATCGGCAACATGGTGACCTGGGAGTTCGTCGGCTACAACATGATCATCCTGTACGCCGCGCTGCGGTCCGTACCGACCGAGCTCTATGAGGCGGCCGAGATGGACGGAGCGGGCGCCATCCGCATCGCCTGGAGCATCAAGCTGCCCGCCCTGCGTCCCGCGCTGCTCGTGGCGACGATCTTCTCGATCATCGGCAGCTTCCAGCTCTTCAACGAGCCGAACATCCTCCAGAAGCTCTCGCCCGCGGTGATCGGGACGAGCTACACGCCCAACATGTACGCCTACAACCTCGCCTTCAACGGCCAGCAGATCAACTACTCGGCCACTGTCGCCGTGCTGCTCGGCGTCGTCACCATCGTCGTGGCGTACGCGGTGCAGATCATCACGGCGAGAAGGGAGAAGACGCTGTGACGGCCGTCGCCGAGGCGAACCGCACCACGGGCGGGCAGGCCGCGCACCACTCCACCAAGGCGCGGCGCCGGGGGAAGAGTCCTGCCCTCACGGTGATCATGCTGGTGATGTTCGCGTACGCGGTGCTGCCGCTGTTCTGGCTGCTGGCCAACGCCAGCAAGAACGGCGGGGACCTGTTCTCGACCTTCGGGCTCTGGTTCGGCGGGGACTTCCACCTGTTCGCCAACATCGGCGAGACCCTGAGCTACAACAACGGCATCTTCGTGCGCTGGTTCGGCAACACCGTGCTCTACTCCGTGGTGGGCGCGGGCGGTGCCGCCCTGCTGGCCACCCTGGGCGGTTACGCGCTGGCGAAATACGAGTTCCCGGGCCGCAAGCTGCTGTTCGCGGTGGTGCTGGGCGGCATCTCCATTCCGGGCACGGCCCTCGCCGTGCCGACGTACCTGCTGTTCAGCCGGGTCGGGATCGTCGACACCCCGTGGGCGGTGCTCATCCCGGCGCTGTGCAGCCCGTTCGGCCTCTACCTGATGCGGGTCTACGCGGCCGACGCGGTGCCCGACTCGATCCTGGAGTCGGCCCGCATCGACGGCGCGGGCGAGTTCAGGATCTTCCGCACCATCGCGCTGCGGCTGCTCGCTCCGGGCTTCGTCACGGTCCTGCTCTTCGCGCTGGTCGCGACGTGGAACAACTACTTCCTGCCGCTGATCGTGCTGAACTCGCCGGACTGGTTCCCGCTCACGGTCGGCCTCAACCAGTGGAACGCCCAGGCCAACAGCGGCACCTCCGGTGCCGGTGACGCCACCTACACGCTCATCCTGACCGGCAGCCTGCTGTCGATCGTGCCGTTGATCATCGCTTTCCTGGGGCTCCAGCGGTTCTGGCAGTCGGGCCTCGCTACCGGAAGCGTCAAGCAGTGAATCCCGACAAACCCCCCGTGGATAAGGAAACGCCATGAAAACCCTTCCATCACGGCGCGGTGTGATCCCTGCCGGGATCGCCGCGGCCCTGTCTCTGGCCCTCGCCGCGTGCGGCGGCGGCTCCGGTGGGAGTGCCGCCGCCCCGTCCGCCGCCGCCCCCAGCGCAACGGCGGCTGTGCAGGACGCGCTGTCCAAGCCCGCCGAGCTGACGTTCTGGACGTGGGTCACGGGGATCGAGAAGACCGTCGCCCGCTTCACCACGAAATATCCGAACATCAAGGTCAACGTGGTGAACGCGGGTCAGTCCGCCGACCAGTACACCAAGCTGCAGACCGCGATCAAGGCCGGATCCGGCGCGCCCGACGTGGCGCAGATCGAATACTTCGCCCTGCCGCAGTTCGCCCTCGCCAAGCAGGTCGTCAACCTGGCCGACTATGGCGCCGCCTCGCTGAAGGACAAGTTCGCCGACTCGGCGTGGGGCCAGGTGGCGATCAACGGCGGCGTCTACGGCGTCCCGCAGGACACCGGCCCCATGGCGATGTTCTACCGCAAGGACATCTTCGACAAGCTGAAGATCAAGCCGCCGGCCACCTGGGCGGAGTTCGTCGACGCGGCCAAGAAGATCAAGGCCGCCGACTCCGGCTCGTTCATCACCTCCATCGACCCCGGTGACGCCGGCGGGGTGGACAGCCTGATCTGGCAGGCGGGCGGCGCGCCGTTCAAGACCTCGGGCGAGACCTCGGTCAGCGTCAAGCTCGACTCCGACCCGGGCGTCAAGCAGTGGGTCGGCACGATGAGCACCCTGCTCGGCGAGAAGCTGGTCGACCCGCAGCCCGGCTGGACCGACGAGTGGTGGAAGGGCATGGGCTCGGGCAAGTACGCCGTCTGGCTGACCGGCGCCTGGGCGCCAAACGGCATCATCAACTCCATCCCCAAGACGAAGGGCAAGTGGGCGGTCGCCCCGATGCCGCAGTACGACGCGGCCAAGCCGATGAACGCCGAGAACGGCGGCTCCTCGGTGGCGGTCATCCCGCAGAGCAAGAACATCCCGGCCGCCGTCGCCTTCGCGCAGTGGCTCAACTCCGACCCGGAGGCCGTCAAGTCGCTGAACACCGAGGCCGGGCTGTTCCCCGCCACGAAGGTGCTGCTCGACGACCCTGCCTTCCGTGAC
This sequence comes from Nonomuraea sp. NPDC049129, assembly GCF_040648495.1. NCBI lineage: Bacteria > Bacillati > Actinomycetota > Actinomycetes > Streptosporangiales > Streptosporangiaceae > Nonomuraea > Nonomuraea sp. NPDC049129. Next base: position 105,709 of record NZ_JBEZDU010000025.1, on the reverse strand, counting down.
GCGCCGCAGGAGTTCTTCGGCGGCCAGAAGATCAACCAGGTCCTGAGCGACGCCTCGGCCGCCGTCCGCCCCGACTGGCAGTACCTCCCGTTCCAGGTGTACGCCAACAGCATCTTCAAGGACACCGTGGGCCAGGCCATCGACAGCGGCGGTGACCTGTCCGCCGCACTGAAGACCTGGCAGGACCGCATCTCCGCCTTCGGCACCGAGCAGGGCTTCACCCTCACCAACGGCGGCTGACCCCCCGGCACGACCTCGACCTCGACCACGACCGGCGGCCCGGTGGAACGCACTCCACCGGGCCGTCACCGCTGGCACCTTTAGCCCGAGGTGAGATCGCGGCGGCGCAGACCGTACAGACCGAGGATCGTCAGCGCCGCGGCGAGCACGGTCAGCACCACCGTGGCCACCGGGGCGAAGGACCCCAGCGGGTGCCAGGGAAGGTGGGACAGCACCGACGTGTTCACCAGCCACCCCGGCAGGTTCATGTAGGACCCCAGTACCTGCATGAACCCGCTGTAGACGAGCACCGCCCAGGCCGCGTTCACGGCCCGTGGGGCGAGCCCGAGCAGCGCGGCGGGCACGGCGAGCAGCACCAGCACCTCGGGGGCGCGTATGAGGCTCGCCCAGGTGACCTCTCCCACGAGGCCGGGCTCGCCGGTCGACAGGGCGGCGCCGATGCCGAGCGCGGCGCCGTACACCACCGGCAGGACGACCGCGGCGAGCGCGGTGACCAGCAGGGACGACCAGTACCACGTCGATCTGCCGGTCGGCCCGGCCAGCACGGGAGCGATCCGCCCGCGCACCTCCTCCGACCGGAGCCGGAGGACCGACAGGACCACGAACACGCCGGTGTAGAGGGACCCGGTGAACACCATGAGGCTGATCCAGGCCCGCCCGAAGTCCGCACCGGAGAAGATGGGGAGGTCGGTTTCCGCCATTCCGCCGGTCATGGCGCCCAGGACGAGGCCGACGGCGAGGAACGCGGCTCCCCACGCGAGGATGGCCGCCTGCTGGAGCCGCAGCGCGAGCGTGAACGGCGAGCGCAGCCACGAAGGCGCCGACGCCCGGCCGGGACGCGGGGCCATCAAGGAGGCGCCGAGATCTCTGCGGCTCGCCAGCGAGTAGGCGCCCGCGACCAGCAGCCCGGCGAGCAGAACCGAGAGGCCGAGCGGCCACCAGCGCTCGTCGGCCAGCACCCGGGTCTGCTGTGACCAGCCGATCGGCGACAGCCAGAACAGCGGGCCGCCCTCCGGGCTCTGCAGCGCCCCCGCGCCGCGCAGCAGCCACGCGGTGAAGAGCACGATGCCCGCCAGCCCGTTGGCGCCTCGGGGATGCTCGGTGACCTGGGCGGTCACCGCGGTGACCCCGGCGAACAGCAGCCCGGTCGCGGCGAGGGAGGCACCGAACAGCAGGGCGCTGCCGGTGGGGAACCCGATGCCGATCGTCGCGGCGGTGGTGAGGGCCGCGAGTGCGACATTGCTGATCACGGCGACGACCAGCGCCCCGGTGAGCTGGGCGTGCCGGCCCACGACGGCCGCCCGGATGAGCTCGGCCCGGCCCGTCTGCTCCTCCGCCCGGGTGTGCCGGGTCATGAGCATCATGTTCATGATCGCGGCGGCCAGCAGGAACTCGACCCAGTAGGCGGCGAGGAAGTAGCTCTGCGTGGTGACCTCGCCGAACAGGGGCCCGCCGAGCACCCTCATGAAGGAGACGCGGATCATCTGCGACGCTTCGGCCAGGGCCTGGGGCGTCGGGACGACCGCGCTGACGGCGGCGTAGTAGAAGCGTGGGACGAGGGCCGTGATGGCGACCAGCCAGATGGTGAGCTTGATCCGGTCGCGGCGCAGCGCCAGCCGTACCATCGCGCCGGTGCCGGTCAGGTGGCTGCTCGCCGCGCTCGATCCGGTACGGCCGCGCGCCCGCGTAACCGTGGTGGTCATGCCGCCTCCTTGTGCGCGTAGTGCCGGAGCATGAGCTCCTCGAGCGTCGGCGGGTGGCTGACCAGCGAGCGGATGCCGAACTTGGTGAGGTGCTGGACGGCGGCGTCGAGGTGTTCGGAGTCCACGCTGAACCGTAGGCTTCCGCCCTCGACCTTCGCGTTGTGGATGCCGGGCACCTGGTTGAGGCCGGTTACCGGGGTGGCGGTCTCGGCCACGATCGTGGTCCGGGTCAGATGCCGCATCTGCGCCAGCGTCCCCGACTCCACCGCCTTTCCGTCGCGGATGATGGTGATCCGGTCGGCGAGGGTTTCGACCTGGGCGAGGATGTGACTGGACAGCAGGATGGTCCGGCCGGCGGCTTTGGCCTCGGCGACGACCTGCTGGAAGACCGCCTCCATCAGCGGGTCCAGCCCGCTCGTGGGCTCGTCGAGGATCAGCAGCTCCACGTCGGCGGCGAGGGCGGCGACGAGGGCGACCTTCTGGCGGTTGCCCTTGGAGTAGGTCCGGGTCTTCTTCTTCGGATCGAGCTCGAACCGCTCGATCAACCCGTTCCGCCGCTCGTTGTCGAGCCCGCCACGCAGCCGGCCGAGCACGTCGATGGCCTCGCCTCCGGTGAGGTTGGGCCACAGCTCCACATCGCCCGGCACGTACGCCAGCCGCCGGTGTAACGCGACGGCGTCGGCCCAGGGGTCGCCGCCCAGCAGCCTGGCGCTGCCGGAGGTGGCTCGGATCAGGCCCAGCAGGATGCGGATGGTGGTGCTCTTTCCCGCCCCGTTCGGGCCGAGAAAGCCATGCACCTCTCCGGTACCCACGGTGAGGTCGAGCCCGTCGAGGGCCCGTGTCGGCCCGTACGCCTTGACGAGCCCGGAAATGGCGATAGCAGGGGTCATGGGTTTCTCCGAATTGCGGGTCTCGTTGAGCAGGCGGCTCGATTACTTGAGCGAGCCGGTGACGCGCGCGTCGAATTCGCGGTCCGTGAGGGACCTGTTGAGGTTGAGGAGTGCCTCGGCCTGCCAGCCCACGACGTAGCGGGTTTCCGGCCGGGCCGACTCGACGGCCTGCCGGATCGTCGTCGCGACCACTCCCGGGTCCGAGGCTGGGCTGTCCACGCCTGGCTGCGGCTCGGCCGCCTGTGCCATGGCCTCGGCCATCTCCCGGTAGGCGCCGTTCCCGGAGATCTCCCGCAGTTGCCGCGGGGTCCCGGTCTCGAAGTCGGTCTTGATGATGCCCGGCTGGACGACCACGACGTCGATGCCGAACTGTCCGACCTCCATGCGCAGGGTGTCGGAGAAGGCCTCCAGGGCGTGCTTGGAGGCGTAGTACCAGGCGCCGAGCGGAAGGGCGATCTCGCCGCCGATCGAGGAGACGTTGACGATCGTGCCCGAGCCCCGCGCCCGCATGTGCGGGAGGACGAGCTGGGTCAGCCGGGCCGGCCCGAACAGGTTGACCTCGAACTCGTCTCGAGCCATCGCCATCGGCGTGTCCTCGACCGCGCCGTGGACGACGGCTCCCGCGTTGTTGACCAGGACGTCGATCCGCTCGTGCGCGTCCAGGACGGTACGGACGACCCGCTGGAGGTCCTCTTCCTTGGTCACGTCCATCGGCAAGGCGTGACCGCCCGCTTCGCGGATCGCCTCCATCTGGTGCGCTCGGCGCGCCCCGCCGTACACGACGTGGCCGCCGCGCAGGAGTTCGAGTGCGGTGGCGTGGCCGATGCCGGATGAGGCGCCGGTTACGAGGCATATCTTGGCAGCCATTGTCGGTCCCTCCACGTGAACGGTCGTCGTTCACATATGAGGAAAGCTACGGATGCGTTCGCGGATTCGGCAAGTTAAGAATCTCGTTTTCCCAGGTCAGAAGGGCGCAATTGGCGAAACGACGGTGCTGGCAAATGCAACAACTCCATGCTTTGTGTCGCAATCAATCGGGCCCGGCCGCATACTTGGGCGGGCGCGACAAGCGGGAGGGCGCATGCCAGGAGGCCACCTCACGTACGAGGACCGTCGCAAGATCGCTGAGGGGCTGGTGGAAGGACTCACCTACGCGGAGATCGCCCGTCGCCTGGGACGACCGAGATCGACCATCGGCCGCGAGATCGCCCGCAACGGAGGACCGCACGGCTACCGGGCGGCTCGGGCCCAGCAGGCGACCGGACGGCGGGCCCATCGCCGGCCGCACTCGCCGCTGAATACACCGGCCACCGTGGATATCGGCGGGCGTGACCCCCGGGCCGTACAGGAATTCGAGCGGAAACTCGCCGGGGCGATGTCAGGGATCCCGCCGATGGCGGCCAAGGTGATGGTCTGCCTGTTCACCAGCGACAGCGGCGACATGACCGTCGTCGACCTGGTCGAGCGGCTGCGGGTCAGCCCCGCGTCGATCTCCAAGGGGATCGGCTGGCTTGAGGAGGTGGGGCTGGTCAAACGCGAGCGTGACAATCGGCGTGACCGGTACAGCATCGACGTCGACGTCTGGTATCGGGCCTGGTTGGTGGGCATCCGATCGATGACGCTGTGGGCCGACACCGTCCAGGAGGGCGTCGACGTCCTCGGCGTCCAGACCCCGGCCGGCTCCCGGCTCCTGATGGCAAGCCGGTTCTTCCAGGTCCTCAGCAATGACATGACCCAGGCGGCCGAACATTACCGGCAGATCTTCTCCGGCGCCGGGGACGTCAAGGACTGAACCGCCATGGGAGGTCAGGCGGCCGATCGGCGTACATCGGGGTGCGCATGGGTGAGTTGCACGATCACCGGCATGTCCGAGACGACCGCGACCGCGTAGGGGGTGCCGGGGGACAGGGCGTCGGAAACCGCCAGGTCGTCCAGGCTCAGGTCGCTGGTGCGCTGCGCGGGCACCGTCGCGCGGTAGGGGCCGAGCGGCTCCTCGCCCGTCGCGCAGAACGTGAGCTCGACGTGGGCGTTCTTGGGGCTGACATTGAACAGGCAGAGCCGGTCGCCCCGAACGCACCCGTCGGTGATCGCCATCTTCCAGTTTCCCACCAATGTGCTCATTTGCGACTCCTGTCCTCTCCTGCGACATTCGTCCAGCTACCCCGACAAGAGCGGATATATCGGATTAAGAGCCGGTGAATGAGGCCAGCGAGGGTCCGCGAGCGTATTGTCGGGGATCATCGGCGGTGTGAAGATCGGGGAATGGCCCCTTCAAAAGCCGTTCTCTCCGCGCTCGCCGTCGCCACTTCCGCATTACTGATCAGCGGAAACGCCGAGGCGGCCGCGGATGTGCCGTTACCCTCGGCGATCTTCCGCGCCACGCACAACAGCTACTCGGGCAACGTCAGCGGCGCCAAGAACTCGATCGCCTACCAACTCGACCACGGCATTCGCTTCCTCGAACTCGACATCCACGACAACGGTTACGCCACCTCGCACGACTACTCCGTCGGCCACGACTCTCCCGGCAACCAGGTCGACCACAACGGAAACCCCGCCTCGAACCTCCTGCGCGACTGGCTCGGCGTGATCAACACCTGGTCCGCGCAGCATCCCACCGCCGCACCGATCGTCGTCGCGCTCGACATCAAGGACGACCTGACCGACAACACCTCGTACGCCGCCGGCAACCTGGCCGCGCTCAACCAGGAGCTCACCTCCGTCTTCGGCTCGCGGCTGTTCTGGGCCAAGGACTACCCGGCGAGCCCGCCGTCGGTGGACACGTTGCGCGGCCGGGTGCTCCCCGTGATCTCCGGCGACGGCACGACCCGCGCCCAGTACAAACGCGACGTCGGCTACCACCCGGCCGTCGCGATCAACGGCCGCGGTCAGGTCGTCGAGGTGCACGACTCGGGCGCGGGCGCGCTCTGGTACTGGAGCGGCACGTACGGCGCCGACGGCCGCGTGACCTGGTTACGCCATGGCAAGTACGACAACGGCGTCACCCCGTCCGTCGCGCTGAACGACAACGGCGACCTGGTCGAGGTCCACCAGTCCCAGACCGCGACCACCCTCTGGTACCGCGTCGGCCGCCTCGACGCCGGCGGCGAGATCACCTGGTCGGCCAGCCACCAGTATGACAACGGCGTCCTGCCGACGGTCAGGTTCACCGACGCGGCGGGCACCCAGCTACGCGAGATCCACCGCAGCCAGAGCAACAGCCAGAACTGGGACTGGGACGGCGTGCTCAACGCCGCCGCGGCGACGGTCTCCTGGAGCGGCAACGCCAAGACCTCCGACGCCCGCTACGACGCGACCACCTCGACCAGCGGCTCGTCGCGCGTGCACGTGTGGACCGGCGCCGACGGCCCGACCCCGGCCCAGACCCTGCGCCTGGACACCGACAGGGTCGCCGGCGAGCGCATCCGCTACCAGCAGACCGCCTTCGACGAGTTCCAGAAGGGCGACAGCGCGGAGCTCCAGCAGGGCGCGCTGTTCTACGCGGCGTCGGCCGGCGAGTCCTCGTTCATCACCGCGGCCCGGCAGGCGGGACGGCTCGTACGCGGCTGGGACTTCGACTCCGAAGACGACGCCACCGACCCACTGGCCAACTATCCGGCGTCCAACCACCCGTACGACACCTGGTACCAGGACCTCCTCACCCGCTCGGGCGCCGTCGAGTAGTCAAGCGGAATTGGCCCGCGCGGCCTCACACGGCGTTCGGCGAAGCAGGGCCGAGACGTGGTCGCGCACCAGATCATGGAAGCGGTACCGGCAGGGTGCGGGCTCCTGCAAGAGGTGGACGTCCAGCAGCTGGTCCAGCTGCCGCCTCGCCCGCACCACTGTCGTGTGCTGCACGGCCGCGGCCTCGTCGACCCCGAACTCGGTGCCGGCCTGCGACCCCAGCACCCGGTACACGCGTCGCTGATCCTCCGTGAGCCGCTGATAGGACAGATCCAGGGCGGCGGTGACGCTGTGGCGCCCGGTCGTCAGCTCGGACAGCCGGTCGTCGTTCAACCGGTCGAGCAGATGCCGCACGCCCCACGTCGGACGTGCCCGCAGCCGGACGGCGGCGATGTGGATGGCGAGCGGGAGCCGCCCACACCGCTCCGCGGTCTCCGTCAGCACGCCCGCCGGCGCGTCCGCGACATGCTCCCGCCCGACCATGCGGGTGAACAGGGCGACCGCCTCCTCCAGCGGCAGGACGTCCAACGACAAGGTTCGCGTGTCGTCCAGGCCGATCAGCCGGCGGCGGCTGGTGACGATCAGCAGGCAGCCCGGTCCGGCGGGCAGCAGCGGGCGGACCTGGTCCTCGTCGGCGGCGTTGTCCAGCACGATCAGGACTTCGCGGTCGGCCACGACACTGCGATACAGCGCCGCGCGGTCATCGATATGCCCGGGTATGCGGTCATCAGGGATGCCAAGTGCGCGGAGCATGCGGGCGAGCGCATCACGTGGATCGACGGGGGTCGTTTCCCGGGTATGTCCGTGGAGGTTCACGAACAGCTGACCGTCGGGAAACCGAGAGCTGAGCAGGTGGGCGGCATGAACGGCCAGCGCCGTCTTTCCGACTCCGGCCATGCCGTCAATGGCGATGACCGTCGCCGTGTTCGCATTCTGATAATCCGACAAAGCCGTCAGTTCATGCTTTCGGCCAACAAACGCCGCAACATCGGCCGGTAGCTCTCGCGGAATGGTCACCGCTGCCGGCGCTGGGCAGATCTCTTCCGGTTCAACGCGTTCAGGGGAAGCCGACGGGCCGCGAGCGACGACGGCCAGCATCGCGCGCTCCTCGCTGTCCAGCTCCAGCGCCTCCGCCAGCAGCAGGATCGAGGTGATGCGCGGCTGCTGAAGCACGTTGTGCTCCAACCGGCGGACGGTCCGAACGTTGAGGCCGGTACGTTGGGCCAGCTGCTCCTGGGTCAGCAACGCCCGCCCCCGCCATCGGCGCAGCAGCGCCCCCAAAGACAACTCGGCCTCAGGACACCGTATGACTTCCGTCGGTAGGGAAGTGGTCAACCGAACGTGATTGTCGTTCATCGATTTGTGCTCCTATCCAGGGAGCCGCCCCGTTTTCTCTCGCCGCCCCTGGTCGGCGAGATCCCCATGTACATCGAAAGCGCTTTCCAGCTGTTCCCGCCACTGTTGGACGAAAGCGAACGGAATCGGACGGCCTTGCGACGGATGAGACGATCGCGACCTGCGGTTATCTCTAGGGCTCGGCCGCGACCGATACCTTCGCGGTTTGAATAGAATTGATGAGCATCGCGGCAATTAGCCAGAATGAAGGCCATGAGCGACGGGGACGAGGGCGGCAACCGCCAAGCCCAGGTGCTGTCACCGTCCGACGACGGGGGCGAGGTATGCCCCTACCAAGGACTTGTGCCGTTCGAGAGGGAGAAGACCGAGTTCTTCTTCGGCCGCGCGCGGGCCACGCGCAGCCTCGTCGACCGCCTGGGCGCGCGCCTGGACGGGCACGGGACCGTCCTGCTGGTCTCGGGTGCCTCGGGTGTGGGCAAGTCGTCGCTGTTGCGGGCGGGGCTGCTGCCGGCGCTGGCCCAGGAGATGCTGCCGGTCGCCGGCTCGCGGCATTGGCCGCGCCTGCTCATCACGCCGACCTCGACGCCGCTGCGGGCGCTCGCCGAAGAATGGGCGAAGTCGTTCGGCGAGCACGTCGAAACGGTGTACGAGCAGCTGCGCGACGATCCAGGACGGATGGCGCCTCTCCCGGCGGACGGCCGTCTCATCCTGGTGGTCGATCAGTTCGAGGAACTGTTCACCCTGGTGAGCGACGAGCAGGAGCGCCAGGTGTTCGTCAGGGCGCTGCACGCCCTGGCCGAAGGCCCGCGGGGCGCCGGAGTGATCGTCGGCGTACGCGCGGACTATTGGGACCGCTGCGCGGCCTATCCGCAGTTGGCCGAGGCCATCCAGGACGGCCAGGTCATCGTCGAGCCGATGTCGGAGTCGGACCTCCGGCTGGCCATCACCGGTCCCGCGGCCGCCGTGGGCCTGGAGATCGAGCCCGGTCTGGTGGAGACCATCCTTGGCGAGTTACGCGTCGACCAGGCCGCCGGGGACGGCTACGAGGCCGGCGCCCTGCCCCTGCTCTCGCAGGCGCTGCGCAACACCTGGGAGAGACGTGAGCACGGCCGGCTGACCGTGCGGGGGTACGAGGAGTCCGGCCGGGTCCGCGACTCCGTACAGCGCACGGCCGACGAGATCCTCGACCGGCTGTCGGCGGAGGACCGCAAGACCGCCCTCAGACTCTTCCGGCGCATGACACTGATCACCGCGGGCGGGCGGGTGGCCCGGCGCAGAGCGACGCTGACCGAGATCCACGCCGCCGCGTCGGCACTGTCGGCGGATCGGCGCGGGCAGGTGACGGCGCTGCTGTCCGCGTTCGCCGATCAGCGCCTGCTCACCCTGTACGAAGACACCGTCGAGATCGCCCATGACGCGCTCCTGATCGCCTGGCCGACCCTGCGCCAATGGCTCGAACCCGACTTCACCGCGCAGACGGTGTACGACAGCCTCATCGACGACGCCGCCCAATGGCGCGAGCACCACCGCGACCCCGCCTTCCTCTACCGGGGCGCCCGGCTGCTGGCGGTTCAGGACAGCCGGCACCGCTGGGACCGCGACCCTGACAGCTTTCCACCCCCCGGCCCGGCCGCCGAGGGCTTCGTCGCGGCATCGACGCGGGCGGCACGACGTACCGGCCGCCGTCGCCGGCTGGTCATGGCCGGTCTCGCGGCGCTGTCGGTCCTCGCTCTCATCGCGGCCGGCGCCGCCGTCAACGCCGCGAACGAGGCCGATGTGCAACGCGGGGTGGCGCTCTCCCGCCAGGTAGCGGCGCAGAGCGAGATCACCGGCGACGTCCCCCTGTCCTCGCTGCTGGCCGTGGCGGCGTGGCGGATCGCCGACACCGACGAGGCGCGCAACCGCGTGCTGGTCGCGGCGACGCGTACCGGCCGGGGGACTCTCACCGGGCACACGAGAGGCGTCACGGACCTGGCGTTCAGCCCCGACGGTTCGTTCATCGTGACCGGAAGCGACGACGGCACCGCGCGGTTCTGGGACGTGGCGAGTCGGCGGCAGCTCGGCGCCCCGATCACCCGCCCGAAGTACGAGTGCTCAGCCGTCAAGCTGGCACTGAGCCCCGACGGGCGTACGCTGGCCACGGCGTGTCTCGACACCGTCCGGTTCTACGACGTGGCCACCCGTCGCGACCTGGGCGCCCCGCTGGATCACGAGGAGGTCGTGTCGGCGCTCGCGTACAACCCGGACGGGAAGACCCTCGTGACCGGCGACTTCAGAGGCGTCGTCCGGCAGTGGGACGCGACCATGCACCGTCCGCACGGGACTCCCCTTGGCCGCGCCGACTACGGACAGGACCTCTCGTCCATCATCAGGGCGGTGGCGTTCAGCCCGGACGGAAAGACGCTGGCCGTCGCGAAAAAGAAGAGCGCACAGCTTTGGGACATAGCCACCTCCCGCCGGCTCGGCGCCCCGCTCGCCGGGCACACCGACACCATCACCAATCTCGTCTTCAGCCCCGACAGCACGGCCCTCGCGACCGTGAGCTGGGACCACACCGCCCGGCTGTGGAAGGTGGCCACGCGGAAGCAGACAGGTGTGCTCAGCGACCGCCGTACCGCTTTCAACGCGATCGCCTTCAGCCCGGACGGCACCCGGCTCGCCACCGCCGGAGACACCGGCCGCACCGTCCTGTGGGACACGGCCAGCCGCCAGCAGCTGACCGCGCTCGCCGACAATGGCATGGGTGTCGAGCGCGTGGCGTTCAGCCCGGACGGGAAGCTGCTCGCCGCCGCCAGCGACGACGGCGTCGTACGGCTGGCCGACCCCCAGATCCACTTGCAGGTCGGGACCTCGATGCCCGCACAGGCCGCCGTCGCGCTGAGCCCGGACGGACGGATCCTGGCCACCGGCGTGGCCGACCAGATGGACCCCGCGATCCAGCTGTGGGACGTGGCCACCCAGCGTCGCCTCGGCCCGCCGCTGCGTCCCCGGGGCGCGCGCCGTTCCGTGTACACGATCGAATTCACCCGCGACGGGCGGACGCTCCTGACGTCCAGCTCGGACGGCCTGCGGCTCTGGGACGTCGCGAGCCGCCGCGAGATCGCCCATGAGGCGACGCTCAAGGGCCTGGCCAGGCTCAGCCCGGACGGCAGGTACGTCGCCGTCCAGGCGGACAAAGCCATCGCGTTCTGGGACCTCGCGAGCCGCCGGGAGACCGGGCCGCGCATCAGCGTCCCCGACCACACCGACGTGATCACGGCGATGGCGATCAGCCCCGACGGCTCGACCCTGGCGACCTCGGGCTACGACGACCAGGTTCGGCTCTTCGACGTGGCCACCCGCCGCCAGATCGCGGGCTCGCCGCCCCCGGCCGCCGGCGGGTTCGTCAACGATCTGGCGTTCAGCCCCGACGGGCAGGCGCTGGCACTCACAGCCGCCGACTCCAGCGTGCGGTTCTGGGACGTGGTGCGGCACCGCACGCTCGGCATCGCCCTGATCGCCGAGGACGGCGCGATCAACACCTTCGCCTTCAGCCCGGACGGACAGATCCTCGCCACCGGCTCCGCCGACATGGTGCGGCTGTGGGACGTGCGGAGCCACCGGCAGCTGAGCACCCCGTTGACCGGCCACACCCGCGCCGTGACCGCGATCACCTACAGCCGGGACGGGACGACCATCGCCACGGTGGCCGGTGACGGGACCGCGCGGCTGTGGAACGTCCGCTTGCCCGCCGACCCGGTGGCCGCGGCGTGCGCCAACGCGGGCCGCACCCTCACCCGCGACGAATGGGCGAGCTACGTACGGGGGGAGGCCTACCGGCAGACGTGTCCATGACCCAGGGAATCCCACTGGAATCCACCACGGAGAGAGAGCGAGCATGTTCCTGCGAGGCTTCCGGCGACGGACGGGCAAGCCCGTCCCGGAACTGGCCGCGTTGTTCCGCTCGATCGTCACAGAAGGCCGGGACTTCCACCCGATGGCGTCCGACTTCCTGGAACACTTCATGGACGGCGCCGGTGCCTCCAGGACGATGTCCCTGCGCTGGCTGCGCTCGTTCAAAGTGATCAAGAAGGCCGAGCGCAAGAACCAGAACCGGTTCGAGCGGCAGCTCGTACGAGAGGCGAAAGTGTTGCGCGACGGCGCGTCGACCTGGCTGCACGATTACTGGGACGCCCGGATCAACGCGTTCATCGGCACGGAGCTCTTCTACGTCAGCCGGATGAGCCTGCTGCGCTCGCAGGGCTCGTTCGTCCTGACCCGGGCCGGGCTGGAGGTGCGGATGTCGGGCACGGTCCGCCATCACTGGTTCGATCCCTATGACTGGGACCGCGGCCGATGGGTCTACATCCCCCGGCACGGGTTCGTGCCCATCGCGGTCGGCCGGGAGCTGGTGGAGTCCGACGAGGCGCGCGACTTCCTGATGGAGTCACGTCATGTCCAGACACTGGCGGGCACCTACCTGGACGGCCGATGGCCCCGGCGCGGCAGCACGAGGTTCGAGTGGTCGCTGGTGAGGACGAAGCACTGATGGCCGCGGACCACCCCCGTCCACCCGATCCCACCGAGGCCGGCAGCGCCGCGGACTTCGTCCGGTCGCTGGTCCGGCTCAAACGGTGGGCGGGCGAGCCGTCGCTGAGCAGGCTGCGCACTCTCGGCGGCCAGACGGTGACCTCGGACGGAGCCACGATCGACGCGCTGCCCAAGAGCACGACCTCGCATGTTCTCCGGCAGACCGACAGGCTGCCGCGGTGGGACTTCGTGAAGGCGTTCGTCACCGCCTGCTTCCGTTACTGCGATTATCCGGCCGAGCTGATCCCCGGCGAGCTCGAACGCTGGCGGGTGGCCAGGACCGCCTTGGCCGGGCCGGTCCCCCGTACACCGCCCGCCTCGGATATGGAGCGGCGGACGTCGCCGACGATCGAGCCGCAGGCGGTGGACCCGGCGGAGGTGATGGCGGCGGAGGTGTCCGCGGCGGTCGCGGCGGAGGCGATGGCGGCGGAGGCGTTCGCGATGGTCGCGGCGGAGGCGGTCGCGGCGGTCTCGGTGGGCGGCGCGGTCCAGATCGCGGCGACCGACGCGGAGACCACCGACCGTCCCGGGCGCGACCACGCCGCCGAGCTCCTGGCGCGGCGAGTGGCCCGGGAGGAGGACAGGGCACGTAAGGGGCTGCTCGGCGGCTACACCATCGCACCGGTCTCCTTCGGCCCGTACGAGGACCCGATCCACCTGGACGACGCCGGCGGCGAGATGAAGGACGGCCCGTGGTCGATCGGCCGCTTCTTCACCGCCCTGCACCCGCGGCGCCTGCTGATCGTGGGTGAGTCGGGAGCGGGCAAGACGGTGCTCGCCATAGAGCTGGTGCTGCAACTGCTGGAGCCTTTCCTGACCGGCGGCGAACGCCCCGGCCACCCACAGATGGTCCCGGTACGCCTGGACGCCGCCCGATGGACCTTGGGCAGCCCGTTCGAGCCATGGCTGGCCGAACAGCTGGCGCACGACTTCGGGCTCACGGCCAAGGACGCGGAGCGGCTGGTACGGGACCGCCAGGTCCTGCCGGTGCTGGACGGGCTCGACGAGCTGGACCCCGAGCCGTCCGTGGGCCCGCCGCGCCGGGCGATCGGCCTGCTGACCGAGCTCAACCGGTACAGCGACCTTTCCGGCCGGCGGCCGGGGGCGGTCGTCGTGACCTGCCGGGCCGCCCGCCACGCCGAGCTGTCCCTGGTCCGCGCCGGGCTCGACAACGCCACCCGGATCCATCTGTACGACCTGACCATCGAGCAGATCAACGCCTACCTGCGCACCCGCTGGCCGGACGGCCATCCCTGTGACATCCACCGCGACGGCCTGCACGCCGCGCTGTCCGGACCATCCGGGAGGGCCGTGCACGCCGCCCTGGCCACGCCGTGGCGCCTGTTGCTGACCGTGACCGCGGTGGAGTCCGGCGCCGATCCGGACGAACTGCTCCGCGTCGACCAGGACCCCGACACGCGTTCGGCGGCGGCGCGGATCGCCCGCAGGCTGCTCGGCGCGTATGTCCCGGCGGCGACCGCACTGGCGCCACGCGCCGCCCACGGCACTCCGTACCGTCCTGAACAGGTGCGGTCCTGGCTGGAGAACCTGGCCGCCCACCTGCGGTGGCAGGCCGCCCGTACCGCCGAGACGGATCGGCCGCCGCCCGGCATGACGCCGATCGACATCGTGCCGCACCTGCTGTGGCCGATCGGCGGCGAGCGCCGGGTACGGGCGGTGCACTGCCTGTGCTGTGTGATCTTCGCCGTCGTCGCCATGCTGGCGTTCTGGGCGGGGTCGGCGGTCGACCGGACCGGTGACCCGCGCGACTGGCTCGGAGAGGGGCTCACCTTGTCGCTCATGGCGGGCTGGGTGGTCATCGCCACCGGCCTGTCGATGTCGCAGTGGCCGACCGCCGCCGGTGGGCGGGCCAACGTCCCTCGGCGGCGACGCGTGATCGGCGGCCTGTTCGGCGCCCTGGCGGGCGGCCCGGTCGGTGCGCTCTGCGGCCTGACCGGGCTCGTGCTGACCGAAGGCATGGTCTTCGGTCCCGTGTTCGCCATCGCGGCGGGGGCGGCCGGGGGCGCGGTGTTCGGCGCGGTCATCGGATTGACCGCCGCCGCCCGGCAGGGCGAGCGCATGACCATATCCGAGGCGGTCCGCGCCGAGCCGGTCACCCTGCTGGGCTTCGGACTGTGCGGCGCGCTGACCGGATTGCCGCCGCTGCGCCTGGCCGGCGCCGGTCCGGTGGCACTGACCGCGGAGATCATCGGGGCCTTCGTCCTGGCCTTCGCGCTCGGGGTCCTCTTCAAGATCACCACTGGCGGATGGAGCGAGGACGCGGAGCTGGCCCACCCGCGAGAGGCGCTTCACCGCAACCCGATGATCGGAGTGGCCTTCGGGCTCACCGGGGGTGTCGCGGCCTTCCTCGTATTCGTCATGAACCAGGGCGTCGTCCAGTCGCTGGTTTGCGCGCTCATCGGTGGGGTGACCTTCGGCCTCGCCTTCGGCGCGGTCGCCTGGTCCCGTACCATGATCGGCTTGATCATCGCGGCCGCGCGCGGGGTGCTCCCGTTGCGGCTGTGGACCTTCCTCGACTGGGCCTGCGAGGCACGGCTGCTGCGCGTCAGTGGCGCCACCTACCAATTCCGGCACCGCGAACTCCAAGACTTCCTGACACCGCCCGAGCCTGACTGACCCGTCGGAAGCCGGCGCGACGTAGGGTCCAGGACAGCAGCCACTTCACGGCCGACCGCGTCGGTCCTGGCGGAGATGGGAGCCTTCATGACCGTCACTCCGGCGCAGCTGCGCGCCCTCGCGAGTCGCGCCGAGGCGCTCACCGCGGAGGTACGCGCGCTCTGCGGCACCGCCCTGAACGGATCACCGGAACGCGAGCACCTCGCCGGCGCGTGGCAGGCCGCGGACTGGCTGGCCCGAGGCGCCGAGGATCTCCAGCAGGCGGCCGCGGACCTGGCCAGACTCCAGGACCAGCCGTGCGGCCTGCCGTGGGGCGTCTGCCCCGAGCACGGCAACACCCTGTCCGCCAGCGGAGGCGTCTCCACGTGCCGGGTGTGCCGTCGCTCCTGGACCGGCGACCTGCTCGGCCAGCCATGCCGGGAGCCGAGGACGTGGAAGGTGATCGACCGGGCCGGGACGGAGACGAGGATGTGCGACGGGCACGTTCTCGGCGCCCGCGCCGCCGCCGCGGGCGCCACCTTCATCCGCCTCGACGAGGCGGCCGCGCAGATGTGACGCTATTGCCGGGCTCGTGGATTCACCCGGCAATTGGTGTGGAGATACTGGGCGGCGCCATTCTGGAAGTCGTAGATCGCGACGGTCTGGGTGTCTTCCAGGGGATCGTCGGAAGGCATCAAGAAGTGCGTGTCACTTACCGGCAGCAGCTCGTACGTGACGCGTTCTGGTTTGCCGAGAAAGCTCGCCTCCATGGGGTTCAGGGCGAAGGTGAGCGATAGCTTTCCGTCCTCGGCCGTCACCTCGTAGTGGGTGCCGAGCCGCCCGTACGTGCCCTCGTACCTGGACAGGTCGAGGCTCCGCGAAGGGTCGGATTTCGGCAGCTCCGGGATCGTGACCGCGCCGAGCTCGGCCAGGATGACGTTGAACACCTTCTTGTAGAAGCTGTCTCGCGGTCCCGCGTTGGCCAGCATCGAGATCGCGAGATTCGAGTCCGGGAGAATGCGCAGCCGGGCGTTCTGGCCGATGGTGCTGCCGTCGTGGGCGTAGACGGTCTCGCCGTGCCAGTCGCACACGATGAGCCCGAGAGCCCACTCCGGGCCGTACATATAGGGATCGGGAATGGGGACGCGAGATTCCATCATCTCGCGGATGATCTCGGGCGCGGCGATACGGGTGCCGTTCGGTGTCTTTCCCTCGTTGAGGAAGACGTGTGCCATCGTGAGCACTTCCCGCGCCGTCGAGTTCACGTTGCCGCCGGGGCCGAAGGAACGCGGCAGATGCTCCACCGGTGAAACGATGGGGCCCTCGTCAACGGACCGGATGATGTGGCCCGTCGCGGCCCGGTTTGGGGCCACCTGCTCGTGCCGGCTGGTCGTGGAGGTCAATCCCAGAGGGCCGAAGAGACGATCCCGCATGATGTCGTCCCACTTCTTCCCGTCGATCACCTCCATGACGCGGGCGAGGATCGCGTAACCCAGGGCCGCGCTGTAGCCATGGGTATGTCCGAGGGGGTGAACCTGGGGGGCGCCGGTGATGTTCGCGATCATGCGTTCGTATACGTCGTCGTCTTCGCCTGGGTCGCCGTAGTCCTCCTCGATGCCGTTCGTGTGGTTCAGGAGGTGGCGGGGCGTGACTTCGGCGCTCACCTCCGGGTCGGCGACCCGGAAATCGCGAAGATAAGTCCGCACCGGCTCGTCCAGGCCGACTTTTCCCTCATCGACGAGCTGCATGAAAGCGAGAGCGGTCCATGTCTTGGACAGGGAACCGCACTGGTAAATGGTGTCGGTGGTCGCGGGTTCTCGCGTCGACAGCTCCTTGACGCCCAAGGCGAAGTCGGTGATCTCCCCGTCTTGGAGAATGCCGATCGCGACGCTCGGGACCTGGTATTCGGCGAGGAACTCGGCCGTTCGAGCCTTGATCCGCGTGATGTCCAGCCCTTTCGCCATGGGGGCCTACTTCGGGAGGCCGACCGCGTTGGCGGCGTCGGCCTCGAAGTATTCGGTGGTGGCGAAGGAGCCGGCGTACTCCTCGAAGAAGCCCTTAACGCCGTCGATCGAGTCGTGCACGATGACGTTCACCGCCTTGGTCCCGTCGGTGCTCGACACCGCCAGGGTCCACTTCGCCCCCTTGGGCAGCCTGCCGTGCGCTTTCTTCAGCGAGCCCCAGAACCTGTCCCCGTCGGAGATCGTGGAAACCGCCATCACATGCATGCTCGAGTCCTCTCCCGAATGTTTCCGAATGAACAAAGGCTACGTTGCATTCGATTTTTGGTCAACGCTTGGTGAAGTTGGTAATCACACTGACCTGCATATATAGGTGATAATCGTTGCAACAGCCTTGTGGGGAAATGCAATATAGACCGGTCTCATCGTTGCAATGTCCTGTCGATGAAAGCACACTGGACCCCGCGGACCGTTCACGACAGGAGAGGCGCCGATGCCCGGAGGCAGGCTGACCCATCAGGATCGCCGGCGGATCGCGAGCTGGCTGGCCGAAGGGCTGGGCTACGCCGAGATCGCCAGGCGGCTCGGCAGGCCGACCTCCACGATCAGCCGCGAGGTGGCGCGCAACGGCACGTCCGGCGACTACCTGCCGGACCGCGCCCAGCAGGTCGCCGCACGGCGCGCCCGCCGAGCCAGGCCACCTCAGGCGGGGGAGCCGCCCGAGGAGCAGCCGACCGAGGCGGCGCGCGGCTTCGTGGACCAGTTCGCGGCCTTGCTGGCCGCGACCGGCCTGCCGCGGATGGCCGCCCGGGTGTTCGTCTGCCTGCTCACCTCCGACGGTGGGAGCCTGACGGCCGCCGAGCTCGTACGCCTGCTCCAGGTCAGCCCGGCGTCGGTGTCCAAGGCCATCGGCTACCTGGAGGCCATGGACCTGGTCGGGCGCGAACCGGATCCCGGCGGGCGGCGCGAGCGCTACGTCGTCGACGACGACACCTGGCTCCGGGCGTGGCGGACCGACACCGGGGCGCACGCCGAAATCGCGCGGGCCGCGCAGCGCGGAGTCGCCCTCTTCGGCGCCGACTCGCCCGCCGGGACCCGGCTGGGCCAGATGGGCCAGTTCTTCGACTGGCTCAGTGGCGAGATGAGCGGCAGCCGCCTGGCCGACATCGTCATGGGCGATGCGCTGACGGTGCTCGCCGCGCTGGTGTACGCCGCTCGGCCGCTCACCGTGGACGAACTGGTCAGGGCGCTGGGACTGCCGGTGAACCGGGTCGCCGACGCCCTGGCCGCGATCGAAGAGCACTCGGTCATCGCCGACCCGCTCGCGCTGCTGCGCACGGAGCCCGGCACGTACACCGTCACCACCAGATCGGACCGCCTGAGCCCGGCGCAACGCGCGGCACTCGCGCCCGGCTGAGCTCGTCGGCCAGGAGATCATCTTTACCGTGTCGCAACGTCACTCTACGTGTCGAAAAACTACAGTGAGTGCTGGCTCTGGACCGGCTGGAAGATCGTCATCCGGCCTGATGAGAAGCCCTGTTCCCGTACAGTCAGTCCCTTTCTCGAAAAGAGAACCAGCATGCCGCGCATCAAGAAGACCGCTATGGCCGTTGCCGTGACCCTGACCTCCTGCGTCGGCGCGCTCGGCGCCTTCGCCGTCCCGGCGCTGGCCGACCTCGGCGGCGCCTCCGGCCCGGGTGTCCGCGCCGCCGCCATCGTCAACGCCAACGGCTTCGTCGTCCGCTCCAAAGGCGTCACCGGGGTCCGCAAGATCGCCACCGGCCAGTACTGCATCCGGCTCGACGCCGACATCAACGCCGCCAACACCGTCCCGGTCGCCACCACCCAGTGGACGGGCTCGCCCTGGGACTCCAGCATCTTCGTCCGTCCCGACGGCAACATCGTCTGCGGGGACTCGCGCGACATCTTCGTCGGCACCGGTAGCGCGTCCGGCGCCCGTGACACCGGCTTCCACGTGATCATTCCCTGACCGAAACCGTCCTTGAGCGGCCGACCGGTTCGCCGCCTGGGCGAACCGGTCCCCTTACGGCGGGGCGGACACGGCGGTGATCTTGGCCGGGTTCATCATCCACAGCACCTGGTCGATGCCCTGCTCCGAGGCGTTGACCGTAAGGACGGCGAACACCTCTCCGTCGCGGCTCAGCAGCGCGGCGCTCTGCCCGTTCGTGCTCGCGTACGCCACGTCGACCCCGATCCAGAAGTGGCTCGCGAACGCCCTGAGGTACTTCGCCACCCGCGACGCCCCCACCACGGGAAAGCGGGAGGCGCGCACGGCTCCGCCGCCATCGGAGTAGCTGATCACGTCCAGGGCGAAAAGCTCTTCCAGCGCCGTCATGTCGCCGGCGCGGGCGGCGGCGACGAAGGCCGTCAGCAGCTTGCGTTGTTCGGCTTTGGCCACGGGAGTACGTCGTTCGACGAGCACATGCTTGCGCGCCCTGCTGACCAGCTGCCGTACGGCCGGCTCGTTGAGCCGGATGATGTCGGCGATCTGCCGGTACGGATAGTCGAAGGCCTCCCGCAGCACGTACGCCGCCCGTTCGGTGGGCGTGAGCCGCTCCAGGAGCAGCAGCACCGCGAACTCCAGGGCCTCACCGCGCTCGGCGCCGAGGTGCGGATCGGCGCTGGTGTCGACGGGTTCGGGCAGCCACGGGCCGACGTACGTCTCCCGGCGGGCGCGCGCGGACTGGGCGGCGTTGAGGGCCAGCCGGGTGATCGTCGTCGCCAGGAACGCGGCCGGATTGTCCACCGTGGCGCGGTCGTACGCCTGCCAGCGCAGCCAGACGTCCTGCACCAGGTCCTCGGCTTCGGTGGCGCTCCCCAGCATCCGGTACGCGATCCCGAACAGGCGCGGCCGCACGCCGGCGAAGACCACCGCGGCCTGCTCGAGATCCTCCGGATCGCCCGATTCGGTGTCCGCCACTCCCATCGCCCCGCCGAGACCTTTCGCACCGGGATGTGTTTCCACCGACCGTACTCTGCGATCCACCTGGCCTGCGGAACCACCCCACGGTAATGGCGTCCTTTGCCGGTCGGCGTGGGCGAGAAGAGACGGCGAGGGGAAGGAGGGCTCTGGGAAAGATTTCGCCGGGGCTGTCACAGGCCGAGAGGGTGCCCTGTCTTAGCTCGCGGACCGGCTGGCACATGGACGCCCCGGCGGGCAGGAAGGCTCTTCATGAAGATCGTGGTAATCGGCGGGACCGGCCTGATCGGGTCGAAGCTCGTGACGAAGCTGAGAGAACACGGCCACGAGGCGGTGGCGGCCTCGCCGAACACCGGCGTCAACACGCTCACCGGCGAAGGTCTGGACGAGGTGCTGACCGACGCGGCCGTGGTGGTCGACGTGTCGAACTCGCCGTCGTTCGAGCGGGCCGCGGTGATGGAGTTCTTCGAGACCTCCACCCGCAACCTGCTCGCCGCGGAGGCGGCGGCCGGTGTCGACCACCACGTCGCGCTGTCGGTCGTGGGCACCGAGCGGATGCCGGACAACGGCTACTTCGCCGCGAAGATCGCCCAGGAGCAGCTGATCGAGAAGTCGGGGATCCCGTTCTCGCTCGTGCACGCGACGCAGTTCTTCGAGTTCGTCCGCGGCATCGCCGACGAGGCCACGGACGGCGACCAGGTACGGATCGCGCCCGTGCTGTTCCAGCCCATGGCGGGCGAAGACGTCGCCGAGGCGATCGGCCGCGTCGCGGTGGGCTCACCGCTGAACCGCCGGATGGAGATCGCCGGGCCGGAGCAGTCACGGATGGATGAGTTCTTCCGCGACGCCCTGGCCGCTTGGGGCGACCCGCGTACGGTGGTCACCGACCCGCACGCGCGTTACTTCGGCACCGAGCCGGGCGAGCGGACGCTGGTCCCCGCCGACGGCGCCAGCCTCGGCCGAATCCGCTACCGCGACTGGCTGAGCCAGAACGCCACCGGAAAGTAGATCTACGCAGGCGGAGCCACCAATTCGGCGTCGACAGAACCTCAGGCTCTCGCCAGGCGGTATTGGGCGGGCGTGACGCCGTATGAGCGGGTGAACCAACGAGTCAGATGGGCCTGGTCGGTGAATCCGACCTCGCTCGCGACCCGGGCCGCGGGCCGCCCCCGGGCGAGCAGGCGGCGAGCGGCCCGCAGGCGCAGTTGGCGCTGGTAGTCGCTGGGCGCCAGCCCGTACGTCGTGCGGAAGGCCCGATAGACGGCGTACCGGCTGGAGCCGGTCCAGGCCGCGAGGTCGTCGGCGTTGATCGGCTCGGTGTAGCAGTCGTCGATCAGCTCGCGGGCCTTCGCGGCGAGATACGCGGCAGTGGCCGCGCGGAGGGTGGCGGGTGGTTCGGGGGGTCTGCGCGCGGCGAGGCGGACAAGGGCGGCGATCGTGCCGGAGAGCAGTTCGTCGCGCTCGAGCGGGTCGGCGCCGCCCAGCAGCGCGGTGTGCAGGTCGCGTAGCCGCGTCGCCAGGGCGGGAGAGTTGAGGACCGGGCTGGCGAACAGCGGCAATCCGGCGGGGCGCTGCGTCACGTCGGTGAGGACGCCGGTGATCAGCTCCTGGCCGATGTGCACGATCCGATAGGTGAACCCCAGCTCGTGGGCCGCATGCCCGTCGTGGACCTCGTCGGGGTTGAACACCATGACCATCCCGGCCGCGCTCGTATGCCCGGCGCCGCGGCAGGTGAAGGTCTGCGCGCCCTGCTCGGTGACACCGAAGGAGTAGGTCTCGTGGCTGTGGCGGTGATAGCGGTGGCTGAGGAAGCGCGCGTACATGGCCTCCAGCGGCATCTCGGCCGAGCGCCAATAGCTGGTCCATTCCCGGGCCGGGTGGCCCCTGCCGGTCATCTCGTCATCACCTCGTTCCATGTGCGTACGACTCGCGGCGCACGAGCGTACAAGACCGGCCCATCGCCTGAAGCACAGGATGGTCGCTGCTGTCGCGCCCGCCTCCTCGACCCTCGGGCGCGGAAAGACGCGTTGCGGAGGTTCCCCATGGCAGACACGGAAACGAGTGGCGCGGGCCGAACCCAGCCCTACCTACTGCTGGCCACGACGATGCTGTTGTGGGGAAGCGGCTTCAGCAGCTCCAAGGTGATCGTGGATCACCTGCCTCACTCCGTGGTCGCGACGTTGCGGTTCGGCGGTGGAGCTCTGGCACTCCTGGTCGCCCTGCGGTTGTCCCGGCAACTCGGTGGTGTCCGCCGGCGGTCGTCGCCACGGGACTGGGCACGGGCCGCCGGGGCGGGCGTGATCGGGGTTTTCGCCTACAACCTGTTCTTCTTCTGGGGGCTGTCACTCGCGCCGTCGATCGACGGAAGCAGCATCGTCCCGGTCATGAGTCCCGTGCTGACCACCGCCTTTCTGCTGATCACCCGGCAGGAGAACGCGTCAGTGGCGCGGGTGGCCGGGTTGGCGACCGGAGCGGTCGGCGCGCTGATCTTCTTCGCGGGTTCGGCCGGAGCCGCGGGCGCGGGCCAGGCCCGGCTCATCGGTGATCTGCTGTTCCTGCTCAGCGCCGGCTGCTGGGCGGCGTTCACGCTGTCCGGTCGCCGCGTTCTGGCCGGCATCGAGCCGCTCAAGGCGACGACGTACGCGACGCTGAGCGGGGCGGTGCTGCTGGCGATCTACAGCGCGCCGGCGGCCACGGAGGTCGCCTGGCAGGATGTGCCCGCCTACGTCTGGCTGAACGTCGTCTTCGTGGCGCTCGGCCCGACCGCCGTGGCGAACCTGCTCTACTACCGGGGCATTCACGCCGTGGGTCCCGCGTCGGCGTCCATCATGATGTTCGTCGTGCCCGTCGTCGGGACCGCGTGCTCGGCCGTGTTCCTGGGTGAGTCCTTCGATACGGTGCAGGCCACAGGAGCGGCCGTGCTCCTCGTCGGCGCGGTCCTCGCAGTCACCCAGGGCAGGTTCCGGGCGCGGCGACCCGACACCGCCGCTCGGCAACCCACCTCGTAATCGCTATGCGGGGCATATGCGAGTGATATGCGGGCCCTCGATTACCTTCTTGCTTCGGGTTCGCCCTAAAGGCGGCCCTCCCTTCCGATAGAACGGGATCACCATGCCGCCAACGTAGCGCTGTCCCCACAGGGCTCTTGGCATCAGGCAACTGGGCGCCTAACCGTATCCCCCCATACGCACCTGTTCAGAGAGAAGTGAGCATGCTCGCAATCGGCAGGCCGACCTGGCCGAAGACGCTGAAACTTGCCGTCCTTGCCGTGTCAGTCACTTTCGCGGCGGCAGCGCTGATCCCCCAGGCCGCCTCGGCACAGAGCACCAGCGCCCTGGCCGTGTCCCACAAGAGCCCGTTCAACTGTGGGAAGACCTTCTACGCCAACAACTGGACCCCCACGCACAACCCGTCGGGCTCCATCGACTGGCAGAACTACGGAAGCGACGCCATCAACGGTGAGACCGTACGGGCCACCGCCGCGGGCACCGCGACCTTCCACGACGAGGGAAACACCAGCTACGGCAAGTGGGTGGAGATCCGTCACAGTGACGGCACCAGAACCCGATACGCCCACCTCTCGTCCATGGTGAAGGCGGCCGGCGGCTCGCTGAGCGTCGGCCAGGGCACCACGATCGGGACCGTCGGCTCGACGGGTGGCTCCAACGCTCCGCACCTGCACTACGAACAGCGGACCTCCAGCGGCGCGATGGACACCAGCCCGACCGTTGAGGGCGTGACCGTGTCCTTGGGCCAGAAGAAGGCCATCAAGAGCACCAACGGTTGCGGCGGTGGCGGCAACCCCGGCAACCCCAACACCCCCGAGAGCGTCTGCGGCGCCGGGTTCACGGTCATCGACTCTGCCGCTCTGACGGGTGGCCGCGCGTACCTGCTGTACAACTCGGGCAACGGCAGCAACTGCGTCGTGACGCTGAAGACGACGAACCTCGGCAAGGGGTCGGCGGTGTCGGCGTTCCTGGAGCCGCAAGGGGCGAGCAGGAAGACCGACTCGGGCAGCTTCGACTACTACGCGGGACCGGTCAAGCTTGCCGCTTCCGGAAAGTGCGTCAAGTGGGGCGGCTCGGTCGGCAGCAGCACGTACACCAGCGGCTTCGAGCACTGCGACTGACCTGATGCTCGGTCGCTGAGGCGTTCTGGCGAAGGCCACTACCCGATCATGGGTAGTGGCCTTTGACGTGCGGCGGGGCGTTCGCGGAGGGTACGCACGGCAGCCGCCAGCGCCACACGTGGCGGCTCAACCGGCGGCGAAGGCGCCGACGGAGGCCGCGCACAACAGCAGCCCTGCGGCGTGCGCCAGGCTGGTCCGCTCCCGCAGCACCAGGGCGGCCAGGGCGACCGTGAAAGCAGGGTAGAGGGAGGTGATGACGGCGGAGACGGTGAGCGTCGCCTCGCGGGTGGACAGGAAGTACAGAACGGTCGCGCCCACCCCCAGGATCCCAGTCCAAACCGCCGCCCACGGCACCCGCGCCGCGCCGGTGGTTCGGGCCGCCCGCCCCTGCCGGCCTTGACGGCTGGCCAGCGCGTAGACGGCCAGTACCACGACGGCGGACAGTTGGCTCGCGGCCACCGGCCACAAGCCTGCTGTGTCCCCGGCCCGGCCGAGACAGACGAACAGGGCGGCGAAACCGAGCCCGGCCAGCAGCCCTTCGGCCACCCCAGCACCACCTGCGCTGTCACCGCCGCGCTTGCCCGGCTGCGCGGCGACCAGCCAGATCCCGGGGATGGCCAAGGCGACGCCGAGGACCGCGAGCGCCGTGAACTCCCCGCCGGACAGCAGATCGACCGGGATGGGCAGACCGGCCGCGCCGACGGCCGACAGCGGCCCGGCCACGTTCATCCGTCCCCGGGAAAGGCCACGGTAGAGGGCCAGTGTCCCGACCGCCCCACCGAGCCCGGCGCCGATCCCCCATCCGATCGCGCCCATGCTGAGCTGGGCGCTGACGGCAAGGGCGGCGGCCAGGCCACCGATCGCGGCGGCGGACTGCCCGACGAGCCCGACCAGCGCGTAGTGGGTACGACGCGACAGCAGCCCGCCGAGGAAATCCGAGGCGCCGTACAGGGCGGCGGCGGCCAGGGCGAGCAGAACCGCCGTCGGCATCAGTGCTCACCGCCCGACGCGGTAGCGAGGTGGCACGCGTCCGGGCTCATCAAAGCGCTGTCCACGATGGTCTGTCCTCTCTCAGGAGTCATAAGGAGTACATGAGCCATGCTCCCGGCAGATTGGACGGCTGGACAGGACCGATTCCAGTCTGCGACAGAGGTCCGATTTCCGCATTCGCTGGACCGATGGTTGACGCGGGCCACAGGCTGAGGACGTGCTAGATGACGCTTCTTCCACGACGACCCTGCCGTGGTTCGCCCGGCCCGCCGCCCGGTCCTGGACCTGCGCGCCCGCCCCTGCCGGGGTGCGGGACTTCCACGCCGCCTTGCCCGGCTACGCACCCACCCCACTGACCGAACTTCCCTCCCTGGCCACCGAGTTGGCGGTCGGCCGGGTGTTCGTCAAGGACGAGTCGTCCCGCCTCGGGCTGCCGGCCTTCAAGGTGCTGGGCGCTTCCTGGGCGGTGCACCGGGCCCTGGCGGAGCGTACCGCCGCGGAGCCCGTCACGCTGGTCAGCGCCACCGACGGCAACCACGGCCGCGCCGTGGCCAGGACGGCGCGGCTGCTCGGCCGGCGCGCGCACATCTTCATCCCCCGGGGTGTCCATCCGGACGCCGTGGCGGCCATAGCCGCCGAGGGGGCGGAGATCACCCGGGTTCCGGGCTCGTACGACGACGCCGTACACCAGGCGGCCGAGGCGGCCACCGCCGCCGCCGACGCGATCCTGATCCAGGACACCGCGTGGCCCGGCTACGAGACGATCCCGGGCTGGATCGTCGAGGGCTACTCCACGCTCTGCGTGGAAATCGACGAGCAGCTCGCCGCCGCGGGAGCCACGGCGCCCGGGCTCGTCGCCGTCCCGGTGGGCGTCGGCTCCCTGGCCCAAGCCGTGGTCACCCACTACCGCGGCCGTCCGCCCGTACCGGCGCCGGCCTTGCTGTCGGTCGAGCCGGAAGCCGCGGCCTGCGTCATCGAGTGCCTCACCCGTGGCGAAGCCGTCAGCGTCACCACCGGCCCAACCGCCATGGCCGGGCTGAACTGCGGCACCCCGTCCAGCATCGCCTGGCCCTACCTGAACGGCGGGCTGGACGCCGCGGTCGCCATCACTGACGCCGCGGCCGCTCGCGCGGCCGGTGACCTGGTGGAACTCGGTGTTTCAGCGGGCCCGTGCGGGGCCGCCGCGCTCGCCGGTGTCCGCGCGGTGCTCACCGGGGAGGGCGCCGACGAGCGTCGTGTGACGCTCGGGCTCGATCCGACCTCGGTGGTCGTCCTGCTCAGCACCGAGGGTACGGCCGCCAACCCGCACGGGGCCTGTCCTTGAACCTGCGATTCAGCCGAGGTCCGGATGGGGGACGTAGCGGTCCGGTTGGATCAGGTCGAGGCCGGCGTCGTCGGCCATCAAGGTGTCCATGTCCGCGATGCGCCAGCCGGCGCCGAGCAGCGTGGGCACGAGGGGATGCGTCCCCGGGACCGCGATCTGGGCGGTGCGCGCCCGGGTGGCGGCGAGGGCGCCGAGCACCGCGTCCGCGCAGTCTTGTGGGGTGACCCCGCCGCCCGGGCCGATGACGACATCGTGGCCGGTCCGGCGGGCAGCGGCGTAACCTCGGTCCGTCGCGTACGCAGTGACGTCCGGCAGGGCGGCGTACCAGGCAAGGGTGGCCCGCCGTAGCCCTCCGGAGGCGCGGGCGTCCAGTTCCGCGATGTCGTCCGCATCCGTTCGCCGCACCGGTGGCGTGGGCAGTCCCGCCGTCGGCCCGGTCAGGTAGAGCAGCGGGACCCAGGGACGCAGTCCGTGCCGGATATACAGGGCCATGGCGCGGGGATCGGACGAGGCGAAAGTCACTTTCGGCCCGTTTTCGGAGAGCAACTCCGTGAGCATGGTCCGGCCCACCCCTGAGGACTGATGCTCGGGCAGTACGAACAGATCGCCCAGGTGGGTGAGGGGGCCACGTCGGAGTGTGCCACCGAAGCCGAGCCCTCCACCGGCCTCGTCCGCGGCGAAGAGGAGCGTGCCGAAAGAGCGCTCGGCGTCGAGGAAATCGGGTGTCCCGGACCATCCGGCCAGCAGGCCGAACCTCTTGGCGACCTTCCGTACGGCGGGCATGTCCTCGGCTGTCGCGGCTCGAATCACATGTCCTCCATCCGGCTCCGGCCCCCGATTCAATCACCTATCCAGCGTCAGCCCACGATGACCGTGAGGTCGAACGTGCCCTGGTGCGGGATGCGGAGGGCGTGGAAGCGGCGGGCGCCGTCGCGGAAGTAGCGCACGGAACCGGCCGCGACGGTCGCCTCCATCGGGGTGCCCCAGCGGAAACGGATCGTGGTGCGGCCCCGGCGGATGTCGAAGCCGTCGGCGGTGGCCGTGGTCGAGCCGCCGAACGCGGCCTGTGTGCCGTTGGTGAAGGTGAGGACGTCCGTGGGACGGAGGACGAGGGGGATCTGCTCGGTGGCGGCGGCGTTCGCCTTGACCGTGCGCCGGATCGTCCGGCGGGTGACCAGGACGTCCGTGGTGACGTTCGCGTTGCCGTAGCGGATGCCCAGGGCGGCGGGGGGCGGGCCGCCGGTCCACTCCTTGCCACCGGGGGCGCCGTGGAAGTAGGTGGCGGGCAGCGGGCCGTTGGAGTCGGGCGCCTGGCCGGGGAAGACGGTGGCCCAGCAGGCGTAGTTGTTGTCGTTGAGCCCGCAGATGATCGTGCCGGCTTCGGGATGCCACAGGAAGGTCAGGCCGGTGCGGGCGAGGGAGGCGCGGTCGCCGAAGTAGCCGCCCAGGTACAGGCCGGGCTTGCGGACGTACAGGAAGTCCTGGCCGCGGTCCTTGCGCAGCTCCACGAAGTTGTCGGAGCGCAGGTAGGGCAGGTCCGCGATGGCGGCGGCCCGCTGCCGTCTGGTGGGGAACCCCTCGCCGTAGAGGCCGTGAGTGAGGATGCGCGGTGAGGTGTCCTGCTTGGCGAGCGGCGTCACCGGCTCGGTGGAGGCGGCCCAGGCGGCGCGGGCCTCGGCGAGGTCCTCGCGGGCGGTCAGGAAGGCCGACAGCAGCGGCACCTGGCGGATGAACGTCCAGTTGAGCGCGGTCCTGTCGGGGTCGGGCCGGACCTCGTCGTACCAGCGGGCGCTGGTGCGGGTGGAGGGGGCGACGTTGACCATGTACCCGGCGCCGTCGGGCTCGCGCAGCAGGTTGTAGGACAGGAAGCCGGTGAAGGCGCGGGCCATGTTCACCAGGTTCAGGTCTGAGGTCTGCTGGTAGGCGTCGGCCATCTCGGGGAGCATGACCTCGAAGTTGTAGTTCATGTCGTGGCCGCCCTTCTCGTGGAAGAAGCCGGCGGTGCTCAAGCCGGTCGCGGCGAGCCGGGGGAACGCCTCGGTCAGGCTTTTGGCCAGCGCGGGGTCGGGGTCGAGCTTGAGCGCGAGCGCGGCCCCGGCCAGGCCCGAGGTGGTCTGGTTGGCGTAGCTGAGGGGTTCCTGCCAGACGCTGTGGTTCGCGGAATTCAGGAACCAGGTCATGGCCGTGTGCAACGCGGCGGTGAGCTGGGTCTGCCGTGCGGGCAGCACCTTGGCCGCGCGCAGGATCCGCAGGGTCTTGGCCAGGTAGCCGATGCCGAACCCGGTGGGGGCCAGGCCGTGCTCGTTGCGGCTGTACTCGGGGAAGGAACCGTCGGAGTGCTGAAGCGACAGGTAATGGCCGAGCGCCGCGTCGAGCGCGGCCAGCAGGTTCGCGTCCCCGGCGTACGGGTTCCACGGGCGGGCGTTGGCGTAGAACCAGGCCAGCGTGAAGACGTGCTCCTGCACACGGGCGTTGTACGACGCCGCCGGCGAGCGCCACCAGCCGCCGGCGAAGAAGCCGCTGTCGTCCATGTCGTTGACCATGGGCGCGAGGGTGGCCAGGTACGGCGCGAAGCGCTGCTCCTGGGGGGAGAACGACGCGCGATTCAGGGTGGACAGCGGCGGCAGGTCGGGGACCGCCGCGAACGCGGTGCCGGGCACGAGCAGGGGGGTGGCGGCCACCGGGAGCAAGGCGGTGGCGCGGAGGAGGGTGCGGCGAGAGAGCATGATCAGCCTTTCAGACCGGTGTGCGCGAGCCCTTCGATGAACTGCCGCTGGGCCAGCACGAAGACGACCAGGATGGGGAGGGCGGTCATCGTGGCGGCGGACAGCTGTACGTTCCACAGGGGCGAGCCGTAGGCGTCGACGAACTGGGTGAGCGCCTGCGGCAGGGTGAACTTCGACGGGGTCGACAGGAACACGATCGGTTCGAGGTAGAGGTTCCACGAGTGCAGGAACGTGAAGATGGCGACCGCACCGAGCGCCGGCCTGGCCAGCGGCAGCGCCACCCGGTAGAAGGTGCCGAAGCGGCCGAGCCCGTCGACCCTGGCGGCCTCTTCCAGCTCGCCGGGCAGCGTGATGAAGAACTGCCGCATGATGAACGTCGCCAGCACGCTGGGCGCGCCCAGGATCGGCACCAGGATCAGCGGCCAGTGCGTGTCGGTCATCCCCAGGGTGTGGAACATCTGGAACAGCGGGACGATCGTCACCTCGCTGGGGATCAGCAGGCCGACGAGCACGACCAGGAAGAGCACATTCTGGCCGGGGAAGCGGACGCGGGCGAAGGCGTAGCCGGCCATCGCGGCCACCGCCATCGTGCCGACGGTCACCACCGCGGCGATGTAGAGGCTGTTGAAGTACTGCTGCCCGAACGGCTGAAGCTCGAAGACCCGGCCATAGGTGGAGAAGTCAAACCTGGAGGGCACCAGCGCCGGCGGGAAGGCGAAGATGTCGCTGATCGGCTTCACCGACGAGGTGACCATCCACCAGGTCGGGAAGACGAACGGCACGCACAACACGCACAGCAGCGCGTACAACGCGAGCTTGACCCTACGACTCATGGAAGACCCACCTCCGGCGCAGCCGCCACTGCAGCAACGTCAGCGCCGCGACGATCAGGAACAGCAGGACC
Organism: Nonomuraea sp. NPDC049129; assembly: GCF_040648495.1. NCBI lineage: Bacteria > Bacillati > Actinomycetota > Actinomycetes > Streptosporangiales > Streptosporangiaceae > Nonomuraea > Nonomuraea sp. NPDC049129. The sequence goes on along the minus strand of NZ_JBEZDU010000025.1, from coordinate 75,676 downwards.
GACAGGGCGGCGCCGTAGCCGAGGTGCCGGAACTGGAAGGCCTGCTGGTACAGGTAGTAGACGAGGACAGTGGTGGACATGCCTGGCCCACCCTGGGTGAGCACGGCGATCTGGGCGAACACCTGCAGCGACCCGACCACGGTGACGATCGAGGTGAGCAGGATCGTCGGGCTGATCAGGGGCACCGTGATGCGCGCGAACCGGGTCCAGGCGCCGGCGCCGTCGAGCTGCGCCGCCTCGTACAGCTGACGTGGCACGCCTTGGAGCGCGGCCAGGAACAGGACCATGTTGAGGCCCACGTTCTTGACGACCTGGACGACGATGACCGACAGCAGGGAGGTGGTCTCGCCGCGCAGCCAGTTGGGGCCGTCCACGCCCACCAGGCCGAGCACGCCGTTGACGCCGCCGTCCTGCTGGAGCAGGAACTGCCAGACGATGGTCCAGGCGACCAGCGACACCAGCACCGGCGAGAAGAACAGCGTCCGGAAGAACGTGGTGCCGCGCAGCCGTTGGTCGAGCAGGATGGCCAGGAGCAGGGCGAGGGCGAGGTTGAGCACGACCAGGCCGACCGAGAAGAGCGCGGTGCTGGTCAGCACCTGCCCCATGTTCGGGTCGGCGAGCAGTTTGGCGTAGTTGTCGCCGCCGACGAACTCGAACGTGCCCGCCAGGACGTTCCACTCCTGGAGGCTGTAGTAGACGACCAGGCCGAGCGGCAGCAGGACGAACAGCGCGCTTCCCACGAGCTGCGGCGAGATCAGCAGGTAACCGACCAGGGCGTCGCGCCGGGGGATCGTCCAGAAGGGGCGGCGCCGGGTGGCGGCGCGCTCGGCCACCCGGTTGCCCAGATCCGTCACCGTCACGTCATCCGCCCAGCAGCGGCTGGATCTTCGCGCACACGCCGTCCAGCACCGCCTTGACGTCGGCGTCCGGCTTCCACAGCGGGTCGAGCGCGGCCCTGGCGGTCTGGGCGAGCTCGGCCTGCCCCTTGTGGCTGGGCTTGACCACGCCCTTCTCGATGCCGTCGATCACCACTTCCTGGAGCTGGTCGCTGTTCAGCATGGGACTGGTCTTGGCCATGGTGTCGGCGGTCAGCAGGGAGCTACGCGCGGGCGGGAAGTACGCGGCGAGCTTCGCGGAGTTGGCGGCGTTGGTGAAGTAGGCGAGGAAGTCGGCGGCCTGCTCGGCCCTCGGCGACTTCTTCAGCACGCCGATCCCGGCCTGGCCCATGACCGCGTACTTGCCCTTCGGCCCGGCGGGCAGCGGCACCAGGTCCCACTTGAACGTCGCGTCCTTCAGCATGGCGGCGCGGGAGATCTGGGCCACGGCCATCGTGGTGTCGCCGGAGAAGAAGTCGACGGCGGTGCCCGGCCCCGGCATGGACTTGTCGGTGAAGATCGCCTTGTGGACGAACGTCATGGCCTCCACCATCTCGGGCGAGTTGAACTGGCAGGTGGCGCCGTCGTCGCTCCACGCCTTGGCGCCCCAGCCCTGCCAGATGGTGGCGAGGTTGTCCCAGGCCTTGTAGTCGAAGTTGAGGATGGTCAGACCGTTCTTGCCCTTCGCCGCGACGGCCTTGTTGATCTCGTTGGCGTGCTCCCAGTCCCACTGGCCCGCCTTGATCAGCTCACGCGGCGACTTCTGGCCCGCGGACTTGACCAGGTCGGTGTTGACGAAGATGCCGAACGGCGAGGTGGAGAACGGGTAGGCGTACAGCTCGCCGCCGTTCTCCCACAGCCGGGTGGCGGCGGGGACCAGCTCGTCCACCTTCTCGATCTTGCTCTTGAGCGGGACGAGGGCGCCGGAGCCGACGAAGTCCGGCGCGGAGTTCTCCAGGATCCACGCCAGGTCGGGGGCGTTGCCGCCGGCGATCTGCGTGGTCAGCGTGGTCGTGTAGTTCTCGAACGGGATCGGGTCGAAGGTGATCTCGCCGACCTGCGGGTGGGACTTGCGGTACTCGGCGGCGATGTCCTTGAACAGCTTCAGGTGGGCCTCGTTGGAGGTCCAGATCGACATGCGCAGCGGCTGCGGGCCCTTCGCGGCCGGCGCGGCGTCACCGCCGCCGCAGGCGGTGAGGGTGAGGAGGGCGGTCAGCGTGAGGGCCGCCAGCTTCCCGGGTGCTTTCATGGGGGATTCTCCTTGTACGTCAGTAACCGGTGACGTCGGGCCAGCGCAGCTCCACGCCGTCGCCGGCGAGCCGGTGCTGGTAGTCGGCCAGGAGCCGCCCGTCCGCGCGCACGGCGTGCGGCGTGGTGGCCTGGTCCAGGCAGAAGGCGGCGAGCGCGCCGGCCGCCTCGCCGACGTTCCACTCCACCGGGTGCAGACGGTAGGCGCCGTTGGTGATGTGGGTGGTGCCGATGTTCTTGGAGGCGGGCAGCAGGTTGGTCATCCGCTGCGGGACCAGCGCTCCGAGAGGGATCTCGAACGGGGAGCAGGCGACGTCGATGTAGTTGTCGCCGCCGGTCGAGGGGTGCAGGTCGATGCGGTACATGCCCACGCCCACCGAGTCGTGATAGGAAGCGGCGCCCTTGTCACCGCGTACCGCCACGGACAGGTCCTGTTCGGTGACGGTGGTCAGGGCCCGGATGCGCCGGGACTCCCGGATGTAGGGGGCCTGGGCGAGCCCGTCGGCGCTGCCGGTGACGTCGCCGCGCAGCCGCAGGCCCGGGTAGCCGGTGCCGCCGTCGTGGCGGGGGGCCTCGGTCTGCAGCCAGTACATCACCGACATCGACAGCTCGCGGGCCGCCGCCAGGTGCCGATCGGCGTCCGGCACGTCGATGATCGGCCCTTCCAGGTAGTCGATCATCGGCCAGTTGACCAGCGTGATGTCGCTGTCGTACGTGCCGGGCCGGAAGTTGTCGCGGGCGGCGATCCGGCGGAACGTCCACAGGTTGCCGTCGCCCGGATTGACCCGTTGGTCGGCCTCCACCAGGCGGGGGTCGTCACCCGGGTTCGGGGTGAAGGAACGCTCCACGATCTCCAGCGTCCGCGGGCTCGGGCAGCGCCACGACAGCAGCCGGTCGCCCCAGAAGGGCGGCTGGTAGGCGCGCCAGAAGTCGTACGAGGCGGGCCTGTCCACGGTGTGGTCGCCGTCAACGTGGTCGATCGCGAAGCACACGGACACGGCCTGCATGTTCATCGGCTGGGCCGTCGCCGGGGCGCTCGGCTCACCGGTCTCGTCGCGCGACTCGAACCCGGTCACGTACTCGGCCCCGGCCAGCGGCAGCAGCTCGCCGGTCTCGGTGGCGTCCAGCACGTACGCCGCCACCGCCGTGATCTCGTCGCCGCTGTCGCGATGCGCGAGCCGCACGGCCGTGACGCGGTCGCCGTCCACCTCGGCCCCGACCGGCCGGTACGGCTGCAGTACGCGTAACCTGCCCGACCCCCGGTAGGGGGCCAGCATCTCGTCGATGACCGCGACGGCGACCCGCGGCTCGTGGCACAACTTGCTGACGTGCCCGGCGCCCGGGTTCAGCTCCCGCCACGCCCGCGCCCGCTCGGTCAGCGGATAGTGGTCGCGGTAGTAACGCCGGATGCCGTCGCGCAGCGCGCGGTAGCTCGCCGTGACGCCGAACCGCTCCACCCAGGTGTGCTCGTCCGGGGGTACGGCCTGGCTGGTGAGCTGTCCGCCCAGCCAGTCGTACTCCTCGGTGAGCACCACCGAGCGCCCGGCCCGCAACAGGGCCAGCGCGGCGGCAACGCCGCCCAGCCCGCCGCCGACGACGAGCGCGTCTGCCGATATCTCAACCACGTGGGGGGTTACCTCTCCTCAAGTACGGTCTGTGTCAGGTACGGGGGCCAGGGTCATGTCCGGAGGCCAGGGTCATGTCCGGGGTGCGGGTGCCAACGTCGATCCCTCGACCAGCTCGCACGCCAGCAGTTCCTGCGGAACACCACCGCGTTCCAGCACCCCGGTAAGCAACTCGACGGCCCTGCGCCCCATCTCCCGCCGGGGAATGCGGAACCCGGCGAAGTCGATGTCGGTCGACACCGGCCTGGTGGACGCGCCCAGCGCGAGAATGGACAGGTCGCGCGGCACGTCCAGGCCACGGGCTCGGGCGCTCTCGACGATGGCCACGCCGTCGGCCAGCTCCTCGGCGAACACCACGCTCGCACCGGAGTCGAACAGCTCGTCCGCGGTGGTCAGATGCAACCCTTCGACACCGGTCGCGGCCACACCTGCGGTGAAACCGCGCAGCCGATCGGCGAAGGACTCCGCACCCGCCCCCACTCCGACATAGGCCATCCGGCGATGCCCGAGCGCCGCCGCCCGCTCGACCAGCGCGCGCATCGCGGGCGGGTAGTCGGCCCCGACGTACGGCACCGGCCCACCGGCGTCATCGCGACGGCCGACCGAAACGAACGGGATGCCCTCGGTCAGCAGCCGAGACAGGTCGTCCCGGTCGATGGTCCGGCCGAGCAGAACGCATCCGTCAGCCAGCCGAATCCGGCTCTCCCCACTGAAGATCCGCCGCCGCTCACCCTGCTCCACCTTGGCACTGGTGAACAGCAGCAGGTCACAGCCCGCCTCCTCGGCACACTCCTCGATGCCGACCAGGAACGGATGGTAGAAATCAGCACCTTCCGCCGGGAAGACGGCCTCGTAGGTGAACACGCCGTAGATGCGGTTGCGCCGCTCGGCCAGCCCGCGCGCCGCCGGATCGGCAACGTATCCGGTCTCCCTGATTACCTGGAGTACTCGGTCGCGGGTCTCGGGCGAGATCCGCACCTCGCCGTCGGCCCGCCCGTTGAGCACCAGTGACACCGTCGTCTGGCTCACGCCAGTCATGCGCGCGATGTCCTGCTGCGTCAGACGCCGCCCTGAACCAGTCACTGTGCGTATCACCCATCGTCCTGCTAATGCGCATTAGTTCGGTCATTGTGAAACCGGACATTAGAGGATGTCAAGGGGTAATAGCTGAAGTAATCCGTATTATCAGCGGCTCTGGGCTTCGCGGGTGTGACGACACCCAGTAACGCCGCCAAAACCCGCCGACGGTATCTGACCTGGCCTTCCGGGACCGTGACCAGTCCAACCTCGACGCCCTTGGCCGCTCAGCAGACGGGCGGTCCCGGCTACTGTGCGGCGAACGGGCAGAAAGCCGAACCGGGGAGTGAACGAGTGCGGTCGCCCCTCCTCATGGCCCAGTGATCAGTCCTGGAGAGCACACGTTCCGTTCTGTCGGAGCGCTGCTCTACGGTTTGCGTCCACGGACTTCCTGATGATCGGAGTGAGAAGGCGTGCGACTGTCGACCCCGCCTGCGCCAGTGGATGTGGCGGCGATCTTTCCGGACCTGGCTGACCAGGTGAAGACCACGGTCCGGCTGCACCCGCGCCGTGGAGCTCCGGCCATCACGGATAGTTCCATGGGCGGTCCTCTGCTGTGGCCCGCCGGGAGCTGGACAAGAAGGTCGCCGAATGGAGCGACTCTTCGCACAATCCCGAGGAATGGAGCTACCAGGACCACCTGTCCACGGCCCCGGGAACCAAGGTCGGCGGGTGGGTTGACTGGATTCAGGACCCGATCTCGATGGAGTGCGACCGCGGACACGAGATGTCGCACCTGCTCACCATCGCGAGCTGGGAGCACGATGGGGGGTCGGACAAGAGATGGGTACCACTGGAAGAACAGCACCTGCTGCGCCCCCACCAGGTCTCCGAACTCCAGGAACCCGCAGGCATCATGATCGGTGACGCAGGATCGATGTACGTGTTCACCTGCTTGGAATGCTCTGACCGACCCGTGGAGACAGCCAGTCAGTGCTCGTAACCTCAGGCGCGGAGCGGACGGATCACGCTGATCGCTGGTCGGAGGAGGCGGCGCGCAGTTGCGCCAGGTCCAGTTCGATGCGGCGTCCGTGGACGGTCACGACGATGCTGGCGCCTTCGGCTCCTGTTGCCGTGAGGTAGTCGAACAGAGTGGACAGCAGCATGTCGCTGCGATTCTCCAGCCGGGACACCACAGCCTGTCCCACACCGAGTCTCTTGGCCACTTCGACCTGGGTCATCTGTCCGGCTTTGCGGATCATCGCTAGGTTCATGGCATAGGCGCGGTCCATTTCCTCGGCCGCCTCGTGCGCCTGGGCCACGTCAGCGGCGAGTTCGGGATCGGCGAGCAGTCGGTCCAGGTGTTCGTTGCCGCGGACGAAGGTGTTGTCAGGCTCGGTCATGGCTTCTCCTCAAACGCTGTCTCCCGTTTCCACTGATCGATCAGCCCGTCCGCGCGTGCGGCCACGCTGTCGTAGACCAGATCGCCCAGCTTGGCCTTGTCCCCGGCGAACAAGGCCACGACGACCTTCCCGGTGTTCGGTGGAAACCAGCAGATCAATCGCACCGCCACCTCCGGATGGTAGGCGTGCGACACCGCCACAGCTGATGACGGCGTGACTGGCGAACCCACCGCAGTGTGGCCGTTTCCGCATCCGGGGTGAGTGGTCCAGTCATATTCCGACGCTGATCCAGGGCGCGGGCGGTGAACACCAGGAGCAGCCGCGACCGCTGGTCGTCGGCGCGGGCTTCTGCTTCGAGCCGGTCAAGCCACGCACCGAATTAGGCTGGCCAGTCAATGTCCACATACTCCACTATGCCATCGGAGTCATATGCCCTTCAAGTCATATCGATTCGGAGGTGTCGCCTTAGATCAGCACGCTGATCGGATGATTCCCAGTGCCTCCTCGACGCGGTCCGCGTGGGTGCGGAAGCTGAGCACGCACAGGCGCAGGAAGAACCTGCCGTCGATGGCCGTACTGCTCAGATACACGCGCCGACTGGAATTGATCTCGGCCAGGAGCCGCCTGTTGTCCTCGTCCGTTCCGCGCAGCCGGAAGAGCACCACTGTCAGGTCCGGTTGCCACGGCACCTCGAAGCGTGGGTCCCCGGCGAGCTGGCGGTGGACATAGGCGGCGAGGTCGAGCTTTTCGTCCAGCTCCCGTTCGAAGGCCCGTACGCCGTGCAAATGCAGGGGCAGCCACAGTCGCAGCCCCCGGAACTCCCGGGTCAGCTCCACCCCGAGGTGGCCGAAGTCGGGCAGGTCGTCCACCGGGCTGAGGTCCTGCAGATACCGGGCGTCGGCCGCGTGGGCGGCATGCAGTACGGCGGGGTCGCGCACCAGGAGCAGGCCCGTGCCGTACGGCAAGAACAGGCTCTTGTGCGGATCCAGCGCGATCGAGTCGGCCGCCTCGATCCCGGCGAGCCGGTCCCGGCCCCGCTCGGTGAGCTGGAACCCGCCACCGTAGGCGGCGTCCACGTGGAACCACAGCCCCTCGCCGCGAGCCAGTTCGCCCAGCTCCACAAGCGGGTCGATGGTGCCGGAGCTGGTGGTTCCCGCGGTGCCGACCAGCAAGAACGGACGCAGCCCTGCGGCGCGGTCGGCGGCGATCATCGTGGCCGCCGACGAGACGTCCATGCGCAGGTCCGCGGTGGCGGGCACGGTCCGGATCCGCTCGGCGGGCAGGCCGGCGATGCGGGCGGCCTTGGCGACGCAGTAGTGCGTGTGCTCGGTCACGTACAACATGCCGTCGCCGTCGCCTCCGCCGTCGCCTCCCCCGTCTCCGTGGGCGTGGCGGGCGGCGAGCAGCGCCGAGAGTGTTGCCACCGACGCGCCCGTCGTGACCAGCCCGCCCGAGCCCTCCGGCAGTCCGAACCGGTCGCAGAACCAGGTCAGCACCCCGTGCTCCATGGCGACCAGCGCGGGCGCCACCTGGGCCACGCCGGTGAAGCGGTTGACGGTCTGGGCCAGCAGTTCGGCCAGCGCCGCTGTGACCAGCCCGCCCGCCGGGAAGTACGCGAGATAGCCCGGACCGGCCGTGTCCACGCCTTGCCCGGCGGCTTGGCGGAAGAGCTCCAGGAGGGCGGCGAAGTCGCCGGGGCCTTCGCCGGGCGGGCGCCGCAACGTGGTGACCAGTTGTCCGGCCTGCCGGTAGTCGCTCGCGGGCGCCGAGTCCAGGTCGCGGACCCAGTCGGCCAGGAAATCCACCGCGTGCCGGCCCAGGCGCTGAATGGCGGAGGGGTCGAGTTCGAGGGGGAGAGCGCGTTCGTCGGTCGTCATGCGGGCACGGTAGATACGCGGCGTACGCGAAGGATTGGACGTTATTGCACCCCACGCTGGTAGGCGCGCGGCGGCACTCCGACGAGGCGCCGGAAGTGCCGCGAGAGGTGCGACTGGTCGCAGAACCCCACCGTGACGGCCGCCTGCGCCGGCGGCATGCCCTGCCGCAGCAGCTCGCGAGCCTTCGCGACGCGCAACTGGGTCACGTACGCGTGCGGCGGCATGCCGTACGCGCGCCGGAAGGAACGCAACAGGGCGTACGGAGTGACCTCTGCCACCGCCGCCAGTTCGGTCAGGCCCGGCGGGTCCGGCATCGTCGCGTGCAGCAGATCCCGTACCTGGGACATGCTCCTCCTGCCGGTCCGGCGGGCCTGGCGCTGCGGTCGGCGCGTGCCGTACGCGCGGAGCATGAGGGTCAGCAGCGTGTGGAGCTGGGAGTCCGCGGCCAGTGACGCGCCGGACTCCGCCAGGCGATGGGCGGCCGCCACTCGCCGGGCCATTCGCGGGTCGGTGATCACCCGCCGCTCGAACGACGGGGTCCCGCCGGGCACGCCGATCTCGTCGGCGACCTCCCGCACCTGCTCGACGCTCGGATACAGCACCCGGTACGTCCATCCGTCGGTCGTGTGGGGCCCGCCCGTGTGGACGACGCCCGGTTCGATCACCACGACCTCGTCCGTCCCCGCGTACTGCACGCCGTCGGAGAACCGGATCTCCTCCTGACCGGCCTCCAGCGTTCCCATCGCGTACGTCTCGTGGCTGTGCCGGGCGAACCGGTGCTGGACGAACTGCGCGCGCATCAGATCCAGGCCACCGAGCCCGTGGTAACGCCAGTAGTGGGCAGATTCCACATATCCCTTCATAGCGCGAGAGCGGGTGAAACGCGCCGCTCAGGAACCGACGCGCATCACCCGGATGGAGGATGCCGGGGCGGCGTGATGGGCGATGTTGCGCGACCCGCCCCGACGGGAGTCTTGAGGCATGGAAGCCATCGAGGTGACAGACCTGCGCAAGACGTACGGGGACACCACCGCCGTGGACGGCGTCACGTTCACGGTCCACGCCGGGGAGACCTTCGGCATCGCCGGCCACAACGGGGCGGGCAAGACCACCACTGTCGAATGCCTCCTCGGGCTGCGGCGCGCCGATGGAGGCAGCGTGCGCGTCCTGGGCGAGGACCCCGCGCGCCGGCGCCGGGCCCTGGCCCAGCGCATCGGCGCCCAGCTTCAGGAGAGCGCACTGCCAGAGCGGATCAAGGTAGCCGAGGCGCTGCACGCCTTCGCCTCCTTCTACCACCAGCCCGCCGACTGGCGGGTGGTCATGGAGCGCTGGGGACTGACCCCCTTGGCGCGCAAGGCGTACGGCGACCTGTCCGGCGGGCAGAAGCAGCGGTTGATGCTCGCCCTGGCCCTGGTCGGCGACCCCGAGGTGGTCGTGCTGGACGAGCTGACCACCGGCCTGGACCCCATTGCCCGCCGGGAGACCTGGCGGCTGGTGCGGGAGCTGAAGACATCCGGCACCACCGTGGTGCTGGTGAGCCACTACTTCGACGAGACCGAGGCCCTGTGCGACCGCCTGGCCGTCTTCGCCCGCGGCCGGATCCGGGCCATGGGCACCCCGGCCGAGATCATCGCCCGGACCGGCACCTCCAGCCTGGAAGAGGCGTACTTCGCCCTGGAAGGAGCGGACCAATGAAGGCGTTCACCGCGCTCACCACGACCGAACTGAGGCTGCTGCTGCGCGATCCCGCCTCGGTGTTCTTCATGATGGCCTTTCCGCTGATGCTCCTGGTGCTCAAGCGCGGTGACAGCGGCGCGGTTCCCGGCTACATGGCGATGATCGCGGCCATCGGCGGCATGGGCGCCATGCCCGGCATCGTGGCCGCCTACCGCGAGCGCAAGGTGCTCAAGCGGCTGGCGACCACGCCGATCTCCCCGGTCCTGCTGCTCGGCGCCCAGCTGGTGGCGCAGGTCGCCGCGGCTCTGGTCGGCTCGGCGCTGCTGGTGGTGGCCGCGATCGTGGGGTTCGGCGCGAAGCCGCCCACGAACGTACCCCTGCTGGCCGTCGCCTTCGTGCTGTGCTCGGTGACGGTCTGCGCGCTCGGCTTCGTGATCGCCGCGATCGTCCGCAACACCAGGGGCGCGAGCCTGATCGGCATGATGGTCATGTTCCCGATGGTCTTCCTGGCCGGCGCGGCCGTGCCCCGCAAGGCCCTGCCCGACTCGCTCCGCGTGATCGGCGACTTCCTGCCGCTGACCCCGGGCGTGGACCTGCTGAACGCCGCCTGGACCGGCGCCACCGTACTCTTCCCGATGATGATCCTTGCCGGGATAATCGTGGCGGGTACGGCGGTGGCCGCGGCGCTGTTCCGATGGGAGTGACGGCGTGAACGTTTGGGAGGCGCGCTGGGTGCGCGCCTTCCACCTGTTGTTCTACGCCTGCCTGGCGCTGGGGCTGATCCTGTCGATCGGCGAGAACAAGAGCCCGGCCCCCGTGACTCTGGTGGTGCTCGCGTCGCTGGCCGGTTGGCACTGGTTCTTCGTCGTCCGCCGGCCGCACCTGCTCGGCCGGCTCCGCCCCATGGCGCTCCACCTGGCCGTGCTCTGCGCTCTCTACGTCGCGCTGGTGCTCACCGACCGCTCCTTCGATGTGGTGATCTTCGGGCTGATGCCCCAGCCGTACGTGATGCTGCCCATCCCCTGGTCGTACGCGGGAGCCGTGGCGACGATCCTGTGCACGTTCGCGGCCAGGGGCTACCTGGACGACCCCGACGTCCTGTGGCGGCTCGCCGGGAGTTGCGGCCTGGTGGTGGCGATCGGCATGTTCTTGACCTACGTCTTGCGCCAGAGCGAGCAGACCAAGACGCTCGGCGTGCTGGAGGAGCGGGCCAGACTGGCCAGAGAGATTCACGACACCATCGCCCAAGGGCTGAGCGGGATCATCACCCAGCTTGAGGCGGCCGAGCAGGCCATGCCCGAACCGGGCATACCCGACCTGCCCGCCGTACGCAGGAGGATCGCGCTGGCCAAGGAGCTGGCCCGCGACAACCTCCAAGAGGCCCGCCGCTCGGTGGACGCGCTCCGGCCGGGCCCCCTACAGGACGCGCGCCTCGACGCCGCCCTGGCGCAGGTCGCCGAGCGGTGGTCACGTACGTCCGGGGTGAGCGCCACCGTGACGGTGGAGGGCCCGCCCCGGCCACTGCCCGGCGAGGTGGGCGCCACGCTGCTGCGCGCGGCGCAGGAGGGGCTGTCCAACGCGGCCAAGCACGCGCGGGCGGGCCGGGTGGCGATCACGCTGACGTACATGGACGACGAGGTGATGCTGGACGTGTTCGATGACGGTAGGGGCTTCGACCCGGCCGCGCGCGGCTCCGGTTACGGGCTGGCAGCCATGCGCGAGCGCGCCCGCGGCGTGGGCGGAACGCTGACGGTGGAGACGGCGCCGGGAGAGGGGACGGCACTGTGCCTGCGTATCCCCTCAAGCTGATGATCGTGGATGACCATCCGGTGGTCCGCGACGGGCTGCGCGGCATGTTCGACCACGTGGACGACATCGAGGTGGTGGCCGAGGCGGGCGACGGGTACGAAGCGCTGGCCATGGCCAGGCAGGCACGGCCGCACGTCATCCTCATGGACCTGCGCATGCCCAGCCTGGACGGCGTGGGCGCGATCGAGCGATTGCGCGTGGACCACCCGGAGATCAAGGTGATCGTGCTGACCACGTACGACACCGACGCCGACGTGACCCGGGCCATGGCCGCCGGGGTGGCGGGCTACCTGCTGAAGGACGCGCCGCGCGAGGAACTGCACCGGGCGGTCCGTACGGCCGCCGCGGGCGGCGCGGTCCTGGCGCCGTCGATCGCCTCCGCGCTCATCCGCGGGCCCGCGACGCAGGCGCCGAGCCCGCGCGAGCTGGAGGTGCTGCGCCTGGTGGCACGGGGCGCGGCCAACAAGGAGATCGCGAGAACCCTGCTGATCAGCGAGACCACGGTCAAGACGCACCTCAAGCACGTCTTCGCCAAGCTCGGCGTCGAGACCAGGGCGGCGGCGGTCGTGGTGGCCATAGAACGTGGGCTCCTCTGACGCGGTCTGTCATTCAGCGGACACAGCGTAGGGAATCGGGAATCTCCCCGGTTACCGTTCAAGGGAGCGTTCCAATGGAGGGAGCCGTCCATGGATGCAGCGGTGACGCCCACGCGCAAGGTACTCATCAAACTTGACGAGATCAGGACGTCGTTTAACGAAACGGACGGTCGTCTCATCGATCGCCCGACGCGGACAATCCGCCTCACGGACGTCATCAAGCTCCTCGCCGCCGGGCGCGCTGCCTACGAGCAGGACAAGGACGCCGTCGGCTTCGCCGTCTTCCTGGCCAAGTGGCCGGAGGCCTGTCCGGTCACTTCGGCTCAGCTGGCCGGGGTGGCTCTGGCCGCCGAGGACGGTGCGGCCCTGGGGGATGTCTGGGAGGGCGTCTTCGGCGCGTACCTGCGCCTGCTGGAGCAGAAGTGGGCCGAGCTGAAGGCCACTGACCTGCGGGTCCGTGACCGCATCCTGGCCGGCCTGCGCCGCTGCGCCGTCACGGTACGCCCCGGCACCGACGGCGTCGTACGGTTACGCGCGCTCACCCGCCAGGACCTGCAGCAGAACGAGTCCTTCCTCCTCCTGCTGCGCCGAGTGGTGAACCTGCTGCTCGGCGACGGTAACGGTCCGGCACCGACCATGCTCAGGCTCGTCCCCCCAGCGGAACCGCTGCCCCGGGACTTCGGGGACACCGGCGCCGCGATCCGCGATGCCAAGTACACCACCAACCTCACCTTCGTGCCCGTGCACGAACGCGATGCCGTCCAGTACATGATCATGCGTGTCACCACCCGCCTCACCCGGCCCGACGGTCAGCCGCTCGAACTGCCGGGAACCGTCTGGCCGCTGACGATCCCCCTCCCGAACGGATCCGCCCGCTACGAGCTGATCACCGATGACAACCGCGTGGTGCGTGCCGAACGGCTGGGCGACGTGGTGGACCGGCCGCTACCGGCGTGGTACCCACGGCCGGTTTCGATCAAGGAGGGCAAGGACGCGCTGCAGAGGCGGTTCGCGCTCGGCGGCGTGGGCGACCGGCTGCCTGCCGACAATCGTCCGGCGAAGGCGTGGAGCCTGGCCGAGCTCGGCCAGGTCGCGTCGGCGTTCGAGCGCATTCCGGCCGGCGACCTCGAGGCGCTCAAGGGCACCTCACTGATCCGCGACATGCCCGTGGATCCCATAGCGGCCGGCCGGCACGGCGGTGAGGCCCATGTGAGCACGGGTGGTCTGGACCTGATCGGTCCGAAGCCTGTCGAACCGACGCCGCACGTCCATTACTTCGACCTCGCCTTCGACGACATGACTCGCGCGGCGTCCGGCCCGCCGGGCGACTGCGGGCCGGGCGGCGACTGGACCCTGTTGCACGAGATCGGCCATGTGGTCACCATGTGCCCCCACGAGCAGGCCTCACTGTCGCTGGCTCGGCTCAGGGACAAGCCGCGGCAGGCGTACGACCTGCTCGACCAGCGGCTGCGCGCCTCCTTGGCGAACGCCGACAATCGGCTCATCCAAGCCTTCAACACCTGGACCACCGCCTACGGGGCCTACACCGACGCGAACGACGACTTCGTCCCCGTCGCGAACGAGACCTGGGCGGCACTCCGGGAGACCGTACCCCCCAACGTCAGGGATGTCATAGCGACCTTCGCCAAGGCGCAGGCGGCGGCCGTCGCGCAGGCGGACCCCACGCTGGCCGCCGCCCGGACGCTGGACGCGTTGCTTCCTGAGGGGCAGCGCGATGTCGTCAAGGTGACTACGGTGCTGCTGCTGCGGCATACGTATATCGCGGGGTTGGCGGCGCCCGGGCTGCTGTTGGCGCGGTTCGCCGCCTATGCCGCACAGGTCGGATACCAGTCGTGCACGCCGTACGGGCGGACGTCGACCAAGGAGTTCTTCGCCGAGACCTACGCGCTGTTCACGTCGGATCGGGAGCGGCTGTGGGCGGCCAACTGGCGGATGTGCGCTTGGCTGGAGGACGGCTATCCGCCTGTGGAGGAGTACCTACCGCGGGTCCGCTGATGGCGCGGACGCTCTGGAGATCGTAGCCGGCAGTGACTCTCCGTGCTCGCTGACTTGATGGGCGGGCCGGTTGACTTGAGGGATTACCCCGCCGGATGAGAAATTGCCGATTGTCGACTGTGTGGTTACAGCAGATGTCAAGTCGGCGCGGCTTTGCGGTGTCCGAATATGTAAATCGAAGGATTACAGAGTGTCCGTCTGTCGTCACTTGGATCTCACTCGTGCCAGTTCAGGGGTTGCCTAGATCGCCCACGAACCATGCCCTCGGGGGTGAACACACGGGTTATGGCTTCATTGACTCGGATTCTCGGAAAGACGGGAAAGTCGGTTCATACATTCTCAGCGTCTGACGGGGCCATTGACGGTCGCTTCGTCCGACGGGTACGGCGATGGCGTGGCGAGTCCGGCCTTCGCGCCGGACGGTGGGCCCGCCACCTTGGGTGGCGACCATGCTGCGCACCGTATTCGAGCGGAACGATGAATGGTGCGAATGGTTCTCGGGTTATCGGTTGCCTTCTCAAGCACCGTCTCACTGGGATTGTCCGTTTCGGTTGATGAACACCATGGGTGCTGTTAGCTTCACACGGTGGACGACACGCGGGTACGGACGGAGGCGATCGAGGACTTCGCGGTGACCCTGCGGGAACTGCGCACCTCGGTCGGCAACCCGTCTTTTCGGGAAATGTCCGGTCGGTCAGGGGCGATTTCTCACACAACGCTGCACGAGGCTACGAAGGGTAACCGGCTCCCGAGCTGGGAGACCACCGTCGAGTTCCTCAAGGTGTGCGGCGCGGACCCGGCCGCGTACCGCGAGCGCTGGGAGCGAGCGAACCTGGCGGTCAGATCGGGGAGCGCCGGGGAGCTTTCGATTCGCACGGACACCTCAGTGGATCATCTGCCCGGCGAAGCCGCGGAACCCCATACCGTGCGGCTCGCCAACGGATGGTCGACCGGCGAGATCGTGGGCGAGGTCCATACGCCGGAGGGACAAGGGCGATCACGGTGGATCCGCCCGGCCGCGTTCGCGGCGGCGGTCGTCACCGTGGGGTCGGTGGCCGTCATCGTGGCCACCATCAATCGCGGCGCCACGCCCGACGTACAACCCGGCCCGGCCCTGTCCGGCACCTCGGCGATGGCCGCGCTGTCCCCAGCCGATTGCCCGGTGCGTTCGACCAGCCCGCCCTTGGCCGCGCCGCTGCACAAGGGGGACGCGGTGACGTTCATCGAGGACGTCACGCTCCCCGACTGCTCGCGCGTCGGCACCGGTAAGACCGTGACCAAGACATGGCGACTCAAGAA
Organism: Nonomuraea sp. NPDC049129; assembly: GCF_040648495.1. Lineage (NCBI taxonomy): Bacteria > Bacillati > Actinomycetota > Actinomycetes > Streptosporangiales > Streptosporangiaceae > Nonomuraea > Nonomuraea sp. NPDC049129. The sequence goes on along the minus strand of NZ_JBEZDU010000025.1, from coordinate 60,234 downwards.
CTCCGGGACCGTGCCGTGGAAGGGCTATTCGCTGCGTCGCCTTGACGTCACGCAGCAGGCCGATCAGTGCCAGACCATTTCCCACGTGCCGATCAAGGACACGCAACCCGGCGAGCTGGTCGACATCCAGACCGTCGTCACCACGCCGAGCAAGCCGGGCCTGTGCTACGTGCGATTCAAGATGGTGGACGCCTCGGGAACGGTCCTTTTCCCCGGAAGCCGGCCGGTCAACTTCCAGATCATCGTCGACGCGCCATAGTTCCCCGCCGCGCAGGATACGGCGGGGAACTATGGTCTTCGGAGGGGTCAGGAGCCGATGACGATCCCGGTGTAGTAGTTCTTGAGGATCCTGGAGTAGCTCCAGCCCGCTCTGGCCTTGTCGCGGGAGCCGTACTGCGACATCCAGTCGCCGTTGACCCAGTTACCGCACGCCGTCGTCGTCGAGCAGTACTGGGCCCGGAAGATCTTCCCGCTGCGAGTCAGCCGGGTGCCCCAGGTCGCGTCCACCGCGGCGTTCGTCACCGCCTTCGCGGAGCCGGGCTTGTACACCTGGCTCGAGGTGTGGTCATAGACGTCGAAGCACTGGCCGCTCGGCGTCTTGCTGGCGGAGTGCAGCGCCCAGTACCAGCCGAAGTTCTTCACGGCCATCGCGCCGGCCTTGAGGGACTCGCTCGGCCAGCTCGTCACCCACTCGTTGGGCAGGACGTTCTTGACGTAGGTCTTGAAGTCCACCCGCTCCACGCGATTGAGGGACTCGCGGTACACGAGGATCGTCGTGGGCAGCTTGCTGTCCGTGCCGTCGGTCTTGCATTGGGTCGGCGGTAGGGAGCTACCCAGGAACTCGTGGGAGGCGTTCTGGTTCTTGAGAGTGGAGTTGAGGTTGGCCTTGGCGCCTGGGGCGAAGTCCTGGTAGGAGCCGGTGAGGCCGGTGTTGAAGTAGACGCGGACCTTCTTGCTGCTGCGGTTCCAGGCGGAGGCGGCGGCGTTCTTGATGCACTTGCCCTTGCCCGCGCCGGGGCCCTTGAAGTCGTAGCAGCTGGGCTGCGTGGTGGAGTAGTCGGGGATCGAAGTGGTGAAGTCGGAGACCGATCCCTGGTTGTTGCTGTTGAAGTAGTAGCAGAACTCGCCGCTGTCGCAGACTCCGTCGCGGCTGGCCGCCGAGGCGGGCGTCGCGGTGGTCAGCATGGTTCCGCCGAGTGCCACCGCGGTGGTGAGCCCCGAGATCAGCCGTACAGTTCGTGAAGGCACAGGTGTCTTCCTCTCATGTCAGCGGGTCGCGGGTCGTTATCGGACGTTGTAGCCCTGGGAGTTCCAGAACGAGGTCGGGTTCGGGTTCTCCAGGGTCGGGTCGCCGACGCTCTTGGACGCCCGCGTCTGCCGTCCGGGGCGCATCTCGACGTGGGTGTGCGCGGACGAGCTGCTCGAAACCCCGTGCCACGACTCGTCGGCGATGATCTGGCCGCGGCTGACCGACTGGCCCACACGCAGGGAGGACCGCGGAGCGGAGTGCAGGTAGATCACCGTCTTGTTCGCCGCGGCGTTGTAGACGGCGATCGTGGACAGTCCAGCCCGGCCGGTGGATCCGAACTGGACATTGGTGATCGTGCCCGCCACCAGGTTGTGAACATCCGCGCCGATGCCGCGGGCGATGTCGATGCCCTCATGCCGGCCGGAGGTGGAGGTGTAACCGTCGAAGCCGCAGGTGATCCCGCCGCCGGAGGACGCGTACAGCGCGAACGACATGTTGGTGCGCGCTGTTGACGACGGGTTGAACTCGTGCGAGGCGTTCTGGTTCTTGAGGCTGGCGTTCAGGTTGCCCTTGGCGCCGGCGGCGAAGTCCTGATAAGTGCCGGTATTGCCGGTGTTGAAGTAGACGCGGACCTTCTTGCTGCTGCGGTTCCAGACGGAGGCGGCGGCGTTCTTGATGCACTTGCCCTTGCCCTCGCCGGGGCCCTTGAAGTCGTAGCAGGTGGGCTGCGTGGTGTCGTAGTCGGAGACCGATCCGGTGAAGTCGGAGACCGAGCCCTGGTTGTTGCTGTTGAAGTAGTAGCAGAACTCGCCGCTGTCGCAGACGCCGTCGCGGCCGGCTGCCGAGGCGGGCGTCGCGGTGGCCAGCACCGTTCCGCTCAGTGCCATCGCGGCGGTCGTCGCGGTGAGGATCCTGGTGAAAGTTCTCATGCTGTTTCTCCTTTGTCTGCGGTGCTTCAAGGTCTCGGATGGTCAGCGGAGCTTGGCTTCGGAGGACTCAGCGGCGCTGGTACTCCTCCCAGGTGCGGATGGTCACCTTCGGCCCGTCGTCCGGCCCGCGGTTGGCGAGCCCGTTCTGGCCCAGGTAGTAGTCACCGATCTGGTGCTGTGCCTGGCTGGAAAGACTGGTGTCGTTGATGGCGGCGGCGTGGATGTGCCACGGCCAGTCGCCCTGCTGGGGGCTGCGCACCCAGGCCGCGAAGCCGACCCGGCGCAACGCGCGGCAGACCGCGGTGCGGGTGGCGGCGGTCATCCCCTTTACGGAGACGTCGATGACGCCGCCGCCATCGTGGGTGCCCACGGAGGTCGGGTCGCCGCCGGGGTTGTAGGAACCCTGGTCCAGCGCGAGATCGCGGCCGAGCAGGCGCTTCGCCTCGGCCAGCATGTTCCGGGTACGGGTGTTGACGACGGCGGCGCCGTAGGACACCCGGGCGCCCGGGTCGACGGTGGCGGTGACGGTGAAGCGGCCGGCTCCGAGCTTGGCGAGCGACCCCTTGCCCGGCAGGCCGTTGGCGTCGAGACCGGTAAGGCCGAGCGACTTCTGGTACTTCGCATAGGCGGTGACCGTCGTGGAGCCGAAGTAACCGTCCACCCACTTCGCGTCGAGCAGGCTCCGGTCGCGCAGCGCCTGCTCAACGAGGAGCACACTGGCTTTGGCACCCGGGGTCTGCGTGGTGTCAGGCCGCCTCGGGTCGATCAGGGCCGCCTTGACGGTGGCTTCCATGTTCACGCTCGGAAGGGCCCTCATGCCGGCCGCCTCGGCCGCCGACATCACGGACCCTTCGGCCAGTGATGTGAGCAGGGCGGCCGACAAGAGGGCAGCGGCGCATGAGGCCAACTTCATCGTTACTCCTGGGGTGGGGTTGCTGGGCGGCGGGATAAACTTCGCCGGTTACCCAACGTGTCCACAAGGAGATCGGTGTTGTCAGCCTGTCCACACGCGATCTGACAGCCCTGGCCGTACGCCATCTGACAGGTGTTCCGGTGGCGCTTACAGTGCCTGACCAGGCACGTCGTGCACTATGACGTCGGCCGGGCACTGACGGCAGAACGGCCCGCTCCGGGGGCGCGGCAACATCGGCTGCGGCTACACACAGTTGCCGACGGCGCGCAGTGAGTGGGAGATGGGGCGCTAGCGCCAGTTGTGCGGCGCGCGTTTGAGAGTGTAAGCCGCCTCTGGCAGGTCGTCCCGGACGCGGATCATCCAGCGGACGAGATCGGTGGTGTTCTCGACAGGATGGACGGGAGGAGCCTTCCACGCCTTGATCCCGGCAGGACGTACGGCTGGGCACAAGATCGTCTCCGGCCACCGCGCCGTGATCCGCACCTCTACTGACCGATTCACATACCTCACTGACCGGATCCGATCAATATGTCCCCCCGATCTTGTCAGGTCGATCAGTCTGGTCAATAGTTGCGGCAAAGCAGTCAAATTCGGTCCGTGCCCGATCGAACGTGACTAAGGAGCCGCCCAGTGCGACCAAGCCCCTTCCTGCGCCTCGTAGCCGTCGCGATCACCGTGGTGGCCATGTCAGGCATCGCCCCCGCTCCGGCGGAGGCGATGCCAGACAGCAACCGGATCAAAGCGGTGACCTCAGGAAACGCCCGTTTCGAAGTGCTGTCCCCAACCCTGATAAGGACCGAGTACGCGGGCGACGCCAAATTCCTCGACACTCCGACCTTCAACGCCGTCGGGCGCGGCGCCTTTCCGGCAACGCCCTTCACATCGAGTACGTCGAACGGCTGGCTCACCATCAGGACGAGCGCGCTCACCCTGCGCTACCAGGTCGGTTCGGGCCCGTTCACCCCGCAGAACCTCTCGGTCAGCCTGAAGACCACGACCGCCGCCCCATGGCAGCAACTGACCTGCCCCGCCGGAGCCCTCTGCGAGGCCGAGGACCTCTCGTACGGCGGGCTGGCCGTCGCCACCAACCACTCCGGCTTCACCGGCGCGGGCTTCCTGGCGGGCTTCGAAGGCACGGGCAACGAGCTGTCCGCGGACGTGAACGCGACCACGTCAGGGCAGTACCAGTTCGCCATCCGCTACTCCAACGCCGTCGGCGGCGACGGCCAGCACACGCCGCGCACGCTCACCCTGTCGGTGGACGGGGGCACCGGTCAGACGGTGACCCTGCCGGTGACCGCGAACTGGGACACCTGGGCCATCGCCGCCCCGGGAGTGCAGCTCGCCGCGGGACGGCACATGATCACGCTGACCCGTACAGCCGCCGACTCCGGCAACGTCAACATCGACAGCCTCGCGCTGCTGCCACCGGGCACCGGCTATCCGCCGACGTCGGCCAGAGCCACCGTGCCCTGCGCGTACGGCACGAGCTGCGAGGCCGAGTCGGGCGGGCTCGCCGGTACGGCCAAGGTGGTGCAGGACCACGCCGGCTACTCGGGCAGAGGTTTCGTCGCCGAACTCAACCAGGGCGCCGGCCTGGCCACCCGCCTGGTGGGCGTGTCCGCCGACGGCACGTACACGCTGCACATCCGCTACGCCAACGGCGTCGGCGGCGACGGCCAGCACCAGACGCGAACGGCCACCATCACAACAGGCGGCGCCACGCAGCAGATGACCTTCCCGACCACGGCCGACTGGGACACCTGGGCGACGGCCGCCATCCCGATCGCCCTCAAATCCGGCACGAACGACATCACCCTCACCTGCCCCGGCGCCTCCGGCTGCCGCGTCAACGCGGACACGCTCGCCGTGACCCCCACCGGCACGGCCGCCCCGCCGCCCCACCTCCCGCTCGGCGGCTACCGCCGCAGCCTCGACAACGTGAACGGTGACAACGGCACCCCGCCGACCACTCCGGGCCTGCTGCACAAGGACGGCTGGTACCTGCTCGACGACACGCCCTCCGCCCTGTACGACCCCGCCACCGGGAAGGTCACCCAGCGGCCCGGCGGCAGGGCGTACCAGGACGGTTACTTCTTCGGTTACGGTCACGACTACAAGCGCGCCCTGTCGGACCTGTCCACCCTGACCGGGCCGCCGGCGCTGCTACCCCGCTGGGCGTACGGCGTGTGGTACTCCGAGTACATCGACCGCACCGCGGCCGACTACCAGAACACGATCCTGCCCAGGTTCCGCTCCGAGGGCGTCCCGCTGGACGTCCTGGTCACCGACACCGACTTCAAATCGCCCAACACCTGGAGCGGCTGGCAGATCGACCGCGCGAAGTTCCCCGACCCGAAGGCGTTCTTCGACTGGTCGGCCGCCCAGGGCCTGCACAACACGCTCAACGTCCATCCCAGCATCGTCGGCGACGACCCGCAGTTCGCCCAGGCACAGGCCACGGCCAAGGGCAAACTGCGCAAGGGCGGCTGCGCAGGGGCCGCGGGCGCGAACTGCTACACCTTCGACTGGGGCGACCCCGACCAGCTCAAGGCGTACATGGATCTGCACAAGACCATGGATCAGCAGGGCAACGACTTCTGGTGGCTCGACTGGTGCTGCGACGCCTCGCAGTCCTCGCTGCCCGGCGTGACCCCTGACGCCTGGATCCACCAGCAGTACGCCGCGGCCAACGGCGGCTTCGTGCTCTCCCGCGCCTTCGGCTCCCTCCAGACAGGCTCGTACGCCGGCCGCTCGGGCCTGCCCACCGGCCCGTGGGCCGACAAGCGCAGCACTGTCCACTTCACCGGCGACACGTCCTCCACCTGGGGAACCCTCCGGGCGGAGGTCGGCTACACGCCCGGCGAATCCGCCGCCACCGGCATGTCGTCCATCAGCCACGACATCGGCGGCCACAACGACACCACGGGCCTGCAGGGCTCGGAGACCTACCTCGACAACGGGCAGACCAGGCGGACCAGCAAGCTGCCCGACGACCTGTACGCCCGGTGGGTCCAGCTCGGCACCTTCCAGCCCATCGACCGCCTGCACAGCAACCACGGCGACCGGCTGCCCTGGCAGTACGGGACCGCGGCGAAGGACTCGGCGAAGAAGTTCCTCAACCTGAGGGAGAACCTGGTCCCCTACACCTACACGCTGGCCCAGGAGGCCAACGCCACCGGCGTCCCGATCGTCCGCCCGACATACCTGGAATATCCCGAAGAGGAGAACGCGTACGCCACCGCCGCCGGCCAGTACTTCTACGGCCCCGACCTCCTGGTCGCGCCCGTGACCACGCCCGGCGCCACGGCCACGACCTCGGTGTGGTTCCCGCCCGGACAGTGGACCGACTACTTCACCGGCCAGACCTACACCGGCGGCACCACCCGGAGCATCACCACCGGCCTCGACACCATGCCCGTGTTCGTCAAGGCCGGGGGCATCCTGCCGACCAGGACCGCTGACGTCGCCAACGACGTCCAGAACCCCCTGGACAAACTCACCCTGAACATCGCCTCGGGGGCCTCCGGCTCGTACACGCTGTACGACAAGACCACGATCCGATACTCGGAGTCAGGAGGGCGGCGCACCGTGAAGATCAGCGGCAAGGCGCGCCAATGGACGCTCAACTTCCTGAACGCCGCACCTCCCAAGGACTTGCCCGCCGACGCGTACCGCTATGACAGCGCCACCCGCACCCTGACCGTCAAGCTCCCCGAACACACGACGCGGCTCAGCTTCACCTCCGGCTGACACCCGAGGCCCCGTCGGGGCGGGGCCTCACACCTCGGCGACTGAGCGCCTTGACGCGGATCAGTTCGGCCATGGCGGCATAGATCGGCCCCCTGTCCGCGTCCTTGCTTGGCGACATCGCGAGGAGGACAGGTGGATCCAGGATTTGCGGCGGACTTCCGGGAGTTCGTCATCGATCGATCAGGAGCGCTGTTCCGTACCGCGTACCTGCTGACCGGTGACCGGCACGCCGCCGAGGACTTGGTCCAGTCGGCGCTGGCGAAGACCGCCGCGAAGTGGCGCGGCCTGCGCGACCCCGCGGCCATCGAGGGCTACGTCCGCCGCGTCATGTACCACGAGCAGGTGAGCTGGTGGCGGCGCCGTTCCCGCGTCGCGGAAGTGTCCACCGGATGGCTGCCCGAGCAGATCGGCGATGGGCACGCCGAGATGGTTGATCTTCGCCTGGTGATGCGCGCGGCTCTTGCCCGGCTGACACCCCGGCAGCGGACCATGCTCGTGCTGCGCTACTTCGAAGACCTGTCCGAGACCGAGATCGCGCGGCTGCTCGGCGTCAGGGTCGGGTCGGTGCGCAGCCAGATTTACCGATCGTTGGAGCGCCTGAAGAAGGCCGCACCTGAACTGAGCACCGTGAGGGAGTTCGGATGAACATCGAGGATCTGCTGCGAGAGACCCTCTCCGACATGGCCCATGAGGAGCAGCCGCCTCCACCGGGCCGGTTCCTCCAGGTCAACCGAGGTCGACCCCGTCGGCGCGGCCTCGCCCTGGCGGCAGCGGCCGCCGTGACCGTGATGGCGGTCGGATCCACGCTCGTGGTCCAGGGGCTGTCCTCCGTCTCCAAGGACGTCGCCGGGCAGGGCTCTGGAGAGACGCTTGTGGACACCAAACAGGGACAGATCACCCTGACTGTGAGGGAAGGACTACGGCTCTCACAGATCTTGAAGCAGTTGTCGACCGCCACCGGCAGACCGCTGGTGGAGTTCGAGCGGGCCGCCAAGGACGGCAGGGCGCTCGGTCTTCCGGCCTACGCCAAGGGCGAGCTGGAAGGATTCGCCTTCCCCGGAACCTACGAGGTCTCGCCCACGTCGCGCCCCGCCGAGATCCTCGCCGCGATGGTGACACGCTTCGATCGCGCCGCCGAGGAGAGCAACCTGGTGGACGGTGCCAGGCGGGTCGGCCGTACGCCACTGGAGATCCTGACCATCGCCAGCATCGTCCAGGCCGAGTCGCTCGACAAGCGCGCCATGCCCAAGATCGCACGGGTGATCTACAACCGGCTGAAGCACGCACCCGAGATGAAGCTGCGGATGGACAGCACGGTCCTGTACGGCCTGAACAAGTTCGGCGCCACGGCATCGAACGAGGATCTCAAGAGCCGGTCGCCATACAACACCTACGCGCGCCTCGGCCTGCCGCCCGGTCCCATCTGCAACCCGGGGACCGACGCCATCGCGGCTGCCCTGAAGCCGGACTCCGGGCCGTGGCTGTACTTCGTGACGATCGATCCGAAGACGGGCGTCACGAAGTTCGCCGGCTCCCCATCCGAGTACGACAAGCTGGTCGAGGAATACAGAAAGAACACCGGGTGAGGAGCGTCACGTCAGCGGAGACGATGGCGGGCGGCCTCTCCCAGCCAGGCCAGGCCCGGCTTGGGCGGCGGAAGTAGTCGGCAACCAAAGGCCTAGGCCGACGTGTACGCCGTATTCGCCCGGCTCTGCCACCCATCGCCCGTGCCGGGTGCTCCAGTAGCTGAAGGCGCGGGCGTCGAGCTCGATCACCACGCGGGCGCTCTCGCCGGGCGCCAAGCGCACTTTGCGGAAGCCGCGCAGCTCGCGTACGGGACGGTCCACGTCAGAGACGGGGTCGCTGACGTACACCCGGACGACCTCGGCGCCCTCACGCGCGCCGGTGTTGGTGACGGTGACCTCGACGCGCGCCTCGGGCCGGGTCGGGTCGGGTACGTGCACGGACAGTTCGGAGTAGGCGCCCGCTGCATGCGTACGCCGTGCGGACCGTCGGTGAGCACCGCGGCCGGCATGCCCGCGCGGGCCACCTCCGCGGTCGCCCAGAAACCGGCGCCGGACACGAGGCTCGCCTTCTCTTCGAGCGTGAGCCGCTCGACGACGGATCGTCCGTCGGTCATGTCGTGACCTTCCTGGTAGGGATCGCAGGGGGTGCCGCCGCCTCAGGAGGCGACGGCGCCCTTCTAAGCGTCAGTCCGAGAGCGTCTGCCGGCGACGGACGTCGAGCGTCTCGCTGACCCGGCCGACGTCTCGTGGATAGGTGAAGTACAGGACCGAGAGCAGGAGACCGTTGACGATCATCAGCACGACCAGGACCCAGAAGAACACGCCCTGGATGCCGATCGCCGCCGCGAGCGCGCCGGCCAGGAGCGAGAACAGCGCCCACCCGATCGTCTCGAACACCGTCAGCCAGATCGCGAACGCCTGTCCGCGCAGCTCGGGCAGTACGACGGCGGCCACGATGGGCCGGTTGACCGGCGGGTTCAGCCCTTGGCAGGCGCCGAGCAGCGCCCAGAAGACCGCGTAGACGGTGATCGTCTCGTACCGGAACTGAGTGCCGAAGAAGGCGATGACGCCGAACGCGATCTGCGCGAATTGCAGCATCACGACCCGGCCTCTGCTCGGCATGAGCCGGTCGAGGCGGGGGAGGATGAATCCGGCGCCCAGCGTGGCGACGCTGTAGCCGATGCCGAACGGCAGCGCCACCAGGATGGCGGTGGAGTTGGGGATGCCGCGCTCGGTGACGAGGAACTGGACGCCGAAGATGAGAATCAGCAGATGCCCGGACAGGAGCCGGCTCAGCATCATCACGGCGTAGGTGGGGATGCGGAACAGTCCGATGACGGAGACGAAAGTGACCTTCGCCTTCGCTCGGTCCTCACGCGTGAGGTCGGCGAGTTGCTGCTCGGCGGCTCCGATGCCGGGATCCTTGAAGAATGCCAGGACGACGAATCCGGCGACGATGCAGACGCCGCCGAGCGTCCACAGGGCCCAGCGCCAGCCGTCCTGCATCGCGACGAAGGCCGCCATGATGGGGCCGAGGACGATGCCGGCGAGTTGGAGCGAGCTGAAGAAGATGCCGTTGGCCCGGGCGCGCTGCTCGTCGGGGAAGGAGTCGGCGATGACGGCCATGGCGATGGGAGAGCCGCCGATCACGGCGGCGGACATGAGGGTGCAGCAGATCAGGAGCTGGACGAAGTTCTGCGAGAAGCCGGCGGCGATGCCGAACAGGCCGCCGGTCACCGTCGTGGCGGCCAGGGTGGCGCGCCGGCCGATCCGGCCGGACAGCCAGATCCAGAATGGTCCGGCGGGTACGCTTGCGATCTTGCCAAGGGCGGCGATGAGGCCGAGGTGTCCGCTGTTGAGCCGCAGCGCGACCGCCAGCGTGGGGAAGACGGTGTTGATGAGGCCGGCTTCGGTGCCGTCGACGACGCTCACGCCGGAGACGACGGCGAGATTGCGCCAGCGGTGGGGGACATTGGCGGCCTGAGCCGCTCCTGGCTGGACGGACGTGGTGGAGGCGCTGGCATCCATGGGGGGTCCTGTCTGCAGTGGTGCGATAAAGCAAACGCCGTCTCAGGGGGCTGAGACGCCGGGTGGTGCCGTGAGAAGGGCGAATTGCTCGTCGATGCGGCGCAGTACCGCGGCGGGTATGTAGCCGTAACGGGCGAGGTCCAGCAGGGTCATGGAGATGGGGGCTGACAGCAGCTCCGACTGCACCAGCGCGGGCGCCTCCTGCGCGAGGACGTCCTTGGCCCCCGTGATCCGCAGGAGGTCCAGGAGCGGAGCGCGGAGCAAAGCCGGGGCGCGCAGGGTCTCCATCGCGGGAAGGGGCGCGGCGACGGCCGTCGCGCGCTCGCGCTGTTCGCGGACCAGGAGGTGCTTGGGCTCGATGTCACCGACGCGCGGGATGCCCAGGCGCTCGTACTGGCTGGGCGGCGCGTCATTGTCGAGCATGAGGCGGCGCAGCAGCTCGACCATCCGCAGCTCCACGTCGTCGTCGACGATCGGCGTTTCCTGCGCCGGATCCTCCTGGAGGTCGAACAGGAGCGTGCCGTGCTGCCACGGGTTCATCCACGAGGGCGAGGCCGGTATCCGCATGGTGCGTACACCCTTGGTGAAGGTGAACGGCTCGGCCGGTTCCCACTCCTTGAGCTCCTGTGTCGAGAAGCGGGCGCGCATGTGGGTGGGCATGAGGGTGAACTCTTCGAGCGGGCCGTTGGCCTGCTCCTTGGCGGCGCGCATGTAGACGTAGCGGCCGTCGGTGACGTTGACGTGCCCGCCGTGGATGCCGAACAGCGCGCCCTCACGGAGGGGCTCGTCCTGGGCGAGGTCCGCGCCTTGCATGTCAGGGGTCGGCTCGATGCCGAAGTAGCGCAGCACGGTCGGCGCGATGTCGATGGTCTGCGCGAGCGCGCCCCTGCGCTGGTCCCGGCCGCCGGTGCGTGGGTCCCACAGGAACATCGGCAGGTGCACCAGCTCGTTGAACCACGGCATCACCGACTTGGCCCACCAGCCGTGCTCGCCGAGCAGGAAGCCGTGGTCGGTGTTGACCAGCAGGAGCGTGTCGTCCCACATGGCGTGCTCGTCCATGAAGTCCAGGACCCGGCCGAGCGAGCGGTCGCACATCGAGACCAGGGCGGCGTACTCGTTGCGGGCGTGTTCGACCTGGTCACCGGGTTCGAGGACCTTCTGGTACGGCGGCCAGTCGAACTCCGGGCCGTCGTAGTCGTGCGGGTAGAGGTCCTTGTAACGCTGGTGGGTGAAGAACGGCTCGTGCGGATCGAACATCTCGATCTGCAGCAACCACCGGTCGGCGTCCACGTTGGTCTCGAGAAAGTGCAGGCCCGCGTCCACGGTCCGGGTCTGCGAGTGCTTCGCCTCGGTCGGCATGTACGTGCGGTTGACCGCGTCCTGCCGCTTCATCGCGTCGCCCGGGCCCTTCGGGGGGTCACCGACCACGCCCTTCCACGGGTCGCCCTCCTGGCCGCGGAAGAACTCCCAGGTGCTGTAGCGGGTGTGGTAGGTCGCGCCGCCGTCCTCCCAGTAGTGCGGGTGGTCGGAGGCCAGGTGCGTGTGCACCCCTGCCTGCTTGAGCAGCTCCGGCATGGAGTCGTCGAACGGCTCCAGCGGCCCCCAGCTGCGGTGCAGGAAGTTGTACCGTCCGGTGTGCATCTCGCGCCGCGCGGGCATGCACGGCATCGAACCGGCATAGAAGCGGTCGAACGTCACCGCCCGTGCCGCCAGCCGGGCGAAGTTCGGCGCGTCGATGAACGTGTCGGCGTACGGCGAGAGCAGGTGCCGGTTCAGGCTGTCGAACATGACGATGATCGCCCTCATCGCGACGTCTCCTCCGTCCACACGATGGTGGGCGGGGAGTCCTGATTGAGCGGCTCCCCGTCGAGCAGGCGCCGGCGCAGTTCGATGAGGGAGGCGATGTGGTGGTCCATCGCCTCGGCGCCGCGCCGATGCAGCCACTCGTCCATCTGGGCGCCGAGCTGGACGTCGTAGCCGGGCGGAGGCTCGTCGAACCGGGTGCGGTCACGGTGGCGGTAACGCGCCACCTCCGCCACCCGGGTGTTGATCTCGATGTCGAGCAGGGCAATCACCTGCTCGACCGTCATGAAGCCGGCGTAGCCGAGACGTGCGTGCAGGTCGGGATCTCCGAAACGGGTGGGCGGGTTGTACGGGCGCGTCAGCCAGTCGATGAAGACGGTGTAACCCTCTTCGGTCACGTGGTAGCGCTTGGCGTTGCTCGCCCCGGGGCGCTCCTCGATCGTGTGCTCGACCCAGCCGCGCTCCTCCATCGAGGCCAGCGTCCGGTAGGCCTGGCTCATGGTCGTGTTCGAGCGCGCGAACCGGCCGTGCGTGTCGAAGAACTTCTTCAGCTCATAGCCCGTGCTGGGACGGTTGAGCAGCGCTCCGAGGAGAAGGATCTCAAGCTTCATCAAATGTGCCCGTCGTCGTAACGAAGTTAACCGTGCCACAAATGGAATGGTGATACCATGACATAAGTGTCATGCTCTGTCGAGAGTCTTCTTGCGCAAGATTTCGCCTGATCAGGCCAGAGCAGGAGATCTTCTGGACCGAGCTCGGCGGCTCGGCCACGATGAGGACATGACGGGGAGCGGATCAACGCAGCCGCCGACGGCGGGCGGAGGAGCAGGCTCGCGCCTGAACTGGACGGCAGTGAGCGCTCTGGCGGCCGCGATCGCCGCCGTGGTCGCGCTGGCCGCGTACCTGGCGCCGCCGACCCCGCCGCAGCAACCCCAACCCCAGGCCCAGCCCGATACCGTGGCCCCCACCCCGGCCCCGGAGTCATCGTCACCAGGACCGGTCAAAACCCGGCACGCACGACGGACCCCGAAACCATCGCCCGAGTCCAGCACGCCCGACCCACCGAGCCCCACGCGAGAGGCCCCGGTTTCCTCTTCACCGCTGTCAGCGGTCCGGCCCGGCGGCTGCGACGAGGCGGCGGCGGCGCTGACCGCATACCGCCGGAACGCCGGGACCGTCCGCAGCAGTCAGACGGCCGCGGCTCAGCAGACGTACAGCGACCTGATGGGTGCGGCCTTCCACGCGGAAGGAGTGGTGGGGGCGAAGATCACTCTGCTGGCCCGCGAATTCCAGGAACTGAACTTTCGCCTGACCGGCATGACCGGCGGCGATCCCAACCAGGTGATCGCGGATATCAACACAGACGCCGCGGAGCTCAACAGGCTGTGCGAATCCCCCTGAGGCTGCTCGACCGGGTGCTGTGACCTACCTGCGCGATCACCGATTAATTTTTCCGGGTTATTGACGATATATCGCCATCTGGGAAAACTCACCCGCAAGCTGCGCACCGAACGGACCGCGCGCTGATGCGGAGGACGTAACTGATGACTGATTCCACCAACGTATTGACCGTCGGCCGACGCTCCCTGCTGGCGGGAGCCGCCGGCCTTCTGGGAACGGCGGCACTGCCCGCGACCGCCGCGCAGGCGAGCACCTCGATGAAGCGATACCCGTCGAACTGGCCCGACCTCGAGCCCTACGGCCTCGCCGACACCCGGCTCGACCTGTGGCCGCGCGAGGACAACTCCCTCATCCTCCCGCTGGAACTCCGCCCCCGTGACAAGGAGCTCGGCCGGGTCTGGATGCGGGACACGTACGTCAACTGTTTCGTGGTGAAGGGTCGTCCGATCTACGTCGCCACCGGCACCACCCGGGCGCCCGGGATCGAGGCCGCCGCCCCGTGGAACGACGGCATCTTCATGTGGGTGTCCCCGTCCCTGCGCGGGCCGTGGAAGCTGGCCGACACCACCGGCATCCGCCCCGGCGCCGAGAAGGGCAAGGTCTGGTCGCCCGAGTTCGTCGACGAGAACCGGCCAGGACGCATGGTGGTCGCTCCGTGGCAGGAGTACTGGACCGACGACCAGTTCGGCAAGCGCGGCGATGTCTGGGCGCCGGAGGTGCACTACTTCCGCGGCAAGTGGTACATCGTCGCCTGCATGGGTGACCACGCGCACAAGGTCGGCTCGTTCATGCTCGTGAGCGAGGGCGGGCCCGAAGGCCCGTACCGGCTGGTCCAGGGCAACCACGACAAGCCCTTCGGCGACCCCGTCACCGGCGGGCCCGGCTTCATCCTGCCCGGCGCCTACCACCACATCGACGGCAGCCTCTACAGCGAGGGGGATGACGCCTGGCTGGTGCTGCACAACCACCTGTACGCGAAGTTCCGGGACGACATGGAGGACATCGTCCCGACCACCAATCTCCCGCAGTTCCAGCAGACGCCGTACTCGCCCGAGCCGTATCTCGAAGGCGCGTACGTGTTCAAGTACGGGGGCAAGTACTTCCTGCTCCAGGCCGCCTGGAACCGGACCTCGACCAATGCCGACGGCAGCACCCGGTACGCCTACGACCCACCCGGCACCGGTCGCGCGCAGTACCACTACGACGCGGTAGTCGCCGTCTCGGACACCTTCGAGGGACCGTACTCGAAGCGGTGGACCGTGGGTGTCGGCGCCGGCCACAACAACTTCTTCGTGGACCACAACGGCAAGCTGTGGGCGACGTTCTTCCGCAACCCCAGGTTCGGCTACTGGGCCGACCCGTCACGCGTCGGCGACACGGCGGTGCCCGGGATCGTGCGGGTGGAATGGACGGGACCGAAGGGCAACCGCCTGTACGTCCAGCGCCGGAACCACTGACCTGTCCCCCGAGCGAGCTACCGGCGAATGTCCTCCGTGCGGTGACGATTCCGCACCCGTCGACTCCATAACGTTACGGCGTGGCGCGGCACCGCGGCCACTTCCGATTTCGCACTGGAGGACATCATGCCCCGCAAGCTCAAGGCAGCCGTTGTGGCCGCACTGTGCGTCACCGTGATCGGGGCGGGGGTCACCGGCTGCGACGAGGACACGATGGACAACTGGGACCCACTCGCCCCCGTGACCCACAAAGCCGACACCGGCCGGATCTCCGGAACCAAGAAGATCAATGTTGACGGCCGGTCGGTGAACGTGTCCTGTTCGGGCGACCCGGCGAAGGGCAAGCCCGTCATCGTGCTGATGCACGGAGGAGGTGACGGGCTGGACAAGATGGCCGCTCTCCAGAAGACGCTGAGCGAGAAGAACCAGGTCTGCAGCTACGACCGGCTCGGCGCGGGCGCCAGCGACCAGCCGGACGGCCCGCAGGACTTCGCCGGCACCGGGAAGATCCTCACCGGCGTGCTCGACCGGGTCGCCGGTGACGGCCCGGTCGTCCTGGCGGGGCACTCGCTGGGCGGACTGATCGCCGCCAGATACGCCCCCGACCATCAGGACAGAGTCAAAGGGCTGGTCCTGATGGACGCCACGCCACCCACGATGGTGCACGACATCACGAAGGCGATCCCCGAGTCCGCCAAGGGCCCGGCAGCCGAGGTACGCGCGCAGAACCTCGCGATATTCCAGGGACAGAACCCGGAGAAGCTCGTCATCACCGATGGAAAAGCGCGCTCCGCCGGAAACATCCCGGTGGAGGTGATCCAGCACGGCAAGCGGTACCTCGCGGCCATCCCCACATACGGGCCGCGCCTGGAGCAGGCGTGGTCCGCGGGCCAGCGCAAGTGGCTCGCGCTGTCCAGCCGCAGCAAGCTGAGCACGGCCACCGGCAGCGGCCACTACATCTACGTCGACCAGCCTGACGTCGCCGTCCAGGCCATCCAGCGCGTCACCTCGGCCGCAGAAGACAGCGCCTGAGCCCAGATCCACCGGATTCCCGCAACGGTGTCGCGGAACCAGGTTGCTACTCGTCGATCCAGGTGATGTCCGCGCAAGCGATGAAAAACATGACACAAGATGTCGGGTTTTGGGACGAGCATGGTTTCGCCGGTCGGCGCTGATGGAGGACGTGGGCCGCGCCCTACATAGATGAGGACAGCAATGCGCGAAACCCGAGAAGAGCTCAAAGAGCTGCAGGTCCTACTGGATGCTTCTCTCTCCGTTTCCACCTCGCATCTCCGCTCGATCATCAGTACCGAGCGCACGCTGACCGCGGAGCAGCTCACCGGCGTCCTCACCGGGATGTGCACCCTGGCCCTGTCCACCGTGACGGCCAAGGGCGAGCCGCGGATCAGCGGAGTGGACGGGCACTTCCTGCACGGCAAGTGGCACTTCGGCACGGCGCGCAAGGCCGCCAAGGCCCGCCATCTGGCCGCCCGCCCCGCCGTCAGCGCCGCGCACATGCGCGGTGAGGACCTGGGCGTGTTCACGCACGGCACGGTGGAGATCCTCAACCCCTTCGGTGGCGAGCCGGCCGAGGACTGGCCGGACCTGCTCGCCTACTTCAAGGACTTCTATGGCGGCGACTTCTTCGACTGGGACAACGAAGTGGTCTACTACCGGCTGCATCCGCACTGGATGACCGCCTACGCCCCCGACGTCGCCAAGGTCACTGCGCGGGTGAACGAAAGTTGACGGCCTTCGTACGGGGCGTCGAGGGTATGGGGCGCGAGACCATCGACGTGGTGGGGGCTCGTACCAACAACCTGCGGGACGTGTCGGTGAGCATCCCCAAAGGGCGGCTCGTCGCGTTCACGGGAGTGAGCGGCAGTGGCAAGACCTCGTTGGCCATCGACACTCTGCACAATGAGGCCCAGCTGCGGTATCTGGAGGGGCTTTCGCCGTTCGTACGGCAGTACATCACCCAGCGCAATCGACCGAAGGTCGACCGCATCCTGGGACTCGGCGCGACGCTCGCGGTCGATCAGCGTCGCCTGAACCGCAACCCCCGCTCCACGGTCGCGACGATCACTGGCATCGACGGGCACCTGGGGCTGTTGTACTCGCGCCTTCCCGGGATCGGCGCGGACCCGGCGGCGGAGAGTGTGGACGGGCATCTGACGACCGCTCACTTCGACCGCAACACGCCGGAAGGGAGCTGCGCGGACTGCCATGGGGTGGGCGGGCGCTGGCAGGCGCAGGAGGACCTGGTCATCACCCACCCGGAGCTGCCGCTGTTCGAGGGGGCCTCGCCCTGGTACGCGAAGTGGCGGTCGGGAGAGCACGCGTTCGTACCGGCGCTTGCCGACAAGCGGGGCGTGGACCTCGGCCGGCCGTGGCAGTCGCTGCCTGAGGCGTTCCGTCACTGCGTGCTGTACGGCACGGGTGACGAGAAGATCGAGGCGACCGTTGACATGACGAACAAGAATGAGACGGCCCAGGTGACCTACACCTTGAACGAGCCGCTGCGGGGGGCGCTCGCCGAGGTGGAGCGGGTGTTCATGAACGCCCAGACCTCCAGTGCCAAGCAGCGCTACCTGCCGTACATGCGCAAGCGGCCCTGTGGCACCTGCGGTGGCAGCGGGTACGACCAGGTGGCCCTGGCCGTGCGGCTCGGCGGGCTGACCTATCCCGACCTGCTCGAGGTGGAAGTACGGGAGGTTCGCCGGTGGGTGAGGCGCGTGGCGGACGACCTGGGCTCCCGGCAGCGCGAGGTGGGTGAGCCGCTGCTGCAGGACCTGGGCCGCAGGCTTGGCATCCTTGACCGGCTCGGTTTGGCCCATCTCCAGCCGGCCCGGAGCGCGGCGACGCTGTCCGGGGGTGAGTTGCAGCGGACCCGGCTCGCCGCTCAGCTCAGCACTGAGCTGAGCGGCATCATCTTCGTCCTGGACGAGCCCGGGGCCGGGCTGCATCCGGCGGACAAGGCGCACCTGCTCGACATCGCCCTGGAAGTGCGCGCGGCCGGCAACACGGTGCTCCTTGTCGAGCACGACCCTGAGCTGATCGCCCGGGCCGACTGGGTGATCGATATGGGGCCGGGCGCGGGCCGTCTCGGCGGTGAGGTTCTGGTGTCGGGGCCGCCCGCCGACGCGGCCGCCCACCCGAAGTCGCTGACCGGGCGCTATCTGGCCGGTGAAGGGCCGCGGCTGCGCCGGACCCGCCGCCCGGCCGGGGACGACACCGGCTGGGTGGAGCTGCACGGCCTGCGTGTGCACAACGTGACCGCGGACCTGGTGCGTTTCCCCGCCGGTCGGCTCACCTGCCTGACCGGGGTGAGCGGCAGCGGCAAGAGCAGCCTGCTAGGCGTGCTCGGGACGAGCGTGGAGGCCGCCCTCAACGGGGCGGCGACCGACACGGTGCGGGAGGTGGCCGGCTTCGAGGGATTCGGCTGGGTCGCCGTCGTCGATCAGGAACCGCTCGGGCGGACGCCGCGGTCGAACCCTGCTACGTATAGCAAGGCATTCGACATCGTCCGCAAGCTGTTCGCCGAAACCGACATGGCGCGCGAGCACGGGGTCAGTGCCTCCTGGTTCAGCTTCAACACCGCGGGTGGCGGCCGCTGCGAGACCTGCACCGGTTATGGCCGCAAGCTGGTTGACATGCACTTTCTGCCGGATGTGTGGGTCGTCTGCGACGCGTGCGAAGGGCGGCGCTACAAGCCGGAGGCCTTGGACATCAGGTATCAGGGGCTGGCCATCGACCAGGTACTGGAGCTGACCGTCGCCGAGGCCGTGGCGCGGTTCCACGAGCCCCGGCAGCTCACGGAGACCCTGGAATCCTTGAACCAGGTCGGACTCGGCTATCTCCAACTCGGCCAGAGCGCCACCGAGTTGTCCGGCGGCGAGGCACAGCGGCTGAAACTGGCGTCCGCGATCCAGCGCGGTGCCGCGAGCCGCAAAGCCGGCCTCGTCGTTCTCGACGAGCCCGTCTCAGGCCTGCACCCATCCGACATCCAGCGTGTGGTGGATGCGCTCGATGTGTTGCTCGACTCGGGCAACACCGTAGTCGTGGCCGAACATGACATCCCGGTCGCCGCGTCCGCGGACTGGGTGATCGACCTGGGGCCGGGAGCCGGTCCGGACGGGGGTGCGGTGGTCGCGGAGGGCACCCCGGACGCCGTCGCGACGGCGGACACCCCGACAGCCGGCTTCTTCCGCCGGTACGCGGCGGGCCTGCCGCTCCTGGAGATGCGAGAAGTCGTTTCGGCGCCTTGTTCGTGAGCGTGGGGTCGTGGGCCGTGGTAGCGATGGTCGTCGACGCGGGTGCCGAATTTTGGGTCCGGACAAGTTCCGGTTTTTCCTTCACTCTCGGGCTAATGACCTACCCCACGGAGGCTTGCGATGGTGCTTGCCCAGATCGCTCGCTGGACCGCCGCTCTCAGCATGGCGGCGGCCATGACCTTCGCAGCCGCCCCGTCCGCTGCCGCGGCCGCGCCGTCCGACTTCCGGCCAGGTGCGCCCGGTCTCGGTGACCCCTACTTCCCCCTGGAGGGAAACGGCGGGTACGACGCCCAGCACTACTCCCTCAACCTGGGCTACGACCCTGCCACCAAGGTGCTCAGGGGGACGGTGCACATGCTGGCTCGAGCCACCCAGGACCTGTCCAGCTTCGATCTGGACTTCCAGCAGCTCACGGTGAGGTCGGTCACGGTCAACGGCCGCCAGGCCGCGTACGTGCGCGACGGCCAGGAGCTGATCGTTACGCCCGGGTCGGGCCTGCGGCGTCAGAGCGTGTTCGACGTAGGCGTCACCTACGACGGCATCCCGCAGCCGCTCGGCGGCCCGATCGTGTTCGGCCTGCCGTACGGGTGGATTGCCACGGAGGACGGCGTGCTGGTCGCCTGCGAGCCGAACGCGGCCAGCACCTGGTTCCCCTCCAATGACCACCCGAGCGACAAGGCGACCTACTCCATCTCGGTGACCGTCCCGAAGGGGCTCACCGCCGCGGCCAACGGCGTGCTGGCGGCGCAGGTCACTCACGGTGACACGACGACCTTCCTGTGGAACGAGCTGCGTCCGATGGCGTCGTACCTGGTCACAGCCACGATCGGCCGGTTCGACGTGCAGAAGGGCAGGACGCCGGACGGCCTGCGCGAATGGGTCGCCACCGATCCGACCGTGCCTGGTACCGAGGTCGTCTTCCAGCAGACCGCCGACATCACCGACTACTGGAGCGAACTGTTCGGGCGCTACCCGTTCGAGGAGACGGGCGCGATCGTGGACAACGTCCCGATCGTCGGCTTCTCACTGGAGAATCAGACCAAGCCGCTGTACTCCGCCGTCCGCAGCGAGACCACGGTCGCGCACGAGCTGTCCCATCAGTGGTTCGGCGACAGCGTTTCGGTGCGGACCTGGCAGCACATCTGGCTCAACGAGGGCTTTGCCACCTTCGCCCAGCGCTACTGGACCGAGCACACCGGCGGCGAGACCGTCCAGGCGTGGTTCGACCGGCAGTACGCCACCAGGCCGGAGTCGTTCTGGCTGTCGAAGGTGGCCGACCCGCAGCGCGACACCATGTTCGACACCGCCGTCTACAACCGTGGCGGCATGACGCTCCAGGCGCTGCGCGTGAAGATCGGCGACGAACCCTTCTTCCGGCTGCTGCGGACGTGGGCGGCCGATCATCGCTACGGCCTGGTCGACACTGATGAGTTCATCACGCTCGCGGAGAAGATCTCCGGCCGGGACCTGACCGACTTCTTCAACATCTGGCTGTTCACCCCGAGCAAGCCCGTGACGTGGTGACGACGTTCTGCTGAGCCTCTGAACAGTCCTTGCCCTCCGCGATCTCGCTCAGTACCTGCGCTGCGGCCAGCTCGTCTCGCGCGGCGAGCTGGTCGAAACCGTTGACGGCGGGATAGGCGTAGGGGCCCAGGGACCCGATGAGGATCGCGCCGATGACGAGGATGCCCATCAGCACAGGGATGACCGGGTCGTACGAGCCCAGCACGTCGTACCCCAGGCCGAGGAGCCACGGTCCGAAAGCGGTGCTCAGCAGGAACGCGGCCTGGACCGCGCCGAGCGGTTGAACGATACGCCCGCGGAGATCGTCACTGAACTCGGCGAGACCCTGCGGCAGACCCCGATGGGTGTCGCGCTCAGCGGCGACACGACCCAGTACACCGGGCCGGCGCGCAGCGCGGACGGTAACGGAGCGTTAAGCCGCATGCCTGCCCCACCGTACGAGCGGAACGCTCCCGCTGAAGGCCCGTATCGACCTTAATAAGACTTGACTTATATAAGTACTGAGTGAAATTGTTGCTCCCGTTCACGCACTCGACGTGCTCGGCGGCGCGGTCGGCACCCCGGCGCCTGGACGCGCTGGCACCGAACTCGCGAGCGCCGCCACCCGCT
The DNA here is from genome assembly GCF_040648495.1 of Nonomuraea sp. NPDC049129. Classification (NCBI taxonomy): domain Bacteria; kingdom Bacillati; phylum Actinomycetota; class Actinomycetes; order Streptosporangiales; family Streptosporangiaceae; genus Nonomuraea; species Nonomuraea sp. NPDC049129. The sequence continues at coordinate 38,768 of NZ_JBEZDU010000025.1, read as the reverse complement.
TGACGAGACGCCCCCGCTTGACGAGACGCCGCCCGCGGAGGAACGACCAGGCTCGAACGACGAGGAGGAAGAAGAGGAATGATCGACATCGTCAACCAGATCAACGCCACCCACCGGGAGATCGGCAACCAGCCGGTCGCCGCCGGGGACGGCGACAGATGACCCGCCGCGCGGTGAATCGTCCCGTTCTCAGAGAAGTACCGATGACCGACGACCTCACTGGCGGGGCGACGCGGACGCTGCTGGGCTGCGGCATCGTCGCCGGCCCGCTCTACATCGTCGTGGTGCTGCTGCAGATGCTCACCAGGGACGGGTTCGACATCAGCCGGTACCCGGCCAGCATGCTGAGCAACGGTGACCAGGGATGGATTCAGATCGCCAACTTCGCGGTCAGCGGCCTGCTGTTCGTGGCGGGAGCGGTCGGCCTGCACCGGACACGCGGTCCGGCGGGCTGGGGAGGTATCTGGGGGCCTCGGCTGGTCGGTGTCTTCGGCGCCGGGATGGTCGCCGCCGCCTTCTTCTCCGCCGACCCCGCCGATGGCTTCCCGCCTGGGACGCCCCTCGGCCCGCCCACGAGCATGAGCACGCACGGGATGGTGCACTTCCTCGTCTCCGGGGTCGCCTTTGTCGCGCTGATCGCCGCGTGTTTCGCGTTCGGCCGACGGTTCGCGGCGGCCGGCCGCCGCGGCTGGGCCGCCTTCAGTACGGTGACCGGCGCGCTCTTCCTGGCAGCCTGGATCTCGATCTTCGCGTCGCAGGGCTCACGGGTGGCCAATGTCGCCTTCGCCCTCGCCATCGCGCTCGTCCTGGCATGGACATCGCTCCTGGCGGCGCAACGGCTGACTACCGGCTGCTCGGAGTGAAGGCAAGGGTCAGGGCGCGAAGATGCGGGATCCCGTGTCGGTGGCTGCCGCCGAACCAGCATGTACGGTACGAAGCCGCCTCCCGTCTAGGCTGAATCTCGCACGTGACGGACAGGAGGCTGAGGTGGCCGAGACGACGCTGGGCCAGGTGATGGCCGAGCTGGCCGGGTTGGAGGACCCGAAGGCACGCGAGGTGAACGAGAGGCACGGTGACGATCACGGTGCGAACCTCGGCAAGCTGCGCGCGCTCGCCAAGCGGCTGAAGACGCAGCAGGAACTCGCGTGCCGGCTCTGGGAGACGGATGACACCGCGGCGAAACTGCTGGCGATCCTGATCTGCCGCCCGAAAGCATTCGAGCGTGACGAACTGGACGGCATGCTGCGCAAGGCGCGCACACCCAAGGTGCACGACTGGCTCGTGAACTACGTGGTGAAGAAGAACCCGCACGCCGAAGAGCTGCGCCTGGCCTGGTTCGCCGATCCGGACCCGGTGGCCGCGAGCGCCGGCTGGGCGCTGACCGCCGAACGCGTGACGAAGCAACCCGAGGGACTCGACCTCGCGGGACTGCTCGATGTCATCGAGGCGGAGATGAAAGACGCCCCGGATCGCCTGCAGTGGGCGATGAACAACTGCCTGGCTCAGATCGGGATCGAGCACGCCGAGCACCGCACCCGTGCGATCGACATCGGTGCGCGCCTGGAAGTGCTCAAGGACTACCCCACTTCCCCAGGCTGTACGTCTCCGTTCGCGCCCATCTGGATCAACGAGATGGTGGGCCGGCAGCACGACAAGTAGGGAGGGCTTACACGCCTCGTTCACACGCAGCCCCCACGAGAACCTGCAGGTGCTGTCCGTCATCGGAACACAGACGCTTCGCTGACGCCGAGAGCCGCGCGGCAGAGGCGCCCGGCCGGGGGCAGCGGATGTCGTCGCTGCCCCCGGCCGGGTTCGCCCAGGTCAGAGGCGGGCCGCGGTCCAGCAGTCCGGGGCGCCTGCCTTGCCGCACTTCGCCAGTGCGTCGAGGACCTTGGCCAGGTCGGCGGTCCTGGCGTTGTCGGGGTCGTTGGACTCCTGCTTCGGGTCCGACACCGTGTCGTAGTACTCGGGCTTCGACGCGCCCTCGTATTCGACGTACAGGTCCCCGGCAGTACGTACGGCCGCGTAACTGGGGGGCTGGGAGTTGCCCGCCTGGAGGGGTTCGGCGTCGGGGTCCGGCTCCGGCTCTCCGGGTGCGGCCGGGTTGGGTTTGACGTGCTCGATCAGGGCCGACTTACGCCAGTCCTCGACCTTGTCGCCCTGGATGAGCGGCAGCAGGCTGCGGCCGTCACGGCTGTCGCGGGTGGCGGCGCCGATGCCGGCCATGTCGAGGAAGGTCGCGAACAGGTCGACGTTCTGGGCGATGGCGCTGGTCACGAGGTCGCCGTGCCGTCCCGCTGTAGGACGCTTGACCAGCAGCGGCACGCGCACATCGTGGTCGTAGGCGGTGCTCTTGCCGCGTACCAGGCGGTGCTGGCCGAGGTGGAAGCCATTGTCGCTGGTGAACACCACGTACGTGTCGCGCTTCTCGGCGGCCGTCAGCGTGCCCAGGACGCGGGCCACCATGTCGTCCACCGACTGCACCATGCGGATCCGGTCGCGGAAGTCCGTACGCAACTGCTTGACCAGCGCGGGAGCGAGCGGTTCGCGGCGTACCCAGGAGGGCTTGTCGGCGGTGTCCTCGTCGAAGGCGGGCAGCTTGCTCACATCGATGTCGTCGCAGTCGGGCCCGCCGCAGTCGCCGTTCGGGAACTCCCCGGCCGGGAACTGGGTCTTGGGCCGGTCGCGGCGGGCGGGCGGGAAGCGCGGCTCCTTTTCGCCCGGCTTGACGTTGAGCCTGGCGTGCGGCGCGAACGGCGCGACCTGCAGGAAGAACGGCTTGCCCGGGGCGCGCTCGCGGGAACGTGCGATGAAGTCCGTAGCCCGCTTGCCGAGCAGGTCCACCAAGTACGTGCCGTCGGAGGAGTCCAGGCCGGGCGTCTCCCCCTTCACATAGTTGGTGAGCTGGTACTTGAACTCGCCGTAGCCGGAGCCGGCCGCCACGTGCCACTCGTCCCAGCCTGTCGGCACGTGATAGTCGGTGCCCGTCACTGGGTACTCGTTGATGTACTTGCCGAGATAGCCGGTACGGTATCCGGCCTTTTCCAGCGAAGCGGCGTACGTTCTGGGCTCGTGCGGCGCGAACGCCTTGTAGCCGCCGCGGTCGGAGTTCAGGTTGGTGGCCACGCCGGTGTTGTGCGGGAACTGGCCGGTGAACATCGAGGCGCGCGACGGGCAGCACAACGAGTTCGACACGTAGTAGTTGGTGAACGTGGTGCCGCCGTCGGCCAGGCCGCGCACGGTGTCCATGTACGGCAGCAAGTCGGCGGACATGTCGTCCACCAGGAAGAAGATGATGTTCGGCCGCTGGGGCTTGGCGGCCGCGGCCGTCCCCGTACCTGCCTGGGAAACCAGGCTCAGGCTGAGGACGAGCGCTAAGGCCACCGCCAAGGCTCTGCGGGTATGTCGGGTCATCGTCGTGACCGCCTTCTTGACAACTCGGGAAAACTGAGAGTGAAATGCACGTTAATAGCCCTCGATGCGATGGATCAACCGATCGATCCTGAAAACTTCCTGGCAAGCGCGCCGAAGTAAGGCCAGGCAAAGATGGCCCGAATCTGCCCCGCATCGAAAATGCGGTTCTGTGAAACCCCTGGCCAAGAGGGCTTTTGACGGTTAGGGCGTCCGGGACTCGAACCCGGAATCTACGGATTGAAAGTCGTCGGCTTTTATATCGGGCCTTGTCGGACAGAATTCAATGCCAAGACCATGGCGATGCCCCGACGGGGAGTTCCGCAGGCCGAACGGCCCAGCTCATAGATGGCGTCGGCTTCCCAGATCGTAATCCTGGGTGTGCCCGTCACACCGGTGAGCCAATACATGACCAGGTCCTCGGCCCAGCGCCGGTGGACCGACGGAAGCGGTACGCGGTTCGCGACCGCGGAGAGGATCGCGGCGGGCGCGCAGGTGTTGATCGCGCCCTGATCCAGGTGCCGATGATGGCCGACCAGCGGAAGAACTGTGGCCAGTTGCCGCGGGCGTCACTCAGCCGGCTGCGTACGGTGCCGACCGGGATCCCGCACAGCGTGGCGATCTCCGCGTAGGAGTTGCGGACGGTGAAGTAGCGGAGCATCGCCACCGGCAGTGTCGCGGGCGTCAGCTGCCGTAGACCGTGCCAGACCAAGTCACGCAGGGCGCTGCGTTCGATGGCCGCGACCGGGTCGTCGAGGAACGAGGCGATCAGGTCGGCGCCGGCCGACTCGACCAGGCCGGGCAGGCGGTTGCGCAGGATCATCCGGCAGTTGTTGCGGACGATGGCGTGCAGCCATGGGCGGACCTTGGACGGATCACGCAGGTCGCCGATGCGTGAGAGCGCGGTGACCGCGGCGTCCTGGCAGGCGTCGTCGGCATCCGGTCCCGCGCCCAGGACCCCGACCGCCACCGCCCGCATCCCGGGGTACTCATGCTGAAGAAGGCGGGCGAGCCCCTCAGGGTCACCCTGTTGAGCCGCACGGACGAAAGGCTCCATGTCGGCGACCGGTTCTGAGCTGACCAAAATCATGGCGGCGACGGTATCGACGGCCAGTGGAAACTTTCTTCCTCGCGATCCGAACTTCTCGCCCCACCTCTGTCAGCCGAGGCCGGCCAGGAACGTCTCCGCGCGGCGGGCGAACAGGTGGGCTCCACGCGCGGTTGAGAGCTCGCGCGCCTTTTCACCCGCGGACCGGACGGCGGCCGCGGGTTCGCCGCGGGCCAGCCGCATCTCGCCCAGCAGCCCGAACCAGGTGGCGACGCACGAACGCGGCGGGTCGAGGAGGTCCGTGGCGATGATCTGCTCGGCCTCCGCTGTGGTCCCGGCGGGGTCGTCACCGGTCAGCGTCAGCGCCCAGCATTGTGCCAACCGCTGGTAGGTGCCGAGGTAGGCGAAGGACAGCCCGGGATCCGCGGCGGTCCCCAGCTCCGTCACGCGTAGCGCCTCGACCGGGTCGCCGGTCGCGTCTTGGGCGGTGGTCACGTTGAGATCTTCTACGCGGAGGTACCAATCCCCGGCATTGACGTTGACCACGACGGGGGTTTCGTCGGGCAGGCCGGTGAGGTAGTCGAGGAGTTGGCGGACGGTGAGCATAGGCGCAGGGTGGCATGGATTGCGCACCTGCGTACACCCCGCCCGATCATCCCGTCTGCCGTCGACCCTCGCGAAGGGGAAGCGGGCCAGGGCCCCGTGGCCCTGGTCTGCTCGGCTTGTCCCGGGTCGATGGCGGGCGGGATGATCAGGCTTCCACCTCGGCCATCTACGGCCATCCGGTCTACGCGGCGATCATCCCGGAGCCGGAGCGCCCCCGCCGGAGGCGGGCCCTTTACGCTGCTCCTGGTAGAACTCAGTCGCGTCCCGCATGCTGCACTCGAACAGTTGCATGGTGAGCTGAATGCTTCGGATGATCTGCTCATGGGCGATGAGGTCGTCAAGCTGGGCTAGCTGCTCCTCGTCGGTCATGGCGGCATCCTGGCAGGCGGCGGCGTGTCGGCGGTCGGTGAGTTGGCTGGGTGTGGCGCGGTGTGACTACGGCGATGCCCGCGCGGCGCCCGCGCCGTGACCGGCCTCCAGGCCGCAGCGCGGCGTGGCGCATCACGGGCCTGGACCGCGTTGCCGTGCCGACCGGCGTCACGGTGAACATGGGCTCGCTGGACGCGAAAACGGCCCCGGCGTGTTCGCGCCGGGGCCGCCCCTTCCAGGCCGTTGCACATGAGAGTGCACGACCTTCATACAACACTACAGCCGACCGAACCCGATTCCTCGTCAATCGAGTTGCCGATTCCAGGACGGCCGCAAAGGTGCCAGGAGTGGTGTCAATCGCGGGGCCGGCTTCCCCGCTACAGGTACTGCCCCGCCTCAGCGCTGTCTGTCTTCGACACCCGCACCAAAACCACGTTGGCCAGGTTGATGACCACGCCGTTCGTCTCGGTCTCCCGGTCGTACCTAGCGCGGGTCAAAACCAGGCTGCGCTGCTCGTCAAGAGCGCGAGCGATCACCTCGAGCGCTCCCTGCTCTCCGTCGAAATCTCTACTGATCATGGAGATATCTTCACCGCTTAGTGAGTGAAATCGAATGATCAGTACGCAGTTGTCAGGCACTGTTGGCCCCTTTCACCAGAACCGGATTCAGGCAGCTCAAGCCTGGGCTCTGTGCGGTCCTGCGGGCGATCTCCCCAGTGGGACAATGCCCGTCCAAGGGGCCCTCCTGGCCGCGCGCAGGTCCGAGGCTCAGCCGTAGGGCTCGCGTCCCTCCCAGACCTCCGGTTCAAGCATCCGCCGTACGGCTGACCCTCGCAACTGCGCGTGGCCACGTTGGGCCAGTGGACAGGACATCGTGGCTCCGCTCGACCGACGCGGCGGCCGAGCTCCCGGCCCTCATCGCAGCCGTCGACCAGCGCCTCGGGAGATGACCCTCCGAGTCGGGCTCCACGTGGACGCCTGGGACGACATCCCGCACCGGATCGCGGCTCCCGGCCGTGCGGTCAGGGTGGGACGGTTCCGATCCATGGACGGCCGACTGGTCACCCTGAGCCTCAAGGGAAAGCCGGAGGTGATACCGCCACAGGCCACGGCGGCGAGGGCCGCGTTCGCAGCGACCGGCGCGAGCATGAACGGCGGGTGCTCCAAGCCGCCGGTCGACATCGACGGGCAGATAGCGGGCGGTCAGCGGGGGTATACCGGGGTTGATGGGGGCCGACTGGCGCCGGTGGGGGGCGACCGGCCGCATAGGCACCAGGCGCAAGCGGCCAGGGCCGTGATGAGCGTGTCGGCCGTCACGGGTCGGCGCGGCGAGGGGGCGTCATGAATGGGAGTCCGGCCGGGTCGGAACACGAGTTCCTGACGGCACGGCGGTGTTGACGCCGATGGCGACCTACTCGTTCAGGTTGTACGTGGTAGGGCAGACACCGCGGTCGCTGGCCGCGGTGGCGAATCTGCGGGCCCTATGTGACACCTATCTTCCCGGCTGCCATGAGATCGAGGTCATCGATGCCGCCGAACAACCGGATCTCGCGGAGGAGGAGCGGATTCTGGCCATCCCAATCGTGATCAGGACCAAGCCGCTCCCACGTTTCCGGGTTATCGGAGATCTGTCCGATCAGGCTCGGGCTGCAGCTTTGCTCGGCCTTACTGAGGTGGGCAGATCGTCCCCAGAAGGGCAGGCGCAATGATGGGCAGTGCCACTGTCGGGCGGACACCGACCGGTATCAATGGCTTCGACGACATCGCCATCGGGGGGCTTCCTGCCGGTCGGTCCACCCTCGTGGCCGGCACGACCGGCACCGGGAAGACGCTGTTCTGCCTGGAGTTCCTCGCCCGGGGCATCGCCGCTTTCGGTGACCCCGGCGTGTTCGTCGCCTTCGACGAGACACCTGAGAACCTCCGCCGCAACGTCGGCTCCCTGGGCTTCGACATCGCACGCTGGGAGGCCGAGGGAAAGTGGACGTTCGTCGACGCCTCGCCGGAGGCCGGTGAGCAGACGCCCACCGTGGGGACGTACGACCTGGGCGCGCTGATGGCCCGCGTCGATCGCGCCGTGCGTCAGATCGGCGCCAAACGGGTCTCCTTGGATTCGCTCGGCGCGGTCTTCATGCGTTTCGACGATCGGGAACTCATTCGCCGTGAGTTGTATCGGCTCGCCCGGGTCTTGGAGTCGCTCGAGGTCACATCGGTCCTGACCGCCGAACGCGACGCAGAATACAACCACATTACCCGGCAAGGCATAGAGGAGTTCGTATTCGATAACGTCATGATCATGCGGAACGTCATGCGGGACGAAAGACGACACCGGACGATCGAGATTGTCAAGTTCCGCGGCACCACTCACCGCACCGGGGAGTGGTTGTTCACCATCGACCCGAATGACGGGCTGGTCATCATCCCGGTCGCGTTCCTCGTGCCACGTGACCGGGCATCGCAGGAGCGGGTCTCTACCGGGAACATCGAGCTGGACGCCATGGTGGGCGGTGGTGTCTTCCGGGACGCGGTCGTCCTGCTCATCGGGTCGTACGGCGGCGGAAAGACCCTGGCGGCTCTGCAGTTCGCCGATGCCGCGTTCCGGGCGGGCGAACGCTGCCTTTTCCATGCCTTCGACGAGACTCGCGGGCAACTCGGCCGCAACGCCGCTGGCTGGGGTCTGGACTTGGACGTCATGGAGGCGTCGGGACTGCTCCGAGTAACTGCCACGTACCCGGAAGTGGCCTCAGTGGAGGATCATTTCCTGCGTATCAGGAGGGACACCGCGGACTTTGCCCCGGCTCGGCTCATCATCGACGGTCTCTCCGCCCTTGAGCGGAGAGCGACGCCGCGGACACTGCTGGATTTCGTCATCGCACTGGGCGGGGTCGTGCGGCAGCACGAGATCACGACCCTGTTCACCTCCGCACCGACCGGCGGGGGAACGTCGATGTTCACAGCGCCGATCATGGACGTCGCCAGCATCGCCGACGTGACGATCCTACTGCCCTACATCGAAGGAGCGGGTGTGGTCCGGCGTGCCATCGCCGTCCTGCAGACGCGCGGCTCGGCACATGACCACACCATCCGGCAGGTCGCCATCGACGGTGCCGGTATGCACATCGGTGACCCCTATACCGAAGCCTTCCACATGCTCTCCGACGCCGTCGTACTGCCACGCCACCCGGAGTGGCCGACCGACCCAGACCGCGCAACGGCCGGGGACCAGGATGAGAGCTGATGGGTGAGCCCCGCGACAGCGCGGAGAGGCCGAACACCGAACCGATGCGCCTCTCCGATCCCGGGCGTGACGCCGGACGTATGGTCATGGCGGCGCTGGCGGACGGGATCGTCGGGGTCGACGAGGACGGTGTGATCCGGATCTGCAACCCCGCCGCCGAGGAACTGCTCGGCCGGCCGTCGGACGAACTCATCGGCACCCCGTTCGGTTACCCGGTCGTCAACGGCGAATCGACCGAGATCGACCTGATGCTGCCCGGCGGCCAGACGCGAGTGGTCGAGATGCGCGCCACCACCGCGACGGTGGCAGGAGAACACCTGTACGTCGCCGCGTTGCGCGACGTCACTCTCCGGCGCGGGGCCGAACAGCAGCTCGAAGCAGAACTCGAACGCCACAGCAGGGTGATCGCCGTGGTCGCCCATGAAGTCCGCAACCCGCTGGCGGGGATCGGCCTGTTGGTGGACATGCTGCGTGAGCCCGAGGAGAGCTTTTCCGACGAGGAGCGTGCCGACGTCCTCGACCGCATCGCGGTTCGCACGGCGAATCTCCAGGCACTGGTCAAGAAGCTGCTCACCGTGGCGAAGATCGATGCGAACGCCGTGCGGGTCTCTGTGGAGCCGGTGCCGGTGCTGGAGGTGATCCTCGAACGGCTGGCCGAGTTCGCCGATCGGCCCAAGGACGTGTACGTGTCGTGCGATCCCCAAGTCCGGGCTCTGGTGGATCGTAGCGAGTTGTCAGAGATGTTGATCAACTATCTGGAGAACGCCTTCCGATACGGAGCCCCGCCGTTCGAGGTACGGGTAGCCGAGCAGCCCGACGGCGTGGAGATCCGGGTGTGCGACAACGGGCCCGGCGTGTCCGAAGAGTTCCGGCCGAGCCTGTTCGAGCGGTTCAGCCGTGAACCGCGCACCCAGCGGGAGACCGAGGGCTCGGGGTTGGGTCTGTGGATCGTCCAAAGCCTGGCCCAGGCCAACGGTGGCGACACCTACTTCGAACCAGGCGAACAAGGAGGCGCTTGCTTTTGCCTGCGTCTACCCCAGGCACCGCCGTTCTGAGCGTTCGCCTGTGGGTGCCAAGAACTCGGCCACCCTATGCAACCTGCGCGTATTCGTGGATCAGCCCGCCAAGGCGGACACGTCGGATGACCTTGATATCGTCCTCGTTCCCGGCCCTCATGGAGCAGATCCTCACCGACGCCCGATATCCAGATGGTGCTCACCGGCGTTCGCATGTCTCGTATGAACTCGGTCATGGAGCGGTGGGTGCAGCCTGCCTGCTCTGGAATGAATGCCACTTACGGCATGCTCATCTGCATGGATGGCGTTTTCGGCAGGCGCACAGCTCCCGGGCCGCGAGGAGTTCGATACGTCGGCCGCCCGTGTAATGCTGGTATCTGCGGGGAAAGCGCCTTGATCAAGTCTTGATGTGATAGCAGGCGAAACCCGGATCGGGCTGCCCGGCAGGGCTTCCGGCTTGGTGTTCTCTTGGCCTTCCTGTAGGTCTGGCCTGAAAAACGGGCCCCGCCGCGTCACCGTGCGCCTGGACGGCATCACCGCCCGCGTCATGGACGAACAGCGCCTCCTGCTGCGCGCCGTGCCCTGCCCGCTCCCGCTCGCCGAATGCGTCACCCTGCGCAACGCCCGCCCCGCCGGACCACCACCCACCTCGCCGACCGAACCCGTCACCGTCCAGCGAGTGGTCTGCAGCCGCGGCCACTTCCAGATCGTCGGCCAGAAGATCCAGGTCGGCCGGATCCACGCCCGCAAAATCCTGGACGTGACCGTGGACGACACCCACATCACCATCCACGACAACGGCGAACCCATCCGCGTCGTCCCCGAACCACCACCCAGGAGATCGCCCGGATCAAGTCCACAGCGCATACTAAGACACCAGCGGGGTTCCGGCCTCTTGGCTGTAAAAGGTGGCTGTACGACCTCGTCCAACAAGATCGAAGATAAGTGTTTTTCCTGGTAGGGCGCCCGGGGCTCGAACCCGGAACCTACGGATTAAAAGTGGATGTTGCTTTCGTCTGCGGCATGCGTCGTGACCTGTGGTGGAGCACCGACATGTTCAAGCGCTCCCCCTCCCGTTCCGCGCATGTTCCGGATCTTGTGTCAGGAGCATGGTGCGGTTGGGTGGCGTAATGGATCAGTACGATCAGGTCAGTTCCAGTAGGTGAGCGGTGGGGCTGTACTCAATCTTCCAGTCTGCGTAGACGCCTAGACTTCCGTCCTTCAGACAGCGTAAGCCAATGCTGACCCAACGCACTTCACCGTCACTGCGGAAGGCGAATCCCACTACTGCGGCGAACTCCTCGCCTCCACATGGGCAAGCACATTCTTCGAGGTCAGCGTCATTCACACAGTCGGCACTGTCGGCGATATATGAGGCGTCCCCGCATGCGACGCAAATACGTTGTACGCAACCTTCAAGGTCATCGGCCATGACGCTGAAGTACTTGCCAGCGCATCCGACGCACACTGCCTCACTCACTTGCTGGACGGCGTAGCCACCCGGCTGGTACTCGCGGAGAAAGTCGGCGAGATCCTCGAAGTCCTCACCCCGCCAAAGATCGCCCGACGCGTCGATCGCCATGACACACGAGTGTATGGCCGTAGGGTATGGCTTTACAGCGCGTGCCCGTTCCTGCGCTCACACGGCATCTGACCTGTGGCGCTTGGATGTCACAGCGCTTGTGCCGCCATGATCATTGCACGCATATCGCACGGTGCTACGTGCACGTCCCGCCGGGTTGGGTTGCACCACCTCATCGACGACTGACATCTCGAACTGCGCCATCGACGATCGAACCTCATTCTGTCGGTGCACTGGCCTATGGTGTGCTGCCTGACGGTATCCGTGATGATCGGGGAAGAAGACGTGGGCTTGACGACGCCTCCGGCGCCGTTCGACGTGGCGAAGCTCTTTCCCGAACTGGCCGACCAGAGCCAGATCGCTGTCCGGCTGCACCCGCGTCCCGGAACACCTTCGCCTACGGGCAGTTCCATGGGCGGCCCGATGCTGTGGCCCATAGGCGAACCCTGGCCGTTCTGCACGTCTCCGGACCACGAAAACCTCACAGGGGGACAGCCGATCGCGATGGTGCCGATCCTCCAACTCTACGCCCGGGACGTACCTGAGCTGCCGTTCCCACCGGGCACGGATGTGTGCCAGATACTGTGGTGTCCTTTCGTGCACGAGTCCGACTTTCGGCCGGTGGTACGCGTGCTCTGGCGGAAGGCGAGCCTCGTCGTCAAGCTCCTCACCAAGGTTCCGGAGCCGGTGGCCAGCGAGGAAGGACTTCTCCCCCAGCCGTGCGTGCTCTCACCCGAGCGGGTCAAGGAATATCCGGCCTGGGAGACGTCGGCGGAGCTGGCCGAGAAAATCGAGGAATGGGAATCGTCGCTGGACGATGCGGAAGATTGGAGTTACCAGTACCACCTGTCGGCTGCTCCGGGCACGAAGGTCGGCGGATGGATCGACTGGATCCAATCGCCCGAGACCGTCACATGCGGCCAGGGCCATGAGATGGCGCATCTGCTGACGATCGCCAGTTGGGAGCACGATCCCGGATCCGCGACGAGGTGGGTACCGCTTGAGGAGCGGCACCTCCTCAGCTCAGACTTCGACCCAGGGCAGATGGGTCCCTCCGGACTCATGATCGGCGATGCCGGCGCAGCTTATCTCTTCGTCTGCATGGAGTGCCCTGATCGACCCATCGGCAGCGTCACCCAGTGGTCGTGAAGTTGCCTGATGGGGTCTCTGACGGTGAAGCGGCAGGCAATCGAATGCCACGCTGTAGCTTGGGAATTGCAGGGATCTTGGCTTGTAGGAGCGTTGACCTGCGACTGAGGCTGGTCGTGAGTAGCCGTGGTTGACCCCTCGTTACCCCTCTTAATGGCACGCTAATGGCACGACGACCAGCCCGTGACCTGCTGTCTCCCGCGCGACGCGTGGCCCTGGCCCGCTCGGCTTGTCCCGGGTCGATGGCAGACGGGATGATCAGGCTTCCTGCTTAGCCGTTTACGATCTGCGTCTAGCGTGGGCGATCATCCTGGAGCCGGAGCACCCCCGCCGGAGGCGTTGCTCAGGCGGCGCGGCAACCCCCGAGCGGGCCTTTCGGTAAGTACGGCGGAGCTGGCGTGCGGCGCCCGGCCCGGTGTCCCGCCGCCGTCCGGGACCGGCCCCCAGGCCGCACGCCCGGACGGCGGGCGGGCGGAGGGCCGGGGGTGCGGCGGCGCGCCGCGCCGCCGCTTGATGCTGCGTGACAGGACTGCTCACAGAGGACCCCGAGACACCTCGGGGTCCTTCGTTGTTGTCGCGGCGTGGACGCGGAATCTCCGAAGAACGCTTCCAAATTGCCGTCTCGACCTGCGTAAACACGCCAAGATCCATTCCGCGTATATTCCGGGAAGGGTGGCAGACGGCTGCTTTCGGTGGCCTGTGGCTGCCTGTGAGGCTCAAGCCTTGTCGGAGCGAAACCCCAGCTCAGAGCCAAGATTCGAGGTAGAGGATGGTAGGGCGCCCGGGGCTCGAACCCGGAACCTACGGATTAAAAGTCCGCAGCTCTGCCAATTGAGCTAACGCCCCCTAGCAACAGCACAAGGGTACAGAGATTACCGCCCCCCACGCGACGCCCTTAAGCCCCCTCACCGGTAAGCCGGGAGCCCCGTCAGCGCTTCCCCCAGCACCAGCGTGTGGATCTCCTGGGTGCCTTCGTAGGTGAGCACGCTCTCCAGGTTGTTCATGTGCCTGATCACAGGGTACTCCAGCGTGATCCCGTTCCCGCCCAAGATCGTCCTGGCCTGACGGGCGATGTCCAGCGCCGCCCGTACGTTGGCCAGTTTGCCGAAGCTGATCTGCCGGGGCTCCAGCTTCCCCGCGTCCTTCAGCTCGCCCAGGTGCAGGGCCGTCAGGCCCGCCTGTGCCGTTCCGACGTACATCCACGCCAGCTTCTCCTGGGTCAGCTGGAAGGCGCCGATCGGCTTGTCGAACTGCACTCGCGTCTTCGCGTACGAGACCGCCGCCTCCAGGCAGGCGCGGGCGGCGCCCACTACGCCCCAGATGATGCCGAAGCGGGCCTCTGAGAGGCAGGAGAGCGGGCCTTTCAGGCCGGAGACTTCCGGGAGTACGGCCGAGGCGGGCAGGCGTACGTCGTCGAAGTACAGGGACGAGGTGACCGAGGCCCTAAGGGACATCTTCTTGTGGATCTCAGGGGCGGAGAAGCCCGGCGTATCGGTCGGTACGACGAAGCCGCGGATGCCTTCGTCCGTCTGTGCCCACACGACGGCGACGTCGGCGATGGAGCCGTTGGTGATCCACATCTTGGAGCCGTTCAGGATCCAGTCGGAGCCGTCTCGCTTGGCGTACGTGCGCATGTTGGCGGGATCGGAGCCGTGGTCGGGCTCGGTCAGGCCGAAACAGCCGATCGCCTCACCGGCGGCCATCCGGGGCAGCCATTGCTCTTTCTGCTCGGAAGACCCATAACGCCAGATGGGGAACATGGCCAGCGACCCCTGAACCGACACGAAGGACCGCAGACCCGAGTCTCCGGCTTCGAGCTCGCGGCAGGCCACACCGTACGAGATGGCGTCCGTGCCGGCGCAGCCGTAGCCCTCGAGGTGCATGCCGAGCAGGCCGAGCGAGCCGAGTGCGGGCGCGAGCTCGCGTGCGGGGAAGGTGCCCTGCTCGAACCAGTCGCCGACGTACGGCAGGACGCGGTCGTCGACGAAGGACCTGACGGTGTCGCGGATCAGCCGCTGCTCGCCGTTGAGCCGGTCGTCCAGGCGCAGCAGGTCGTCCATCGAGCGTCCTTCCGTCACGTAAGGGCCTACCAGGGTTCTACCAGGGGGAATCCTGATGTGCGAACGCCGGGTCGCCGGGCAGTCTTGAGACATGAGCGAATACAACGTCAAGCAGCTTCGTCGGACCAACAACGGCCGCGTCATCGCGGGTGTCTGCTCGGGCCTCGGGGAGTACCTGGGCATCGACGCCAACCTGATCAGGATCGGCCTGGCGGTGGTCACGCTGTTCGGTGGGCTCGGAGTCGGCGTGTACGCCGTCGGCTGGCTGCTCATGCCGGACGAGGACCGTAACACCTCGATCGCCCAGGACCTCCTCGGCAAGCAGCAGGCCAAGTCCACCTGGCAGGACAGTACCGACTACTACCGCGGCGAGCAGAAGCCGCAGCAGTGATCAGGCGGGGGCGGGGGTCTCGACCCGGGACTCGGACCAGAGTATGGCGAGCACGGCCGCGGCCGTCACACCCGTGACGCCGGCCAGCGCGACCACCGGCTCCGGTCCGAGTTTCTCGGCGGCGAATCCGCCGATCAGGATCCCGATCCCTTGTACGGCCAGAAGCCCCGACTGCACCAGGCCGAACGCCTGGCCGCGTTGGTCGGCCGGTACGCACTGGACGAAGGCGGCATTGGCCGCAAGCTGGTACGCCCCACCCACCCCCGACAGGAACCACGCCCCCAGCACCACGGCCAACGGCGGCTGCAACGCGGTCACGACCAGCGGCAGACAGCTCAAGATGGCCAGCCACCCCATCATGCGCAATCGCCGCGGCGGCGTGACGAACCTACTGAAGAAGAACGCCCCCACCGCGGTCCCCATCGGCATCGCCGCCATCAACAGCCCGGTGACCACCGGGACCGACAGGGTGCCGGTGCTGAGCTTCGCCGCGTAGGGGACGGCCAGGCCCTCCGGCAGGATGTAGAAGCCGCAGAGCCAGGCGAAGAGCACGAGAGTGCGGAGTTCCCGATCGCCGAAGACGAGCCGGGATCCCGCCCTGACCATGGCCCACATCGACGGCCTGCCGCTGTGGTGGGCGGCCCCGGGGCGCCGATGGACGCGCGCGACCAGGATCAGCGCGGAGCCCAGGAACGTGGCCGCGTCGACCGCGAGCGCGCGATAGGGGCCGATGGCGGCGATCATCGCGCCGCCGGCCGCGAAGCCCAGCATTTGGATGCCCTGGTTCGTCATGTTCTGCAGTGCGGACCCGACGAGGTATCGGTCACCTTCGAGCACTTCGGGCAGCAGCGCCGCGCGCGCGGCCGAGAAGGGCGCGCTGAGCAGCACCACGAGGAACACCAGCCCGCACAGCACGGGGAACGGCACCCCCGGCAGTGCCATCACGCTCACCAGCGCCGCGCGGATCAGGTCGCACGTGATCATGACGCCCCTGCGCGCGAACCGGTCGGCGAGGCCGGCCAGCAGCGGGCCGCCGAGGATCGTCGGCAGGTAGGTCAGCGCGTAGACGGCCGCGGTCGCGAGCGGGGATCGCGTGCGGTCGTAGACGAGCACGGCCAGCGCCACCTGGGCGAGTTGGTCACCGAGCAGGGACAGGCTCTGGCCGTACCAGAGCGCGCGGAACTCCCTGATGGCGATGACCTCGCCGTATGTGACTTGGCGCGGGAGGGCACGGCGATGCCGTCCCAGCAGCCGTCGCGTCCGCATGGCCCCCATTGGACTCCGCTGTGCCTGACTCAGAGTGTTCGCTATGTCACCTAAGGTGCCCGATCATTTGACAGGCCGCAACCCAAAGCAGCCAACCCATTGCGAACGGTTACCAGCCTAGTTCATGGAGCCGCGCGTCATCGATGCCGAAGTGGTGCCCGACCTCGTGCACGACTGTTATGCGCACTTCGTCGATCACGTCGGCCTCGGTATCGCAAATCTGACATATCGGATTGCGGTAGATCTCAATGCGGTCGGGCAAGACTGCGGAGTACCAGTCGCCGCGCTCTGTGAGGGGGATTCCGGTGTACAGGCCCAGGAGGTTGGGTTCGGGCGCATCGTCGACCACCGTGACGACGACATTGCTCATCACCCGGGTCAGACCTGGGGGAATCACGTCCAACGCCTCGGCTACGAGCTCCTCGAACCTCTCCCGCGAAACCTCAATCACGCTTGCCATTCTGCCTCGCAGGTTGGGTAAGCAAGAAACTGTATGAAGTTCGCTGACAGATTGAAGACAGTCCTCCAGTCGCGGGTGTCCAGGGTTGTGGCCGTACTCATCGTGGCCGCCGTGGGCGCCTGGCTCGGCATCTTCCTCAGCGGCACCGTCAGGGCTCAGGTCGGTCCGGTAGAGACGGGTATGTCGCTCCGACCAGCCTGGAACGGCGAGACGATCGTGGACGCCAGCCCGCTGGGCACGCTCACGTTCCGCACCCATGACGCGCCGCTCCGGCTCCGCATCTCCCTCGAGAACATCGACCAGGAACGCGCCAAGGCGATCATCGAGGACCCACGGCTGGCGGACCGGCTACCGGAGATCATCGAACGCGACCTGCTCGACGGTGTCCGCGCGCTGCTGATCCGCTCGCTGCTGTGCGCGGGGGCGGGGGCGCTGATCGCGAGCCTGCTGGTGTTCAGGCGCCCCAGAGTGGCGCTGCTGGGCCTGCTGGTCACCTCGGTGGCACTCGCCGGCACCAGCGCGCTGGCGGCGCTCACGTTCCGCCCCAATTCGCTCGTGGAGCCCAGATACTCGGGGTTGGTCGCCGCCGCGCCGTCGCTGGTGGGCAGCGCGGAGTCGATCGTGACGAAGTTCGAGTCGTACCGGTCGCAACTCACCAAGCTGGTCACGAACGTCTCCAAGCTGTACGACACGGTGTCGACGCTGCCGTTGTACGACGCGGACCCCAGATCCATCCGCGTCCTCCACGTCTCGGACATCCACATCAACCCGATCGCCTGGAACGTCATCCGCTCCCTGAAGGACCAGTTCAAGGTCGACATGATCATCGACACCGGCGATATCTCCGACCATGGCACGAAGACCGAGAACAAGTTCGTCGATGAGATCGGCACCCTGGGCGTCCCGTACGTCTACGTCCGCGGCAACCACGACTCGATGATCACCCAGAAAGCGGTCGCCAAGCAGAAGAACGCCGTAGTCCTGGACGACAAGACCCAGAAGGTGGCAGGCCTGAACATCTACGGCCTCGGCGACCCCCGCTTCACCCCCGACAAGACCGTCGCCGTGGACTCGGACCCGGCCGTTCTGGCCCAGTTCGGCCGCTCGCGTGTGCCGCGGATGGGGAAACCGGACGTGGTCGCCGTCCACGACCCGGAGGTCGGCCGTGGCTTCTCCGGCGCCACACCGATCATCCTCGCGGGCCACACCCACGAACGGTCGACGACCGTGCTGCCCTCGGGCACCCGCCTCCTGGTCCAGGGCTCCACGGGCGGCGCCGGCCTGCGCGCCCTCGAACACCCCCAGCCGACCCCCGTACAGGCCTCGGTCATGTACTTCGACAAGGAGACCAGACGCCTGCAGGCCTGGGACGACATCACGCTCGGCGGCCTCGGCGAGCAGTCGGTGTACATCCAGCGTCACGTGGAGCGTGACCCGGGACGTATGATTTCTCCAGAGCCAACGACCGCCCCGTCGCCAACGGGATCGATCACTGGCACGACGTCGCCGGCCGCTGGTCCGCCACTTTGGCATCAAGGGCAATCGTCCCCTATGCTTCAGAGGTCTCCAACGGAAGACGACAGGGAAAGTTCCTGAGCCCCCATCGTCTAGCGGCCTAGGACACCGCCCTTTCAAGGCGGCGGCACGGGTTCGAATCCCGTTGGGGGCACGGCGAAGCGCCTGGCGCACCGCAAAACGGTTGGTCGAAAGCCAACCGGGAGCTGGTAAGCTAAGCGAGTCGCAAAGCAAGGCGCAAGGTCCTGTAGAGCAGTTTGGAGTGCTCGCCACCCTGTCAAGGTGGAGGTCGCGGGTTCAAGTCCCGTCAGGACCGCTCGGGTCAGGTAGCTCAGTTGGTACGAGCGTCCGCCTGAAAAGCGGAAGGTCGGCAGTTCGACCCTGCCCCTGACCACCTTCTTTGGACAGCAAGAACGCCCCGAACGGATTATCGTTCGGGGCTTTTTGATTTCTCCTGACAGCAACGTCGCCATGTGCGGATCCACCGACCTTGATGTACATCATCACGTACACCGATGGCATGAAGGTGATGACCATGTCCGAATCGCGGGCCAACTACGCCGCCACCCTCGACGCCGTCATCAACGACTAGGAAGAAGTCCTCATCACCCGCCCCAGTGGAGAAGGCGTCGTGATGGTGTCGTAGCGCGAATACGAATCGATGCGCGAGACGCTCTACCTCATGGCCTCTCCCGTCAACCGCAGGCGGCTGTCGGAGGTGGTCGCCCGTCTGGAGGCCGGAGGCGGCACCGTCCGCGAGCTGGCCGATGAGGACACCACCTCGTGAAGATCCTTTTCGACGAATTCGCCTGGGAGGACTACTGCTACTGGCAGCGAGAAGATCGACGCGTCCTCAAAAGGATCAACCAGCTGATCGCCGACGTAGCCGGGAACGAGAATGAAGGCATCGGCAAACCAGAGCCGCTGAAGTATGAATGGTCCGGTTACTGGTCCCGGCGCATCACCTCAGAGCACCGGCTCGTCTGCCGCGTCAACGACGACACCATCATGATCGCCGCCTGCCGCTATAACTATGAGAAGTAGCGTCCGTCCGCCAGCAGAATTCTCCTCGGACGCTTCGCTTTACCGCGTCGGCGTGAAGGACGAGACGATCAGCCAGATGCCGGCGATCGCGATCACAGCTGCGACAGCGAGTTGCTTCGCCCGGCCGCCAATCATGCTTCGCGCCACATGGACGGTCCCGGTCCAGGAGATCCTCACCCAGGGGCGCAAAGCGGCCGACGCGACGAGGACGGCCGCGAGAAGCAGCGGCCACCGTATCGACTCGGCGAACGGTATCTCCAAGTCGTCGCTGTACGTCGCGACGTCGAGCAGCGGGAAGAGGAGAAGAGCCGCCGCGGCCGCGATACCGGCAAAGCGTCCCCATCGGGTGGAAACGGTGGCTCTCGCGGCCGCCGCCAATGCGACGAGAACGACCGGCAAGCCGATCCTGTCGGCCTCCCCGGACCACCACGCGAGGCCGTCCCAGGGCGACTCCGGAATCGCGAGGTAGATGACGCTAAGCCCCCGCATGTCGTATGTGACCATGTAGCGGTGGAACATCGCCGCCCATGCCGCCGCGCCGACGGCGCCCGCCCACAGGATGACCCCCTGTTGTCTCCGGGGCAGAGGTGACCGGGCCGCCAGGAGCAGCGCGCAAGCGGCCACCGGATAACAGACGATCAAAGGCCAGGGCAGGACGACCGCACGTTCCTGCCCGGTGCATGGGTCGGGGCCCGGCAGCAGAAGCGCGGTGATGAGCCCGAACGCGAGCACGAAGCCGACCGTGGCGACGGCGGTGAGGGCGGCCCGGCGTGACCCGCGCAAGAGAAGGCTGATCACGATGACCGGCAGCAGGAGAACGCCCCAGAACAGCAGCTCTCCCGGTACGTACTCCAGCGTGTGCGGACCTTCCATCGGAAAGGGAGCCGAGCTCGTCGCGGAACAGAACCAGCCGACGCTCTGCCTGCCGACCCCGAAGGCCGTCAGGATCACCGGGCCGGACGCGGCCAGGACCGCACCTAAGCGCAGCGCCGCCGCCACCAGGGCCGTGGGTTCCCGCATCACGGCACCTCCGTAAGTGATCAACCCGGGTCAGGGTAGCGGACCCGCGGCCCTCCTTGTCGAATAGCGAATTTTGCTGAGCTAAGGCATCTCCGATTTGCGCCACTGTAACTTGTTGGCATCGCCACCCGCGTTTGCTCGTGTCATTGCCGCCTCTCAAGGCGCAAACTTCCGACAATCGATAATTTCATGGCATACCGCAACGGGGTTTCGCCTCAGGGGATGCCGCGCCTTCCAACCAGGTGGCGATCAGATAATCTGATTACATGAAGGTGATGACTGCCACTGAGGCTTCACGAAGCTTCGCAGCGGTTCTCGATGAGGCTGAGCGGGGCGAGACCATCATGGTCACGCGTGGTGGGAAGCGGATCGCGGTGATCGGTCCCGCGCCCACGGCACCTGGTCGTATGGTCAAGGCGTTTCTCGCCAGAAGCGCGGGAACGCTGGACGACGATTTCGAGGCCGATGTCGTGGCGGCTCGGGAGACGGTCGATGACGCGATGAGGGGCATGTGGCCCGACGCCTGATCCTGGACACGGGTGTGCTCATCGCTGCGGAGCGCGGTAAGGCGTCTGTGGACGAAGTCATTGGTGACGCTGACGATGTGGCCATCGCTGCGATCACTGTGGCGGAGTTGCTCGTCGGGGTGGAGTTGGCCGACGACGTGCGCCGTCCCGCCTGGCAGGCGTTCGTGGATGAGGTCCTGGCGTTGGTCCCGGTTGAGGAGTACACCACTGATGTTGCCAGGGTGCATGCTCGGCTTTTGGCGCATGTCCGGCGGGAGGGGAAGGCGAGGGGAGCGTATGACCTGCTGATCGCCGCCACCGCCGCGACCACGGCGAGAACCATCGTCACGATGGACTCGTCGGCCGCTTTCGATGATCTTCCCGGTGTGCGGGCTCAAGTCGTTCCCCGCTGATCGCTGGGGAATGCGCCTTTACCTGCTAGGGATTTTATGCGCCCGGCGACGGCTCAGCACCGCCGCGAGGGGGACCGCCGCCGCCAGGCCGCTCAGCAGCACGGCGGCCAGCGCTCCCAGCGCTGCCCTCGACGGCGGGATGGCTGATGCCGTCGCGGTAGCCGAAGGGTTCGGTCTCGGTGGGCAGTGCGTGGCAGTTCTGGCGCCAGATCGCCGTCACGCCGGGCAGGGCCTCGTAAGCCGGCCGGGTTTGACCTTCGCGATGATGGTGAACCCGTCACACGCCGGGGTCCGCGGGTAGACAGGGCCGTATTTACCCTGCTCCAGGTGGTCGGTCTCCTTCGGGATGACAGCCGCCTGCGGCCTGATCTCCATGCCGATCCCCTCCATTGTTCTACTGCTGGGGGAAGGCTAAAACCGGCTGAATGTCCTAATTGTCCCATAGTGCGGCTTTTCGAGCCAGTCTGGGCGGTGAGATCGAGCTTGATCCACATGGTATCAATGGACGATTCTTACGCTAGGGATCTTTCCTAGGTGTCGCTAGGGATTGGGCACTTCATGGTGTACCACTTCGCCGTTCTGGGCTCCGTTCAGGTCTACCCGGAAGGGACGCCGCAGACCCCGATCCATCTTCGTGGCAAGCCTCGGGCCGTACTGGCCACGCTGCTGCTCAACGCCAACACGGTGATCTCCCGCGACGGGCTGGTGGCCGCTCTGTGGGATGAGCCGCCGGCCACGGCGGTGGCCAATATCCAGACCCACGTATGGCAGCTACGACGGGCGATTCCCGGTGGGGACCAGATCGTCAGGACCGAAGGGTCCGGCTACCTGCTGCGCGTCGAACGCGATCAGCTCGACGCGCTGATCTTCATTGACGCGGCGCGCGAGGGGCGGCTGGCCGTCCAGCGGGGCGAGCTGGCCGTCGCCGAGAGGGCCTTCGGGCGGGCGGTGGCGCTCTGGCGGGGCCGGCCCGCCGAGGACCTCGTGCTCGGTGACGTGGTGACGCCCCGGATCGCCGAGCTGGAGGAGGAGCTGTACCAGGCGCGTTCCGACTGGATCGACGTCCGGCTGGCCCTCGGGCAGCATGACCAGCTGATCGGTGAGCTGCGGAAGATCGCGGACGCGCAGCCGCTGCGCGAGCGTTTCTGGGGCCAGCTCATGCTCGCCCTGCACCGGGCCGGGCGGCGGGGTGAGGCGTTGGACGCCTACCGGCGCGTACGGACGCTCCTGGTGGAGGAGCTGGGCGTCGAGCCGGGCGCCGAGTTACGCCGGCTCCACGCGAGCCTCCTGGAGGACCATGAGGCACCGGCCGCACCTGTTTCGGGGACAAAAGCGGTTCCCGACCTCACAACGTGGCACCACATTTGCCAGCTCCCCGCGGACCTCGCTGATTTCGTGGGCAGGAGCGCAGAGTTGAAAACGATTACCTCGATTGTGCGCGGCAGGAACCCCGCCGCCTCCGCACCCATGATCGTGACTGTGTCCGGCGCTCCCGGGCTCGGTAAGAGCACCCTCGCGATCCGCCTCGCGCATCTGCTCCGGCCCGCCTTCCCCGACGGCCAGCTCTACGTACGCCTCGGCGCGGCCTCGCCCGCTCCACGCGATCCCTGGCGCATCCTCGGGGAGCTGTTGAGAGCGCTCGGAGTGGACGGGAGCGCGCTCCCCGACACGCTCGAAGAGCGCGCCACCCTGTACCGGTCCCGCCTCGCGGACCGCGAGATCCTCATCATCCTCGACGATGCGGCGGACGAGGCGCAGGTGTCGCCCCTGCTGCCGGGCACGGCGCGGGGCGCAGTCCTGGTGACCTCCCGCGCGCAGCTCGCCCTTCCCGGCGCTCAGGCGATCTCCCTGGACGTACCCGGCGAGGACGAAGCGGTGGAGATGCTCGAACGTACGGCAGGACAGGCCCGCGTACGCGCGGAGCCGCAGGCGGCGGCGTCGATTCTGCGCGCCTGCGGCCGCCTGCCACTGGCCATCCGCATCGCGGGGGCGAGGCTGTCCGCCCGTCCCGCCTGGCCGTTGTCCGACTTCGCGGCCCGCCTGGAGGACACTCGCCGGCGCCTCGACGAGCTGGCTCTGGGCCAGCAGACGGTTCGGGCCAACTTCGCCGTGAGTTACGACGCCCTCACCGACGTGGCGCGGCGGACGTTCCGGCTGCTCGGCCTGTGCGGCCTGGAAAGTGTGCCCGAGTGGGCGGCGGCGGCGCTGCTCGGGGAGTCCGGGGATGTGGCGGATCGCGCGCTGGAAGCCCTGGTGGTCGCCGGTCTGGTGAACGGGCCCGAAGCCTGTGCCGCAGGCGGCCTGCGATATCGGTTGCACGATCTGTTGCGGGCGTTCGCGCGGGAACAGGCCGAGGCGGAGGACAGTGAGACGCAGCGGCGCGCGGCCCTGCTCCGGCTTGTCAGGGAGAGCCTCGACCGGGTGACGGCGGCCGTCGGCGACCTTCCCCTGCCCTGCGCGCCCACGCCGAACGCCGGCGAGTCCCGCCCGGCGGCAGGGGAGTGCGACTCCGGGTGGTTGATGGAGGAGCGCGGGAACATGGTGGCGGTGGTCGAGCTCGCCGCCGCGCTGGACAGACCCGCCCTCGCGTGTGAGCTGGCCTACTATCTGACGGCCTACCTACGGATCCACGGCTTCTTCGACCAGGCCACCCGCGTACACGATGCCGTCATCGCCGCCGCGACCCGGCTGGAGCTCACCCCGGCGATCTTGACCACCCGGCTGCTGCGGGCGGACCTCATGGTGGAGCGTGGGATGTTCGGCGACGCGCTGCGGGAGTTCCAGTCCTTGCTGGAGCCGTTCGAGCGCTTGGGCGACCGGCACTCCACCGCGTACGCGCTCAGCGGCCTCGGCATCTGCCGCCACGTGTTCGCGGACTTCGAGGAGGCTCTGGACCGCACCACGCGCGCGGTCGACCTGTTCGAGGAGCTGGGCGATCACGGCGGCCTGCTCAGCGCGTTGATCCACCTGACCTCGATCCACCTTGAGCTCGGCCACCACGACCAGGCCGCCGAGGTCTGCCGTCGTGGGCTGGAGCTGGCGCGCGGCGCCCGCACCGCGTACCCCCGGGCGATCCTTCTCCGGGCCCTGGGCATCACCCACTACAGCAAGGGCGAGGTGACGGAGGCGATCCGGCGCTATGAGGAGAGCCTTGAGCTCAGCCGCAGGCACGGCTATCCGATCATCACCACCTTGACCGAGCGCCGGCTGGGCGAGGCTCTGGGCGCGGTGGGCCGGTTCGACGAGGCGGTGCGGACGCTCACGCACTGCGGGCGCAGCTTCGCCCGCTTCGGCGACACGTACGGTGAGACGCTCACGGCGTACGCCCTCGGGGAGGTCGCCTTCCGGCGCCGTCTTCCGCGAGAGGCGCTGCGGCACCTTACGCACGCGCTCGACGTGCTGGGAGTCCGGGAGATGCCGCTCTGGCGCGCCCGAGTCCTGCGTGAGATCGGCCGCGTCCATGCCGATCTCGGCGAACCGGACGCCGCCATGGCCGTCTGGAACGAGGCGCTGGCCATCTTCCACAGCGTCGACTCCGGGGAAGCGGCGGAGGTGAGCGCCTTCCTCGCCACCTTGCGGCCACGCCCGTGGCAGGTGCCCGCCGGGTGACTCAGACGCCCGTTCCCCGTACGACCGGCACGGCTGTGACGCCTGCCTGCCGCGCCGCCCGCCGGGCCGTACCCGGCGCGCTCCCTGTCGCGACGACGGCTCCTTCGTGCAGCGCGACCCAGGACCGCGCGTCGGCGGGAAGATCCTCCAGCGCCCGGGCGAGCTCGACTCGCCCCGGTCCGGCGCGCAGCGCGCGAGCCCGCTCGCGGCGCCGCCAGAACAGGTGCTGTCCCACGATCAGCGGCCCCAGCGGCAGGAGCAGCGGTACGAACTCCAGCTCGGTGAACAGCACGGCGAGCGTCAGGCCCAGCAGCAACGTCCCCTCGACCACGGCGGCCCACCAGCCGGCGGTCCTGCCGTACGCCTTGGCCGCCACCAGCGGCCACACGGCCAGCATCAGGCAGTCGCCGAGACCGGCCAGGCTCGACACCGGCCCGTAGCCGGTGGCGAGTACCGGGGCGAACGGCAACCCTTCGACCCGGGACACGAAATCAGCCGTCAGAGAGCTCACCCCCGTGGCCAGGGCGTCATAGACGGTCAGGGCGGCGGCCAGCCCCGCCACGTGGGCGGCCCGCATCCCCGTCTGCGCCCACATGTTGGCGACCCCGACCGTGAGGAGGATCATCGTGAGGTCGTTGACGACGAGCACCGCCGTCGGCCATTGCGCGAAGTACGCGGCCACGTCCGCCGCGCACAGCAGGGCGGCCGCCAGCGCGGCGTTCCGGCCGCCCAGGAGCGGCGACAGGACGAGCTGGCACACGGTGAAGACGACCACACCGAAGATCGTGACGATGACCCCGGTCGGCATGTGCATATAGGCGAACGGCATGGCGATGAGCGCCACGACCATGATCCAGATGTCGGTCCAGACGAACCTGCCGACCGGCGGGCGTGGCATCGTCACCCTGGCGAAGTAGCTCGCCGCGACGCCCATGGTCAGCAGGATGAGCAGGTAGAGGACCAGCCCGCGCAGGACCGCCTCGGTCATCAGGGCGCTCATCGGACTCCCATCTCGGCGACCGCCTCCGCGGCCGCCCGCAGGGCCGACTTGCCCGTCCGGGTGGACTCGGTGGCCGTGAAGTGCTCGAACGTGTGCTCCCGCAGGTCCGCGCGGACCCGGCAGAGGCCGGGCAGTGCGGCCGGATCATCGACGAGCTCAATGCCCCGCAGGGGAAGCCCCAGGTCGGCCGCGCGCTCCTCCAGCCGGGACACCAGCGCGCGGCTCACGTTGCCGGTCACGGCGTGCAACACCGGTCCCGACCGGGTCTCCTCCAGCACGTACCGCGTCGGGAGCGGGATCTCGCGCTCCGCCTGGAGGAGGTCCAGCACGTCGCGCGTGGTGACGGACGAGGGCGACAGCCGCCCGAGGACCCGCGAGGTCGCCGGTACGGCGGCCAGTTCGCAGGCCGGCTGTTCGCCCTCGGGCAGCACTTTGACGATGTCGCCGGTGACATAACGGAGCAGCAGGGTCGTGTCGCGGTACGTGGTGTACGGCGTCACCACCAGCACACCGTGCGCCCCTGGAGCCGCCGGCTGGAACGTCTCGGGGTCGAGAACTTCGACGTGCCCCTGGTCGGTGGGGAGATGCAGGTGTCCCTGCCCGCAGACCTGGCCGCCCACGGGGGCGATCTCCGTCATCGAGTAGCTGTCCAGGACGCGAGCCCCGAACATGGCCTCCGCCCGCTCCTTCAGCGCGTCGGTGAGGACCTCGCCACCGGAGTGGATCTCTTCGAGGCCGAAGTCCTTCGCGTCCCAGCCGCCCCGCTCGGCCTCCTGGACCAGGGCCGCGAGGTACGAGGCCGTCGTGTTGAGGTGGGTCACCTGTGGCCGCTTGCCCGGAACGTGCAGCGGGACCGCCAACCGGTCCAGCGTGGCGCGGGGGTCCACGAGACCTACGTGGGCGAAGGCCGCCCCGGTCATGGTCGCCGCCCGCTCGATGAGGATCTGGGCGATGGACCGCGAGGTGATGCAATTGGCCCAGACGTGCTCGGAGCGGAGTCCACCGGCGAGCATCAGCGCCAAGGCCGACATGCCCGACATCAGGTCGATCTCGTAGCGGGAGAACCAGACCATGGTCGGCACACCGGTCGTGCCCGTGGTCTGGGCGAGTACGGCCGGGCTGGCCCCGTCCGCGACGAACGCGGACGGCAGGTCACGCAGCGCGGCCTTCGTCGTCGGCTCGATCGACGCCAGGGACTCCAGGGTGATGGATCCCGGGTCGATGCCGTGCTGCTCGAACCACCGCCGGTAGTAGGGGGTGTCGCGGGCGGTCAACCGTAACGTCCGCCGGAGCCGGCGAGTGGCGAGGTCCCGCTGCATCTCAGGGTCGGGCGCGGTCAGCATCTCGCCCGCGCCTTCACCGGGGGAGCCGAACTCCTCCAGGGTCGCGCGGAGGTCCTCGACCAGCGCGGTCACGTCCTTCACCCGGAACCGGCGGCCCGCCAGCATCGACCAGGCGTACCCCATCTGCCGGGCGGCTGTCCCGAACATCCTGTCCCATCCTTTGCGCGGTGGTCATGGAACACGACGGTCCCTGGGAGCGGCACGAAGCCGCTCCCAGGAGCCGTCAGGAGGGACCGAGCCTCAGCCGTTGAGGCTGAACACGGCGGTGGAGAGGGCGCTGACGACGTAGCGCGCGTAGAACCTGGCCGTCTTGACCATGACTTCTCCCTTCGTTCCTGCCCCGGAAAGGGCCAGGAACGACTGTCGTCGCGGGGCCTACACGATCGCTACACGGCCACTATCAGCGCAGGTCAGCGCTCTCCATTGCGCGCTGGACCGCGTCGAGGAGGGTGGCGGCTCTGCGGTCAGGTGTTCCTTCCTGAATGTGGTTCATGACGTAGCCGAACGCGAGGCCGCTCGCCGGGTCGGCGAAGCCGAGCGATCCGCCCATACCGGGAAACCCGAAGGCGGTCGGGCTGTACCAGAAGGCGTCGGGTGTCGGCAGGCCGAAGCCGGTGCCGATCCGGACGGGTACCCAAAGGATGCGGTCGACACCATTGACCTGCTCCGCGGTCGCCGCCGCCAAGGTCTCGGGGGAGAGGATGCGCTGTCCGTCGACCTCGCCGATCAGCGCGGCGTAGAAGCGGGCCAGCGCGCGGGCCGTGCAGATGCCGTTGGTCGAGGGCATCTCGGCGGACTGCTCGTCGGGGTCGTTGTGGTCCAGTGGAGGCGTGATGATGGTCAACGTGGACCGCACGGTCAACGACGTCGGATCGGTATAGGCCGCCATCACCTCGCGCATGGGTTCGGGAAGGGCGTCCAGGTCGATCCGGGCCAGCGCGTCCAGGTCGAGCGGGGCGGCGATGATCCGGCTGACCCGATGCCGCTCGGTTTTCGGCAGCCCGATCCACAGGTCCAGGCCGAGCGGTCCGGCGATCTCCTCGGCGAGGAACGTGCCGAGGCTGCGGCCGCTCACCCGGCGGACGACCTCGCCGACGAGCCAGCCGTAGGTGTGCCCGTGGTAGCCATGGTCGGTGCCCGGCTCCCAGGATGGGCGCTGGGCCGCCAGCGCGGTCACCATCGGGTCCCAGGCGATGGCTTCCGCCGGGGTGATCGGGTGGTCGATCGTGGGCAGTCCGGCCTGGTGGGTGAGCAGCCAGCGGACGGGGATGCGGTCTTTGCCGTTCGCCGCGAACTCCGGCCAGTAGTCGGCGACGGGTGCGTCGAGGTCCAGTTCGCCGCGCTGGGCCAGCAGGTGCGCGCAGGCGGCGGTGATGCCCTTGGTGGTGGAATAGACGACCTGCAGGGTGTCGCGCTCCCAGGGGCGGCCGGTCTCTGGATCGGCGATTCCGCCCCACAGGTCGACGACTTTCCGGCCGTGCAGGTAGACGGCCACCGCGGCGCCCACCTCCTGGCCGCCGGCCAGATTGGCGGCGAATGCCGTACGCACTTCTTCGAATCCTGGTGCGGTGCTGCCGCCGATCTCGGGCATGTGTCATCGCCTTCCGGTCTTGTGGCGTCGCCGGAAAGTGTCAGTCGCGCCATTTCTCGATGAGCCAGGCGCAGACTTCCGGCTCGGTCATCTCGGGAAACTCTTCGGTGAACGCGAGGAGAGCGCGCAGCGCCTCGCCCCGCTCAAGGCCGCGTGCCGCCGCGTGCCTGAGGTACTCCTGACGTGCGGCGGAAGGACGGCCCCCGCCCGCGCCGCGGCCGGGCAGGCCGTTGCGCCATTGCACTATTTCCGCCAGCCGATCAGCCCGCCAGCCGGGAACCCCGTCGATCTCGACGTCGGGCTCGGGAAACGGATGAGTCGAATCGCTCGGATAGCGGGAGCGCCATTTGTGCACCGCGTGCCGGCTCACCCCCAGCGCCTCGGCGATGCCGATACCGCCGAGGTAGTGCTCGGTCATGATGCACCAACTTCTCTGTCCGGCCTCCTTCGTGGATCTCATGACTACCACGCCCGAGGTGCTGTCCCGGGCGCGGTCGAACCTTGTCTCTGTTGGAGACAAGGATAGGCCCGTACGGGAAACATCGTCAACGGCGGAGACGAGGTTTCTGCACTCCGGGGCCAGGTGATTTGGTATGGATGTCAGGCACCGCGCGTACCCTGGTAGTGAAGGTGAGGGACCGTGATGACCACACAACACCGGGACGCCGCGCTTTCCCCCTCAGAGCAGGCGACCATACGACAACTGCTCGACGCCGACCGTCAAAGGACCGAAACCCGCATCGCCGTGCTGGGCCAGGATCGGGACGAGATGGTCCAGTCGGCGGCGCAGTCGGCCGCCGACGACGAGCACGACCCTGAGGGGACATCCACCGCCTTCGAGCGGGCCCACATAGAGGCCCTGCTCGACCAGGCCCAGACGCACCTCGTCGACCTGGACCTGGCCGTCGAGCGGCTGCACGACGGCACGTACGGGATCTGCGCGAAATGCGGGCAACGCATCGCCATCGAGCGCCTGATGATCCTGCCGGCCGCCAAGATGTGCGTCGGCTGCGCCGCCCACCACCGCCGCTGACCAGCGCCTGGTGGCTCAGGTCTTGCGTCGCCAGAGTTTGCCCGTCGCCAGGTCGAAGTAATAGACGCGTTCGCTGTAGCCGCCGCGGACCAAGAAGGCACCCTCCTTCGACCAGCCGAGGGGGACGTCAAGGAAGTCGTCGCCGGGGAACCTGAGAGGGACGCTGGCCAGCCGCTTGCCGGTCTCTGGGGCGAAGGTGTCGACCCGCGTCCCCTGATCGCCGATGACCACGAAGCGGCTGCCGTCCGCCCGGAGGTGGTAGCTGTCCTGGGGCTTCAGGGGAAGGCTCATTCGCGTCCGTCCGCGGGGATCGAGAACGAGCACCTGCGATTGCGTCGTCACCACGATCCCGCTCTCGTTGAGGTCATGGACCTGCCGGGCGCCAGGGAGTGACACCGTGGTCCAGGTCTTGGTGTCGGTGATCTGGGCGCCGTCCTTGGCCAGGGCGATGTACCTGCTCTGACCGGCGAACGTCGCTGTGGGCACCGCCGTGTCCGGGAGGGCGGCGGTGAGGTAATGAACGCCCTTGGCGTCCTGGTACACCATGCGTCGATCGTTTCTGTCCAGGTAGACGACGGCCTTCTTGTCGGAACTGCGTACGAACGGCGCAGCCTGGGGCGCGCCGCCTTTCCTGATGATGTACGGCGCGGCCTGCGGGAATGGCTGCTTGTTCACCAGCCACGTGCGGCAAGGGCCGTCCGTTTGGTCGGTCCACGGACAGGTGGGTCTCTTGTATTCACTCACCGTCATGAACTCGGCCCGATAATCCGGGAACGACAAGGGCGGCGTGTATTCGGGCAGTTCACGCTGTAGCGGGTGACCAGGAGTGAGCAACGTGGCCGAAAGCACGATTGCCGTTCCCGCCAGATAGAGGCTGCGCGCCGACCATTCGCGGATGGTCCGGTCCGTCTCATCCGGTGCTTCGGGCCGGGCGCTCAGTTTTCCAGCGGCACGGGGTACGGCCGCCGCCACGATAATCACGATGACGGCATGGACCAGCCGCGCCGGAGTGATGTCCTGGCTCGCCAGCAGATAACCGCCCGCCACCACGGCGCCACCCAGGCCGAGCAGCCATGCCGTCCGATAGGTGTTCGCGTCGTCGGGAGTATGGAGCGTTGGGGCCGGCAGCCGTACATCGCGGAATATGGAAACAGCGCACCAGCCCAGCACTAGATAGAGCGGGTCGTTGGTGAAACCGGCCAAGGGAACAGCCGGGACGAGGGCGATCAGCCGCCATCGGCGCAGGCCCGCGAAATGGTCGATGACCTGGCGGGCGTTCGCCGCCGTGACGGAAAGGCCCATCAGCGTGGCGAACCTGGTCAGCCGCTCCGATGTGACCGGTATGGCTGCCATCAGCACGGTGACCATGGCGACTACCCAGGAGATCATCGGAGGTACCGTCACGAAGTGCCACCATATATGGTGCTATATCGTGAGTTCGGATGATATATGGCGGCAATTTGGCATCGCTACGTGGCGTGCTCAGCGTTCGCGATTATCGGCTATGGCGGCCGGCGGCCTGACGCTGGTGATTGTCGCGGCGGCCCTGTGGGGATCCGGGTCGATAACTCCGCAGGTGCAGTGGAGCCTCGAGGCTTTGTTCCTTCGCGCGGAGGTGGACCAGAATGGCGTTCTGTCGACGCCCGTGTATATCGAGCTGGAAAACGAGGGGATGGCCTCGTTCGTTCTCATCGGCATCTCGGCGGAAATACCAGGACTTCGCCTGCTACCTGCTGACCAGGCGAAAGGGGAGAGTTCCGAGGTCGCCGTGGAGAGCGGTAAGAGGCAAATCATGGAGAGGCGCATCGTCATCACTGACTGCGCGGCGGTGCCCCACGAGCCCCAGCCGATCCGCTTCACCTACCGAACCTGGCTGGGTCCGGGATCAGTGGAGGTGATGGGCGACTCATGGGGGCTGCCAGGACTCAAAGGAAGTGTCCCGGTCGCCTGGCAGAGGGGTCTCGCGGCCGAGGTCTGCAATGACGCGGTGAGTCCAGATTGGCCCTGACAGGTAGCCCATTCGTGGGCAACGGCCAGCCGGCAGGGTCGTGGGACATGCCGCCTGCGGCGAGGATCGCCACCGGTTTCGTCTGCACGTTCGGTGCCCTCCGTTTCAACGGGTTCGACCTGCTGTTCGACCCCGCCGGATGGTTATTGTGCGCGTCCGGGCTGTCCAAGCTGCAGCGATCCGTCGACGACCCCTTCAGCCGGGCCAGGTCCTTGGCTGTCGCCATGGCCTGCGTCTCGTTCATCGCCATGATCGCGTCCAGTGAGTACTCAAGTCGTAGCCTGGCGGATTCCCCGATTATGATCACGCAACTGATCGAGATCGCCAACGCGCTCGGTGCGCTGCTCGCGGTCTGGCTGATCACCGAGGCCGTCATCAGACGGATCCGTTCCTGTGGGGACACCTCCAGGGCCGCCCTCCTCGACGTGCTGCGCTGGGCCGTGGCCGTTCTGGGAGTGCTCGGCACGCTGGCCGGGTACGGCTACGCCGACCTGGGACCGATCACGGCCATCGCCTGGTTCGCGACCGTCGTGGCCCTGATCGTCGTGCTCTACCGCTCGGCGCATTCGCCGTACCTCTCCCCGACATGGGAGGACCCTGTCCGTGAGAGCGCGGCGACCGCCGATGAGGGACGACCCCCGGGCGCTGACTAGCGCGACAGGGCCTCAGGCCGCCGCGCCCGTGTCCGACCTGGCCTCGCGCACGCCGCGCAACGCGTCGGCCCAGGCGATCACCTGGTCGAGCATGCCGTGGAGCGCGGCGTCGAGACCCTCGCCGGGGACGAAAGCGCCGGTCGCGAATGAGGGGAGCAGGGGGACGGCGGGCTGCGCGCGGACCGTGGCCACCTGGAGCTCGGCGAGCACGAGCCTGAGGGCCTCGGCGGCTCGGACCCCGGCGGCCCATCCGCCGTAGCTGACGATGCCGGCGGCCTTGTCGTTCCACTCCCGGTACACGTAGTCCAGCGCGTTCTTGAGCGCGCCGGGGAAGGAGTGGTTGTACTCCGGGACAAGGAACACGAAGCCATCGAAACCGTCGATCAGTGCGGACCATTCGCGGGTGTGCGCGTGCTCGTACTGCTGGAGGTTCGGATTGCCGCCCTCGTCGAGGTTGCCGAGGCGGTGGTGCGCGAGATCGATCAGCTCGTAGTCGGCGCCACCGTGAGCGCGCGCCGTGTCGAGCACCCAGGAGGCGATCTGCTCGCCTCGGCGTCCGGGTCGGGTGCTGCCGAGAATGATGCCAATGCGGAGTGCCATGACGCCCTTTCGAGAGAGTTGACGCGTCAACTCTAGAACTCGCGGAGTTGACGCGTCAACTCGCTCGGTCGGTATGATTTCCGCCATGGCGGAGACCCGTACGCTGGAGCCCGAGGAATGGGAGCTCTGGCACACCTGGATGCTCGCGCAACGCCTGCTCGCCCGGGAGTTCGAGCGTGGTCTGCAGCGCGACTGCGGCATCTCGAAGGCCGAGTTCAGCGTGCTGGTGACGCTGTGGAAGGCGCCCGGCCGCGAGATGCGCGTCGGCGAGCTCTCCGAATCGCTCGCCTGGGAGAAGAGCCGTGTCTCGCACCAGTTGACCCGCATGGAGAACCGCGGCCTCGTGGAGCCGACCCAGAGCGGTGCCGGCGGCCGCCGCACCGGGATCGGGCTGACCACCAAGGGCCGCGAGCTCGCGGAGAGCGCCATCCTCGGGCATGCCGGCAACATCCGCCGTTACTTCCTCGACTCGCTCACGCCCGAGCAGGCCGCGGTTATGCGGACCTGGAGCGAGCAGGTAGTCGACCGCATCGAGCCGCGCCGCGGCGAGGCCGCCAACGAACACGTCTTCTAGAGCAGGTCGGACGCTGCCCCTCGGAGGGGGTGTTCCTCCGAGGGTCCCCAGCCGCTACGGGCCGTCTTCTTCCCCACCCCCGGAGGGGGTAACCGTCCAGGACCCCCAGCCACCACAGACCGTCATCTTCCCCACTCCCGGAGGGGGTTTCCCTCCAAGGGACCCTAGCCACCACGGACCGTCACAGGGGTCGAGACGGTCCGTGGGACGAAGCACCTGGGGGACTCTGGAGTCACCGCCCTAGCGGGTAGCGCAGACGGTTCCGTTGAGGGTGAAGACAGCAGGCAGAACGTTCGGCCCGCTGTAGTTGCCGACGAAGCCGATCGTGGTCGATGCCCCGGTCGGTAGCGAGCCGTTTCCGGGTTCGTTGACGGCCTTGACGTCCGGCCCGTTCTGCGTCCAGGTGGCATTCCAGCCGCTGCCCAGGCTCTGCCATGTCCTGGGCCAGGTGAAGGCCAAGGTCCAGCCGTTCATCGGCGCGCCGTTGTTGGTGACTTCGATGGCGCCGACATAGCCGCTGGCCCAGTCGGTCTGGACGGTCAGCCGTACCGTGCAGGAGCTCGAAGCGGGGGTGCCGGTGGTGAAGGTCAGCGGCGGGGAGGCCCACGAGACGCCGCCGCCAGTGTCGCGGGCGATCACGTTGAGCGTGTAGCGGGTGCCCGGCGTGAGGTTGCTCACCGTGAGCGAGGTGCCGGTGCTCTCGCCGAGTTGCTCGCTGATGGCTCCGTTCTGCCGGTGGAGCTCGTACTTGGCGATCGGGCGGGCGCCGGGGGAGGCGGCGGGCCAGGAGATCGTGGCGGCCCGGTCCGTCACGTCGGTGGCGGTCGGCTGCCCCGGCGCGCCTGGGCGGCCGGTCTGGGGCGTGGCGGGGTGCAGCACGACGGTGGTCATCGAGAGCGGCGGCAGCGTCTGGCTGGTCGCGCTGCCCGCGGTCGAACCGGTGATGCTCGTGGCGCCGTTGGTGTGGGTCAGTACGGTCGGCGCCCCCGACGCCGGGCTGAAGCCGGAGTAGCCGATGGTGACGGGGTAGGACGTGTCGGACGACGTATTGATCAACAGGACGGCCAAGTCGCCGTCGGGGCGGCGGGCGGCGTGCGCGGTGACCTTCGCCTGGCCGGTCGCGGCCCGGATGAACTGGTCGCCGGGGCGGGCGAACTTGCCCATCATCTGCAGGGCGTAGTAAGGCGCGAAGGGAGTGTTCAGCTGCGGCTCGCAGACGCTTCCGTCGGAGGTGCACGTACCGCTCGACAACAGGCCGAAGTCACCGTAATCGGTCTGTCCTTCGACCTGAGTGATGTTGCCGATGCCGTTGTGGACGTTCCACCAGTCGACCGTGAACACCCCGTTGGCCAGGAGCGTCGCGTAGGCGTCGGCGGCGGCCAGCGCGCTGGGCTGGGTGGTGCTGCCGACGCTGCTGGACCCCGTGTTGAACTCGGTCATGGCCATGCCGATCCGCTCAGAACCGGGCCCGGCGTACTTCGCGATCTGCTGGCGGGTGAGCTGGATCATGTCGGGGACGTGGGCGGCCTTGTCGAGGGCGCCGGGGTACCAGTGCAGGATCACGAAGTCGATCTTCGGTCCGGCGATCGAGAGGACGGTCTTGTTCCAGGTGCCGTCGTCGCCGTCGGCGACTATGGCGTCGGGCCAGTTGGCGGCCGTGGTCAGCACCGCGCCGATCTTGATGGTGGGGTCGACCGCCTTCATGGCGTCCGCGTACGTCACGACATGGCGGGCGTACTCGGCCGGGCTCTTGTCGGCGTGATCGTCCGCCTCCCAGGCGGAGCCGTAGTGCCCGTTGCCGTAGTTCTCGTTGCCGATCTCCCAGTATTTGACGCCATAGCCCTTGGTGATATTGGCCTGACGTACCCAGGCCGCGGCCTCGTCGGCGGTGCCGGTGCCGTAGTTGGCGGTCACCATCGCCTGCGCCCCGGTGCGGCGCACGCCATTCATGAAGGTGTCGAAGTCGGTGTTGGGCGCCACATAGCCGCCAGGAGCGGTGTGAGTGGCCCAGTGGTAGATATCCGAATAGGAGCCGCCGGGATAGCGCAGCAGCTTCACCCCGGCATCCTTGAGCAGGTCGGCGGTCGCGTTGGTGCCCAGGTTGGTGTCCCAGATGGCATGGTTGGTGCCGATGCCGGTCTCCGGGACGATGGCAAGCGCGGCGCGGGCGTTGACGGTCACCGCGACCGGGGTGACCTCGTCGGCGTGCGCCGCGGGGACGTTCAGGGCGGTCAGCGTCAGCAGGGCGGCGGACGCGGCTCGTAATGCGAATCTCGGCATCGGTGCACCTCGCCATGGGTAGCGGCATTCACTCGACGCCCCCTCCTGCCAGGCGGCAACATGATCATGAGGTGTGGCGTCATGCCCGTCAACCAACCGTGAAACTTTCACGCCGACCGGTCGGCGACCAGCGGATTCATGCTGACCGCCCCCGCCCGGCGAGCCGGGACGCCGCACCTTGGAGGCGGACGCGGCGGCCGGATCGGGCGCTCGCGGCGTCGTACCGCCGGTGCCGGAGACCACGACGGCCACGACAGCCACGGCGGTTACGGCTGCGGCGCCGACGAGGCCGAAGTTCCACAGCGGCCGGGCGGCCCCGCGCCGGGGCAGCCGGGACCACCGGCGCCCATGGCGTCCTGCGCTCGGTGGAGGAAGCGCGCCAGGCTCTTTGACCATGCTACGTTTTACGGACTATAGTCCTCCGCGTGCTGAAGAAAGAGCGTGAAGTCAGAACAGGACTGGTTCGAGCAGGTGGACAAGCTGGTGGAGCAACGAGAGAAGCGTGAGCTCGACGGCGACCCGCGCCTCGTGGAGCTCGCCTCGGCCATGGCCGACTGCATGGCCGCAAAGGGCTACCAGACGGCCGCCAAGAACCCGATCAACATGGAGACCTGGGGTCAGCTGACATTCATGAAGGAGCTGCACGAGCCGGCCCGCAAGGAGGGCGGCCGTGACATTCCCCCCTACACCTCCACCGGGCCGTGGTACCAGCCGACCCACCTGCCGGACGCGGACCCGCGGCGCTATCTGGCCAAGGAGGTCAAGATGGCCCTCGACGACCTTGAGTGCGGCAAGGACTTCTATGCCGCCTACCTGCCCAAATCCGTGCAGGTCGCGGAGGCGGCCCAGGCCGAATTCGGGATGGATCCGGACTGATCACTCACAGATGGCCTAGGCTCAGCCGTCATGGGCGATGAAGCGGGGATGAAGTACGACCGCGTCGGCACGATCGCCGACGGTGTGCTCAAGGCGGTCGACGACGTGGCGGAGGGAAGCAAGAAGCTGAGCGAGGCGCTCTCGCCGGTCACCTACGTCCCGGTTCCTTCCGTGCCGGGGTTCAACGCCTTCGGCAACACCTCCAAAGCCGTCAGCTGCGGCTCCGACTACGCCGACACCCTGACCGCCGCCGCCGACGCCTCCGAGTTGCTCGGCGCCCTGCTCGACAGAGACGAGAAGCGCCTGCGCAAGGTGATCCAGGTCTTCAGGACCACAGATCACGAAGAGGCCGACCGTATCTGCGCCAACTCGGCCAAGTCGCTGGACGTCTACAGCGCCCACGTCCACAGCCACGGTCTGCACGGGAACGACGAGACCGTACGCGCCATGCAGATCGACAAGCTGCACGACTCGATCGACGGCCCCTCCGTGATCGGGGCCGACCTCAACGCGATCACCGAGGACGGCCAGACCGATTCGAAGAAGGCGGGACCGCAGTCCATCGCCGGCTTCGCCCAGGAGGGCTACACCGTCTACTCGGGCGCGAGCACCCCCGACGGCGCCATCGCCGGCACGTCGCCGACGGGCACACGCATCGACCACGTGATCGGCTCACCGAGCGTCGAGTTCGGCGGCCGGCCGCAGTTGGTCGACGGGGGCAGCTCCGACCACGACGGGCAGAAGGTGGACCTGATCATCCCCGACTGGTGACGCGATTTTGCCTACCGGGGCTTGAATCTGATCTCCGTCTTGGCCGCCGACCGCCCCTCGCCGTCCTCGATCTCGACGTTGCCCATGCCGGGCGCGTTCCCCGGCAGTGTGATCGTGCTGCCGGGAGCGTCGAGCTTGATGTTCTCGCCGCCGCCGACGCTCTCGATGGCGTCGCCCTGCCGTACGAGGACCGCGTTGCCGAACGGCTGGTGCCAGCTGTCGCCCAGGATCGGGATGGAGTCGCTCGCCTGGTACTTCCTGCTCGCCTCCTCGAACCGGACCTCCCACTTGACGCCGGTCTCCCGCTCGAGGCTGTGCTTGAGGTCGAAGGCGCTGTTCGCCTTGAAGCCCGCGTCGATGTCCTTCTTGAAGACCTCCTGGAGGGTCACGACGTCGGCGCCCGAGCCGGCGATCAGCTTGGCCATGCCGGGGATGTCTTCGGGGTCCGTGCCGTTCTTGTCGCGCCAGGCGTTGCCCGCGCCCTGACCCACGTTGAGGTTGAGCATGGTCAGCGTGCGCGGCTTCCACTGCTTGGCGTGCGCGTCGAACTGCTCCTTGTAGTAGGTGAGTTCCTGACGCTTGGCGTCGAGCAGGTCGTCGAGCCGCGCGCGCATCTCGGTGGCGGTGGTGATCGCCGTACTGACCAGGGTGGCCTGGTCGGCGTTCTTCGGGCGGAAGGTCAGGCCGTTCAGGTCCTCGGTCACGGGTACGTGCTTGAGCTTGTCCCACTCGTCGTCGAGCAGGCTCTGGTACGTCTGGAGGACGGAGGCCATGCTGTCGAGCACGCCGCCGACGTTCCCCGCCTGGGCGCTGAACAGCTCCATGTCGCTGGTCAGCCTCTTGCGGTACTTGTTGAAGGCGTCGGCGGAGTCGCCGACCCACTCGTCCTTGTTGAAGACGGCCTGTGCCGCGTCATGGACCTTGCCCTCCGCCGAGGACGCCTTGGTCCCCAGCGCCCGCCAGGAGTCGGCGATCGTCTCCAAGGTGGACGGCGACGCTTCCAGCCGCCACAGGTGAGAGCTCCGCACCGAAGCCGTCGAGCTCCCCTGACCGTCGGGTTCCTGTCCCATGGACGACCTTTCCTCAAACGAACGGGCAGCCCACCCCTACACAACCTCGACAATTCGCGCAACTCAGGGTGCGGTCTCCAGTGACCGCCCTCGTGCGCGGCCGGCGGTCACGTGAGCCGCGCCCGCCAGCCGTACGGTCACCGCCAGGCCGCCTTCCGGTCGGCCCACGGCCGTCACCGTGCCGCCGTGCGCGTCGACGATGGCCCGGACGATCGACAGTCCCAGCCCCGCGCCGCGCGCCGACCGCACCCGGTCGCCCTGCAGCCGGCG
>NZ_JBEZDU010000024.1:0-164849 GCF_040648495.1 Nonomuraea sp. NPDC049129 | reverse complement strand
CCGGCCCGGTGTCAAATTGACCCGACCCGCTCCGACCTGCTGGAATAAAGACCGCCCCGTTTCTGGGACAACCCCTCTAACTTACCAGACCATCCTGAGTGATGCGAACACCATCCGAAGGGATCTGTTTGGAGGTTGCCCCCGAGTGAGACCGACGATCATCGCCGTCCTCGTGGGACTGGTGAACTCTATGTACGCCTCCCGGAACCGTCAAATCAACCACCCGCCGGTGTCATCCGCCGCCCACGGGTAGGAAGCCACTGTGCCCCGAGCCCTCACCATCCTGCTGGGTATCGCCTGCGCGGTGATCGTCCTGTTCGGCATGCGCGAGGTCGCGTCGATCCTGGGTCCGGTCGTGCTCGCGCTCGTGCTGGTCATCGCCGTCGCCCCAGTGCGCGGCCGGCTCGCCCGCGCGGGCGCTCCCGGCTGGGTGCAGGTCGTCGTGCCCTTCCTCATCGTGCTGTTCGTGCTGCTGGGCATGGTCGCGGTGCTGACCGTCTCCGTCACCCAGCTCGCCTCGCTGCTCCCCGCGTACGCCCCGCAGTTTCAGCAGTTGCTCACCGACGCCCAGAACTTCGCCACCACCCACGGCGTCAGCAACGCCCAGCTCGACAAGGCGATCCAGGCCTTCGATCCGGCCAAGGTGCTCGGGCTGGCGCAGAGTCTGTTGTCGAGTCTGCTGGGGATCCTCTCCAGCCTGTTTCTCATCGTGGTGCTGTTGCTCGGGATGTGCCTGGACACCCCGGCCATCGCCAGGATCATCGCGTCGGGTGAGGCGGCCAAGCCGCACCTGGTGGAGGCGTTCGGCACGTTCGCCCACAACACCAGGCGCTATCTCATCGTCTCCACGATCTTCGGTCTCATCTGCTCGGCGCTGGACGTCGTGGCCCTGTCCATCCTGGGTGTGCCGTTGCCCCTTCTCTGGGGTGTCCTGGCGCTGATCACCAACTACATCCCGAACATCGGCTTCGTCCTCGGACTGATCCCGCCCGCGATGCTGGCGCTGCTCGACGGCGGCATCAAGCAGATGCTCCTCGTCGTCGCCGCCTATATCGCCATCAACGTGGTGATCCAGTCGTTCATCCAGCCCAAGTTCCTGGGTGACGCGGTGGGGTTGTCGACCACGATGACGTTCCTGTCACTGATCGTCTGGGCGTTCGTCCTGGGGCCGCTGGGCGCGCTCCTGGCGATCCCGCTGAGCCTGCTCACGCGGGCGATCCTCGTCGACAGCGATCCCAGCGCGGGCTGGGCGGCCGCTCTCATCTCCGGAGCTCCGCCAGAGTCACGCCGCTCAAGCGCTTGACCTCGTTGGCCAGGTGCGCCTGATCCGCGTAGCCCGAGACCACCGCCACCTCCACCGGCGCCACCCCCGCACGGGCCAGTTTCAGCGCCCGCTGGAACCGGACGACCCGCTGCAGGACCTTCGGCCCGTATCCGAACGAGGCCAGACTGCGCCGCAACAGCTGCCGCTCGCTGAACCCCAGCGTCCAGGCCACCTCTCCCACGGTCCGCCCCGTCCGGAGCGCCTCGGCTATCGCGGGCGCCGCGGCGTCGGCGGGCGCGGTGGCCCGAAGCCGGGCCACGACCGCGGCCCGCATGCTCGCGAGCCGCCCACCGGACATCGCCACATGCCGCCCTACGGAGAACTCCCCGTCGAACACGGACGACCCCCCGTCGGACACGGAGAACCCCAGGTCCGCCACCGGC
The DNA here is from genome assembly GCF_040648495.1 of Nonomuraea sp. NPDC049129. Lineage (NCBI taxonomy): Bacteria > Bacillati > Actinomycetota > Actinomycetes > Streptosporangiales > Streptosporangiaceae > Nonomuraea > Nonomuraea sp. NPDC049129. The sequence goes on along the minus strand of NZ_JBEZDU010000024.1, from coordinate 163,142 downwards.
ACGCGCTGGTCGCGCAGGGCGTGCGCCGGAACGCCGAACACGTCCCCGACGCCGCCCGGCTTGAACCGGATCCCGGTGAAGGCATCCCCCGCGCGCACCCGCACCGGCATCGGCCCGGTGTCCGGACCGGCCACGAACGCCCCCGAAGGCCCCCAGATGAGGTCCACGCACCCATCGGGCACCACGAGTCGCGCGCCGTCGACGTCGCTCACCTGCCGCCACACGCAGGCGACCCGTCCGTCGAAGCCGTCCCCAGGAGGCCGCTCTTCGTACATGCCTCCAAGCTACGCACCCCCACCGACAAGAAGTCGCACCCGCCCGTACGCCCGAGGAATCACAGCCGCCCGTACGCCTGGAGCGTCCGCAGCCGGTGCACGGTGATGAAGCCGCCCCACTCGTGCTCCACCACGGGCGTCCAGATCAGCCAGTTCCCCTGCCACCCGCCCTCGTCCGACTGGGCGGCGGCGAGCGCCTCGAGGTGCCGGTCCAGGACGTCCTGCGTGAAGAGCGGCAGCCGCAGCGGCGACGGAGCGAAGTCGAGGGGGAAATGCACCTCGCCGGACGCGTCGGGGTCGAAGGTGACCATGGCCAGCAGGGCCTCGCGCAGCCGGGCGAACTCCGCCTCGGCCCGTGCCCGGTCGGGGACGAGGTCCAGGAACTGGACGACGGCCCGCGCCTCGTACGGGGTCGTGGCCGAGATGCCGGCGATCGCCGCCCAGCAGAAGTCGGTGGCGGGCCCGAGCCATGGATGGGCGACGCCGTGCTTGTGCAGGAGCCCGGCGATCGACGCGGTGGGGATGAGGTTGCCCGGAGACTCGTCACCGGGCTCCCACCAGGGCGCCCGCGGCGTGTCGCGGACGCTCGGCAACGCGAACGGCACGCCGCCGTCCTTGGCCGTGATCCCCAGGAGGTAGTCGCAGGCGGCGGCCACCATCGGATCGTCGAAGGCGTCCAGCTCGTCGAGGATCCAGAACGCCACCTCCACCGGCTCCGGCTGGCTGCCCGACCCGCGCAGGTCCGGTTCGAGCGCGTTGCCGAAGCCGCCGTCGTCGTTCCGGTAGCAGCGCAGGGCGTCGAGCACGCGTGTACAGGAGGCACCCTTGAACAGGGCCTCGAACCTGAGCCTGTCGATCAGCCGCCCGTGCAGCAGCAGGTATCTCTCAGCGCGGGAGACCGCCCGCGAATTCAGCTCCATAGCGGTGAAGCTATCCCGGTCTGGCCAGGCTCTTCTTGTAAGAAACGGACACGCGGGGCGCCGGGGTGCGCGCCGCACGGGCATCTCCGCCCGCCTGTTCGTCACGGCGTGGCCAGGGCCTCCGTGGGCGACATGCGGGCGGCTCGTACGGCCGGATAGAACCCGGCGATCCCGCCGATGACCAGGGTGGCGAGCACGCCGCCGAGCATGGCCCAGACCGGCACGATCGCCGGCCAGCCCTGGAAGCTCGCGTACGCGGCGGTGACGCCGATGCCCAGCATGACGCCGCCGACACCACCGATGGCGGACAGGAGCAGCGATTCGGCCAGGAACTGCAGCCGGATCTGCCCGCGGGTGGCGCCCAGCGAGCGGCGCAGCCCGATCTCGGCGCGTCGTTCGAGCACGGAGATCACCATCGTGTTGGCCACGCCGACCCCGCCGACCAGCAGGGCGACGCCGCCGAGACCGAGCAGGAGGGCATTCAGCGTGGCGTCGGTGGCCTGTTTGGCGGCCAGCGCGTCCGACGGTCGGGAGACCTCGACCTCGTTGGGCTTCTCCGGGTTGGCGGTGGGGCCCAGCACATCGCGTACGGCGACGACGGACGCCTCCTCGGCCCTGGCGTAGATCGTGGTCGGGTAGCCGTCGAAGTCCAGCCGTTCCTCGGCGACCGGCCAGCCGATCAGTGCCGCGGTGTCGAGTTCGGGGGCGAGCGGCGCGGGACCGAGCACGCCGACGACAGTGAACCACTCCCCGCCCAGCCAAACCCGCTGGTCGGGGCCCGCCCGTACGACACCGAGCCGGTCGGCCGCCTTGGCGCCGAGCACGGTGGCCGGGTACCGCTGGGTGGCCTGGTTCAGCCAGGTGCCGCTGACGATCTGGGCGCCCACGTCGTGCGGCAGGTCGAGGCGGGCGGCCGTGACCGAGATGCTGCCCGACTGGGCCGCCGGAATGTGGTCGTTGCGGTAGACCTTGGCGGGCGTGGTGCCCGTGGCGGTGACCGAGGTGACGGGTGCGATCCGCTCGATCATGCCCTCCGCCTCGGCGGGCAGGTGGGAGCTCTCGCCGAAGAGCGTCTGGCCGGGTGAGACGGTGAGCAGGTTCGTACCGAGTGCTTCGAGCTGGCGGTTCAGGTCCTCCTGGCTGGAGGCGGAGATGCCGACGACGCCGAGCATGGCCGCAATGCCGATGGCGATGCCGAGCGCCGACAGGAACACCCGCAGTGGCCTGGCCCGCAGGCCCGCGCCGCCGACCCTGAGGACGTCGCGCGGGCGCAGCCGGGCGGAGGTGAGGATGGCGGCGGTCATAGCCCACGTCCGTCCGCAACAAAGCCGCCCACCACAAGGCCGTCCGCAGCGCCGTCCACCACGAGGCCGTCGAGCATCTCGACCTGCCTCGGGAGCGAGGCCGCGATGTCGCGGTCGTGGGTGATGACGACCACGGTGGTGCCGCCGGCGTTCAGCTCGCGCAGCAGGTCCATGACGCCCGCGCCGGAGCGCGAGTCCAGGTTGCCCGTCGGCTCGTCGGCCAGCAGCAGCCGCGGCCCGCCGACCACAGCACGGGCGATGGCCACCCGCTGCCGCTCGCCGCCTGACAGCTCGTGCGGCCGGTGGCCGAGCCGGTGCCCGAGCCCGACCCGTTCGAGTGCCTCGCAGGCGCGCAGACGGCGTTCGCGCAGGGTGGGACCCGCGTACAGGAGACCGTCGGCGACGTTGTCCAGCGCGGGGACGCCCGCGGCGAGGTGGAACTGCTGGAAGACGAAGCCGATGACGTTCGCCCGCAGCGCCGACAGCTGCCTGTCGTTGAGGGTGAGCACGTCGTGCCCGGCGATGCGCACGGTGCCGCTCGACGGGCGGTCCAGGGTGCCGATCATGTTGAGCATGGTCGACTTGCCGGAACCCGACGGGCCGACGATGCCGACGAGTTCGCCGTACTCGATGCCCATGGAGACGCCGCGCAGCGCGGCCACCTCGCCGTACTCCTTGCTCACCGCACGCAGTTGGACGATCACTTGGGCACCGCCACGGTCGCGCCCTCTTGGACGCCGCCGACCTCCACCTTGCCGTCGGCGAACATGCCGATGTCGACGGCCGCGTACTGGGTGGTGCCGCCCGTCACGACCTGTACGCCGTAGCCGCCCTCCGCGAGGGCCAGCAGCGCTCCGACGGGTACGGCCAGCACGTCCTCGCGCTGGGCCGACACGATCGTGACGTCGACCGGGGCGGAGTCGAACGGCTTCTTCAGACCCCTCACCGACACCTTGACCTCGATCGTGGTGGTGGCGTCGCCGCCCGTGCCCGTCTCGGTCGCGACCTTGCCCACGCTGGTGACCTTGCCCTTCACAGTGGAGCCGTCCGGCAGCTCGACCGTGGCGCCGAGGCCCTTCTTGACCAGGTGCGCGTCGGCCACGTCGAGGTTGACGAGCACCTGGCGGGTGGTGCCCGTCGCGGTGAGCACAGGCCCCGTGCCGCCGGCGCCGAGCGTGGTCTTGAGGCCGGCGACGCGGAGGGGTCCGCGCTCCACGACCACGTCGGTGGGCTGGACCTCGCCGGTGACGTCCAGGCCGAGGTCGTCCTGCCAGTCCTCGACGGCCTCGCGGGTGGCCCAGGTGAACTCCTTGTCGACGTCGAAGCCGGTGTAGCCGAGCTTGGCCAGGTTCCGTTCCAGCAACTCGACGTCCTTGCCCTCGACGCCGTCCTTGAGCACGCGGTAGAGGGGCATGCCACCGTAGAGCAGAGGGCGGCGGTCGGCGTCGACGCTGTAGACGGCCTTGCCCCGGGTGATGGTGGCGCCTTCCTCGGGCAGCCAGGTGATCGTGCCCGGCGACTTCGCGGTGACCGTGATGGTGTCGCCGTAACCGAGCGTGCCGTCGACGGTCTTGGTTTCGGTGAGCGTCGTGCGGGTCACCTTCGCGGTGGCCGGGGGCGTACGGCCGGCGACGGCCGTACCCGAGCCGTTGCCGCCGAAGCCGATGGCGGCGGCCGCGACGGCGGCGGCGAGCAGGGCGGTGCCTCCGGCCCAGGCGACGGTGCGGAACGAGCGCCGCCTAGGTCGGAGCGGGCGGCCGGGAACGACCTCAGGCTGGGACTTGACCTGCGTCATCGAGTCCGTCCCAACTGCGAGAACGTGACCCGCGTCATTGCGTCTTGCCCAGCTTCGGGAACTTGGCTCGGCAGACCTCATAGGCCTGCTTGAAGTCGGGGTCGTCCAGCCTGAAGCTCTTGGCGAGGTTCTGGTTGGTCTTCCCGCTGAAGTCCGGGTCGGGCAGGTCGATGCCGTTCTCGCGCATACAGGCGGCGAACTGGCGCATCTTGTCCTGGTCCGCCGGGCTCAGCTCCTTGGCGTCCCTGATGGGGGCGACGGAGCGGCAGGCCTGCAACGCCTCCTGGACCTTGCCCGAGTTCATCTCCGACTTGGGCAGCGCCTGGAACATCCCTTCGCCGTTCGGGTCGGGGTCGGGAACGTCGAGGCCGTGCTCACGTAAGCAGGCGGCGAACTTCCTGCCCTGCTCGGCCTTGTCCACGCTGGCCGAGGGCGACGGACTGGCCGTGGCGGCGGGCGAGGTGGTCTTGACGGAGGCGACTCCGGCGGAGCTGGGCGCCGAGCCGCATCCGGCGGCGGCCAGGGCCAGCACGCCGGTGGCGCTCAGGATTTTTCTGGTCAGGAATCTTCGCTTCATGTCCCGAATGTGCCGAGCGCCGATCAAAGGAGCCTGGGAGCCGCCTAGGAGCCGGGTAGGAGCACGCGGAAGGTGGCGCCCCGGCCCGGCGCGGAGTCGAGTTCGATCGTGCCGCCATGGGCGTGCACGATCGCGGCCACGATGGCCAGGCCCAGTCCCGCGCCGCCGTCGGTCCTCGATCTGCCCTGGCCGACGCGGTAGAGGCGGTCGAAGACGTGGGGGATGTGCTGCTCCGGCACGCCGGGCCCGGTGTCGGCCACCTCGAACACCGCCATGCCGCGTGCGGTGCCCACGCTCACCGTCACCGACGCGTCCTCCGGGGTGTGAGTGAGGGCGTTGCCGACGAGGTTGGCGGCGACCTGGCGCAGCCGGGCCTCGTCGCCCACCACCGAGACGGGGGCCAGCGTCCCGCCCAGGCCGCTCAGCCTGACCTGCCTGCCGGGCACCCGGACGCGGGCGTCCCGGATGGTGTCGGCCGCCACCTCCAGCAGGTCGACGGGGTGGCGGTCGATGGGGCGTTCCTGGTCGAGCTGGGCCAGGGTGAGCAGGTCGTTGACGAGCATGCCCATCCTGGCGGCTTCCTCCTCGATCCTGCGCATCGTCTCCTGCTCGTCGCCGCCGCCCCGGCGGTAGAGCTCGGCGAAGCCGCGGACCGAGGTGAGCGGGGTGCGCAGCTCGTGCGAGGCGTCGGCCAGGAAGCGGCGCATGCGGGACTCGGAGTCGGTCCTGGCGGCGATCTCGTTCTCGACGCGGTCCAGCATGACGTTCATGGCCGCGCCCAGGCGGCCCGCCTCGGTGTGCGGGTCGGGGGCGGGGACCCGGCTGGCGAAGTCGCCCATGGCGATCTGACCGGCCGTACGCTCCATCCTGGTCAGCGGGCGCAGGCCGAGGCGTACGACGGCGTCGGCGGCCAGGCCGAGCAGGAGCAGGATGAGCGCGCTGACGGCGAAGGCGATGGCGACGAGCGAGGCGCGGGTCGCCTCCAGTTCGCCGAGGGACTGCGCGACCACCACGGTGCCGCCGTCGCGGGTCGTGATCGCTTTCAGCCGCCAGGACGGCCCCGTGGTGCCGCTCACCGTGTAGGGATCGCCCACGTGGACGTCGCCCAGCACCGGGCCGGGGTCCGAGTCGCCCGGCAGCTCGCTGACCAGCCTGCCGTCGGCGGAGTAGATGTAGATCCTGGCCACGGAGGCGACCCGTTTGGTCAGCACCTTCTCCCAGTCCATGGTCTTACCGCCGGAGATCAGGCCGGCCATCATCGGCAGCTTGCCGACCGCGCCGCCCATCGTGTTGAGCTGGGAGTCCACGCGTCGCAGCAGATTGTCGCCGAGCAGCGCGATGCCGACCACGTTGGCCAGCACGAGCGCGACCGTGGTGAGCCCGAGTATCGCCATGACGAGCCGGGCGCGCAGCGTCCACCTGCCCGGCCTCACCGCGGGGTCCTGAGCGTGTAGCCGACACCGCGCACGGTGTGGATGAGCTGCGGCTCGAACTTGTCGATCTTCTTGCGCAGGTAGTAGACGTACGACTCGACGATGCTGGAGTCGCCGTCGAAGTCGTAGCGCCACACGCTGTCGAGGATCTGCGCCTTGCTCACCACCCGGCCGGCGTTCGTCAGCAGGTATTCGAGCAGGTTGAACTCGGTGGGCGACAGATCGACGAGCACGCCGCCGCGGCGCACCTCGTGCGCGGCCACGTCGAGCTCCAGGTCGGCGTAGCGCAGCACGTCCGCGCGCCCGGTCTCGGTACGGCTGCGCCGCAGGATGGCCCGGATGCGCAGCACCACCTCCTCCAGGCTGAACGGCTTGGCCACGTAGTCGTCGGCGCCCAGCGTGAGCCCCTTGACGCGGTCCTCGACCGTGTCGCGCGCGGTCAGGAACAGCACCGGGACGCTCTCCCCGAGCCGCCTGGCCACCTCGAACCCGTCGATGTCCGCCATCATCACGTCGAGCACCACGATGTCGGGCTCGAACTCCCTGGCGGCCCGCACCGCCTCGGCGCCGGACTCGGCGGTCCTGACCTCGAACGAGACCAGGCGCAACGTCTGCGAGAGCAGGGCACGGATGTTCGGCTCGTCGTCCACGACGAGCACCCTGGCCGGTCGATCCATGGTCAAAGGTCTACCCAAGCCAGCTCAAAGCCGGCTCAAAGTCATTTCATGAAGAAGATCGGCCCGCGCGGCCGGAACGGCAGCGAAGCGCCCTGTGGCACGAGGAAGGCGTGGTCGCGGCGGATGCGGATCACGTCGCACTGGCCGTCGGTGATGAGCAGGATCGGCCCGTCCGTCGGGAAGTCGTCGGCCCGTTCCAGCAGGCTGACTCCGGGCTGCAGGATCGTGCCGCCCCGGCCGCGTACCTTGACCCGGTCCGCGATGTCCTCGACCGGCAGGTAGCCGGCGTCGTACGCGATGGCGTCGCAGAACACCACGCGCGCCCGCGGCACGTCGCGGACCGAGGCGTAGGAGGCGATCGCGCCGAGCGCCTTGCCGAGCAGCTTGACGTCCATCGAGCCCGAGGTGTCCAGCACCACGCCGAACGTGGCCTTCCTGACCACCTCCTCCGGCCGCACCCGGCAGGGGCGCGGGATGTGCGGGGTGGCGGCCTGGCGGCGGGAGGCGCGGGCGTAGGAGCGCCGCGTCTCCTCCGGCTGGAAATGCTCGTCGAACCAGCGGGCCAGCTGCGCGTCCCACGGCAGCGGCGGCTGGTCGAGCGCCCGGATCTCCTGCTCCAGCCCGGCCGGTACGTAGCCGCGGCCGTTGCCCTGGTGGAAGGCCAGGCCCGTGCAGAGGGCGCTGCGGTAGTACTCGTCGAGGTCGACGCCGCCGCGGGCCGGGCGTGGTGGCCGGTCGAGGAGGTCGCCGAGGCCGCGCCCGCGCAGCGTGGCGAGCTTCCGCATCCGCCGCAGGTCGGTGACGATCGTGTCGTAGACCGCCTCGGCCGACATGCCGGACAGGGTCTGGTCGAACAGCAGCCCTTCGGGCATCTCGCCGACGCCCATCTCGGTGAGCCAGCCGTTGATCACATAGTCGCAGGCGACGTTCCAGATGTACGGCTCGCGCGGGCCGACCCGCTCGCCATGGCGGAGCGCGGCGTGCAGCATCTCGTGGGCCAGTACGAACCGCCACTCCTCCTCGGAGTGCCGGGCGAGCGGATTGATGTAGATCTCGCCGGCTTCCGCGCTGACCGCGGCGATGGAGATCCCCCAGCTCCTGGCCAGCTCCACCTCGGCGACGATCTTCATGCCGGCGGCGAGCGCGCCCAGCAGCGGGTAGGAGGAGACGAACCAGCGCAGCGCCGCGTCCCACGGCCCCTCGACGTGCTTGTCGGTCGTGACGCGCGGGGTGCCCGCCTGGTCGAGCGCGGCGGTGGCCGCCTCGGCGACGCCCACCGCGAACATGGACGGGAAGTCGAAGTGCTTGGCCATCTCCGCCGAGCAGACGCGGAAGTCCTCCTCGCCGAGCGGTTTGTACGCCTCGGGGATGCCGAGCCTGCGCCAGCGCTCCGACAGCGTGACCTCGTCCTGCTCGGGCAGTTCGGCGGGCAGCGGCGCGGGGCAGCGGCCGATCTTGAGCGTCCGCAGGAACCGGTCGACGGCCAGGCAGCACGCGGCCCGGTAGGCGGGCTCGGGACGGTCGCCTTCGACGTCCTTCGGCGCGCAGGTGCGCGGGTCGGCGTGGCCGAAGCCGAGATGGAGCAGCAGGTGGGCGAAGATCCACGCCCACTCGGCCGCCTCGGCGCGGCGGCGGGGGTGGTGGCGGATGTCCCCGTCCTCCGTCACCACCGCCCAGGTGTCGGCCGACAGCTCCCCCTCATCCGCCGCGTAGAGCCAGCTGTGGTAGACGGAGAACAGCGGGTGCCGGTCGACGAGCTGCCAGCCCTTGCGCACCTCGGCGCGCCACGGGTCGGTCTTGGCCTTGTTGCGGGGGCTCATGATCGGGCCGCCATCAGCCTGGGCACGTCCCTGCCGACCTCGACGAGGAACCAGGTGGGCAGCGCGGGCGCGCCGTTCGCGTCGGAGGCGATGACGAGCTGGGCGCACTCCAGCGAGATTTCGGCCAGCTCGACCAGCAGCGTCTTGGCGCGGAAGCCCAGGTCACGCCCTCTGGAGGAGGCGCCGCGCTTGTCCGCGGGCAGCTCCTTGACCAGCCGGGCCCGGAACGCCTCGGCCAGGAAGTAGAGCAGGTCGCGCTCCTCGGGCCGGCGCGGCCATGGCGCCTCGCCCTTGATCACCGCGTTGAGGTCGTACGCGTGCCGGACGGTCTTGACGTAGGCGCGGAAGGCGGAGGCGTGGTTGGCGGTGAGCGTGCCGAACGCGAGCATGGCGAGCGTCTCGTCGGCGACGTCATCGCCGTAGGAGGTCAGCACGTCGGAGAGCATGTGCCAGGCGCGCGGCGAGGAGAACGGCTCCTCGGTCTTGGGCGGCGCGCTCCACAGGTGGTCGGGCCGCTGCGCCAGGTAGTCGACGATCCACGGGTGGATGCCGTTGGCGGCGGCCCACTTGAGCCAGTCGTCGGGCGAGGCCCGCAGGTGTACGTGGACCAGCCGGTTGATCAGCGCCGAGGCCATCGGGCGGGCGAGCGCGTTGTCGGTGGCCCGGTTGCCCGCGCCGATCACGACCGATCCGGCGGGCAGCTCGTACGCGCCGATCCTGCGGTCGAGGATCAGCGAGTAGAACGCTTTCTGCACCTCGGGCGCCGAGGCGTTGAGCTCGTCGAGGAACAGGCAGTAGGGCTCGGCGCGGGCGATCGACTCGGGCGGCGCGAACCGGCTGCGGCCGTCGACCAGCTCGGGCACCCCGATGAGGTCCTCGGGCGCGAGCTGGGTGCCGAGCAGCGTCACGCAGTCGAGGCCGAGGGAGTCGGCGAACTCGCGGACCAGCGAGCTCTTGCCGATGCCGGGCGCGCCCCACAGGAACACCGGCCGGACGACGGCGACGTGCAGCAGCAGCTCGGGGAGCTGCATGGGAGTGACCGTGACCGTCGCCTGCACGTCTTCAGAGTGGCGAATCGTGGCTGTCACGCGCATCAGGTTTTTTATTGGGTTGCCGCGCCGGCTGCCGCGTTCCTAGCATCGTCGGCATGTATTGCTGCTTCATGCGTCTGCGCAGCGACCGGGCTCGGGCCCGCTAGCTGACGCGGTTACGATCTAGGCGTCCGCCGGCGCGCCCCGGGCCCTTCGAGAGACCCATACATCTCGAAGACCCGAGAGGGCGGCTGTGGCGCAGAACTTCGCGCACGGAAACTATTCACATACCCAGAAGAACGCCAGGAACAGCGGCGGTCGCACGCCCAGAGACCGGGCCAGGCGGGCCTTGTCGCAGAACTTCCTGGTCGACCGGCATGCCGTCGAGCTGGTGGTCAAGGCGGCCGCCCCCGAAGGGCTGGTGCTCGAACCCGGCTCGGGCGAGGGCGTACTGACCTGGGCACTGGCCGAGGCCGGCGCCCAGGTGATCGGCTACGAGATCGACCCGCGGCTGGCCGGCCGGCTCGCCGCGCGCACCCGCGACGATCCCCGGATCGACGTGGTCAGAGGCGACTTCACGAGCGCGCGGGCGCCGCGTGAGCCGTTCGCGGTCGTCGGCAACATCCCCTACTCGGTCACCTCGCGGATCGTCGACTGGTGCCTGCGGGCGCCGGGGCTCACCTCGGCGACGCTGCTCACCCAGCGGGAGTACGCCCGCAAGCGCTCGGGCGACTTCGGCCGCTGGAGCCTGGTGACGGTGGAGTCGTGGCCGTGGTTCCACTGGCGGCTGGGCGACCGGATCGGCAGGGAGAGCTTCCGGCCGGTCCCGTCGGTCGACTCGGCGATCCTGCGGATCGAGCGGCGGCCCACGCCGCTGGTCGAGGCCCGGCGTGGCTATCAGGAGCTGGTGGAGGTGGGGTTCGGCGGGGTGGGCGGCTCGGTGCGCGCCTCGCTCAGACGCCGCTATGAGGGAGTCGACGTCGCCATCGCCGCCGCGGGCATCGCCCGCGACACGGTGGTGGGCCACGTCCACCCCGACCAGTGGATCACGTTGTGGGAGCGGCTATGCCGCTGACGTGACCGTGGCCTTCTCCGCCGGCCCGACGGGCGGGGCGAGCACCTGGGCCGCCGGGGACCGGCGGCCCCAGGGCATCGCCATGAGCAGGATCGGCAGCAGCACGATCGACGCTCTCGACCAGTCGCGGTGCAGCAGCCACCAGGCGTTGTCGTCGAACTGGGTCATGTACAGATAGCCGTACGCCGACCACAACGAGACGCCGATGATCGCCGGCCAGGCGAACTTGGTGGGCCTGGCGATCAGGAACGGCATGAACCACAGGAGGTATTGGGCGCCCAGCCGCGGCGTGACGACCATGAAGATCAGCAGGATGGCCAGGGTCATGTCGATCGGGTCGGCCCGCCGCCAGATCAGCACCGCGAGGACGACGCAGATGTAGATCAGGTAGGTGCCGATCTTGGCCAGGCCGGGGATCAGCGCCCAGTCGCCGCCGGTGAAGTGCGGCGTCCAGCCCCACTCTCCGATGATCGGCCGGATGTCCTGAATGGTGTCGATGACCGCGGGGATCTGCTTGAGCGACGTGCCGGCGAAGATCGGCAGGGTGACCAGGAAGAACACCGGCAGCGCGCCGGTCATGAACAGAGCCGCGATCCTGGCCCGCAGGTTGGGCAGGAGCAGCAGCATGCCGGGGATCAGCCAGATCGGCCAGCTCTTCGCGCACAGGGCCAGGCCCATCAGCAGACCGGCCAGCGCGCCGCGCTTCAGATCGGCCCGGTCCATCGGGCCGGGCATGAGGGCGCGGTGGAGCATGCCGCCGGGGCCGATGACACGGGGCAGCGAAGCCCGCCAGCCGTAGGCCGCGACGCCTCGGCGTACCTTGGCGACCACCTGAGTCGTGACGCCGGCCCGATCGGGCGAGCCGGGGCCGCGGGCCACCACGAAGGCGGCCACGCCGAAGGCCAGCGCCACCGGCTCGACCTGGCCATGGATGCAGGCGACGAGCAGGGCGAGCGGGTTGAGCGCGTACTGCAGGGCGCGCAGCGACGCCTTGGGGCCGCCGGCCAGCTTGGCGACCAGCGGGATCAGCACGATGTCGGCGACCACGGTGACCAGGCGTCCGGCGTAGACCCACGGGATGCCCAGCCACAGCAGGATCCCGTAGACGTAGGGGATGGTCGGCAGGAAGTGCCAGCCGCCCTCGCTGGCCAGGACCGGGTCCTGACCGTTCAGCACCGCCTGACCCGCCGGCTGGAAGCTCTCCATGAAGTCGACGGGCTGCCAGGAGTCGTGGGCCGCGGTGAACATCAACACCACGCGTACCGCCACGCCGACCAGCACGGAGACAAGGAGAGGGGGTCGCCAGTCACGCCATTGGGCGATGAGAGCGAACAAGACACCTGCGACGAGGATCGTCCCCGTGAGAACTGCGTAATCCATGGCGGCTTCTAGCCTGCCGTACTCCTCTGAGTACTTCCACCGAGGCTTCCGATTCTTAACTCTGACATGGCGGGTCGTAACGCGATAGAACATGACCCTCTGTGCTGAACTTTTCTCATGGGGGGATCGCAGGTCAACCAGGCTCTGGTCAGGCTCTACTTCGAGGTGAAAGACGGGCTGCGTGACCCGGTCGCGGCGTGGGCGAAACTCACAGGAAATTCGCAGGTCTACCAGCAGGCCAGGGGTGGAAGGCGGGTTCCGCTGGACGACGGGACGGCGGCCGAGCTGACCGCCGCGGCGATCGTGCACACGGCCAGCGAGCACGGCGCGGACCGGGTGGCCGCGCTGTCCACCTCGCCGCTCGCCGGGCTGATCGGCGGCCTGGGCGGCGCGGTGCTGACCGAGCAGTCCAGCGTGCCGGACCAGCTGCTCGGCCAGGGGTTCCCCGGCACCTCGCCGGAGGACTGGCCGCGAGCGGCGTATGTGCTGCTGTGGGGCGAGAACAACAGGCTCGTCCGCACGCCCGACATGCCCCTGGTGATCGCCGGGCGCTACAAGGGCCAGAAGGTCGTGGCGATCGGGCCGCATCCGACGCGCCTGTCGGACGAGACCCTGGTCGTCCGGCCGGGCACCGACGGGGCGCTGGCCATGGCCATGGGGCATGTGCTGCTCAAGGAGTTCTTCCTGGAGCGGGCGGCGTTCGCCGGGCACGCGATGGAGCATACGGACCTGCCATACCTGGTGCGGCTGCGCGAACACGGCGGCGCCTTCGTGGCCGGCGGGCTGACCGGGCGGCCCGCCGAAGGACTGAGCGTGTACGGCGGCGACTCGGTGGAGGTGCTGCTGCCGCGCTTCGACGACGGGCCGGGGCTGCTGCGCCGCGGGGTGCCGGTGGTCAGGGACGGCGACGAGCCGGTGACGACGGTGTTCGACCTGCTGCTGGCGGTGTACGGGGTGGCGCGCGACGGGTTGCCGGGCTGCTGGCCCGACGGCTATGGCGATCGCGGTGAGCCGTACACGCCCGCCTGGCAGGAGGCGTACACGGGGGTGGCCGCCGCGCGCACGCTGAAGATCGCGCGGGAGCTGGGGGCGACGGCGGAGCGGACCGGCGGGCGGTGCATGATCGTGCCGGGGCGGCTGGAGACGAACCACGCCGACACCGCCTACCGGGCGATGCTGGCGCTGCTCGTACTGACCGGCTGTGGCGGCGGCTGGGCGCAGGCCGGCGCGGGGTCGGCCATTCCGCTCGTGCCGTACCTGTGTCTGCACGCGTGCGGCGAGGACGGCACGGACGTGGGCGCGCTGAGCTGGCCGCTGGCCGAGGGGCTGTTCGACCGGCGGTCGTCGCGGTCGATGCTGCTCGAAGCGGTGCGTGACGGGTTGCCGATGGCGCCGACGCCGCGCGTGCTGGCCATCCCGCGCCCGATCTATCCGCTTCCGCCCGAGGTGGAGTTGCTCATCGGGCCCGACGACCGGTGCGACCTCGCGCCGCCCGACGCCTACCTGGTGGCGGACGCGGTGGCCAAGCTGACCGTCGATCACATGGAGCCCGCCGCGCCGGATCCGGCGGGGGTCGCCGCCGGAGGACGGATGCGGTTGCTGGTCGATCACGCGTGGATGCACGAGTACGGGGAGGCCCTGCCGACGTACCGTCCGCCGGGGCAGGGCCTGCCCGTGAAACCGACCCAGTTGGTGCGTTAGCCGGCTGGCGCGTTAGCCGGCTGGCGCGTTAGCTGGCTTGGTGCGTTAGCCGGCGCTCATCCGGCGAACCCAGTGAAGCCCTTGAAGATGCCGGTGAACTCGTACGCCGACTGGGAGATCCCGCTGCACGTCGGCGAGACGCTGCCGTTGGGGCAACCGCCGTTGTCGCGGCCCACCGACCAGAAGCCGACGAAGCCGATGTGGTTGGTGTTGGCCCAGTCGCGCAGCTTGCGGGCGTCGGCCTGAGTGGTGGTCTGGCCCGTGTCGTTCTTGCCGATCATCGGGGTCACGCCGAGCATGCGCTTGAGCTGGGCATCGGTCTTCGACGGCCACACGCCCTTCATCTGGCCGAGCGTCGCCTGGGCGGCCGAGACCATCGCGTCGCCCCAGTTGCCGGTGTAGCCGAAGTCCATGACCATCGGGTTGACGATCACGTTCAGGCCCTTGGCGGCGGCGTCCTGGAGGATCTGCACCGAGAACGGGTCGAGGCCGTAGTCCTGTGCCTGCACGCGCAGCGTGTACCTCACCACGGTGCCGCGTTCGGACTGCAACTGCTTCAGCGCGCTGTTGACCTTGTTCACATCGATCGACGCTTCGACATCGACGTCCAGCTGGTTCGTGCCGACCGCGTCGAGCACCTTCTTGTAGGCGGCGAGCAGGGTGGCGGTGGTGCCGCAGTTGTGCTCCAGGTACGGGCCCTGGGCGCCGCCGCTGGCGACGACCACCTGGCCGCCCTGGGCCTGGAGCGCCTTGACGTCGTTGATGATCCTGGAATCGGTGAGCGGGATGACCCCGCCCCAGGCCGGGTTGCAGCCCGTGCTGTCGCCGAGCACGAAGGCCAGCGTGTAGTTCTTCACCCCGGTCGCGGCGGCGGCGCCGGTCAGGGACGGGGTGTTCATGGTGATGTCGATGTAGGGCGCGTAGCGGATGTCACCGGTCGGCGGCGGCGTGGTGTCGTTGGTGGTCTTCCCACTGACGGAGGCCGTGTACGCCGAGCAGTTGCCGGCGGCGTCACACGCCCGGACGCGGAAGCCGTAAGTCGTGGCGGCGCTGAGCCCGGTGGCCGTGTAGGTGGTTCCGGTGACCGCCGTGGGCGCCGCGTTGTCCCTGGACACCTCGTAGCGGGCGACGCTGCCGGAGTTGTCGGTGGAGGCGGACCACGTCACGGTCAGGCTGGAGTTGGTGGCACCGCCGACCGCCGGGCTTCCCGGCACGGTCGGCGCCTGCGTGTCCGGGGCACCGCCCGGTCCGTCTAGCACGACGTCATCGGCGTAGTAGGCGCCCTGGCCGTACCATCCGTTGACGTAGACGATCACGCTGGTCACTCCCGCGCCGGTGGTGAACGACGTTTTCAGCTGCTGCCATTGACCGCCCGGGGCACCCCAGGTGCTGACGTCGATCCCGGTGCCCGTCGCTCCCAGGAAGATGTAGTTGCCCTGGACCCATGCCGACAGCTGGTAGGTCGTGTTGGGCTGGACCGTCACGGTCTGCTGGCATCGGGCGTAGTCATTGCCCGCCGGGGTGGCCTGCAGGGCCTTCGTACCGCCGTGAACGGGTTGTGACACCGCTTGGGCGGCGGCGGAAGTCTGGCAGGTCCAGCCGGACAGGGCGGACTCGAAGCCGGGGTTCGTCAGGATGTTGGCGGCTGAGGCGGGTGTGGCTTGGAGGGCTATGAGGCCCAGGGCGATGGCGGCGGTCGCCGCGAGTCCTCGCAGGTTCATGGAGGTCCCTAATGTTCTCGGGTCTTCACGTTCTCGTCTTCGCGAAGCTCGGGTCTTCGCGAAGCTCGGGTCTTCGCGAAGCTCGGGTCTTCGTGGAACTCGGTCTTCGCGAAAGTGCCGCCGCGCCCCCGTGGGCCACCCGTCGCACCGGCGGCGGGACACCGGTGCGACGGGTGCGGTGGGCCGGTCCCGGTTCAGGAATCGGCAGTGGGTCGGTTCGGTTCAGAAACCGGCGGTCGGCCGGTCCTGGTTCAGAAGCCGACGGTGGGGCCGGTCCCGGTTCAGAAGCCGGTCCCGGTTCAAGAGCCGGTCCCGGTTCAGAAGCCGGCGGTGATCCTGGTGAAGTCCCAGTTCGACTGGGCGATCCCGCTGCAGTTGGACACGACCCCGCCGCCCGGGCACGGCCGGTCGCGGTTGACGGCCCAGTACGCGAGCCTGGTCAAGCCGTTGTTCCTGGCGTAGTCACGGATCTGCGTCCAGGTGGCCGTGGAGGTGAGCTCCTGCTGGTCCGACAGGCCGTTCATGCCCGAGATGCCCATGTGCGCGTACGCCTGTGCGTCCGACCAGCCGAAGGCCGTCTTGAGGGTGTTCTTCAGCCCTTCGGAGGCGTTGACCGTGCTCTGGTACATGTTCGAGCCGCCGCCGAAGTCGAACGGCATGATCGTGTAGTTGTCGATCGGGACCGCGAGCTCCTTCGAGCGGTTGATCAGGCGGGTGCCCCAGTAGGTGGGGCCGGTGGTCGAGGTGCCGAAGGTGACGACGACCTTGACGTTGGGGTTGTTCTGCTTGACGATCTTGAGGCCGTTCAGGATGCGGTCCTGGACCGCCTCGCTCTCGAACTCGTCGGTGTTCTCGATGTCGAAGTCGACGGCCGCGGGACCGACGGCGTTGATGACCGTCTGCACCGCGCCGGCGAACGCCGAGGGCGAGGAGCAGTTCGGGCCGAGCTTGTTGCCCGACCAGCCGCCGAAGGAGACCTGCACGCTGCCGCCGGCCGACTTGATGGCCGAGATCGCCTGCGCGTCGGCGCCGCCGGTCAGCGGACGGCTGCCGTCCCAGGCCGCGTTGCAGCCGCCGCTGGACAGGATGAACGCCATCGTGAACGACTTGACGCCGGTCGCGCTCATCACCGTGGCGGGCGCGGGCGGGTCGCCCCAGCCCATGTAGAGGTAGGGGGCGCCGGGCAGCTTGCTGCCGCCGCCGGTGCAGCCGGTGGTCGTCCCGGTGACCGCGGCGCTGGAGGCCGACTCGCCTACCGAGTTGTACGCCCTGACGGTGAAGGTGTGCGAGGTGCAGGTGCCCAGGGAGCCGATGGTGGCCGATGTCCCGGTGACGGTGGCCTTGACCGTGCTGCCCTCGTACACGCGATAGCCCGTGACCGTGCCCGACGACGCGCCCCACGACAGGGAGAGCGAGCTGTTCGTGGACCCGCTGACGCTCGGCGAGCCCGGCTGGCCGGGGGCGCCGGTGCCGGCCGAGGTGGTGGCGGTGACGGAGTTGCCGGCCGCGGAGAGGTTCCCGGCGGCGTCACGGGCGCGGACCGTGTAGGTGTAGCTGGTGGAGGCCGCGAGCCCGCCGTCGGTGTAGGTGGTGCCGGTGGCCGTCGTCACCAGCGTCGAGCCCCTGTAGACGTTGTAGCCGGTGACGCCGACGTTGTCGGTGGAGGCGTTCCAGGCCAGCGAGACGCTGCTGGAGGTCGTGCCGGTCGAGCGGAGGTTGCCCGGCACCGAGGGGGCGGTGGTGTCGCCGCCGCCGCCGGAGACGGTCTTCCACAGGGCGGGCACGGCATCCGGCGTCCAGTCGGGCTGGGAAGTGTGAGCCTGGATGCACTCGTAGTCGACGCCGTTGTAGGTGACGCGGGTGCCCACGCTGTAGGCGGTCCATGCCGTCCACGCGGGGTAGGCGAGGGCCACAGCCCCATAGGCGCTGGTCGAGACGGTGGTGAGCCCGGCCCCCATCATGGCCAGGGCGGCGAGTAAGGCGAGGAACATGCGGCGAAATCTCATGGCATTCCCTGGTGGTGCGGCTGTGACGGGTCATGTCCTTGTGGCGTGCCGTACGGCTTGCGCCGGGGGGTGAGAGCGCAAGCCGTACGGCATGGGCCCGCGGGGTGGCGCGGGCCGCTGGGGGGTGGCAGCAGGAGGGGTTCGCTTTGTTCGGCCAGTCAGCGGCCTACGCCGGAGGGTCACTTCGACGGCCCGGAACACTCTGGGTCAGAGTGGAGGAAGGCGGCGGCGACCGGGACATGGCTTCCTGATTCATGATTTCTTTTAGGAAAGTTTCCTAAGAGTTGCCGCGATCGTAGCCTTGACACCGGGGTCTTACAAGACCCAAAGAAATGGTTACGGCGGAGCACCCGCACTCGGTGCTCCGCCGTGGTGACCGGCCGAAGAGACGATCAGTTCTGCTGGGTGATGCGGACGTCGTCGACGCCCGCCTCGACCAGGGACGCGCCGGAGGCGTCGGCGGCGTCGATGAGGATGCGGACCGTCTGCCCCGCGTACGCGCTCAGACTGGCCGTGGCCGTGGCCCAGGTCCCGTTGCGGTTGGCCGCCGCGCCGGCCTGCTGGAAGACGGTCGTCGTGGTGTTGCCGACCACCCTGACCCGGAAGTAGTCGGCGCTGGAGGCGTTCGAGCCGTGCGCCAGGTACCACGACAGCGAGAGGCTGAGCGTGCCGGTGGCGGGCAGCGTGATGGGCGGCGACTGGATCGAGGTGATGCCGCCGTCGACGTCGAAGTCACCCGCGGCGGTGCCCGCGAGGCGGCCCGTCACCAGGTCGTTGGTGCCGCTGACCGTGGTGGCGAGCTGCTTGGCGCCGGAGGAGGTGGTCGCTTCTGGGACACCGCGCTCCCACGCGCCGAGGGTGGCCGTGTCCGTGGCGCTCGGGTTGACGGTCCAGCCGGTGCCCGTCTCGAAGGTGTCGGAGTAGACGGTCACGGGCGGGGTGCCGGTGCCGCAGTACTGGGACTCCTTGCCGATGATCCGGTAGACGCAGTCGGAGTACTCGAGGAAGCGGAGCACCGCCTCCCTGTTCCGGGTGGTCTGCGGGACGATCTGCTCGTCCGGCGGGTAGAAGCCCGGGCTGGAGCTGACGGGGTACATCTCGAAGGTGAAGCTGAAGATCTTGTACGCGCCCCACAGCCAGTCGTCGATCGTCCCGTCGGTGATGTAGAGGTCGCTGGCCTGCTCCGGGGTGTAGTTGTTGGTGGAGGCCATGTTCCGGCCGAGTGTCGCGAACGCGTCGTGGTCGTCCTGGGTCAGGCCCGGGGCCGTGTCGTTGAAGGTGAAGCCGTAGGGCCACAGGACGAGCTCGGCGTAGGTGTGGAAGTCGATGTTCGACTTGATCTGCTGGACGCCGCCGACGACGCGGCCGCGTACGAAGTTGGCCACGGCCCTGACCTCGGGCGCCGACTCGGCCGCCGCGCCGCGGTAGGTCTCGCTGGAGGTGCTGCCGGAGGAGCCGCCGCAGCAGCCGAAGTTGTAGGCCCAGTTGCGGTTCAGGTCGGTCCCGACGGCCGACGAGCCGCTGTTCGGCTGGCGGTTCTTACGCCAGGAGCGGTAGGAGCCGCTGGCGATGTCGTACTCGCCGCCGTCCGGGTTCAGGTCCGGCATGATCCAGATCTCCCGGGAGTTCACCAGGTTCGTGATCCGGGGGTCGGTGCCGTAGTTGTCCACCAGCAGGTGCGCCAGGTAGAGCGCCATCTCCACCGTGAGGTGCTCGCGGGCGTGCTGGTGCGCGGTGAAGAGCACCTCCGGCTCGGCCTCGTCGGTCGCGACGTTGTCGCTGATCTTGATGACGCGCAGGGCTCTGCCCTCGTACGACGTGCCGTACGTGGAGACCGTCGCGAGGTTGGGATGAGCGGCGACGAGCGCGTTGATGTCGGCGTTCGCCTCGGCGTAGTTGTGGTAGCCGGAGTCCGCCGGCGGGAAGTCAAAGGTCCCGACGCCGCCGGACGGCGATAACGGGCGCGGCACCTCCGAGACCCGGTAACCGAGGCGCCTGATCGCGTCCACCTCGGCCGTCGTGGCGGTGATCAGGACCGACCCCGTGGCCACCTCGTCGATCGCGGCGCCGGTCGCGGCGACGGCGCTGCGTTGCTGGGCGTTCGCCGGTCCCTCCACGCGATACTGCCGGTTCGGCGGCGGCTCGGCGGCGGCCCCGGCTCCGGTCATGCCGGTCAGGCAGACCAGGCCGAGGACGGCGAGCAGGATGACAAAACGGCGTTTCACCTAGTCCTCCTCGGGCGCGTGGGATGTCGTTGACACGCGCCTGAACCGAGGGTGAGGACGTTGCGGTGGTTGGGAAAGGCCCAACTTTCCGGCCCGTCCGGTGGGCCCGTTTCCTGCCGGCTCCAGAGCCTGACAGACAGGTGCCAGGTTAATGCCAGCCCTCTACCAGGGCGTTCAGACACGCTGAGTGACATGAGCATCAGTGCTGAGGGCCTGCGACAGGAGGATCCCGTGATCAAGACCACGGAGACCATGACCACCCGCGACGGCGTCACCCTCGTCGCCACGCTCTGGCGGCCCGCCGGGCCCGGCCCCTTCCCGGTGCTGCTGTCCCGCACGCCGTACGGCAGGACGGATCCGGGGCCTGGAATGCACCTGGACCTGGCCCGGCTGGTGGCCGCCGGATACGCGGTCGCCGTCCAGGACGTGCGCGGGACCGGCGACTCGGACGGCGAGCTCACCTTCATCGCCGGCGAGGCCGCCGACGGCTACGACGCGGTGCGGTGGGCGGCCACGCAGCCCTGGTCGGACGGGAACGTCGGCATGTTCGGCGATTCCTACCTGGGCATCACCCAGCTCCTGGCCGCGCAGGAACGCCCGGCGGGCCTGCGGGCCATCGCGCCGCACGTGGCGCCCGCGTCACTGCACGAGGTGGTCTACCACTCGGGCGTGCCCAACCTCAACGTGGTCCTGACCGTCAGCGCGGCCGTGCTCGCGCTCGACGAGCTGGAGCGCCGGATCAACCGGGGAACGGCGCTCGCCGCCGACAGGGACGCCTATCTGGCGGCACTGGGCTTCCCCGATCGCTTCCCCGAGACCATGCTGCGGCTGGCCGAGCGCCTGCCGCTCAGCGACCAGCCGCTCCTGACCGACCTTGTGCCCTTCTACGCCGGCTGGATGGACCATCCCGACCCGGCGGCGGAGATGTGGCGAGACGGCGCCGTCCGCTACGCCGAGATCGAGGTGCCGGCTCTGGTGGGCACCGGCTGGTACGACTACTTCCGCGACGCCTCCGTCGGCCACTACCAGCACCTGCGCGGCGGATCCCGGCTCGTCGTGGGCCCGTGGGCGCACTTCACGCAGGACGGCAATGTCTGCGGGCGTGACTACGGGGCAGGAGCGAGCCAGGACGCGATCGACTGGACCGGCCTGCACCTGGAGTGGTTCGGCCAGTGGTTGCGCGGGGAGTCGCCGGCCGACCGTGCCACGGTGACGTACTTCCTGATGGGCGCCGACGAGTGGCGTACCGCGTCCGACTGGCCGCCACCCGCCGCCCGGCGCGTGGCGTACCACCTGGGCCCGGACGGCACGCTCAGCACCGTCCCGGCGGGCGGCGGGGGCGGCGAGTTCGTCAGCGACCCCGACGACCCGGTCCCCACGGTGGGCGGGGCGGTGATGACGTTCGACGCCTTCGGGCCGCTCGACCAGCGCCCGCTCGACGACCGCGGCGACGTGCTGCGTCACCAGAGCGAACCGCTCGACGCCGCGCTGGAGGTGACCGGGGACGTCGAGCTGATCGTGCTCGTGTCGTCCACCGCGACCAGCGCGGACGTCGCCGTCAAGCTGATCGACGTACACCCCGGCGGCCGGGCCGAGCTGCTGACCGACGCCATCACCCGGGTGACGGACCTGACGCCCGGCGAGGTGCGCGAGGTCAGGGTCGAGCTGGGCGCGATCTCGAACCTCTTCCGCCCCGGACACCGGATCAGGATCGACGTGGCGGGATCGAACTTCCCCAGGTTCGCCAGGAACCCCCAGAAGGGCACGACCACGGTCCACGAACCCTCCTACGCGATGCTGCCGATCATCTCGTAGACCTCCTGCCTGGTCATGGCGGCGCCCTCGCCGTACAGGTGGTCGTAGCGCGCATCGCCGAGCGCGGCCCTGGCCGACGCCGTCCCCGCGACGGTGTCGGCCGACGCGTCGGGCGGCTCGACGGCGGCCGACGCGCCGAACAGGACGGCCGCGCGTTCCGGGTCACCGCCCGACAGCTCGGCCAGCGCGCACCCGGCCAGCACGATCGACAGGTACGGCAGATCCGGCGTGGCACCCAGCAGGCCGAGCGCCAGGCGGTGCTGTTCGAGCCCGACCGCGGGGTCGCCACCGGCCGTCAGCGCCCTGCCGTAGCCGGTGTGCACCGCCACCGCGAGCTGCGGAATCGGCGGTGCCTCGGCCAGCAGCGGGAAAAGGTCGCGGTAGGTGGCCAGGCTCTCCTCGACATCGCCGAGCCGGTAGGCCAGCGCGGCCTCCCCCATGCCGAGCTGGATGAGGGTGAACGCCGAGATCTCCGCATCCGCGCCGAGCCGAGCACGGCTCCGGTCGGCCGCCCGATCGGTGGTTCCGTCGGCGGCCCGATCGGTGGTTCCGTCGGCGGCCCGATCGGTGGTTCCGTCGGCGGCCCGGCTGGTGATCCGGTCCGCTGTGACTCCGCGTCGGGCTTTGGCCAGGTCGGCGGCGGCGCCGTCAAGGTCGCCGCTCTGCGCGCGGAGCGTCGCCAACCGGGTCAGCGTCGAGATCGTCTCCTCCGAGCTCACCCACTCGCTGGTGAGAGACTGGGTCTCAGCGATCAGATCTTCCGTGGGTTCCCCGCGCGCGGCGCGCAGCGCGGCCAGATTCAGCAGCGCCTCGCTCAGCCCCCACCGTTCGCCCAGCTTCCTGAACCCGGCCACCGCCTGCTCGAGCCGCTCTTCGGACGCGTGCGGCCCGCCGAGCATCCTGGCCGAGCTGGCCAGCCAGAGGTCGTCGCTCTCGGCGAGGTGATCGAGCAGCGCGGCGGCCCGCTCGTCCTGCCCGGCCGCGCTCGCCATGACGGCCCGGCTGATCAGCAGCAGCGGGTGGACGGGTCCTTCCCGCTCCGCGGCCGTGATCAGCTCGTTCATCCGCACGGACAGGACCCGCATGGCCGCCCGATCACTGACGATCGACGCGAACTTACTCACCCCATCCGCGAACAGACAGGCCACGTACGCCCTCACCAGACCCGGAGGCGGGGTGTCGCCCGCCAGGTCCAGCACCTGCGCCGCCCAGTTCGCGCTCTCGTGCCGGTAGCCGCACATCCACCAATACCAGTTGAGAGCCGCGCAGAGCCGCAGCGCGATCTCCACGTCGCCCTCGTCGAGCGCCCAGCGCAGCGCCACCGAGCAGTCGTCTCGCTCGGCCGAGAGCCGCTCGATCCACTCGATCTGCGCGCCGGTCCGCAGCTGGGGAACCGCCCGTTCGGCGAGATCGAGCAGGTGTACGGCATGGCGCCGCCGGTAGGCCGCCGTCTCCCCGGTCTCGGCCAGCCGGTCGGCGGCGTACGCGCGGATCGTCTCCAGCATCGAATAGCGGCCCTCCGGCGACACCTGGACCAGCGACTTGTCGGCCAGCGCGCCCAGCACGTGGGCGGTGCCACCGCACACCGCCTCGACGGATTCGAGTGTGGCGCCGCCCGCGAAGACCGCGAACCTGCGGGCAAGCTCGCGTTCGGGCTCGTCGAGCAGGTCCCAGCTCCACTCCACCACCGCTCTGAGCGTCTGCTGGCGGGGCAGCGCCGTACGGCTGCCGCCCGTCAGCAGCCGGAAGCGATCGTCGATGCGGTCGGCGAGCTGCCGCGGCGTCATCGTCCGCAGCCGGGCCGCGGCCAGTTCGATGGCCAATGGCATGCCGTCCAGCCGGCGGCACAGGGCCACCACGGCCGTGACGTTCCCCGCGTCGAGGGCGAACGCGGGCCGGGCCGCGGTGGCGCGGTCGAGCAGCAGGCGTACCGACGGGTATTCGGCCGCTCGGGTCGCGTCCACGCCGGTCGGGGGCGGCTCCAGCGGCGGGATGGGCACCAGCCGCTCCCCCGGCACGCCGAGCGGCTCCCGGCTGGTGGCCAGCACATGCAGGCCGGGGCAGCCGGCCAGCAGGTCATCGGCCAGGCGCGCGGCGGCGTCGACGAGGTGCTCGCAGTTGTCCAGCACGACCAGCACCTGGCGCTCGCCCAGGGCCTCGACCACCTGCTGGAGCGGCCCGGCCCCGCCAAGCCGCCCGGCCCCTACCGGTTCTCCGCCCCCTCCCGGTCGCCCGTCCGCCCAGGCGCCCGGCGTGTCCGGCCTTTGGCGCGGATAGTCGGTCATATCCGGCCGGTGATGCGAGTAGCCGGGCCGGTCCTCGCGCAGGCCAAGGGCGTCGAGCACCGCGCCGGGCAGAGCCGTGGGGTCGGTGACGGAGGCCAGCTCGACCATCCACGCGCCGTCGAACCGCGTGTCCATGCGCAGGGCCGCCTCGGCGGCCAGCCTGGTCTTGCCCGCGCCGCCCGGGCCGACGATCGTGACCATCCGGGCGTGACCGAGGACGGTGGTCAGCAGGTCCAGCTCGTCCTCGCGGCCGATGAACGTGGTCAGGGGGACCCGGACGTTGCCCTTGGGCAGGCCCTTGGGAGGGTCCTGCCGTACGGGGACCTCGCCCGACACGACCGCCAGGTGAGCGGCGCGCAGCTCGGGCCCCGGGTCGACGCCGAGCTCGTCGGCGAGTGTCCGGCGGGTGCGCTCGAACAGGGCCAGCGCGTCGGCCTGCCGCCCGGCGGCGGCCAGCCCGCGCATCTCCAGCGCGCACAGCCGCTCACGGAGGGGGTGCGCGGCCACCTCGGCGGCCAAGTCGGCCGGCAGCCCGGCCGCCAGCCGCGCCTCGGCGCGAGTCTCGATCGCGGCCAGCCGGTCCTCCTCCAGCCCGGCGGCCGCGTTGGCCAGGTGCGGCACGGCGCCGAGACCGGCGAGCGCGGGCCCCCGCCAGAGCGCGAGCGCCTCATCGAGCTGCGCCAGACCGGTCAGATCGAGCTTGGCGAGGCCGGTCAGATCGATCTTCGCGAGGCCGGTCAGGCGGCGAAAGCGCAGCGCGTCGACCTGGTCGGCGTCGACGGCCAGCGCGTAGCCACCCGCCCGGCTCTCCACGATCTCGTACGGCCTGACCGCCACGCGCAGCCGCCTGACCAGCGTCTGCAGCGCGTTGGCGGCGTTGCCCGGCGGCTCCTGCGGCCAGAGCATGTCGATGAGCCGCTCCGACGTGACGGTCCGCCCGGCTTCGAGGGCGAGGATGGCCAGGAGCGCCCGTAACCGGAACCCACCGACCGCGATCGGCTCCGCGCCGGTCACTTCCAGTGTCCCCAGGATGGATATCCGCACGAAACCCATCCTGCCGCTTTCCCCCGGATGGGCGCTCAAGTGGTACGGCTCGCGCGACCACCCCTAGCCACGCGAGCCGTACCCACTCTCAAACGGCGAACCCGCCGAACAACAGCGCGGCCAGCCCCAGCGCCAGCAGCAGGTTCACCGCCGTCGCGGCGGCGAAAACGCCGACCGGACGCCAGCCGGCCTCCCTGAGCGAGGAGACGCGGAACTCCAGCCCGATACTGACGAACGCCAGGATCAGGAAACACACCCGCAGGTCGTTCACCACGGCGATGGCGGCCTTGTCGCCGCCCGCGCCCAGATACCAGGTGGCGATCACCGAGGCGGCGACGAAGCCGAGCACGAACTTCGGAAAGCGGTGCCACAGGTCCGCCAGGCGCGGCAGGGGCGCGTCGGGGCGGCGCTCGACCTTGAAGGCGAAGTAGGCGGTGAGCGCGACGGCGACGACGCCCATGAGCGCGTTCTGCGTCACCTTGACGATGGTGGCGACCTGCAGCGCCTGCTCGCCGACGATCGCCCCGGCCGCCGTGACCGCCGCTGTGGTGTCGATGTTGCCGCCGATCCACGCGCCCGCCACCTCAGGGCTCAACCCCAGCACCCCGGCCAGCCAGGGCAGCACGAAGATGGACGGCAGCGCGAACGCGATCACCAGGCTCGCGCTGTAGGCCAGCTGCTCCTTCTTGGCCTGTACGGCTCCGGCCGCGGCGATGGCCGCGCTGACGCCGCAGATCGACACGGCGGAGGCGAGGAGCGCCCGCAGCTTGTCGTCCAGCCCCAGCTGCCCGCCGAGCCACCAGGTGAACAGGAAGACGCAGCTGATCAGTACGACCGCCTGGGCGATGGCCGGGCCCGCGGCGGTGACGATCACCTTGAGATTGATCGACGCGCCGAGCAGCACCAGGCCCGTCTTGATGAAGAACTCGGTCCTGAAGCCGCCGGCGAGCCGCTCCCGCAGCCCGGTGGCGCTCAGGACGGCATTGCCGAGCAGGCCGAGGGCGATGGCGTAGACGGGATACTCGACGGCCGCGCCCAGCTGCTCGAACGGCCCTCCTTTGGTGGCGTCGGGCACGCTCTGTTCCAGGAACCTGGTGGCGGCGCCGAGCACCAGCACCACCAGCACTCCTCCGGCGACGTCCAGACCGGTGGCCGTCCGGCCTTCGGTTGCTTCGGCGCTCATCAGGGCACCAACCCGGCCGGGATCACACCGGTGATGACGAGCAACAGCAGCGCCAGGCCGACGATGGTCGCCGCCCAGTCTTCGTTGATCGACCGCATGTTTTCACACTAAACCTACATGGAATCAAGGTAAAGGGGGTCCGCAGTCATCGGGGTAGCCGGTTTACACCGGTCGGCTTTCGTGATGGATTCGGGCAATGACCGTACAAGGGACGTGCGACCCCAGGTTCTCCCAGGTCGCGGAGGAGTTCGATCGTAACCTCGCGCTTCGCGGCGAGGTCGGCGCGTCGGTGTGCGTGGTGCTCGACGGTGAGATGGTCGTCGATCTCTGGGGCGGCCAGGCCGCGCCCGGCGTCCCCTGGCTGCACGACACCATCGGCCATGTCTGGTCATGTACGAAGGGCGCCACGGCGCTCTGCGCGCACATGCTGGCCGCGCGCGGTGAGCTGGATCTCAATGCCCCCGTCGTCCGCTACTGGCCCGAGTACGGGGCCCACGGCAAAGAGGCGACGCTGGTCAGGCATCTGCTCTCGCACCAGGCGGGGGTTCCGGTGTTGCGCGAGCCGCTGGCGCCCGGGGCGTTCTACGACTGGAAGCTGATGGTCGATCGGCTGGCCGGCGAGCGGCCGTTCTGGGAGCCGGGCAGCCGTCACGGTTATCACGCGCTGACGTTCGGGTTCCTGGTCGGCGAGGTCGTCCGCAGGGTGAGCGGGCGCTCGCTCGGCACGTTCTTCCGCGAGGAGGTGGCCGAGCCGCTCGGCCTGGACTTCTGGCTGGGCCTGCCGGAGGAGCAGGAAGGCCGGGTGGCGCCCACGATCCCCGCCGACCCGCCGTCGGACCCGCCCATGTTCTACGTCAAGGCGTTCACCGATCCCGCCTCGATTCCGGGGCTGCTGCTGGCCAACGAGGGCGGCTACATGACGACGCCCGGCGAGTCGGACAGCCGCCAGGCGCACGCGGCCGAATACGGCGCCGTCGGCGCGGTGACGAATGCCAGGGGCCTGGCGGGCATGTACCGGCCGCTGTCCCTCGGGGGTGGTGAACTCGTGACCGAGGAGCAGCTGACCGTCATGGGGCTGACCGCCTCGGCCGGGACCGACGCGGTGCTGGCCGTGCCGACCCGGTTCTCGACCGGGTTCATGAAGGCGGTCGACAACAGGTACCTGCCGCCCGCCGACAGCGAGGGCGCGCTGCTGTCGGCGACCGCGTTCGGGCACGCGGGCATGGGCGGCTCGCTCGGCTTCTGCGACCCGGCGGCCCGGCTGGCCTTCGGCTACACGATGAACAAGCAGGGCATCGGACTCGGCGTCAACCCGCGCGGCCAGGCCCTGGCGGACGCCACTTATCGGGCGCTCGGTTACCAGCAGGTGCATGGAGGAATTTGGTACGCGCCGAGGGATTAATCGCGCGATACCCTGGCTTGTCATTACGCATTCCAGGAGCGAGCGGCATGTTCTTCGGTATCACGGATCTCTCGACCTATGTCCTCGGTGCCTTCCTCATCATCCTGCTGCCGGGCCCCAACTCCCTGTACGTCCTGAGCGCGGCCGCCCAGCACGGGGTGCGGCACGGCTACCGGGCCGCGGCGGGCGTCTTCGTCGGTGACACGGTTCTCATGGCGTTCACGGCCGCGGGCGCGGCGTCCCTGCTGCGCTCCAGCCCGGTGCTGTTCAGCATCGTCAAGTACGCGGGCGCCGGCTACCTGGCGTGGATCGGCTTCCAGATGCTGCGGAGTGCCTGGCGCGCCTGGCGCTCCCGGCCCGGCACCGCCGAGACCGCCGACACCGCCCCGGCCAAGGCCGTTGACGCGGAAATCCCGGGCAGCCGCCTACGCCCGTTCCGCAAGGCGTTGACGATCAGCCTGCTCAACCCCAAGGCGATCCTCTTCTTCGTCTCCTTCTTCATCCAGTTCGTGGACCCGGGCTACACCGCGCCCGTGCTGTCGTTCCTCATCCTGGGCGCGATCATCCAGGTCTTCAGCCTGCTCTACCTCACCGCGCTCATCCTCGGGGGCACCTTCCTGGCCACCCAGTTCCGCGCCCGCAGAAAACTTAGCGCGGGCTTGACCTCGGGTGTCGGCGCCCTTTTCCTCGGTTTCGGGGCCAAGTTGGCGACCACTTCACTGAGCTGAAACCGCTTCTACGGCGGGGCTCAAGCGAGCTCTGGTTGAGTGACGATCGGCGGCGGCGCGCCACCCGCGCCGCACCGAGTCGGACAGCCACAAACTCATGGAACGTGGCAAAAGAGGCAGTGGCATACCGATTCGTCGGGTACGGTAAGCCACCGGCAGACCCGGAGTAACCAATTCGTAATCTCCACCGGTCCGTCCGGGAAGCCTGGTCTCCCGAAGCTCGGGTAGTTCGCTGATCGTCGGCCAATTTGCGGAGCAGTCGTGAATCACCCTCCCGTAACCCTGCCGCGTCTGACCGCTCTTGTGCGACAGGCGGTGCCTCGGCTGCTCGAAGGCGTGGTCGCGCCGCTCGCCGTGTTCTACGCCGCCCTGGCCGTGCTGGGGCTCAACGGGGCGCTGGCCGCGGCCGTGTCCTGGGTCTACCTCGGCGTCGCCTGGCGGCTGATCAGGGGCATCCGGGTGCCCGCCACGATGATCCTGGCCGCGATCGCGATCACCGCGCGCGCCGCCGTGGGCTTCTGGACCGGCAGCTGGGTGGTCTACTTCATCCAGCCGGAGCTGGGCACGCTCTGCATCAGCGTGGCCTTCCTGGCCTCGGTACGGCTCAACAGGCCGCTCGTGCAGAAACTCACGCTCGACTACATCCACCTGCCGTCGGCGGTGCTCAAGCATGAGCGGGTCCGCAGGTTCTTCGCCAGGATCACGCTGCTGTGGGCGTTCGTGCTGATGGCCAACTCGACGGTGAGCATCTGGCTCGCGCTGCACGAGTCGCTCAGCACCTTCATGCTGCTCCGCACCTCAGTGGTGGCCGTGATCAGCGGTCTCGCGATCACCTTCTCGATCTTCGCCTTCAAGCGCCTCCTGCGCCGGTTGCACGTGGCCCACGCCTGACCGTTCGGCCAGCAGGAACGCCCCGCACATCGCCATCACCAGCCCGGTCAGCGTGCCGAACAGCTCCACCAGGCCCGCCGCGCCGGTCATCTTTGCCCCGAGCGGCCCGGCGGTGACCGTGAGGATCATCGCGTACAGCCCCCAGCCGAACATGACGCCCGTGCCGAGCCAGCCCACCACCAGTGGCGGCCAGAACGCCCCGGAGCCCCGGCCTCTGACGAGGAGGACCAGCGCGAGCCCCGCCCCGAGCGCGAGCAAGCCCTTGAAGCCGTCCTGCAGCACCTGATCCGGCGCGGCGTTACCGGCGGCCCAATACAGGCGGGTCGCGCCGAGCACGGCCGACACCGGTAGCGCCCCTCTGGCGACGACGGTCTGGAACGACCTGGTCGGGCTCACGTAGCCGTACCCAAGGGCTGTGGAGAAGACGACGGGCCACCGGTCCCGGGCGTACAGGACGAACGCCACCATCAGCCCCACGCCCTGCCCGATGAACCCGCCGTAGACCATCATGTACACCCAGGGCGCGATGGGCCCGTCCGTCACGAAGATCGACGGGCCGGAGACCAGGACGCTGACCGGCACCGTGACGATCACCACCGACAGCAGGCCGGTGCCGACCCAGAGGGGCAGCAGCACCAGCCAGGCGGGCAGCCGCATGCCCCGCCGCGTGGTGAACGCCAGCGCCAGCAGCAGCGCGACCGCGTCCATGCCGAATGTCATCACGTTCAGCCCGACCATCGCCGGATCGTTCATGAACGCCGGGTCGGAGACGCCCACCGGACGGCCGGTCAGCCAGAAGATCTTCAAAGTCAGGTACGGGAGCATGGCGGCCATCGCCACGACCGCCGCCGTGATGCGGCCGATTCCGGCCTTCTGGGGAGTCATGTGCCCACAGTGCGCCTCGCCACCCCGGCCATCCCTCCCGCAGCGGAGGGATCCGCCTCACCCGTGAGGGGGAACCCGGCGTCCGGATGGGAGTAGGGGAACTACCCTGACGAAAGTCAGGGTGGTGCTGGATAAACCATCCCCGGTGGTGTTAACCCCACCCCAAAGCCGCCCACCCACACTCCTGTGCTGGTAGCGGCGACCCGCTTTGATCGAAGAGTGTCGCCCGGAGGTCGTATGACCGCCCCTGACGAAAGTCGGGGGTCATGTGTGCCGATCGACTGATGTGCCGTGACCTGCGGAGTTTCTAGCTTCAAAAGGTGCGCGCCCTGACCCCTATCGGGGTGGGGCACGCGTTCGACCGGGGTGATCCCCGATGTCCCACGGCACCTCACACAGACACGCTGTGAGGGCGCCTCAACGATCGGAGTACACGCAATGTCGCACGCCATTCTGGAACTGGTCCAGCAGGTGATGTCGTCACCTTGGCTGTACGTGGCGCTGTTCGCGCTGGCGCTGCTCGACGGGTTCTTCCCGGTCGTGCCGGCGGAGACCGCGGTGATCACCGCGGCCGTCTTCGCCGCCTCCGGGCAGACGAACCTGGCGCTGGTGATCGTGGTGTCCGCGCTGGGCGCCTTCGCGGGCGACCATGTCTCCTACCTGATCGGTAAGAAGTCGGGCGGGCGGCTGCGGCACCGCAAGGCGTTCGTGTGGGCCGGGAACGCACTGGCCGAGCGCGGCGGGATGATCCTCGTGGCCGCTCGCTACATCCCCGGCGGGCGCACCGCGACCACGCTGACCATGGGCGCCGTACGCCATCCGCTGCGTTCCTTCACCTTCTTCGACGCGATCGCGGCCGCCTCGTGGGGCCTGTACTCCGGCCTGATCGGCTTCTTCGGCGGGATGGCCTTCGAGAACGACCCGATCAAGGGACTGCTGCTCGGCCTGGGCATCGCCCTGTCCGTCACCGGCCTGGTCGAGGTCATCCGGTGGGCGCGGAAGCGACGCGCCACCCAGGCTTCCCCGGAGCGCCTTCCGGTGGACACGTCTGTTTGACCTCGCCCGGTAACCATCTGTTTGAGAGGAGTGGGCATGACTGTCCTGGCCGCCGTTATCGCCCTGGTCGGTTCCCTATTCTTCGCGCTCGGCGCCGCGCTTCAGCAGTTCGAAGCGGCCGGTACGACCAAGCCCACCCTGCTCATGCTGTTGCGGAGGCCGCGCTGGCTGCTCGGCGGCCTGTCGATCCTGTCCGGCGGCGGCCTGCACATCGTCGCCCTGGGCCTGGGCCCGCTGACCGTCGTGCAGCCGATGGGGGTGGCGAGCCTGCTGTTCGCGCTGCCGATCGCCGCCGCGCTGCACGGCCGCCGGCCCTCACGCAAGGAACTGAGCGCCGCGGGTGTGGTGGCGGCCGGGCTGATCGGCCTGGTCCTGCTGGTGCCCGCGGCCGAAGGCCCGACGTACCTGAGCCCGAACGGCGTACTGACGCTGCTGGCGGTCGCCGGCATCGCGTCGGTGCTGCTCTGGGCGGGCTCGAAGATCGCCTCGCCGGCGGGCCGGGCGGCGCTGCTGGCCACCAGTTCGGGCGTGTTGTACGGCGCCACGGCCACGCTCATGCGGGCGCTGGTCGACGGCTCCTGGAACTGGTGGTACCTGCTGGCGATGCCGGTGCCCGCACTGCTGGCGCTGATGATGCTCCAGCGGGCCTACGCCGTCGGCCACTTCGGCGTCTCCTTCGCCTCGCTGCAGATCGCCGACCCGCTCACGGCGGTCGCCTTCGGCGCGCTGCTGCTGGGCGAGCCGCTGCCCTCCGGACTGGCCCCGATCGCGGCGGCGGCGCTGACCGCGGCGGGGACCTTCGCACTGGCTCGCACCACTCCGCTGGAGGCGCGCCACTGACCTGCCCCCGAACCACCTACCCCCCACCACCTACTCCCGCACCGGCCTTCCCCAGCCGGTCGGCGATCATCTTTTCGACTGGAGTCCCCTGTCATGGTCATGCCCCTGCGCACCACCGCCGCCCAGCGCCCCGAGCTCGCGCCCGCCCCCGCGCGTCCGCGGCGCATCCTGATCTCCACCGACACCTACCCACCCGATGTCAACGGCACCGCCGTCTTCACCTACCGCCTGGCCAGCGGCCTGGCGGCGCGCGGCAACGAGGTGCACGTCGTCTGCCAGTCGGACCAGGGCCCGGCCACGGCCGACGTGGTCGACGGCGTGGTGGTGCACCGGCTGCGCTCCGCGCCCCTCCTGGTCCACCCCACGATGCGGGTCACCGTCCCCACCCGGCTGGACTGGCTGATGAACGCCGTCCAGCCCGACGTCCTGCACTCCCAGGGGCATTTCGTGGTCGGCCGGGCCGCTATCGCCGCCGCCCGCCGCCGCCAGGTGCCCATCGTGGCCACCAACCACTTCATGCCGGACAACCTCTTCCAGTTCGGCCACATCCCCGACCGGCTCCGGCAGAAGGCCGGTCAACTGGCCTGGCGCGACTTCGCCCGGATCTTCGACCGTGCCGACCACATCACCACGCCCACGCCGCTGGCCGCCAAGCTGCTGGCCGACCAGGGCTTCGCCCGCGAGGTGGAATCGGTGTCCTGCGGCATCGACCTGGCCCGCTTCTACCCGCACGCCGAGCCCAAGGCGTGGGCCCGCAAGCTGTTCGACCTGCCCGACCGCCCCACCGCGCTGTTCGTCGGCCGCCTGGACGAGGAGAAGCGCCTCGACGAGCTCGTCCGCGCGCTGCCGTACGTGCTCAACGAGACCGACGCGCAGATCGCGCTCGTCGGGCAGGGCAACCAGCGGCCGGAGCTGGAGCGGCTGGCCGAGCGCATCGGGGTCCGCGAGCGGGTGTTCTTCCTCGGCTACGTGCCCGACGAGAACATGCCGCAGGCCTTCGCCGCCGCCGACCTGTTCGCCATGCCGAGCGTCGCCGAGCTGCAGAGCATCGCGACCCTGGAGGCCATGGCCAGCGGGCTGCCCGTGGTCGCGGCGAACGCCATGGCCCTGCCGCACCTGGTGGCGGACAACGGCTACCTGTTCGAGCCGCGAGACGTCATGTCGCTGGCCCGCCACATGACCACCATCCTCACCGACGACGACCTGCGTGCCCGCCTCGGCAAGGCGAGCCGCGACCTGGCCCTCACGCACGACCACCAGAACTCCCTGGCCCGCTTCGAGAAGATCTATGACGAGGTGACCCGATGACCCGAACGGACCTCCCAGGTCGCGGTGTGGAGCCGGTTCCGGTGACGGTGCCCGTGGTGAGCGCCGTGGCCGGCGCGCTGG
Source organism: Nonomuraea sp. NPDC049129 (assembly GCF_040648495.1). Classification (NCBI taxonomy): domain Bacteria; kingdom Bacillati; phylum Actinomycetota; class Actinomycetes; order Streptosporangiales; family Streptosporangiaceae; genus Nonomuraea; species Nonomuraea sp. NPDC049129. The sequence continues at coordinate 129,684 of NZ_JBEZDU010000024.1, read as the reverse complement.
CCGCCGTCGCCGCGCTCGGCTACGCGCAGTTCGCGCTGCCCGGTCAGCCGCTGCTGAGCGACTACGCGCTGATCCCCGGCGGGATGGCGCCCGTGCTGATCGGCATGCTCGCGCTGGCCGGGTCCTGCCTGTCCCTCGCGTACGCGCTGGCGACCCGCGAGCCCGCGCGCAGCGCGGCCGCCCGGGTACTGCTGCTGGCCGCCACGGCCGGCTTGATGCTGAGCGCGGTCTTCCCCACCGACCCCGGCAACGCGGCGGTCGGCTCGCTGGCAGGTGAGATCCACCGCTGGTCCTCGGCCGTCATCTTCACCACCCTGCCCGTGGCCGGCTGGACCCTGGCCAGGGGCCGCGCGCCCCTGCCGAAGTGGAACCGGGTCAGGGCGCTCAGCGTGACCTCGGTGGTGGCGCTGGTCGCCTATCTGGCCGCGCACCCGGCCGCCTTCACCTCGCCGCTGATCGGCGGCGGCGCCTACTACGGGCTGCTGGAGCGCGGCGTGGTGCTGGCCGACATCGCGCTGGTCGTCTGCATGGCCATGACCGCCGTGGAACGGCGCCCCGCAGCCCGGTCAGCGGCACGGCCCGGTCCGGCCGAGCACCCCGAGCATCCCGAGCGCCTGGCGGCCTGACGCGCCGGCACGTCGCCTCGCCCGTCAGCCTGCCAGGGGGACGCTCCCCGGCGGTCTGACGCGCCGACACTTCGTCCGGCGTCGAAGGGATTCCGGCCTAGCGTGGGTCCCATGCTCATCACCCGCCATGCCGAAGCCGTATCGGTGCTGGCCGACACCCGTTACGTGCCGCCTCCGGTGCGCCAGGACGCGCCCTACGGGACGCTGGCCTGGCTCCGTTCCCAGGTGTCCCGGTTCAGCACCGGCGAGGTCCACGCCGAACGACGCCGACTGGTCACCGAACGACTCGCCGCGCTCGACCCGGCCGCGCTGAGACAGGCCGCCACGGCGAAGACGCTGGAGCGGGGCGGCGACTGGCCGGGCGTCCCGACGGCGGTGCTCGGCGCCGCGCTCGGGGTCACCGACGAGAAGCGGCTGACGGGAGCGGTGACGGCCGCCGCCGCGGGCTACCTGTCGGGCGAGGCCGGGCCCGAGGCCGACGCCGCGGTGGCCGAGCTGGTCGAGCTCCTGTCCGGCGCGGGCGACCCGATCCCCGGGATCACCATCCTCCTGCAGGCCCACGCCGCCACGACGGCCCTCATCACGAACGCGCTCACCCACGCCGAACCCGGCGACGACACCGACGACCTGCTGCACGAGACGCTCCGCCACGATCCGCCGCTCAAGGCCAGCCGCAGGCTCGACCGGCAGACGGGCGAGGAGGTCACGATCGACCTGGTGGCCGCCAATCGCGACCCGGCCGTCTTCCAGCGACCCGAGCTGTTCGACGTCTCGCGCGGCCCGACGCCCCACCTGACATTCGGCTCGGGCGTGCGCCCCTGCCCCGCCTCCGCCCACGCGCTCGCCCTGGCGGCCGGCGTGCTGGAGGCGATCCTGCGACCGAAGGACATCCGATGAGCACCGCGTTCCGCGACCTGCACCGGCCGGGCGACCCGCTGCTGCTGCCCAACGCCTGGGACTACGGGTCCGCCGCCATGCTGGCCGCCCAGGGCTTCCCGGCGATCGGCACCACCAGCCTCGGCGTGGCCGCCGTACACGGCAAGCCGGACGCCGCGGGCGCCACCAAGGCGGAGACGATCGAGCTGGCCGAGCTGCTCACGGACCTCGGCGTCCTGATCACCGTCGACATCGAGGGCGGCTTCAGCGACGATCCGGCACAGGTGTCCGACCTGGTCGCGGCGCTCGCGGCCCTGGGCGTCGCGGGCGTCAACCTGGAAGACGGCCGGCCCGACGGCACGCTGCGGCCGATCGGGCTGCACCAGCGGATCATCGAGGCGGCCCAGGGCCACGGCGTGTTCGTCAACGCCCGGACCGACACCCACTGGCTGAAGACGGGCGACACGCGGGAGCGGGTGAGCGCCTACGGGCACGCCGACGGCGTCTTCGTCCCCGGCCTGCGCGAGCTGGGGGAGATCGCCGAGGTGGTGGCGAGCACGCCGCTGCCGGTCAACGTGCTCTTTTTGCCTGACGGGCCCACGCTGACCGAGCTCGCCTCGGTGGGCGTCGCCAGGGTGAGCACCGGGTCGCTGCTGTACCGGGCCTCGCTGCACGGGGCGTTGTCTAGCCTGCTGGCCGTACAGGGGAAGACGGCACCGCCGGCGCCGACGTACGCGGAGATCGTCGCGATGCTGCCGGGACCGCGATAGCGGAGATCGTGGCGATGCCGCCGGCGCCGCGATAGCGGACTAAGCGGAGATCGCCGCGATAATCGAGGCATGCGCTTCGAAATCCTCGGCCCGGCCCGGGCGCTGGGTGAGGACGGCGAGCCGATCGCGCTCGGCGGCCCCCGGGTGCGGGGGCTGCTCACACTGCTGGCACTCGACGCGGGCCGGGTCGTCGGCGCCGAGCGACTGGCCGCCGCCCTGTACGGCCCGCAGCCGCCCGAGGGCGTGGCCAACGCGCTGCAGGCGCAGGTGTCGAGGCTGCGCCGGGCGCTGGGCAAGGACCGGGTGGAGTTCCACCCGGCGGGCTACCGGCTGGCGGCCGACCCGCAGGACGTCGACGCGCACCGGTTCGAACGGCTGGCCGGTGACGGCCGGCTCGCCCTCGGCGCGGGCGACCCCCGCCGCGCGACGTCACTGCTGCGCGAGGCGCTGGCCCTGTGGCGAGGCGCGCCGCTGTCCGACGCCCCGCACGCGGAGGCGGCCGCCGCCGGGCTGGAGGAGCTGCGCCTGGCCGCCGTCGAGGACCGTGTCCAGGCCGATCTGGAGCTGGGCGCCCATCGCGAGCTGGTCGCCGAGCTGCGGCGGCTCACGGCCGCCCACCCGCTGCGCGAGCGGATGCGGGCCCAGCTCATGCGGGCCCTGTACGGCAGCGGCAGGCAGGCCGAGGCGTTGACCGCCTACGCCGACGCCCGGCGGATCCTCGACGAGGAGCTGGGCGTCGAGCCGGGAGCCGAGCTGGCCGCGGCGCACTTAGCCGTGCTCAGGGCCGACCCTTCGCTGGCGGCCACAGTGGCGACCACAGTGGCGGCCGTGAGCAGGCAGGGCCTGCGCGCCCAGCTCACCAGCTTCGTCGGCAGGGCCGAGGAGCTGCGCCAGGTGGGCGCCCAGCTGGAGGCGGCCAGGCTCGTCACGCTCATCGGACCGGGCGGGGCGGGCAAGACCCGGCTCGCGATGGAGGCCGCCGAGCGGACCACCGGTGACGTCTGCGTCGTGCAGCTCGCGCCCGTCACCGACCCCGCCGACGTGCCGAAGGCGGTGCTGGCGGCGCTCGACATCCGTGACACCCGGCTGTCCGGCCACGACCGGCCCGCCGTCGATCCCGTGTCCCGCCTGCTCGCCGCGCTCGCCGACCGCGCGCTGCTGCTGGTGCTCGACAACTGCGAGCACCTCGTCGCGGCCGCGGCCGAGCTGACCGACCTGCTGCTGGCCTCCTGCCCCGCGCTGCGGGTGCTGGCGACCAGCCGCGAGGCCCTGGGCATCACCGGCGAGTCCCTGCTGCCCGTGGCGCCGCTGCGGCTGCCGCCGCCCGACGCCGCGAACCCCCTCGACTACCCCGCCGTCCGGCTGTTCGCCGACCGGGCGGCCGCGGTCCGGCAGCCGGTCGACGAGACGAACCTGGCCCAGGTGGCCGGCATCTGCCGGGCGCTCGACGGGCTGCCGCTCGCGATCGAGCTGGCGGCCGCGCGGCTGCGCACGATGTCGGTCGGCGACGTGGCGGCGCGGCTCGACGACCGCTTCCGGTTGCTGGCCCGCGGCAGCCGTACGGCCCTGCCCAGGCACCAGACGCTCCGCGCGGTCGTGGCGTGGAGCTGGGACCTGCTCGACGAGCGGGAGCAGCGGATGGCCAGGCGGCTGACGGTGTTCGTGGGCGGTGCCACGCCCGATTCCGCGGAGCGGGTGTGCGGGCTGCCGGAGGAGGTGCTGTTCTCGCTGGCGGAGAAGTCGCTGGTCGAGGCCGTGGACGGCCGCTACTGGATGATGGAGACGATCCGGGCGTTCTGCGCCGAGAAGCTCGCGGAGTCGGGCGAGACGGAGGTGGTGCGCGAGGCGCACGCCGACTGCTACCTGGCGCTGGCCGTCGAGGCGGACGGCCACATGCGCAAGGCCGAGCAGCTGGAGTGGCTGGCGCGCCTGGACGAGGAGAGCGACAACCTGGCCGCCGCCGTGCGCTGGTCGGCCGAGACCGGCCGGCAGGAGCTGGGCCTGCGGATCCTCGCCTACTCCGCCTACTACTGGTGGATGCGCGGCCACCGGGGCACCAGTGCGAACCTGGCCGACGGGCTGATCGCCGATATGGGCAGCACCCCTCCCGAGGGCCTCGAAGAGGAGTACGCCATGTGCGTGCTGGTCGCGGCCTGGGGCAGGCAGCCGGGTGACGAGCTGCGTGCCCGGCTGGACAAGCTCCGCCGCCTGCTGCCGATCGCCTACCTGCCGACGCGGCTGGAGTCCCTGACGATGATGCTGTCGATGTTCACCGGCCCGCCCGACGACTACGAGAGCCTCCAGAAGCTGGTGGCCCACCACTCCGACACCCTGCCGCCCTGGTCACGGGCCTTGGCGCACTGCGGCTTCGCGTTCATGCTGCAGATCATCGGCCGTGGCGACGAGGCCAGGGCCGAGTTCGAGCTGTCGCTGACCGCCTTCCGGGCCCTCGGTGAACGCTGGGGCGCCACGCTGGCGCTCGGCGGGCTCGGCGAGCTGGCCTATGAGCAGGGTGACTACGCGGCCTCGCGCGACCTGGCCGACCAGGGGCTGCGGACGTCCGGGGAGCTGGGCGCGAAGGCGGACATGGCCGAGTGCCTGTGCCTGCGCGCCGACTCCGTGGCCCGGCTGGGCGACCTCGACGGGGCGCGGGTCGACTATCTGCGGGCTGCCGAGATGGCCCGCCGGATCGGCTCGGGTGACACGATGGCCAGGGCGCACGTGGGGCTGGGCGAGCTGGCGATGCTCCGCGGCGACCGCGACGAGGCCCGCGCGCTCATGGAGCAGGCCCTGGCCGAGTGCCCTGGCGACTGGTACAGCGCGGGAGAGGTCCGCGCCCGTATCCAGGCCGGGTTGACCGAGCTCGGGGAGATCGTCAGCGAGCGGTAGGCGATCGGTCAGCGCCTCCGAACATGGTGGTCCGCATGCGCACCATCAACAGCAAATGGTCCTGTCTGGCCGTCGCGTGCCTGGCCAGCCTCCTCCTCTCGCTCGATATGACAGTCCTGCACCTGGCCCTGCCCAGGCTGGTCGGCGACCTCGGCGCGAACGCCACGCAGCTCCTGTGGATCGGCGACATATACGGCTTCGCGCTCGCGGGGCTGCTCGTCACCATGGGCAATCTCGGCGACCGCGTCGGCCGCAAGCGCCTGCTGCTCATCGGCGCCGCCGCGTTCGGGGTCGCCTCGGCGGTGACCGCCTACGCCCCCAATCCGGAGCTGCTCATCGCGGCCAGGGCGCTGCTCGGCGTGGCCGGGGCGACGATCATGCCGTCGACGCTGTCGATCCTCCGGAACGTCTTCACCGATCCCGGGGAGCGGACCGCCGCCGTCGGCCTCTGGAGTGGGATGAGCGCCGCCGGGTTCGCCGTGGGGCCGGTCATCGGCGGGCTGCTGCTCGACCATTTCTGGTGGGGCTCGGTCTTCCTGATCAACGTGCCGATCATGGCGCTGGTGCTGGTCGGCGGCGTTCTCGTACTGCCGGAGTCACGCAACCCCGACGCCGGCCGCGTCGACCTGCCGAGCGTGGCACTCTCCTTCGTCGGCATCGTGACGGCCATCTACGCGATCAAGGAGGCGGCCCACCAGGGGTTCGGGAACGTCGGCGTGCCGGTGGCGGCCGTGCTGGGCGTGGCGTGCCTGGGGCTGTTCGGGTGGCGCCAGACCAGGCTGGCGGAGCCGCTGATCGACGTGCGGCTGTTCAGGAACCGGGCCTTCAGCGCGTCGATCGGCACCAACCTACTGGCGATCTTCACGATGACCGCCATGTCGCTGATGTCCGCCTGGTACTTCCAGCTCGTGCTCGGCTGGACGCCGCTTCAGGCCGGGCTGGCGAGCCTGCCGGGCGGGCTCAGCGGCGCGATCAGCGGCATGCTGGCGGGCCGGGTCATCGGGCTCCTGGGTAGGAACGGCGTCGTGGCGCTCGGCCTGGCGCTGGCCGCGGGCGCGTTCCTCTGCTACAGCACGTTCGGGCTCGACACGAGCCTGCTCGCCATACTCGCTCCGCAGTTCCTCAGCGGGATCGGGATCGGGCTCGCCTTCACCGTCAACCACGACAACGTGCTGGCCACCGCGCCCAAGGAGCGGGCCGGGGCGGCGGCCGCGGTGTCGGAGACGGCGTTCGAGCTGGGCGGGGCGCTGGGCATCGCCATCCTGGGCACCCTGCTGAACAGCTCCTACAGCGCCGGCCTGCGCCTGCCCGCCGGAGTGCCGGACGAGGCCGCCAGGGAGTCGATCGCGGGCGCGCTGCACACGGCCCAGACGCTGCCCGCGGCCCAGGCCGGGCAGCTCATCGAGGCGGCCCGGGTCGCCTACGTCGAGGCCGTCCAGGTCACGGCGCTGGCCACCGCGGCGATGCTGGCCGTGGTGGCGGTGCTCGCGCTGGTGGGGCTGCGCGGCGTGCCCAAGGTCATTCCCGAGACCGTGTCCGAGACGGCCAGAGTCTGACGTTCACAGGTGCTCGCGCAGGAAGTCCGCTGTCGCGTCGACGGCCAGAGTGACGTACGGCTCCTGGTCGTAGAGGTCGATGTGCTGCTTGGCGTCGACCCAGACGAGCTTCTTGGGCTGGTCGAGCCGCCGGAACGCCTCCTCCGCGCCCTCCGGCGAGCAGAACCGGTCCACCACGCCGTGCACGATCAGCGCCGGTTTGGGCGACAGGAAGTCGGCGCCCATCACGTTGTCCATGGTGATCAGCTCGCGGACACTGGCCCGGGTGACCTCGTTCGCCCAGGTCGCCGACGCGCCGCGCGCGCCACCGTAGTAGGCGTACGGCTCGTCGCCGGGCATGGCCGCCTCGCCCTCCTGCGCCACGGCGGGCAGGTATTCCACCGGCCCGCCGAGGTCCTGACGCTCCAGCACCTCGGTGAACGAGGTCAGGGCCGCCTGGTAGTCCATGCCCGAGCGCATCGCGTAGGGGTTGTTGTACGCCCCGGCGATCCCGGCGAAGACCTTCACCCGGGGATCGAAGGCGGCGAACCGCAGCGCGTATCCCCCGCCCAGGCAGATGCCGACCGCGCCGATCCGCGCCGCGTCCACCTCGGGTCGCGCCCGCAGCAGCGACACCGCGGCCCGCAGGTCGCCCAGCTTGCCCTGCGGGTCCTCGTGGCGGCGCGGCTCTCCGCCGGACTCGCCCCAGTTGCGGTGGTCGAAGGCCAGCGTCGCATAGCCCCGCGCGGTCAGCCGCTCCGCGTAGCGCCCGGTGACCTGGTCACGCACCCCGGTGAAGGGTCCGGTGAACACCAGACCCGGCCACGGGCCCGCTCCCTCGGGCACCCGCAGGTCCCCGGCCAGCACGATCCCGTCAGCGGTGAACTCAACCCTCATATGTCCATGATCTCGCCTTCTGATGGACTATCGGTCTTTGGCGGGTTATGAGCCTTGGACCGGGTCATGAGTCTTCGGCTGGTTATGAGTCGAAGCCGAGGCCCATCCGGTCGAGTGCGCGCAGCCAGAGGTTGCGCCTGCCCTCGTGCTGGTCGGCCTGCGCGATCGACCACCGGGTGAACTGGATCACCCCGGACCGCACCGGCTCCGGCGGGAACGGGATCGGCTTCTCGCGTACCATCCGCAGGTCGGTCCGCTCGGTACGCTCGCCCGAGAGCAGGTCGAGCATCACGTTCGCGCCGAAGCGGGTGGCGCCGACGCCCATGCCGGTGTAGCCGACGGCGTAGGCCAGCCGGCCGGCGTGCGCCTGGCCGTAGAAGGCGCTGAACCGGCTGCAGGTGTCGATCACGCCGCCCCAGCGGTGCGTGAAGCGCACGTCGGCGAGCTGCGGGAACGTGGTGGCGAAGTGCCCGGCGAGCTTGACGAACGTCTCGTCGCGCTGGTCGTACTCCGGCTTGACCAGGCCGCCGTTGTAGTAGACGGCGTCGTAGCCGCCCCACAGGACACGGTTGTCGTCGGTCAGCCGGTAGTAGTGGAACTGGTTGGCCCCGTCACCGACGCCCTGCCGGTTGCGCCAGCCCACCTCGGCGAGCTGCGCCTCGGTCAGCGGCTCGGTCATGAGCGCGTAGTCGTACACCGGCACCACGAAGTGCTTGAGCCGCCGCAGCAGCGGCGGGAACACGCCGGTGCCGAGCGCGACGCGGCGGCCGGTGGCGACGCCGTGCGGGGTGCGCAGGCTGATCGTGACGCCGTCGTCGACCAGCGAGCGGACCGGGCTGCGCTCATAGACCCGGACGCCGAGCGACACGCAGGCCTCGCGCAGCCCCCAGGCCAGCCGGGCGGGGTCGAGCATGGCGCAGCCGCTGCGGTCCCAGAGCCCGCCCAGGTAGGTGGGCGAGTTCACCTCGGCCCGGACCTGGTCCTGGTCGAGTGGCACGTAGTCGAGGCCGAGCTCGGAGACGAGATCGAGGTGCTCGTTGAGCGCGTCGAGCTGCCATGGCTCGGTGGCGACGTTCAGCTCGCCGGTGCGCTCGAAGGAGCAGTCGATGCCGTAGCGCTCCAGCGTCCGCTCGATCTCGTCGAGATTGGCCACGCCGAGGCGTTCGAGCCGGTCGATCTCGTCGGGCCAGCGTTCGAGGCCGTTGGGCAGGCCGTGGGTGAGGGTCGCCATGCAGAAGCCGCCGTTGCGGCCGGAGGCCGCCCAGCCGATCCTGCGGCCTTCCAGCAGGATGACGTCCTGGTCAGGGTCGCGTTCCTTGGCCAGCAGGGCGGTCCACAGCCCGGTGAAGCCGCCGCCGACCACGACGAGGTCGGCGCTGGTGTCTCCGAAGAGCCGCGGTCGCGGCTCCGGTCTGGCCGGATTGTCCAGCCAGTACGGCTTGCGCTCCGCGTCAGCAAGCGCCTTCAGCGGATCCACACATTCCACTTCCCCACAGTGTCAGTCAGGAATTTTCAGGCACGACGGCGAGCCGTGACCGAGGTGGCGATGGCGATCAGTACCCCGACGCCGAAGATCAGCGTACCCATGACGTTGACCTGCGGCGGGATGCCGGTCTTGACGGACCCGACGATCCACAGCGGGAAGGTGACGGTGGAGCCGTTCACGAAGCTGGTCACCACGTAGTCGTCGATCGACAGCGCGAACGACAGCATCGCCCCGGCCAGCACGCCCGGCAGGATCGACGGCAGCGTCACCTGCCGGAAGGTCCCCCAGCTGGTCGCCCCGAGATCCTTGGCCGCCTCCTCCAGCGCCGGATCCAGCACGATCACCCTGGCCCGTACGGTGACGACGACGAACGACAGCGAGAACAGCACGTGCGAGACGATGATCGTGTTCGCGTCGCGCGGCACGTTGCCCGAGACGAACAGCGACAGCAGCGACGCCCCCATGACCAGCTCGGGCGTCGAGATCGCGGCGAACACCAGGAAGTTCGTCACCCCCTGGCCCCGGAAGCGGTATCGGCCGATGGCCAGTCCCAGCATGGTGCCGATCACGACCGTGATGAGCGTGCTGACCAGGGCGATCACCAGCGAGTTGCGCAGCGCGACGGTCAGGTCGGAGATGTCGAAGAGCTGGCCGTACCACTTGAGGGTGAAGCCCTGCCAGGTGGTGTTCGACTTGCTCTTCTTGTCGTTGAACCCGAACAGGATCATCACCGCGATCGGCGACGACAGCCAGACGATGATCAGCCAGGTGTAGACGTGCAGCAGCCGGTCCCCGAGCCCGCGGCCCCTCATCGCGCCGCCGCCTCTAGGACGTTCTCGGTGCCGAGCGCTTTGGCGTAGATGAAGATGCCCACAAGCAGCACGGCCATCAGCGTGAACGACAGTGCCGAGGCCGTCGGGTAGTCGAGGTTCGTCAGATACTCGGTCTGGATGATGTTGCCGATCATCGTGTTGGACGTGCCGCCGAGGATCTGCGCGTTGACCGGGTCCGCCGTGGCGGGCACGAACGTCATCAGCACCCCGGCGAACACCCCCGGCAGCGACAGCGGCAGCACCACCCGGCGGAAGGCCGCCGTGCGCGAGGCGTACAGGTCGTAGGCCGCCTCGATGACCCGCGGATCGACGCGCTCCAGCGCCACGTAGATCGGCAGGATCATGAACGGCAGGAAGTTGTAGGTCAGGCCGCCCACCACCGCGAACGTCGTGGCCAGCACGTGGAAGCCGACGGGCAGCACGCCCCAGCTCTTCAGCGGGCCGAACAGGACGCCGTCGTCGGCCAGCAGGAAGCCCCACGAGATCGTCCGCAGCACGAACGACACGAAGAACGGCAGCAGCAGCAGGAACAGGTACATCGACTTGCGCGCGCCGCCCTTGAAGGCGATCCAGTACGCCACGGGATAGCCGATGACCAGCATCGCCACCGTGGCGAGCCCGCCGTACAGGAGGGAGCGCAGGAGCTGCGGGCTGTAGCGGCTGAGCGCGTCGGTGTAGTTGGAGAAGCTGAACGTCATGGCGAAGCCGTCGATCGCGTTGCCCGTCTGCAACGACACCGACGCCATGGCGGCCATCGGCACGACCAGGAAGATCCCCAGCCACATCCAGCTCGGCAGCGCCAGCAGATAGGGGGTGAGCCGCCTCATCGGCTACGCCTGCGTGATCGACTGGAAGATCGGGTTGAACACCTGCTCCTGCTTGGTGCTCAACTTGGTGTAGGTGCGCAGCTTGGCGTAGTCGGCCTCCGACGGGAACATCAGCGGGCTGTCGACCATGTCCTCCAGCGACTTCTTCGCCTCGCCCGTCGCCTTCCCGGCCTTCTCGCGCAGCAGATCCTGTACGGCCGGCACCGGCGTGACGTACTGGATGAACTCATCCAGTTCGGCGGCGACGGCCGGCTGGTAGAGGTAGTCCATGAGGATGAGCGCGTCGAGCGGGTTGGCGGCGTTCTTGGGGATGAGCATGTTGTCGGTCCAGATCGTGCCGCCCTCCTCGGGCACGACGAACTTGACCGGCTCACCGGCGAGCTGCCGCTGGAAGACGTCGCCCGACCAGGCCATGCTGATCCAGACGTCGCCCTTGGACACGGCATCGATATAGCTCTGGTCGTAATATTTCCGGACAATTCCGGCGTCGCGTTGGGCCTTGAGCTTCGCCCCGGCCTTCTGCCAGTCGGCCTCGGTCGACTTCTCCGGGTCCAGGCCCAGGGCGAACATGCCGAAGTTGGCGATCTCCTGCGCGTCGCTCATCATGCCGACCCGGCCCTTGTACTTCGGATCGAAGAGCGCCTCGATGCTCTTGGGCTCGTCCTTGACGTACTTGGTGTTGTAGGCGATCCCCGTCACACCCGACGTGTACGGCATCGTGTAGACGTTGCCGGGGTCGTAGGCGCGATCCTTGTACTTGTCACCGACGTTGGCCAGGAAGTTCGGCATCTGCGAGTGGTCGAGCGCCGTGACGTAGCCCAGGTCGATCATGTGCTGGAGCTGGACGCCGTTGGTCATCACGACGATGTCGAAGCCGAGCGACTGGCCCGCCCTGAGCACGGGGTCGGCCTTGCCGAAGAACTCGGCGTTCTCCTGGATGACCTCCTTGTACTCGTACGAGATGCCGGTGGCCTGCTGGAACTTCTTCAGCGGCGCCTGGTCCTCGGGCATGTACTCGGGCCAGTTGGCGAAGACCACCCGGCCGTGCTTGGTCTGCTTGGCCCAGAACTCCTTGACGGCGTCGGCCTTGGGCGGCGCCGCCTTCTTGCCCTGCACGCCGCAGGCAGCCAGGGCGAGCCCGGCGGCGGACAGACCGGCGATCCTGAAGGCGTCTCGACGGGTACGGGCTTGGGTCATGCCCCTCAGGAGGGCTGGGTTGATCGAGGGGTCCATGAATCAACTTCCGATCGCATAAGAGTGCTGCGCCCTCCACGACAGCCAGACGGGATCGCCCCGCTCCGCGGTGGTCGTCGAGTCGAGCGCGTTCTGCTGGAACACCGTGATCTCGGCCCCGTCGGCGAGGCTCACGGCGTAACTGTTGTAGGTCCCCAGGTAGACCACCTCGGCCACGGTGCCGGGCACGGCGCTGACGTCGCCGTCGGGCTGCTCCGTCGAGATGGTGATCTTCTCCGGCCGGACGGTCACGGTGACCTGACCGTTCCGCTCGGGCACCAGCACCCGGCCGCCGCCGACGGTCAGCACGCCGCCGGCCGCCGTGCCCGCCAGCAGGTTGGAGGTGCCGATGAACCCGGCCACGAACGCCGTCGCGGGCCGCTCGTAGATCTCGCGCGGCCCGGCCAGCTGCTCGACCAGGCCGTCGTTCATGACCGCGATCCGGTCGCTCATGGTGAGCGCCTCGCCCTGGTCGTGCGTCACGTACACGAACGTGATGCCGACCTCGCGCTGGATGCGCTTGAGCTCGATCTGCATGGCCTGGCGGAGCTTGAGGTCGAGCGCGCCGAGCGGCTCGTCGAGCAGGAGCGCCCGCGGCTTGTTGACCAGGGCGCGGGCCAGCGCCACCCGCTGCTGCTGGCCGCCGGACATCTCGCGCGGCCGGCGCTTCTCCCGGCCGGTGAGATCGACGATCTCCAAGATCTCGCCGACGCGCTGCCTGATCTCCTGCTGCGGCACCTTGCGCTGCTTGAGCCCGAACGCCACGTTGTCCCACACGCTCATGTGCGGGAACAGCGCGTAGGACTGGAAAACCATGTTCACGTCACGCTTGTTCGGCGGGACATCCGTCACGTCCTTGCCGTGCAGCCTGACCACGCCACGCGAGGGGTCCTCGAACCCCGCGACCATCCGCATGGTCGTGGTCTTGCCGCACCCGGACGGGCCAAGGAGCGAGAAGAACTCCCCCTCGGCGATGCCCAGCGTTATGCCCTTCACGGCCTGGACGACCTCGCCGTGCGAGAGGTACTCCTTGACGACGTCATCCAGTTCGATCGCGTTCAAATCGGCCATGCACAGTCCTTAGTCGCCGATGTAGTGCATGACGTGCTTGACCCGGGTGTAGTCATGCAGACCGAACACCGAGAGATCCTTGCCGTAGCCCGAGTGCTTGAAGCCGCCGTGCGGCATCTCCGACACGAACGGGATGTGCGTGTTCACCCAGACCACGCCGAAGTCGAGCCTGTTGGACATGCGCATGGCGCGGCCGTGGTCGGAGGTCCAGACGGAGCCGCTCAGGCCGTACCTGACGTCGTTGGCCTTGGTCAGCGCGTCGGCCTCGTCGGAAAAGGTCTGGACGGTGATGACCGGGCCGAACACCTCGTTCTGCACCATCTCGTCGTCCTGCTTGAGCCCGTCGACGATCGTGGGGGCGAAGAAGTACCCCTTCTCGCCGACGCGGTGACCACCGGTGAGCACCTTGGCGTGCGCCGGGACGCGCTCGATGAAGCCCTGCACCCTGGCCAGCTGGTTCTCGTTGTTGAGGGGGCCGTACAGCGCCTCGTCGTTGGACAGGTCACCGGTCACGGTGCCGGCGGCGGCCTCGGTCAGCGCGGCGACGAACTCGTCGTGCACGCTCTCGTGGACCAGTACGCGGCACGCGGCCGTACAGTCCTGGCCCGCGTTGTACAGGCCCGCGGTGGCGATGTCGCCGGCGGCCTTGCGCAGGTCCTTGACGTCCTCGAAGACCACGACGGGCGCCTTGCCGCCGAGCTCCAGGTGCACCCGCTTGAGGTCGTCGGCGGCGGTCTTGGCCACCGACATGCCGGCGCCGACGGAGCCGGTGATGGCGACCATGGCCGCGGTCGGATGGCCCACGACGAGCGCGCCGGTCTCCCGGTCACCTGTGACCACGTTGAAGACGCCGGCGGGCAGCACCTCGCCGAGGATCTCGGCCAGCTTGAGCGTGGAGGCCGGGGTGGTGTCGGACGGCTTGAGCACGATCGTGTTGCCGGCGGCCAGCGCCGGGGCGATCTTCCAGACCGCCATCATCATCGGGTAGTTCCACGGCGTGACCTGCCCGATCACGCCGATCGGCTCGTGCCTGATCACGCTGGTGTGCTCGGCGAGGAACTCGCCCGCAGTGGGGCCTTCCAGCGTACGGGCGGCGCCGGCGAAGAAGCGGAAGTGATCGGAGGCGACCGGGGTCTCGTCCTCGGCCATGCGCGCCCGCGGCTTGCCGGTGTTCAGGCACTCCGCCTCGTTGATCTCGTCGGCGCGGGCGTCGATGGCGTCGGCCACCTTGAGCAGCAGGTTGGCCCGCTCGCCCGGGGTGGTCCGGCCCCATGACTCGAACGCGGCAGCCGCGGCGGCGTAGGCGGTGTCGACGTCCTCGCTGCCCGAGATCGGGGCCTGCAGATAGGCCTCGCCCGTGCAGGGGTCGATGACATCGGAGAATCGGCCGCTCTTGGCGTCCACATACTCACCGTTGATGAAGTTCTGCAGACGGGTCGTCATGCGCTCTCCTTCGTCGGTCGCCTGACCAAGGTGCTGTGCCTATGGATGACCTCGACAAGCTCGGTCATATGACCTCCTGGTGAGGTGGCTGAGATGCCGAGACTCTTACAGAGCACACGCCTCACGACAAGGGATTTCGTGGCGAATATACCAAATTGCTACGAATTCGCTTGACAGAGCGATCAGAACTGACACCATGTCGCACCAGGACGGCAACACCGCGGGAATGCGCCCGCAACGCCGGACCGCTAGGAGGATCCTCGCAATGTCCACGCCGCCCCGCGTACGACGCAACAGTGACGCGCCCTCTGGGCCGTTCGTGCTCGACGATCTCTCCAAGCAGATCATCGAACAACTGCAGAGCGACGGGCGCATGCCGTACGCGGCGATCGGCAAGGCCGTGGGCCTGTCGGAGGCGGCGGTCCGGCAGCGGGTACAGCGCCTGCAGGAGGCCGGGGTAATGCAGATCGTCGCGGTGACGGACCCCCTGACGCTCGGCTTCCCGCGCCAGGCGATGA
Organism: Nonomuraea sp. NPDC049129; assembly: GCF_040648495.1. Lineage (NCBI taxonomy): Bacteria > Bacillati > Actinomycetota > Actinomycetes > Streptosporangiales > Streptosporangiaceae > Nonomuraea > Nonomuraea sp. NPDC049129. The sequence continues at coordinate 114,680 of NZ_JBEZDU010000024.1, read as the reverse complement.
TCGGGGTCAACTGCGAGGGCGACCTGGAGTCGGTCGCGGACGAACTGGCGGCCATCGACGAGATCGACTATGTCGTGCTGACGGCCGGGTCCTTCGACGTGATCGTCGAGGTGGTGTGCGAGGGCGACGGGCACCTGCTGGAGATCCTCAGCAAGATCCGGGCCATCCCGGCGGTGCGGGCCACCGAGTCGTTCGTGTACTTGAAGCTGCGTAAGCAGACTTACTCGTGGGGGACGCGCTGAGCTGACTGGAGGCGGGGTCTGTACGCCCGCCTCAAGTCATCGTTCGGCTGCGGGTCAGGCGAAGAGTTCCTCCGCCGTGGAGACCAGAGCCGCCCGCTTCAGCCACAGCTCGAGCTGTGCGGCGTCATCGCAGGTCGTGATGTGCTCGCGGTCGCTGTCGGACAACACGATCTCGCAGGCCGCGAGCACCCTGAGGAGCCCCTTGACCATCCCCTTGGTCACGCCCTCGGCGTATCTCCTGGCGTACCTCTTGGCCATCCCCTCGGGATACCCCTGGGCGATCGCCTCGGCGTATCCCTCGGCGATCAAACTCTGGGCGCACGCCTCCTAGTAGAGAGAGTTCTCAGGCAAAGACTTCCTCCACCGTGGAGACCAGAACCGCCCGCTTGAGCCACAGCTGGAGGCGTGCGATGTCGCCACAGGTCGTGATGCGCTCACGGTCGCCGTCGGACAACGTCATCCCTCGAGTCTCGAGCACCATGAGCAGGGATTCGATATCGCCCTCGACACGCCCCTTGGCGAGCAGGCTCTGGGCGTACTCCCCTTGGTAGAGGTAGGTCTCTGTGGCCATGAGTCGCTCCATTTCCTTGTGTGCGTTGCCTTTCAGCGCCACGGTGACATATTCAGCGTAGCGTCGGGCCACCTGCGGATCGAGGCTGTCCAAAGCCTTCGTGAGGGTGGCGAGGATGGTCGCTATCTGCGGATGGCTGCTCTGCGTGATCGCCGAGATGGCCGCCAGCCCGATGTTGCCGACGGCTTCGGCCACATCCGTGATGACCGGGGTGTTGTCGGGCCCGATCACCAACGGGGTGAGAGTCAGGCCGGGATGGCCGGTTTCGATGGGAAGCGACGCCCACTCGGCGGTGCTTCGCTTCGGGCAGATGACGACCAGACAGACGGGACAGTTGTCGCGGGCGCGGAGGTTGGCGATGTAGGCGAGCCAGGACAAGCGCTTCGTCTTGTCCTGCTCCAGTTGTACCTCGGCGATGACGCCCAGCTTGCTCTTGGCGTCATCGCTGTACAGCAGCGCCGCGTCCGCCCGGTAGACGGCCGGTACGCATTCCGACAAGTCGCAGGACACCTGGGCGCCCTTGGACTCGTCGGGTATCGGGAGGGCGAACAGCTCGCGCAGCATCCGCGCCGTAAGTTCGGGGTCGAGAGTAGTGATCCCGACCAGCCCCTCGTGCAATGGGGTGATCATGGCCGAGATATTACTCTACGTAGTCATGAAAATACTCTCAGTTTCCAAGCTGGATGGTGGCGATCTCCCAAGGGCGCAGAGGAAGGTGGACCGTACCGGAGGAGACCGGGAGCGGGTCGCCTGGGCGGCCGCGGAGGTCGGCGTGGCGGGCCTGAGTGAACGTGCCGGAGATGATCGCGTTCGTGGGGGTTTCCGAGTACGCCACGACGCGGAGTTCATGTCGGCCGTCGCGGACCCTGAGCGAGGTCATGACCACGCCGTCGCCCGTCACCGACAGGCCGGGGGCCGCCGGGGGCAGGGCGAGTGACGGGTCGCCGGTGCCGGGCACCGCGAGGAGGTCGTGCCGGAATGTCTCGGCCGCCGACGGCACCGCCGCCCACGACTCGCCGTACGGCATGAGCGCGAGGCTGACCGAGCGCAGGCTGCGCGACTGAGCGGCCGGGGTCGGCAGCTGGGGGCCGGCGGGCTCGGGGCGCATGACGTGCAGGTTGCGGGAGAGGTAGCCGACCGAGCGCAGCAGGGTGAGGGCCAGCTCCGCGCCGTCGTCCACCAGCTCGTACTCGGTGACGTGCTCCAGCAGCGCCGCGACACCACCGGCGGCCACCCACCCGGAGGCCGGGAAGGTGGGCAGTGGTTCCTCGCCGCAGCCGCCCTCCGAGGACAGGCCGCGGGTGACGACCGCGAACTGGCCCTCCGCGTGCGAGGCCGCCGCCCGCGTGGGCAGCGGGACGTGCAGGCGTACCCGGTGGTCGGAGCAGCGGTTGTCGAACGAGACGTGCAGTCTGACGTACGGCTCTCCGGCCCGCAGTTCGACCCGCGTGTCGACGACGATCTCCTCGGTCGCCTCGCTCCTGGCGGCGGCCGGGATCTCGGGAGTGCCCTCGATGCCCTGACCGGCGGCGGGCCAGCGGTAGGTACGGCGGACGTCGAAGGCGGCCACCAGCGGGCCCGAGCAGACCAGCGTGAGCTCGACCGACACCGGGTCGGACACGATCCGGTCCTGGGCCGGAGGCGCGTAGTTGTAGGTGTCGCCCACGTCGCCGCCGTCGACGACGCGGCCGGCGCCCGTGAGGGTGGTCCCGTCGGCGCCGGTGAGCGCCAGTGTCCCGTCCGCCGCCACCTCGACGCGCAGCAGCCCGTTGTCGAGCGCCCGCTCCTCGGCCCGCACCCCGCCGGCCGGCGCGCTCATCGCGGCGGAGGCACCGGACGCCGGTCGGATGCTGGTGTGTCCCAGAGGTGGCGTATCGACGAGTGCGGCGACCGTACGGCGGGCCTCGGCGACGATGCGTACCCGGGTCACCCCGTCCAGTGCCCCGCGCAGCTGCGCCACGTTGAAGGCCGTCGACGACTCCCGCGCCACCGTGAACGTCAGCGTGCCGTCGTCCACCGACCAGCCGGTGATGTGCTGGCCGTACAGCTCCGTGCCATGGATGAACGTCAGCGCCGTGGCCGGGTCCATCTCGGCGTCCAGCAGCAGCGTGGGCGCGTACTCCAAGGTCTGGGCGGGCACCCGCGCGCCGGTCGGGTCCACCAGGGGATCCCGGCCCGCCACATCCACCAGCACGACGCCGCGCCGCGTGGCGGGCGTCGGGTTGACGACGAGCACCCCGTCCGACGGGACGGCGGCCGACAGCCGGGCGGTGACCATGTCGCGTACGGCCTGCCCGAGGTGCTCGGCCTCGGCGATGCGCGCGGCGACCTGCTGGGCCGTGTCGTCGACGCCGCAGCCGGTCACCGAGTCGTGCCCGCTGGCGTCCACCAGCCGCCACCACGCCATGTCGAGGAAGCGGCCGGGCCAGTCGCCGCCCCAGAGGGTGGCCAGCGGCTCGGCGTAGCGTTCGACCATCCGCTCGGCCCGGCCCATGGCCTGCTTGACGTGGGCGCGTACGGAGATGACGCCGGGCAGGATGTTCGCGCGGGCGTGGGAGCGCAGCTCGCCGGAGACCCGGGGCAGCCCGTCCACAGAACCCGAATAAGCGCCGATATATCCGGACAAGGTGTCCATGCGGGCGCCGATGTCCGCCACCATGCCGGGCAACCCGCGCACGGGGGCCGAATGGTCGGTCCCGTACATCGCCAGCAGCGCCCCCTCGGGCCCGTGCCACTCCCGCATCCGCTCGGTGAACTCGGCGGCCCGCTCCGGCAGACGCGCCGGATCCTCGAAGAGGTGCGCCCCGTTGCCGTAGCCGCCGGCCGGAAGGTACTGGGTCCGCAGCGCCGAGCCGTCGGGCGCGACCCAGGCGAAGGCGTCGGTCACCACCGACGACGGCACACCCCGGTAGACGCAGGCGTGCAGCAGCCCGGCCCGCCGCAGGATCTGCGGCATCTGCGCCGTGTGCCCGAACATGTCGGGCAGGTACCCCACCGACATGGCCCCGCCGAGCTTGTCGGCCCGGTTCATGCCGAGTTCGAGGTTGCGCACGATGTTCTCGCCCGAGCACAGGAACTCGTCGAGCAGGATCTGCCACGGCCCGACCGCCAGCCGCCCGGACTCGACCAGCGCGGCGATGCGGTCGCGGTTCTCCGGCCGGACCTCCAGGTAGTCGTCCACGCAGGCCAGCTGCCCGTCGAGGGTGAAGTGGTAGTCGGGCTCGCGCTCCATCGTGTCGAGCACCTCGTCGAGCAGCGCCACCAGCCGCAGCCGGAAGCGCTGGAAGGGCTCGTACCACTCCCTGTCCCAGTGCGTGTGCGGGACGACGACGATTTCGGCGCTCACGCGGCTTCCCCTCCGATGGGCAGGTCATGCTGTACGGCATAGCGCGCAGCGATGCTCTGGGCCGTGACGATGTCGGCCAGCCCGCCGGCCGCGGCGGTGAGCGGCGGCTCGTCCTCGGTGACGTAGGCGTGGAAGGCGGCCAGCTGCACCTCGAACGCCTCGGTCACATCACGCCACTCGGTCCGGCTCTCGCCGCCCGAGCCGTCACCCGAGACCACGGTCAGCGTCGTGGGCGCGTTCATCAGGTAGGGAGAGGGGAAGACCAGCTCCAACGAGCCCTTGTCGTGGTGGATGACCACGGTCTCCCGGTAGGCCGGGTAGTCCTCCAGGTAGTGCCACCGGATCGAGAACCGCCCGCTGACCGGCAGCGTTCCGGAGATCTCGACGGATCCGGGCCCCGGCCCCCACGTCTCAACAGCCGAAATTTCCGCAGGCGACCCGCTAAATCGCCTCAGGAGCGACAAATCGTGGCATATCGAGCCGAGGGCTACCCCGTAGAGGGCCCGGACCGAGTCGGGAGCCGACTCCCCCAGCGCCGAGGAGACCAGCGAGTGCTCCGCCGCGCGCAGCGAGGCCAGCAGCGCGGGGTCGACGTCGCGGGCCGGCGTCAGGCTCGCGAAGGCCAGCTGGGACTCGGCGCTCGGATGCAGCACGGTCACCTCGACCGACCGGATCGCGGCCGGACCGCCCAGCTCGGCCAGCAGCGCCTCGGCTCGGCGCACGGCCGGGTCGTACTGCTTCATGTAGCCGACCATCAGCCGCCCCTCGGGCAGCGCCTCGACCTCGGCCCTGGTCAGCGCGAGCGGCTTCTCGCAGAGCACGGCGTAGCCCGCGGCCAGCGCCCGGCGTACCGGCTCGCCATGGGAGCCGGAGGCGAGGATGAGCACGGCGTCGAACCCGCCCTCATCCAGCATGCTCTCCACGGCCGTGAAGCGCCCGGACGCCCCCAGCCGGTCACCGACGACGTCGGCGAGGGCCCGCGACAGGTCACAGACGGCGGTCACCTCGAACAGGTCGCGGCGCCTCGACAGCAGCGGCACGTACACCGCCTGCGTGACGGCGCCGCACCCGACAAGCGCGATCTTCAAAACCCGATCCTCCAGCGTGGGGTCAGCCTGGGGGTCACAGTCCCAGTTCTCTCAGCTTCTCGCGGTTGGCGGCTTGATCGGCGATGTTCCGCTCAACCGACCGGCGGCCCGGCAGGGTGTCCTGCTCGATGATGATCCAGCCCTGGTAGCCGATCTCGTCGAGCGCGCGGACGACGCCCGGCAGGTCCAGCTCGCCCTCGCCCAGCGGCGCGAAGCCGCCCCGGCCCATGAGCTCGCGCAGGTCCACGCCGTCGGCGAGGGCCTGGCCGAGTATCGCGGTGTCGCCGTCCTTGACGTGCACGTGGCCGACCCGGTCCGACCAGTCGCGCAGGGCGGTCACCGGGTCGCCGCCGGCCAGCAGCAGGTGGCCGGTGTCCAGGCAGAGTTGTACGTCGGTCAGCTCCAGCAGCCGCTCGACGTCCTCGGGCGTCTCGACATAGGTGCCGAGGTGGTGGTGGAAGGCGGGCTCGAAGCCGCGTTCGCGGCAGCGGTCGGCCGCGATCTGGACGCGGGAGGCGTAGCCGGGCCAGTCGGCGGCGGCCAGCCCCGGAGCGTTCCCACCGGGCCTGGCGAACCTCGCCGGCGAGCCCGAGCAGCCGAGCGTGGGCCGGGGCGCCAGGTGCTCGGGGGCGGCCGGCGCGGCGGCGAACACGTCGAGCGTCGCGTCCAGCGCGGCCAGTCCCTTCTCGAACTCCACGGCGTCGCTGTAGCGCAGGTCGGCCCAGCCGCCGGCGAGCAGCAGCCCGTCGAGGCGTTCCACCAGGTCGGCGCCGGTGCCGAGATAGCCGATGGGCCCCAGGTCGATGCCCACGTACCCGGCGTCGGCGAGCGCACGGACCATCTGGTCGGCGCTCAGCGGGGGCGGCGCGTCGGCCAGTTCGAACACGCCGAAGCTCACGGGGGCGTTGGCGACTCGTGTCACGCGCATATGGCGATCACCTCGTTCTCGTACGTTTCCAGGCGGTGCCGTCCCTCTCCCGCGGAGACCAGTACCCGCTCGCCGCGGATTACCTGGCGATCACCGCCGGGGCGCACCAGGACGAGGCCGTCGGCGCCGAGCGCGAGCAGCTCGTCGCCCAGCCTGAGCAGCAGCGGCTCGCCGGGGCCCGCGGAGATCGCGGTACGGCCCGCGGCGACGGCATCGAAGATCGTGCTGGTGTCCTCGGCCAGGACCCAGGTGGTCGGCGCGCCCGGCAGGCCGTCGTCGCCGACGCGGTGGAAGTCGCTGGCGCCGATCGCGACCAGGTCGGGTCCCCAGGCGTCGGCCCAGGCGAGGGGCGCGCCCCAGCGCCGATCCCACCAACCGGAGTGCCATACCTCGGCGATCCGCGGCCGCTCGCTCAGCGGCTGGAGCCAGGCGCAGTCGCCGCCGAGCGGGTGGTTGATCGACATCAGCCCGCCCTCGCGCGCGGCGTGCCGGACCCAGGAGTCGGCGGGCTGCCGGAAGTCCACCCAGCCCACGTCGCCGAACACGTTGGCGTGCCCCCGATCCGTGGTCACCTCCTGGCCGGGCAGCAGGGCGATGCCTCGATCGTCGCCGAGCCAGGGGTGGTGGCTGACGGTGTTGTGGTCGGTGACGACCAGGAAGTCGAGGCCACGGCCCTTGGCCAGCTCGGCCAGCTCGGGGACGGTCAGCACGCCGTCGCTGTGGACGGTGTGGGAGTGGAAGTCGCCCGCGAACCAGCGCAGACCGTCGACGCCGGGCAGGTCGCGGCGCGGCGGCCGGTCCCCGTGGGGCGGCTCCTCGATCACCGGCCGTGGGGGCGCGGCGGCCTCGGTGTGGATCTCCAGCGTGTAGTCGAGGCCCTGCGGCGGCACCCGGTGCAGCCGCAGCCACACCTGCCACGTCCCCGGCGCCGGCTCGCCGGGCAGGTAGCCGGGAGTCGCCCAGTCGGCGGTGATCGTGTACTCGTCGCGCGCGCCGCCCGACCAGCCGCGGAACCCGTCCGGCGAGCCGCAGCCGAGGTCGAGCACGCCCTGTGACCGGTCGAAGCTCAGCCGTACGGACAGCGCGGCGGTGCCGGCCGGCACCTCGAAGGGCACCTCGCGCAGGATCCGCTCCAGCCGGTCGTCCAGGCTCCAATGGCCGCGGATCATGGTCATGCCGACACCAGCTCGCCGTCCCGATAGACCAGGGCCCGATCGCGGCGCGGCGTGGCGAAGCCGTCGGCGCCGATGGACGGCTCGCCGCCCTCGGGCACGACCGCCTGCACGAGCACCGCGCCGACCTCCAGCGTCACCAGGTGGGACGCCCCCAGGTTCTCCACGATGACCACCTTTCCCCCCAGCGAGCCCTCGGCGGGCTCGGCCGAGTAGGTGTTGTACTCGGGCCGCACGCCGTACACGACCCGCTCGCCGTCGGTGAGCAGGCCCTCGGCCGAGACGGGGACCGGCACCTTGCATCCGGCCACCTCCAGCCTGTCACCGCGGACGGTCCCGTCGAGCAGGTTCATCGGCGTCGAGCCGATGAAGGCGGCGACGAAGGTGTTGGCGGGCCGCTGGAACACCTCGGCCGGCGTGCCGATCTGACGGATGTGCCCGGACTCCATGACGGCCATCCGGTCGGCCATGGCCAAAGCCTCGGCCTGGTCGTGGGTGACGAAGACGGTGGTGACGCCGAGCTCGCGCTGGAGTTTCTTCAGGAACGTACGGGCCTCCAGGCGGAGCCGGGCGTCGAGGTTCGACAGCGGCTCGTCGAACAGGAACGCCTGCGCCTGCGTCGCCATGACGCGGGCCAGCGCGACCCGCTGCTGCTGGCCGCCGGACAGCTGGCCGGGGCGCCGGTCCATGAGCTGGTCCAGGCCCAGCCTGGCGCCGACCTCCTCGGCCTTGCGCTGCCGGGCGGCCTTGCCGACCTTCTTGATGCGCAACGGGTAGGCGATGTTGTCGGTGACGTCCATGTGCGGGAACAACGCGTAGTCCTGGAAGACCATCGCGATGTCCCGGCCGCCCGGCTGGACGCCGGTGACGTCGCGGTCACCGATGACGACGGCGCCGCCCGTGGCGGTCTCCAGCCCGGCGATCGTGCGCAGCAGCGTGGTCTTGCCGCAGCCGGACGGGCCGAGCAGGGCGAAGAACTCGCCGTCGGGGATGGCCAGGTCGAGCGAGTCGAGCGCTTTGACTCCCCCGGGGTAGACCTTGGTCAGGGCTCGCAGTTCGATTGCGGCCATCAGCGCTTGATCCCTCCGTGGAAGCGGAAGCCATACTTCTTGCTGACGAACAGGTACATGAGCACCACGGGGACCGAATAGAGCAGGCCGAACGTGGACAGCAGGGTGAGGTTGGCCTGGCCGCCCTCGGTGTACAGCGTGTACATGATGACCGCCGCGGGCTGCTTCTCGACATCGCTGAGCAGCAGGTACGGCATCAGGAAGTTGCCCCACACGTTCGCCACGGCCCACACCGCGATCGTCGCCAGCCCCGGCCGTACCAGGGGGACGACCACGTGGCGGACGATCTGCAGCGGCGAGGCCCCGAAGACGCGCGCCGACTCCTCGTAGGACTTCGGCGTGGAGTCCATGAAGTCCTTGAGCATGAAGATCGCCGCGGGCAGCAGGCCGCCGGTCAGGATGAGGATCACCCCGAACTGCGAATCGATCAGGTTCAGCTCGACGGCCAGCTGGAACAGCGGCACCATCGCGGCCGTGCCGGTGATGATCGAGGACAGCAGCAGCAGCGCGTAGAGCAGCGCGTCGCGGCCCGGCAGCCGCACCCGGCTCAGCGCGTACGCGGCCAACGCCGCGAAGACCACCACGAGCAGGGCCGTGCCGACCGCCAGCACCAGCGAGTTCAGGAGCGACGGCAGCGCGTACGGATGCTCCAGGATCGCCGTGAAGTTGTCCAGCGTGAAGTCGGGCACCCGGACCTCGTAGGTGGGGTCCGAGGTGAACGGCGCGGCGGCCAGCCACAGCAAGGGGATGGTGAAGAAGGCCAGCAGCACCGCGATCAGCGTGTAGAAGCCGATCCGGCCCAGCACGAACCGCGTCATTTCTTTCTCCTGAGCAGGCGCAGGTAGAACACCGCCACGACCAGGTTGATCAGCAGGATGACCGTGGAGACGGCCGCGCCGTAGCCCAGTTCGCTGCCCTGCAGCGCGACCTTGTAGACGTGGACCGCCAGCACCTCGGTCTGACCGTCGGGCCCGCCCGCGGTGAGCATGAACGGGGTGAAGTCGTTGAACGTCCACAGGCTGATCAGCAGGAGGTTCGTCAGGATGTGTCCCCTGATGTGCGGGAACACCACGTCACGTAACTGCTGCCAGCCGGAGGCCCCGGCCAGGCGGGCGCTCTCCAGGTGCGAGGGCGGCACGTTCCCGAGCGCGGCGCCGTACAACATCATCGAGAAGGCGGCGCCGCGCCAGGTGTTGAAGATGACGATCGACAGCATCGGGTGGTCGAGCAGCGGCGCGAATCCCGGGACGTGCAGCAGCGCTTGGAGCGTGCCGCCGTCGCGGTCGAGCAGCGCCACCCACAGGAACGAGACCACCGCGCTGGGCAGGATCCAGGCCAGGATGACCAGGCCCTCGACGGTCCGTTTGAGCGGTCCGGTGCGATCGCGCATCAGCCAGGCGATCGTGAACCCGAGCACGACCTGGCCGATGACGGCCGAGCCGAGCACGAACTGGACGGTCAGCCAGGTCGAGTTCCAGAACGCGGGGTCGGAGACCGCCTTGACGAAGTTGTCCAGGCCGACGAGCTGAGGCTCGGCGGCGGCGGTGCCCGTGAGGCGGTAGTTGGTGAGGCCGAGGTAGAGGACCCAGAGCGCGGGGAAGACCAGGAACACCGCGATCAGCGCCAGCGCGGGCGCCACGAACGCGCCCGCTCTCAGCCTGCCCAGGCCCGCCGCGTCCGAGCTGTAGCGACGGGCCGGTGCGTCCTCGAGAGCTTCAGGAGGCGATATTGCCTGCGCCACCGACGATTCCTTCGAGCTTCTTCTGGTAGTCCGCGGCGGCCTGGTCGGGTGCCGTGCCCCCGACGACGGCGGCCGTGGCCTCCTGGAGTGCGGCCGACACCTGCGGATAGACGGCGACCGGCGGCCGGTAGGCCGTCAACGGCAGCACCTTCTCCGAGATGAACGTCAGCAGCGGCTCCCCGGCGAGGATCTCCTTGTTGACGTCGGTGCGCGGGGTGATGCGCACGTTGCCGTTCTTGGTCTCCTCTTTCAGCCCCTCCGGCGAGAGTGTGAAGGCCAGCAGGTCGAAGGCCTCCTTCGGATGCTTGCTGTTGGGGTTGACGGTCCGCAGCGCGCCGCCCGACATGCTGACGAAGTCCTGGCCCCGCAGGCCCTTGCCGGGCTCCATGGCGGGGATCAGGGCGTAGCCGACGGTCTGGTCACGGTCGGCCATCTTGGCCACGCCGTCCTTGGGGTTGACGACGCCGCGCCAGAAGTAGTCGCCCTCCATCAGGATGCCGATCTTGCCGCCGGCGAACTGCTGGAAGGACTTGTCGCGGCCCTTGGCCTCCTGCTGGAGCTTGGGGTCACCGAGGCCGCTGCCGCCGTAGATCTTCTGGTAGAGGCCGAGCGCGTCCTTGAGCGGCTGGGACGCGCCGGTCCACTTGCCGTCCTTCTGCACCTCGCCGCCCGCGCCCGCCAGCAGCGGGAGCACGCCCTGCATCGAGGTGGCCTCGCCCATCGCGGTGCCGGCGTTGATCTGGATCGGCACCGGTACGCCCGCCGTCTTCAGCTTGGCGCCCGCGTCGAGGATCTCCTGCCAGCTCTTCGGCTGCCAGTCGGCGGGCAGCCCGGCCTTCTGGAAGAGCGTCTTGTTGAAGTAGAGCACCCGGCCGTCCGTGCCGACGGGCAGGGCGTACTTCTTGCCGTTGAAGGTGGCCAGTCCCTGGACCGACTCGGGGATCTGCTGCCAGCCGTCCCAGCTGTCGGCGCTCGCCCCCACCACATCGGACAGCGGCTTGATGTAGCCCGCCTCGGCGAACTCACCGGCCCAGATGCCGTCGAGGTCGATCACGTCCGCGCCCTTGCCTGACTTCAGGTCGAGGGAGAGCTTGGTCTTGTACTGCTCGTCGTCGACACCGCTGGGGATGAACTTGACCTTGACGTCCTTCCCCTTCGCCTTCTCGGCCGCCTCGAACTTGGGGGCGACCCAGTTGGCGAGGAAGTCGGCCGCCGCCGCGTTCTTGCCGCCCGCGATGGCGTTCTGGGCGATCGTTAACTCGATCGTGCCACCGGAGTCGCCGCCGGACGACTGGCCGCACGCGGCGAGCCCCAGCGCGGACACGGCGAGGACCGCGACCGCGCCTACCGACCTTTTCCGCAATCCCATGCAAACCCTCCGACATGTCCTTAAAGCCAGGAACCCGGCCAATATGTCATGACATCCAGATGACGTAAAGGCCTGCCGATATTTCAGGAGTGTGTCCGCATGCTGCATCTTTGTCACGAGGAGGTCTCGGCGGGAGGTCCGACCCTAGACGATCCACCTATCGGGGGTTTCGGTCAGGGAAAAAAGCCCGGCATAGCGGACATCCGAATGTCATGACAATATGCCATAGTAGGCACGAAGGCTCCGTCACTGGAGGTGCGTTGTACGACCTGATCACGATCGGCCGCTCCGGGGTCGACGTCTATCCGCTGCAGACCGGCGTGGGCCTGGCCCACGTCGACACCTTCGGTAAGTTCCTCGGCGGGAGCCCGACAAACGTCGCGGTCGCGGCCGCGCGCCACGGGCTGCGCGCCGCCGTGATCACCGCGGTCGGCGCCGACCCCTTCGGGGAGTACGTACGGCAGGCGATCCGCGGTTTCGGCGTGGACGACTCCTTCGTGGCCACCGTCGAAGGCCCCCCAACGCCCGTCACGTTCTGCGAGATCTTCCCGCCGGACGACTTCCCGCTCTACTTCTACCGGGGCGAGCATCCGCCGGACCTGCAATTGACCGCCGAGTCGCTGGACCTGGCCGCCATCCGGGACACGAAGCTGTTCTGGTTCACCGGCACCGGCCTGAGCCAGGAGCCGAGCCGGGCCGCGCACGCCGCCGCCCTGGCCGCGCGCACATCCGGCTGGACCGTCTTCGACCTGGACCACCGCCCCATGCTGTGGGAGTCGCCCGAGGCTTCCCAGGAGGCGGTACGCCAGGCCCTTCCGCACGCGAACGTGGCCGTCGGCAACCTCGACGAGGTGGAGAACGCGGTGGGCACCCGCGACCCGGAGGCGGCCGCGCAGGCGCTGCTCGACGCCGGGATGCGCGTCGCCATCGTCAAGATGGGCCCCAACGGGGTGCTGGCCCGCAGCAGGGACGAGTACGTGGTGGCGGAGCCGGTCAAGGTCGACGTGGTCAACGGCATCGGCGCGGGCGACGCGTTCGGCGGCGCCGTCTGCCTGGGGCTGCTGAGCGGCTGGCCGCTGGAGCGGACGATCCGCTTCGCCAACGCCGCCGGCGCCTACGTGGCCGCCCGCCTGGCCTGCGCCGACGCGATGCCCACGACTGACGAGGTGCAGGCACTCCTATGAGCGACATGACGCTGCCCAGAACCGCCCGCTACGACCACCTGACCCACATCCGGGCCACCAGGCCGGAGGAGATCGAGCGCGCCGCCGCCCGGCGGCAGCGCCGGGGGCTGCCAGGTGAGGGCGAGCGCCTGCTGATCATCGCGGCCGACCATCCGGCGCGCGGGTCGCTCGGCGTCCGCGACCGGCCGCTGGCCATGGCCAGCCGCCCCGACCTGCTCGACCGGCTCCAGACGGCGCTGGCCAGGCCCGGCGTGGCCGGCATCCTGGCCTCCCCCGACGTGCTGGAGGACCTGCTGCTGCTCGGCGCGCTGGAGGAGAAGCTGGCCTTCGGCTCGATGAACCGCGGCGGCCTGCAGGGCTCGGTGTTCGAGCTGGACGACCGGTTCACCGGTTTCGACGCGGCCGCCATCGACGCGATGCGCCTCGACGGCGGCAAGATGCTCTGCCGCATCGACCCGGCCGACCACGCCACGGTCACCACGCTCGAATCATGCGCCCACGCGGTCACCGACCTGGCCCGCCGGCGGCTGCTGGCGATGGTCGAGCCGTTCTGGGCGGCGCGTACGGAGGCGGGCGTCCTGCGCAACGACCTGTCGCCCGAGGCGGTCATCCGGTCGATCAGCGTCGCCCAGGCACTCGGCACGACCTCCGCCTACACCTGGCTGAAGATCCCCGCGGTCGCCGAGATGGAACGCGTCATGGCCGCCACCACGCTGCCCGCGCTGCTGCTCGGCGGCGACCCGCCCGACATCGACGCCGCCTACGCCGACTGGGACCGCGCGCTGCGCCTGCCGGGGGTGCGCGGGCTCGTCATCGGCCGCGCGCTGCTCTACCCTCCGGACGACGACGTGGCCGCCGCGGTGGACGGCGCGGCCGCGCTGGTTCGAGAGGTGCGCTCATGACATACCTTCCGTACGGCAAGGCCGCCGGCGGGTCGTGGTCGGTGGAGATCACGCCCGCGTTGGCCGGTTGGACCTACTCGGGGCTGCGCGTGGCCGACCTCGGCGGCGCCCCGGTCTCTTTCTCGACCGGGGAGGAGGAGATGCTCGTCCTGCCGCTGTCGGGCTCGTGCACGGTGACGTGCGGCGCCGAGCGGTTCGAGCTGACAGGCCGCACGTCGGTCTTCGCCGGGCCTTCTGATTTCGCCTATATCCCGATTTCTACGGATGTGACGGTGGAGGGGACGGGCCGCATCGCGTTCCCCTCCGCTCGGGCGACCCGGCGGTTGGCACCGCGGTACGTTCCGGCCTCGGAGGTGCCGGTCGAGATCCGGGGCGCGGGCCGGGCCAGCCGCCAGGTGAACAACTTCTGCGCCCCCGGCGTCTTCGAGTGCGACAAGCTCGTGGCCGTGGAGGTGCTCACGCCGGGCGGCAACTGGTCGTCCTATCCCCCGCACAAGCACGACACCCCCAACGAGGGCGAGGCCGTGCTGGAGGAGATCTACTACTTCGAGGTGGCCGACGGCGGCCTGGGCTACCAGCGCGTCTACTCCTCCGAGCGGGGCCAGATCGACACGCTGGCCGAGGTCTCCTCCGGTGACGTGGTGCTGGTGCCCTATGGCTACCACGGACCGTCGATGGCCGCGCCCGGCTACGACCTCTACTACCTGAACGTCCTGGCCGGTCCCGCCGACGAGCGGTCGATGGCGTTCTGCGACGACCCCCGGCACGCCTGGATCCGTTCTTCCTGGGACGGCCAGGCCATCGATGCGAGACTGCCGTTCGGGAGGACTTCATGACCCGTTTGACCGTAGCGCAGGCTGTGGTGCGCTTCCTGTCCCACCAGTGGAGCGAGCGCGACGGCGTCGAGCACCGGCTGTTCGGCGGCTGCTTCGGCATCTTCGGCCACGGCAACGTGGCCGGGCTCGGCCAGGCGCTGGCCACCTCGACCGAGGACCTGCCCTACCGCCTCAGCCGCAACGAACAGGCCATGGTGCACGCGGCCGCCGCCTACGCGCGGGCCGCCAACCGGCTGTCCACCCTGGCCTGCACCACCTCGATCGGCCCCGGCGCGACCAACATGATCACCGGCGCGGCGGGCGCGACGATCAACCGGCTGCCCGTGCTGCTGCTGCCCGGCGACGTGTTCTCCACCCGGGTCGCCAATCCGGTGCTCCAGGAGCTCGAAGACGCCCGCTCGTACGACATCTCGGTCAACGACTGCTTCAAGCCGGTGTCGCGCTTCTGGGACCGGATCAACCGGCCCGAGCAGCTGCCATCGGCGCTGCTGGCCGCCATGCGCGTCCTCACCGACCCGGCCGAGACGGGCGCGGTGACGCTGGCGCTGCCGCAGGACGTCCAGGCCGAGGCCTACGACTGGCCGGAGGAGCTGTTCGAGCGCCGCCTCTGGCACGTGCCGCGCCCACGCCCCGAGCGGGCGGCCCTGACGCGGGCGGCCGAGCTGATCAAGTCGGCCAGCCGGCCGCTGATCATCGCCGGCGGCGGGGTGATCTACAGCGAGGCCACGGCCGAGCTGCGGGCCTTCGCCGAGGCGTACGGCATCCCGGTCGCCGAGACGCAGGCGGGCAAGGGCGCGCTGCCGTACGGGCACCCGCTCGCGATGGGCGCGGTCGGCGCGACCGGCACCACCGCGGCCAACGCGCTGGCCCGCGAGGCCGATCTGATCATCGGCGTCGGCACCCGCTACAGCGACTTCACCACGGCCTCCCGCACGCTCTTCTCGGCTGAGGCCCGGTTCGTCAACCTGAACATCACCGGCTTCGACGCGGCCAAGCTGTCGGGACTCCAGCTCGTGGCCGACGCCCGCGAGGGCCTGACCGAGCTGACCGGGGCCTGCGCGGGCTGGAGCACCACGGAGTCCTACCGCTCGCGCGCCGCCGAGCTGTCGGCCGCCTGGGACGCGGTGGTGGACGAGGCGTACGCGCTGGACGGCCGGCCGATGCCACAGTCGGCCGTGATCGGCGCGGTCAACGCCGCGGCCGGCGACGACGGCGTGGTGGTCTGCGCGGCCGGCTCCATGCCCGGCGACCTGCACAAGCTGTGGCGGCCGAGCGGCCCTGGCAGCTATCACGTGGAGTACGGCTACTCCTGCATGGGCTACGAGATCGCCGGCGGGCTGGGCATCAAGATGGCCGTCCCCGACCGCGAGGTGTTCGTCATGGTGGGCGACGGGTCCTACCTGATGATGGCCCAGGAAATCGTCACGGCCGTCTCCGAGGGCATCAAGCTGATCGTGGTGCTGGTGGACAACTCCGGCTTCGCCTCGATCGGCCGCCTCTCGGAGAGCGTCGGCGCCCAGCGGCTCGGCACCTCCTACGCCTACCGGGGCACCGGCCGCTACGACGGCGACGGCCTGCCGGTGGACCTGGCCGCCAACGCCGCCAGCCTCGGCGCCACCGTGCTGCGGCCCGACACGCTGACCGACTTCCGCAAGGCTCTGGAGGCGGCCCGCGCCGCCGAGGAGACGACCGTGATCTATGTCCGCGCCGACCCCATGATCGACAGTCCGTCGTCGGAGGCGTGGTGGGACGTCCCGGTCGCCGAGCTCTCGACCGCGCCGGAAGGCCCTATGGTGCGCGCTTCGTACGAGTCCGAGAAGAGCGCCCAGAAGCCGCACATCACGCCCACCTGACAGAAGGGGCGCTGCTTCAGGCACGCTGCTTCAGGCACGCTGCTTCAGGCACGCTGCTTCAGGCGCGCTGCTTCAGGACGTCGGCGATGCCCGCCAGGAACGAGTCGACGTCCGCGATCAGGTAGCCGGGCCGCAGCAGCACGGTCGAGAACTTCGCCTCGCGGACGTCCTTGGCCGTCACCGGATAGTCGGTGGTGCCGCGCAGCGTGGCCACGATCCGGTCCAGGAAGGCGTCGACCTCGTCCTCGTTGTAGCCCGTGCCCATCCGCCCGGGCCGGAAGGCCACCCGCTCCACCCGCGCCGCCTGCGTCTCGAACCACTCCTCGCGCAGCATCTCACCGGTCGGCTCGGCCATGGCCAGCCGTACGGGACTCTTGGCCCGCGTCTCCAGCGCCACCACGAACGCCTCCAGCGCGAAGTCCACCGCGGTCTCCTGATAACCGCCGCGCCTGGCCCGGAACGTCGCCCTGCGTACGTCGTCGGCCGTGACCTGCTCGATGTCGCGCGGCCCCCTGCCCAGTGTGGCCTCGATGCGCCCGATCAGGGCGTCGACCTCGACCGGGTCGTAGCCTGAACGCATACCCATGACGCGTGGAAAGCGGTTCAAGCTCACTCCTTCTGCGGTGTGCTGGGGGCCTGCTCATATTGTGGGGCTCTTTATCCTGACAATGCGAACTGAGATATACCGTTACTGGACCATGAGATTGACCAAGGTCTCTTTCCGTTATCGAAGACGTGATCCTTCTGTCATGAAGGACGTGGACGCGCACCTTGATCCCGGTGACGTGATCGAGGTCGCCGGCGTCAACGGTGCGGGCAAGTCCACACTGCTCCGCCTGCTGGCCGGGCTCACCAAGCCGTCGTCGGGCACCATCACCGACCGCCCGGCGGTGGTCGGCTTCGCCCCGGACCGCTTCCCGCTCGAGCAGCCCTTCACGGTCTCCGGCTACCTGCGCCACATGTCCCGGATACGCGGCGGCGCCCGATGGGAGCCCTGGGCGGAACGCCTCGGCATGGCTCACCTGCTCGGCCTGCGGCTGGGCGAGTTATCGAAGGGCAGCGCCCACAAGGTCGGGCTGACCCAGGCCCTGATGTGCGGGCCCGGCCTGCTCATCCTGGACGAGCCGTTCGCGGGGCTCGACGCCGACACCCGCGAGGTGCTGCCGTCCATCGTCACGGAGCTCTCCGAGGGCGGCGCCATCGTGGTCGCCAGTGACCACCAGGGCGGCCTGCGTCACCTTCCCTCCATCCGGCACTGGACGGTGGTGGACGGCCTGGTCAAGGAGGGTACGGCGGGGCAGCGGGCGACCGTGCGGGTGGATCTGCCGGTGGACGAGGTCCGGTCGTTCGTGGCCAGGATGCGTGACGAGGGCTACCGGGTCCAAGACGTGTCCGTCGCCACATCCGTCGCAGAGGTCGGCCACGTCGCGGAAGTCACCGACGCCAACGTTACGAACGTCGCCGACGTCACCGAGGAGCAGCGATGATCGCCTTGACTGTCTTCCGGGTCGCGGCCTACATCCGGTCCCACCGCATTTTCCAGGCGCTCCTGCTCATGCTCGCGCTGGTCGCCATCCTCTACGGCAGCCGCGCGCCCAAGGGCGCCGAGACCGAGGTCCTCACGGACGCCGCGGTGCTGGTGATCCCGATCCTGGCCTGGTCCAGCAGGAGCGTGCTCGACACCGAGCCGGATCAGCAGCGCGCCATGTCGGCGATCAGCGTGGGCGGCCGGCTGCGCGAGCTGAGCGCGGGCCTGCTGGCGGCCTTCGCGACGTCCCTGGTGCTCATCGCGCTGGCCCTTGGCTGGGGCCTGGCACTGGGCGTCAGCACGGTCCCGGCGCCCGAGGAGTTTGCCGCGGTCCTGACGTTGTACGGCCTCGCGACGCTCGCCGGGGTCACGCTCGGCGCCCTCACCAGCCGGGCGATCCTGCGCTCCCCCGCGATCTCCATCATGTCGCTGCTGCTGGGCTTCCTGGCCATGCTGATGCTCAGCGCCTCGCCCCTGTACTGGCTGACGGTCCCGGTCATCACCTGGATGAAATCCGCGAACTCCGCCGAGCTGACCGCCCGGCTGCCTGAGCTCGCGACCATCTCGCTGGCGTGGTGCCTGCTCGGCCTGGGCTGTTACGCCTGGCTGCGCCGTACCCGACCCTGAAAACCCGACAAGTACGTCGCGTCTGCCTCCTTTAGCCACTAGGTTAGTGAGCACTCACCCACCTATGAGGAGTCAGGCGTCATGAAAGTGATCTGTGTCGGCGACAGCATCACGCGTGGTCAGGTCAGCGCGAACTACGTGAAAATGCTGGAGTCCAGGCTGCCGGGCACCACTGTGATCAACGCGGGCGTCAACTACGACGTCTCCGCCCATGTGCTGGACCGGCTCTCCGAGGTCGTCGACCAGGATCCCGACGTGGTCACCGTGCTCATCGGCACCAACGACGCCACCGCCACGCTGGGCGAGAGCACCGCCCGCAAGCTGCGCGACCGGTGGAAGCTGAGCGAGGACATCAGCCCCGACGGCTACGCGGCGAACCTCTCCGCCATCGCCACCCGGCTCAAGGACGAGACCCGGGCCCGCATCGCGCTGATCTCGCCGCCGGTGCTCGGCGAGGACCTCGACTCGGAGGCGCTGCGGCGGACGTCGGAGTTCGGGGAGATCGTACGTAAGGTGGCGGCCGAGCAGTTCGTGCAGTATCTCCCGCTCAACGAGCAGATGGTGGCGCACCTGGAGAAGGCGGAGCGCAAGCCGCGCGTCCACTACCGGGCGGACAGCCTGCTGGCGCCCACCGCCGCGATGCAGCACTTCTTTCTCGGGCGCGGCTTCGACTCGATCGCCAAGAGCCGCGGCCTGCTGCTGACCACGGACACCGTCCACCTGAACAGCTGCGGCGCCGGGATGATCGCGGACCTGATCGAGGGCGTCGTGCGCTCTTCCTGAGCCTTCCTAGAGCTCTTCCCAGGGCTATTCGGCGGCGGCGAGCTGGCCGCAGGCGCCGTCGATCTCGCGGCCGCGGGTGTCGCGGACGGTCACCGGCACACCGTGGTATTCGAGCCGCCGCACGAACGCCCGCTCGTCCTCCGGCCGGGAGGCGGTCCACTTGGAGCCGGGCGTCGGGTTGAGCGGGATCAGGTTGACGTGCACCAGCTTGTTGCGTACCAGCTTGCCGAGCAGGTCGGCCCGCCACTCCTGGTCGTTGATGTCCTTGATCAGCGCGTACTCGATCGAGATCCGCCGCTTGGTCTTGGCCGCGTACGCCCAGGCGGCGTCGAGGACCTCCGACACCTTCCAGCGCGTGTTGATCGGCACCAGCGTGTCGCGCAGCTCGTCGTCGGGTGCGTGCAGGGACAGGGCGAGCGTGACCGGCAGGCCCTCGTCGGCGAGCTTGCCGATGGCGGGCACCAGGCCGACCGTGGAGACCGTGACGCCGCGCGCCGAGATGCCGAGGCCGTGCGGGGCGGGCTCCACCATCCGGCGTACGGCCCCGATGACCTGCTTGTAGTTGGCCAGCGGCTCGCCCATGCCCATGAAGACCACGTTGCTCACCCGCCCTGTGCCGCCGGGCACCTCGCCCGCGGCCAGCGCGCGGGCGCCGGAGACCACCTGCTCGACGATCTCGGCGGTGGACATGTTGCGGGTCAGCCCGGCCTGGCCCGTGGCGCAGAACGGGCAGTTCATGCCGCAGCCGGCCTGTGACGACACGCACATCGTCACCCGGTCGGGATAGCGCATCAGCACCGACTCGACCAGCGCGCCGTCGAACAGGCGCCACAGCGTCTTGCGGGTGGTGCCGGCGTCGGTGGTCTGCTCCTTGACGGGGGTGAGCAGCGACGGCAGCAGCACCGACAGCTTGTCGCGGGCCGCCGCGGGCAGGTCGGTCATCGCGTGCACGTCGGCGTTCAGGCGCTCGAAGTAGTGCCGGGACAGCTGGTCGGCGCGGAAGGCCTTCTCGCCGAGCTCCGTCACCGCCGCGCGGCGGTCGGGCATGGACAGGTCCGCCAGGTGCCGAGCCGGCTTGGCCCTGCGCGGCGCGACGAAGGTGAGCTGGCCTGGCTGCTGGGACACGTTCCTGCCTTTGCTTGGGTGGTTACCGACCAGGTTAGTGAACGTTCGGCTCCCAGGTGTCATTCCATGAGGGAACTCCGGGTGGCGGAAGCTCTCGCATGAGGGTATGGGCCGATCTAGAGTGCATCTCGTATGGCGATTTTCCGGTCGGCTTCTGGCGAGGGGCAGACCGAGGTCGTCCTCACCGCCGGCAACCCGTACGGCAGCCGAACGCTCGTGGTCGAGCGGGACGAGGACGCCTCGGTAGCTTACCTGTGCTCGCCTGACGGTGCCGTGCACGGCGCCGTGTGGCTGGCCAACCACCGTCCCGCGCCCGAGGTGGTCGATCTGGCCAGGCTCAACTCCGGGTTGCCGCCGCTCATGCCCCGGCCCAACACCACGCACCCGGCCGGGCGCCGGCCGCTCGGGCAGCTGACGGCGCTGTGGTTCGAGGAGGGCGACGGGGTCGCGGTCTATGAGGACGAGGACCTGCTGGCGGTCATCCCCGGGTGGGCCGACATGAGCAGGGGCATGCCCGGCTACGCCCGTGACGCCGTGGGTGAGACGCCGTTCGCCTGGGCGCTGTCCGAGGCGCTCGACGGGCTGCGGCCGCGCATCTCCAACGCCAGGTCCTACTGGCGCTGGCGGCATCTGGAGGGGTCCTGGGCGTCGTTCCAGGAGTTCGTCATGGGGCATCTGGAACGGGGGCTCGGGCCGGCCGGGCGCTACTGGGACGTGAGCGGGGAGCGGCTGCCGACTGTCGGCGTCACCGAGCGGCCGCCGTACGGGCGCCGGGGGTTCACGGTGCTCTCCACGGTCGGGATGAGCTGCCAGCGGATGCCCACCGTCGAGCAGTGGATCGACCGGCCGGGCGCGTACGCCAGAATCGAGCTGGCCGTGGCCACCCGTGAGGATCCGCGTGAGGCGGCGCTGCTGCTGGTGTGGCTGTCGCAGTATCCGTGGCACTCGGTCACGTGGCTAGGGCACGGGCATACCGCCAAGTGGTATCACGAGCCGGCCACGTTCCCGCTGGGCCCGCAGTACGCGGGGGTCATGATGGTCGCCGACCCACCCGCCATGCCGGATTTATCAGGATTCGCCTTCGGCGGTGAAGCCGTCCGCTGGCTCTGGCTCCAGCCGATCACCATCGAGGCGATGGAAGAACACCGCCACTAGCGACACGTCAGAAGAACAGCGTCATCAGCAGCCAGACCGGCACCAGCGTGGTCACCAGCGAGTCGAGCCGGTCCATGAGACCGCCGTGGCCCGGCAGGAGCGTGCCCAGGTCCTTGATGCCGAGATCCCGCTTGATGATCGACTCGATCAGGTCACCGACGGTCGCCAGCACCGCCACGAGCGCGCCGATCAGGGCGCCCTGCCAGAGCTGCCCGTCCATGAGCCAGCTCACCAGCCAGGCGCCCACCGCCACGCACGCGATGATGGACCCGGCCATCCCCTCCCAGGTCTTCTTCGGGCTGATGACGGTCATCTGGTGCTTGCCGAACAGCACGCCCGCGATGTAGCCGCCGATGTCGCTGGCCACGGTCACCGCGATGAAGATGACCACCCGATCACGGCCGTCACCAGGCGCCAGCAGCAACGCCGCGAACCCGGCCAGCAGCGGCGGATAGACCAGGATGAACACCGAAGCGGTCGTGTCGCGTACGTAGCCGTCGGTGCCGTCACTGAACATCCGCCAGATCAGCAGGACGAAGACGACCACCACGAACGCGCCGAGCAGCCAGACAGGCCCGCCCCAGTAGGCACCGGCGAACATCGCGACCATGCCACCGAGCAGGGGCACGGCCGGCACCTTGATGCCGCGGCTCCCGAACGCCTGGATCAGCTCCATGACCCCGACGCCCACGGCTCCCGCCAGCACCAGGAGAAAGAGTTCTTTGACGGTGTAGAGCGTGCCGATGACGAGCGCGCCCAACCCCAAGCCCACCGCTATGGCGGCAGGAAGGTTCCGTCCGGTACGGCTGCCGCCGCTCGGGCTGGTGCCAGCCGTACTTTCGTCCACAGATCTCTTCCTGGGTCTTCCATGAGCCACGGCCCCCGCCACCGGGCGAGGGCCGTGCGGCGCGCCGCTCAGACCTCGAGCAGCTCGGTTTCCTTGTGCTTGAGCAGCTCGTCGATCTTGGCGACGTGCTTCTGGGTGATGTCGTCGAGCTCCTTCTCCGCGCGGCGGACCTCGTCCTCGCCCGCCTCCCCGTCCTTGATCATCTTGTCGAGGATCTCTTTGGCGGAGCGGCGGATGTTGCGCACGGAGACCTTGGCGTGCTCGCCCTTGTTCCTGGCGACCTTGATGTACTCCTTGCGCCGGTCCTCCGACAGCTCGGGGAACGACACGCGGATCACCGCCCCGTCGTTGCCGGGGTTGACGCCCAGGTCGGACTCACGGATCGCCTTCTCGATCGCGGCCATCGAACCCTTGTCGTAGGGCTGGATGATCACCATGCGGGCCTCGGGCACATGGAACGAGGCCAACTGCTGGATCGGGGTCGGCGTGCCGTAGTACTCGGCATTGATCTTGTTGAACATCGAAGGGGTTACCCGGCCCGTCCGGATGCCCGCGAAGTCCTCCTTCGCGACCGTAACGGCCTTGTCCATCTTTTCCTCGGCTTCGAGGAGGGTTTCGTCGATCACAGCGGCTCCCTGTCTTCTGGCTGGCGATGTCGGGCGCGCTCCCTCATTTGCCTGCGGGACTCACCAGCGTGCCGATTTTCTCACCGCGGACCGCTCGCAGGATGTTGCCCTCGCCCATCAGGTCGAAGACGACGATCGGGAGGTCGTTGTCCTTGCACAGGCTGATCGCGGTGGCGTCCATGACCTGGAGGTCGCGGATCAGCACCTCGCCGTAGTCGAGGTGGTCGAACCTGACCGCGTCGGGATTCTTCCGTGGATCGGAGTCGTAGACCCCGTCCACCTGAGTGCCCTTGAGCAGCGCCTCGGCGCCGATCTCCAGGGCGCGCTGGGAGGCCGCGGTGTCGGTGGAGAAGAACGGCGAGCCGAGCCCGGCGCCGAAGATGACCACGCGACCCTTCTCCAGGTGCCTGATCGCGCGGCGCGGCAGGAACGGCTCGGCGACCTGCTGCATGGTGATGGCGGTCTGCACGCGGGTCTCGACGCCGCGCCGCTCCAGGAAGTCCTGCAGTGCGAGACAGTTGATGACGGTGCCCAGCATCCCCATGTAGTCGGCGCGGGCGCGGTCGATGCCCTGCTCGGACAGCGCCGCGCCGCGGAACATGTTGCCGCCGCCGACCACCACCGACACCTGCACACCCTCGCGTACGGCCTCGGCGATCGAGTCGGCCAGGTGGTCGACCACCAGCGGGTCGATCCCCAGCGGGTCGCCACCGGCGAACGCCTCACCTGACAGCTTCAGCATGACCCGCTTCCACCGGAGCGGGTTCTGATACGAAGAAGCCGCCGACGTAGCTGGCTCCTGGTTCTCCTGCACGGCGGCGGCCTCCCTCTTAGGCGGTTCGATGGGCTGGAATTTCGTTCAAGCCTAAGCCTGGCCGACTTTGAAGCGAACGAAGGCCAGCACCTCGGCACCGTTCTCCTCGGCGTACTTGCCGACGGTCTTCTTGTTGTCCTTGACGAACGCCTGCTGGAGCAGGGTGAAGTCCTTGTACCAGCCGTTGACGCGACCCTCGACGATCTTGCCGATGGCGGCCTCGGGCTTGCCCTCCTCGCGCGTCATCTCCTCGAAGAGCTTGCGCTCCTTGTCGACGACGTCAGCGGGCACGGCGGCGGCGTTGAGGTATTGCGGGGCCATCGCGGCGGCGTGCTGCGCGATGTCCTTGGCGACCTCGGCGTTCGGCTTGTCGAGCTGGACCAGCACGCCGACGGCCGGCGGCAGCGCCGGGTCGGTGCGGTGCATGTAGGCGCCGATGTAGCCACCCTCCAGCACCGCGAACCGGCGGATCTCGATCTTCTCACCCAGCGCGACGTTGGCCTCGTCAAGGAGTTCCTTGACGGTCTTGCCGTCGAGCGAGGACTCGAGCAGCGTCGCCACATCGGCCGGCTTGGTGGCCAGGATGTGCGCGACGACCTGACCGGCCAGCTCCTGGAAGCGCTCGCCCTTGGCCACGAAGTCGGTCTCGCAGTTGAGCTCCAGCAGCGCGGCGGCGGAGTCGCCGTCCTGCTTGAGCGCGACCAGGCCGTTGGAGGCGGTGCGCGCCTCGCGCTTGCCCACGTCCTTGGCGCCCTTGAGGCGCAGCAGCTCGATGGCGCGGTCGATGTCGCCGTCAGCCTCTTCGAGCGCCTTCTTGCAAGACATCATTCCGGCCGCGGTGATCTCGCGAAGCCGCTTGACGTCGGCCATGTTCACGGAAGCCATTGCTTTTTTCCTTGTGGGATTTCGTCGTGGATCGGGTGGGCGCCGACCTTCCGGCACCCACCCTATGGTTCGAACGGCCGGCGGCTGCCGTACAGGAGCTCAGCGTCTTACCTGGTGAGCAGCCCTGCCTTCGCGGCCTGCCCGGCTCTTCCGGCCTTGCCCGGCGGCGGGGGTCTCGACCCCCCGCCGCCGGGCTCAGCGTCTGCGATTTCCGCTCGGCCTCGCGTGCGGGTCACTCCACGGAGCCGGGCTGGGTAGGCGACTGCTCGCCACCTCGGTGTTCACCCGAGGTGTGAGCGGTCAGGCCTGCTGCTGCTCGGTCTCGCCCTCGGCGGCGGCCGGAGCGGCCTCAGCCGCGACCTCAGCCTCAGGGGCAGCGGCCTCAGCCTCAGGAGCGGCAGCCTCAGCCTCGGGAGCGGCGGCCTCGGCGGCCGGCTCAGGGGCGGCCTGCTCGGCGGCGCCCTGCTCGATGAGCTCGCGCTCCCACTCGGCCAGCGGCTCGGCGGCAGCGGGCTTCTCGTCACCGCGGGCGGCGCCCGAGCGAGCCATCAGACCGGCCGCGACACCGTCGGCGACGACCCTGGTCAGCAGGCCGACGGCGCGGATGGCGTCGTCGTTGCCGGGGATCGGGTAGTCGACCTCGTCGGGGTCGCAGTTGGTGTCGAGGATCGCGACGACAGGGATGCCAAGCTTCTTGGCCTCGCTGATCGCGATGTGCTCCTTCTTGGTGTCGACGATCCACACCGCGCTGGGCACGCGGCCCATGTCACGGATGCCGCCGAGCGTGCGCTCGAGCTTGTCCTTCTCACGCCGGCGCATGAGGAGCTCCTTCTTGGTGAGCCCCGAGGCGGCGACGTTGTCGAAGTCGAGCTCCTCGAGCTCCTTCAGACGCTGAAGCCTCTTGTGCACGGTGGAGAAGTTAGTGAGCATGCCACCCAGCCAGCGCTGGTTGACGTACGGCATGCCGACGCGAGCCGCCTGCTCGGAGATGGCCTCCTGCGCCTGCTTCTTGGTGCCGATGAACAGGATCGTGCCGCCGTGGGCGACCGTCTCCTTGACGAAGTCGTAGGCACGGTCGATGAACGACAGCGACTTCTGCAGGTCGATGATGTAGATGCCGTTGCGCTCGGTGAAGATGAAGCGCTTCATCTTCGGGTTCCAGCGGCGGGTCTGGTGCCCGAAGTGAACGCCGCTCTCGAGCAGCTGTCGCATGGTGACGACGGGGGCCATGTGATGGTCCTCCAGGTCTGGGCGCCCGTGCGGGCGGGCGCGGTTCTCGGTTGTGCCGCGGCAGCCCAATGGCTGTCGCCCTGATGCCCCGAACCCGCTCCAGCCGAGCCGTGGCTCGGACCGATGGGGCGGTCCGCGATGGGGCATGCGAAGTCGGCCTGTGATGCGCAGGCCACCCAAAAGTCTACCTCCCACGCCGCCCCGGCCTGACCGTCTCGGGTCAGCCCGCGTCGTGGTCCTCCGTAGGCAGCCCCGGCGCCGCCCTCCGCACATGCGGGAAGAGATTGACCTGGGCCTCGGCGATCCTGGCACCGGGAGGCGCCGCCCGCTCATCGCGATGGCGCGCCAGGTACGGCTCGAACAGCTTCTCGACCTCGACATTGAGCCGCGCCATCTCCTCGGCGTCGAGCCGCAGCATCAGGCGGCTGAAGCGGGTCGCCTCGCGCCACTCCTCGGGCTCCTGGTCGATGTTCTCCAGCGCCCGCCGGGCCTCCTCGTCCGCTTCCTTGCGAAACGCCTGGATCAGCAGGTGCTTGGCCTCACGCACCTCCGGCTGATCGCCGGGCTGCACGCCGACCGACAGGGGCGTACTCGTCGGCTTCCAGACCCGCTCCCGCCCGTCGCCGCGCGGCGGCGCATCTTCCACGAACCCGTACTTGGCCAGCATGCGCAGGTGGTAGCTGGCGGCACTCGGAGTGATGCCGGCGACCTCGGCGACCTCGGTGGCGGTGGCGCTGCCGTCGACACCCAGCCGGTTCAGGATCGCCAGCCGGGCCGGGTGCGCCAGGGCCCGCATCGCCTTGGGGTCACTGAGGCTCTCCCGCGTCATGGCACCAAGGTACCCGGAAGTGATGTGAAGCATTGCCTTCATAACCCTGAAGGGTTACTTTCATAGTTATGAAGCATTCCCTTCACAAATCGGCGCCAACTCGCGATCCGATCGCACCCGGAGGCGCGCCGGCCTCACCTGGGGACGCCCCACCGGCGCCAGACCTCACCCCGCTCCTCAAACAGCGCGACTATCGACTGCTCTGGACCGCTCGCACCATCTCCATAACCGGCTCCGAGGTGTCCAAGCTGGCCGTGCCGCTGACCGCGGTCACCCTGCTCGCCGCCTCCCCCATGGAAATGGGCCTGCTCACTGGGGCGGCCTCACTCCCCGCCCTGCTCCTCGGCCTCCAGTCGGGCGCGATCGCCGACCGCCTCTCGCGCCACCGCCCCCTCATGATCGCCTGCGAACTCGTCTCCTGCGCCGCCGCACTGACGGTCCCTGTGGCCTGGCTCCTGGGCGTGCTCAACGCCTTCTGGCTCATCGTCGTCGCCCTGGTCATCGGCTCAGCGGGCGTGCTCTTCAGGGCCGCGAACTTCCCGCACGTGGCCGCGATCGTCTCCCCCGAACAGCGAACGGAGGCCATGGCCGGCTTCCACGCCTCCTACTCAGTGGCTTCCGTCGGCGGCCCCGGCCTGGCCGGGCTCCTCGTACAACTGCTGACGGCCCCGCTGGCGGTGTTCACGGAGGCGCTGTCGTTCCTGGCCTCGGCACTGCTGCTGCGCTCGATCCGTACCCCGGAGAAGAACGAGCCGGCCCCCTCCCGAGGCATGTGGCGAGACGTGACCGAAGGGCTCCGCGTCAGCGCCACCCATCCCGTACTCCGTGCCCTCCTCGGCGCGGGCGTCACCATCAACTTCTTCGCCCTGGCCTACACGGCCGTCTACATGCTGTACATGGTGAACACCCTCGGCATCCCCAGGGGCCTCATCGGCGCCCTCATCGCCCTCGGCGGCGTCGGCGGGCTCATCGGCGCCTGGATCACCACCCGCGCCGCCAAACGCTACGGCGAGAACCGCGTGCTCCTCGCCTCCGTACTCTTCTTCCCGATCGAAATACTGGCAGTGGGGCTGCTCAGCGGACCCCTCTGGTGGAAGCTGGCTCTGCTCACGCTCACCGGCGTCGTCACAGGTGGCGTCGTAGTTGCGTTCGCGACCTGCATGGGCGCGATCGTCCTGCGCGAAACCGCCCCCGAACTCCGTGGCCGCGTCAATGCCACCATGACGTTCGCCGTACAGGGCGTCATGGCTCTGGGCGGCCTCGCGGGTGGCACGCTGGCCGAGTTCGCAGGCCTGCGTCCCGTCATTCTCGTCTCAGCGGTCGGCATCGCACTCAGTACGATCTGGATCTGGGCCTCTCCCCTGCGCCCTGGCCGCCGCCGTCGCTTCACGGACCCCACTGACCCGGCATCGGCCCAGCCCTCACCAGAGCCCTCGAAGTCCTGACCCTTCCAGACGAGAACGCCTCGTTCACCGCCACCCACTGACGTTCCCCATCGAACCGACGCACCATGGCGACCGACGTCCACCGTCCGCACCACGGCGACCGACATTCACCGTCCGCACCACACACCATGGCGACCGACACCGTCTATCCGACGCACCGTGGCGACCGAACATCAACCTGACGGCCCAGCTCTGCGAACACCGCAGCGTGGAGCATCCAGCGTCGCCATCCGTGACATACGGCTCAGGCAACTACACCCCGGCCTCAGCCACCAACCCTTCGAGCACAGGCCCTCAAACACAATCCTTCACCCAGCCAGACGCGGCCCCTCGTTTGGCTAGATCAACTCGTCCGCCAGTAGGTCCATAAGCAACCCATCGTGAAACTCTCCAGTCACCGGATTCCGCTCATAGGCCCGCATAATCCCCACCCGCTTGAACCCCACCCGCTCGTAGGCATTGATGGCCACCGTGTTGTGCGCCGCAGGATCGATGGTCAGCCGGTGATGCCCCCGCTCCTCGATCAACCATCGCGCCAACGTACGAACGGCTTCCTGCCCGAACCCGCGTCCGTGCCACCGCGGTCCGAGGAAGATGTCGATCCCCGAACTGCGATACATCGGATCCTCGACCTCCTCGTACTGGATGGCCCCGATCACCTCGCCGCCGACCGTAATGGCGAGCATGTCGTCGAACTCATCGACCGGCCCCCACCACTTGGCCACCTCCGGCGTCCCCGCGATCTCCCGCAGCCGCGCCTCGTCATCCCGTACGACGTCCCGCAGTATCACCCGGGACCCACGCAGCTCAACCATGCCGCCTCCCCAACCCCGCCCGCGCCACGATGGCAGCAGTAATCCACAGGCTTACCGACCCGCACCCTCCTTTTCCACAGAATTACGTTCGCCCCTCCGACCGCCCCCACCTTTCCCGCAAACTCACCGCATGCCCATCCATCCCACCCCCTGCTGTCCGCCACCTCTTACCTCTTCCAACTCCGCCCCTCAATCACCGCATCACTTCCACCCCACCCCTCCATCACGGCATCGCAACCATCCGCTTCACTCCCGCCCTGACACTCCCAACAGCCACTCCAGCCCCGAATCCCCGCACCTCTTCGGCCCCACAGCTCCACGCCTCTTCGGCCTCAAACCCACGCACCTCTTCGCCCACCAAAAGCCCACAACTCACCACCACCCCTTCAACCACGAAACCCCCACAATCCGCCCACGCCCCTCCGACAGCGGCAGGTCAACCCATCCCCCGCCAACAAAGCACCTTCAGCGAGGAGCGCCGTCATACCCGATGACGCTTCTGGCCGCCCTCCTCGCCCTAGCCATCCCCCTGATCTCCTTGGCACTCGCAAGCCCCGCCGCCGCTGCCGACCGCCCCACCTGGCGATGGCCACTGAGCGGACACCCCAGAGTCCTCCGCCAGTTCGCACCCCCACCCGAGCCATGGCTGTCGGGCCACCGGGGCATCGACCTCGGCGCCCCACCCAGCACCCCTGTCGTAGCCGCAGGCCCAGGCATCGTCCGCTTCGCCGGCCCCCTCGCGGGCCGGGGTGTGGTCACCATCGAGCACACGGACGGCCTACGCACGACGTATCTGCCGGTCAACGCATCAGTACGCCGGCACCAGCGCGTAACGCCCGGCACCCGCCTGGGAGTCATCGAACGGCCAACTGGCCACTGCCGAGAATCCTGTCTTCACTGG
Source organism: Nonomuraea sp. NPDC049129 (assembly GCF_040648495.1). Classification (NCBI taxonomy): domain Bacteria; kingdom Bacillati; phylum Actinomycetota; class Actinomycetes; order Streptosporangiales; family Streptosporangiaceae; genus Nonomuraea; species Nonomuraea sp. NPDC049129. The sequence goes on along the minus strand of NZ_JBEZDU010000024.1, from coordinate 84,768 downwards.
GGCCTCCTGCGCGGCTCCCACTACCTGGACCCCTTGCTCCTCCTCGGACAAGCCCACATCCGCCTCCTCCCTCCTTACTGGAACCTGGACGCCCTGGACACCGCCGCCCTCTGGACGCAGCCACCACCCTCAAGCACCGAACACCTCCACCCGGCATCCGCCGACATGACTCCCTCTACGGCAACAACGGCAACTACCCGACCGCTGACATCGCCACCTCAGCCAGGTCGCACCCCTGCGCCCGGCCCCACCGTTTCGAACGAACCCTCCTGGCCTCCCGACGCCAATCCCGCCTTCCGCTTCGCGGCACGTTCCGCCTCGACACCCGCCATCTCAATCATCAGCGTGGGCACGCTGTTCAGCGCATTACTGCTGATGACCCTGATCCGCCGCCATCGAAGTACGCGCACGCAGCACCCGCGCACCACACGAGGTCAACACCGCAAACAGCAGCGAAATCGACCCCCACGAAAGCGCCGACGCAGAGCCAGGCCCATCAAGCGATAACCCAGGGCGCCCGCCTGCCTGATGGCTGATGGCTGCTGCCAGCCTCTGTGAGGCAGCGTCCCACTGAGTGGTGGATCCACGATCTCGCTATAGGACTTCTACCGGGGACTCACAGGGCCGAGGAGCCGAGGAGCCGAGAAGCGACACCGCTCCGCGGGACGTCATCCAGGCCTTGCCACACGGGACCCCAGCTGACACGGTCATGCGGCCAGTCGGTCCGACGAACCCGCCAAATCTCACCGAGCGAAGTCGGTCATACGCCAGCGCGCACTAGGTCCACCCCGCCGAACCCCACAATTTCGTCCCCCGGCCGGACCCAGCCCCAGCAACAACCCCGCTGGACTGGAAACCCGAATCCCGCAGGACCCGAAACCCAGCCCTCTCGAGCTGACGTCCCGCAACGCGGTGAAGTTTCTCACCCCCTCGGCCCTGTTCGCCCACGTAGGAAAGGCACAACGAGATCGTTGTTCCGCCACTGGGCGGGACACCATCTCCCTCTCTCGAACCAGGGAACCAAGCCCCCGCTGAACCCGGAACTCAGTCCGCTATTGGACTCGAACCAGGAGTTCAGGGTTTTGATGAGTCCACGCGAGTTCAGGTGCGTGGTTAGGCCGGTCAATCGAGCCCAGACCTGTTCGCGCCCGTTCACGCTGTGTGGCTCCCATTCTGGCTCCCTTCGGGCTCTCAGCCAATCACGCCTCTCCAGCTTGGGCGTGTCCGACGGCCAGGGCATAGAGTCCTGCCAGCAGTTGAACCACTGTGCTGTCGAGGGCGCAGCAGCGCGATGACAGTCACTCACGCGAGGAGCGCTCGCAACGAGCAGGCTACCTTTCAGCCGGCGGGTCTAAACCGTCCGCAAAATGCCCCCTCCCAGAGACTTACGAAAAGTCAAAAATTCAGAAATCAATACAAGCTGCGCGACTTAACGGGTATTAGTGCGGAGATGAAGGGGGGCTGCATGCCTTGGCTGGATCACGAATTTATATTGGGTGACGACAGCATGTCATCTCCAACCGTTGGGTGCTCTTGCGGCTGGCGAAAGAAGGCATACTGGGGAGAGCCCGCAGACGCTTGGCAAAAGCACCTGCGCAAGGCGCGTGCATATTTCGAGCACGATGAGAGCGATGCGACTCGGTGGACTGATTCCAACGGAGAAACTCGGGTGGCTTGTAGGTGTGGCTGGGAAAGTGCACCTGGACGCCGACTGGATCTTATAGATGCATGGGAACAGCATCTACGCGACGCAAACTAATCCCCAGGCCGAAATATCAGCTGAGGAGCCGAGCCGACCACACATTCTTCTGTCCATCCTGCCGTTGACCCACCGCGGAGCGGCAGCGGACCGGCAGCGGACCGGCGACGGAGGTGCAAGCCCGGCTTGACGTGTCCCTCAGCGTGGGCAGCTTCCACGTTCATTGGCCGCCAACGGTTACAGCCGGGCTTGCGGCGGAGGAGGCGGTCTGCTGGGCTTGCCTGGGTCGATGGCAGGCGGGATGGACCCCACCAGCCACCCCACAACCCGCACGTGCGTGCGATCGACATCCCGGAGCCGGAGCGCCCCCGCCGGAGGCATGCAGTGAGGCCGGCCCCGTGACCGCGCACGCGTGCGCTGGCTGGCTCGTCCACGTGAACCGAGAAGTGCGCCCCCTGTGTGGTCAGGTCTGTACTGTCGCCTGGCGGCCCCTTCCACTCGTCCGCGCCAGCCGTCCGGCGTTCTGCGCGTCGCCGCCGGGAGCGCAGCGGGAGGTGGTGGCGTGCGCCGTGACGGCGGCGCGTGCGGCTCCTTGGGCCGCCTTGAAGGTACGAGAGCTCCGCCACTCTTTCGTCTCGATCTTGAGCGATGGGGACGTCTCGGTGGAACGCATCGCCGATCTCGTCGGGCACTCGACGCCCACCACCACGCAAACTGTCTATCGACACCAGATCAGACCGGTCATCGTCCATGGCGCTGAGACCATGGATGCTGTCTTCGGCAACGGCGACCAAGCTGGGTAGTGGCTCCCCCGTTGGCTCCCGGAACGACTCAGGCCCCTCATCCTTGATCCCGGAGAGGGGCCTGAGCTGTGTCTACCTCGGTCTTGCCGAAGCTCCCGCGATAGGACCCGAACCAATCCCCCACTGGGCCCGAAACAGATGTCCAGTCACGCCCTGGGGTGTGCCTGGCGGTATGCCGTGCGGAGGCGCTCGATCGAGACATGCGTGTAGATCTGGGTGGTGTGCAGCGATGCGTGTCCGAGAAGCTCCTGGACGCTGCGCAGGTCGGCGCCGCCTTCGAGCAGGTGCGTCGCCGCGGTGTGTCGCAGCCCGTGCGGGCCCATGTCCGGTGCTCCCTCGACCTCACGCAAGCGAGCGTGCACCACCCGGCGCACCGTACCCGCGTCGATCCGCCCGCCTCGTACCCCAAGAAACACCGCCGCCCCCGAGCCGGCGCGGATCCACCGGGGGCGTCCGTGGACGCACCACCTGTCCAGAGCACGGAGCGCGGGCAACCCGAACGGCACCGACCGTTCCTTACGGCCCTTGCCGAGCACCCTGATGACGTGCCGATCCCGATCGACATCGTCGACGTCCAGCGCGCACAGCTCACTCACCCGCACCCCTGTGGCGTAAAGCAGCTCCAGGATGGCCTGATCCCGCAATTCCTTGGGCTCTCCGTCCGACGGCACTTCAAGGGTGGCCTGAGCCTGCTCCAGATCGAGTACGGCAGGCAACGGACGGGGAGCCTTGGCACTGCCCAACAGCAGGCCGGGGTCGTCCGGCAACCAGCCTCTGCGATGGCAGTAGGCCGTGAAGGTACGTACGCAGGCGGTCCTGCGCGCCAGCGTCGCCCTCGCCTTGCCGTTAGCGTGCTGCTCGGCCAGCCATTCGCGCAACGTACTGATATCAAGACCGTGGAGCTGACCGTCCAGGTGCTCGAACAGGGCCGTGACGTCGGAGAGATAAGCACGCACGGTATGCGGGGACAGGTCTCTTTCAAATCGCAAGTACCTGCCGAATTCGGCTGTCACCTCATCCGCCCCCAGCCACCCGTCGGTCATAAGTGCCTCCCCTCCCACAGAAGCCGACCGCTGCCGGAGCCACGCGCACCAGGCGATCGACAGCCCACGGCCGGGCTTGTACCCGTATATCGGCCTACCGTCGCCTCGTTTCTTTCACCTTTGCACATTGGTCCACGACCAGCAGCCGACCGATGGGGCGGTGTCTCGTTGGTCGCGAATCGATGACGCCCCGCGGAGTGGCGTGGTTTCTCGGTCGCTCGGACCGATCCTCCCTGGTAGAAACCAAGCCATGCGGCGAGTTCGTGGATCCACCACTCAGTGGGACGCCACCGGCAGATCAGTGATCTAGCCAAGCTGAAAGCCGAGATCGCCCGCTCGCACCGGCGCGCCAGAAGCGGTCCGGGTCACCGACCGTTTCCACCTCTGGCAAAACCTGTCCACCGCACTCGGTCGTCGGTCGAAGATGACGTCCCGCAGAGCGGTGTAGTTTCTGCGCGCTCGTTGTTCGCCATGTAGGAAACACACAACAAGATCGTTGATCCACCACTGGGGTGAGACACGACCCGCCGCCCTGGCCCGAGGCGGCTCAGATCGCGATCACGCGCCCACACCCGCTGGGCCCACCCTCGATGATCCCTTGCTCGCGGCAGCGCCTCCCCCGTGAAGGGATGAGCAACCCATGCTCCCCCAGCGGCTGTCAGTGCAATCTGCGCCGGCCGCCCGGCAGCCCCAGCCAGAGACCTCGGATGCGTTGGAATTCGCCGTCCTTGGGGGAGGGCCGTTGGGGTGCCGCCCCTTGAAGAGGGAAGGCGAGCGCCCGCCCCGCGGTGCTCGGTCGCGGATCGCGAGGCGGGCGCTCGTTCGGAGGCGCGGGCGGGAGCGCGTCCGCCCGCGACGGCGGGAGGGTCAGGAACTCGCGACGGTCGTAAGGCCAGCAGCCTTTGACGGTGGGAAGAGTCGAGCGCCCATGGCAGTGGGGAGGAGCGGGGAGCCCGTGACGGTGGGAAGGAGCGCGAGTTCGGGACGGTGGGAAGGGTCAGGAGCAGGTGGCGTGGAGGAAGGGTCAGGAGCAGGTGGCGTTGGTGGGCTGGACGGCCGGGCCGTTGGCGGTGAAGCCGACGGCGACCGACGCGCCGGGGGCGAGGTTCTTGGCGTAGTCGGGGCCCTTGGCGGTCCACGTCGTGCCCGACTGGGTCACGACCGCGTTCCAGCCGTTGACCAGCGTCACGCCCGACGGGAACGTCCAGGTGGCGGTCCAGTCGCTGATCGTGCCGGTGCCGGTGTTCTTCACCGTCAGCTCGCCCTGGAAGCCGCCCTGCCAGGAGTTCGTCTGCTGGTACGTCACCGTGCACTGCCCGGGAGGGTTGGGCGTGGGCGTATCGGAGGGCTGCCCGGTGCCGCCGGTCGGCGGGATCAGGTACGGCTGGAGAATGGCCTGCTTGGCCTGGTTGACGGTGGTCCAGTCGTCGTTGAGGATGCCCCCGGTATCACCGGAGTTCGGGTTCCACGACCAGTAGGTGAACGACATCCCGTTCACCCCGGTACCCGTGTACTTCAGGAGCTCCTGCAGCCAGATCTTGTCCACGTTCGCGGCCAAGGTGGTGCCGAACTCGCCGATCATGATCGGCGCGATGTTCTGCTTGTACAGGTAGCCCCAGTACTTGTCCCAGATGGCCGGCAGGTTGGCGGGGTAGTCGGGGGCGTCGAACCAGGTCTGGTGGTAGACCGAGGTCGCATAGTCGTGGGGCGAGTAGACCAGGCGGTTGGCCACGTTGAGCCGTACCGGATACTGGCCCGCCTTCGACAGGTTCCCGCCCCACCAGCCGCAGTCCTCGTCGTTGCTGGGATCGCCGTCCCACACGTTGGACAGGCCGCCGCTCGGGCAGCTCACGCCCTCCACGAAGATCAGCCAGTTGGGGTTGACCGACAGAACCGCGTTGCCGGCACGCTCGGCGGCCAGCCGCCAGTCGCGGGCCTGGTCGCCGCAGCCCCAGCAGGAGCCGGTTGCGTTGGGGTTGGTGCCCTCGGCGTGCGGCTCGTTGTGCAGGTCGGCGCCGATGACGGTGGGGTTGTTCGCGTAGTGCTGGGCCAGCGCCTTCCAGTCGTTGATCCAGGTGCTCTCCGGCGTGGCGGAGACGTACCAGAGCGCGGACTGGCCCGCGGCGGTCGGGCGGTGACGATCGAGGATGATCCGCATGCCCTTGCCGCCCGCGTACGCGATGATCTTGTCCAGGATCTGCAGCGGCGACAGGCCGATCAGGTCGGGGTTGACGTAGTCGTTGATGCCGGTGGCCGTGGCGCCGGACTTGAGCGCGTCGTTGGAGTACGGCACGCGGATCGTGTTGTAGCCCAGCGAGGCCATCTTGTCGAGGTGGCCCTTCCAGGGAGTGCTCGACCACAGGCCGTGGAAGGTCCGGTTGTCGGTCTCCATGCCGAACCAGTTGAGGCCGGTCAGGCGCACGGTCGCGCCAGTACTGTCAACGATCTTGTTGCCGCTGGTGTGCAGGTAGCCGGTGCCCGTGCCGCCGGCTGCGCCTGCCGGGGCAGCCGTGGTCACCGCGACAGCGACTGCCGCTCCGGCCACCAGCGTGGCCAGGGCGGCCGTCATCGCCTTGGACAAGTGCATGGGGGTGCCTTTCGGAGAGGGAGAACGCGGCGTCATGCTCGGCTGCCGTCTTCACGCTCGTCAATGCACCGTGAGTTCTATGGCTGTGACCAGGCAGAATGCTTGAAAGTTTCACTGGGCAGACTAGTGCTCTGGAGCGGGGAACAACCGGTGCATGCCCGCAGCCACCCTCCGGCTGATCAGGCCGTCAGGAGCTTGGCGATCGCGACGACGCCGATGCAGACGATCACGCCGCGCAGGATCGGCGCGGGCAGCCTGCGGCCCAGGCGTGCGCCGAAGAAGCCGCCGATCATCGAACCCAGCGCCACCAGCAGCACGGCCTGCCAGTCGACGTCCGCGACCAGGATGTACAGGACAGCGGCGGTGAAGTTGACCAGCAGGGCGAGCACGTTCTTGGCCGCATTGATGCGCTGCAACTCCTCGTCCAGCATGATGCCCATCAGGCCGATGAGCAGGATGCCCTGGCCCGCGCCGAAATAGCCGCCGTACGCGCCGGCAGCGAGCGTGCCCAGCCACAGCCACGGCCCGCCGTGCGCGTGCCCCGGCCGGGCGGACAGCAGACGGCTCAGCCTGGGCTGGGTGATGACCAGCGCGCAGGACAGCGCGATCAGCACGCTCACGATCACGTTGAAGCTGCCCTCGGGCAGGGTGAGCAGCAGCAGCCCGCCGGCCAGCGAGCCGATGACGGAGGCCGGCGCCAGCCTGAGCAGCCGCTCCCGCTGGCCCTTCAGCTCGGCCCGGTAGCCCATGACACCGGTGAGGCCGCCGGGGACCAGGCCGATGTTGTTGGAGACGTTCGCCGTGATCGGCGGCAGGCCGACGGCCAGCAGCGTGGGAAACGTGATCAGTGACCCGGAGCCGACGACGGTGTTGATCGCTCCGCCCGCAATCCCGGCCGCCAGCACCGCGACCATCTCAAGTGGTGCCATGCTCGGAACTCTAGAGCGCATCTCTCTTTCTAAGACAAATCAGTCCAATATATGGGAATGATCGGGCGTGGTTTCAGAGGGAGATCACGACCTTGCCGGATGCGTGGCCCAGGGCCGTACAGGACCAGCGCCCCGAACGCCGCCAGGCCACGCGGCCGCCGAGCGGCGGCGCGCGTCCGCTTCCGGTGCGCCGCCGTGGACGATCGCCCGGCCGGGCAGCTAATCCCCCGGTAGCAAGACCCGGTGACCCCCGCCCCCGCCTCGATCCGCATCTGGGTCAGCAGACCGGCCCGCCACGCCACGCCACGCCTCGGGCTCACGGGAGAAACGCTTGGCCGACCCGACCTGGTCGTCCTCTCCGGTCACCAGCAGCACCGGCCCGTTGATCCGCCCCACCGGAATCGCCGCCGCCGCAACGACGTCGGATCGGAGGCTGCGTTCGTAGATCGGGCGAAGCGGCGGGAGCCGTCGTGAATGGCGTGGTTATACGGGAAATAAGACAACGGGTGGTCGCCCAGGGGCCAGATCGGTAGGCGTTTCGCCCCTTCGCCCCTTCGCCCCTTCGCCCCTTCGCCCCTTCGCCCCTTCGCCCCTTCGCCCCTTCGCCCCTTCGCCCCTTCGCCCCTTCGCCCCTTCGCCGGGGAGTATCGCCTACGGTCATGGGCGACTCGCTGGCACATGGGTGTGGACTGCCCGCGGAAGTTCACGGATCGTCGGGTGAAGGTGGGAGATCGTCGTCATCTGTTAGGTCTGAGGGGTACTGCCTAGGAGGTGCTGTTTCGTCGGCCTTCACGTACGTCCTTGATGGCGTTTTGCGGGTGCGCCAGCCCTTGGCCACTCGTTCTATGTAGCCTGCGGCGGCCAGGCCGCCCAGTGCGCTCAGGGCCGTGTCCAGAGAGACTCCGGCCGCTACGGCGATGGAGGCGGGGCCTGCGGCGCCGCGTGTGGGGATGGCGTCGAGGACCCGGCTGGTTGTCTCGCTCAGTGTGTCTCGTGGGACGACCGGGCCGCGAGTTTGGGGGGCTAGGTCGTCGCCTATCGAACCGACCAGTTCGATCACTTCCTCTGGCGAAGTGACACAGACGGCCTTGCGTTCGCGAAGGAGGCGGTGGCAGCCGGCCGACATGGTGGAGGTGATCGGGCCTGGCACAGCCGCCAGGTGGCGTTGCAGTGACAAAGCGTGACCGGCTGTGTTGAGTGCGCCGCTGCGGAGTGCCGCCTCCACTACGACGGTGCCTCGTGACAGGGCGGCGATCAACCGGTTTCTGATGAGGAAGCGCGCACGGGTGGGGTGTACGCCGGGAGGGCACTCGCTGACCACAACGCCCTGGTCGCGGGCGGCGGCGAACAGTTCGTGATGTCCGGTCGGGTAGCTGACGTCGACGCCGCAGGCCAGGACGACGACCGTCGGAGAGTCGGCGGCCAGGCTGCCGCGATGGGCCGCGCCGTCGATCCCGAACGCACCGCCCGAGACCACGGTCCAGCCGGAGTCACTGAATCCCACGGCGAACTGAGCCGCGACGTGCACACCATACGCCGTGGCAGCTCGTGCGCCGACGACGGCGATCGATCGCAGGCAGGAGAAGCGCAGGTCGGCCGAGCCGTGGAGCCACAGGCCGAGAGGGCGGCGCGGTCCGAGTTGGTCCAGCTGAGTAGGCCATTCTGGACTGCCGGGGATGATGAATCTGGCGCCGCTTCGTTCGCCGTTGGCGAGGTCGGCTGCGGGATCGGCGGACTCCAGACGGGCGCGCCAGGCGCGTAGTCGCTGGGTGAGCTCTGTTATGCGACGCTCTGTGAAGGCCGTGCCGAGTTGCTGGCCGGGGCCTGTGACGTGCTGCTGAGTGGAGTCGGAGATCCGTTGCTGGGGGATGGTCGTCGTTCCGCATTGCCCCCCGGAGTCTGTGGTCTGCCGCTGGGTGGGATTGTCTCCGTGTTGTCGGCTTGGGTCATTTAGCTGACGTTGGGTGAGGTCGGCTGCGATGTGCTGCCACATTGGGTCCGGGATGTGTGGCTGAGTCGGGTCCGGCATGTGCTGCCGGGTGGGATCCGACAATTGGTGCTGGGGGGCGTCCGAGATGTGCTGCCCGTTGAGGTCCGCCCGTCGGCGTTGGGTGGGGTCCAGGAGGTGCTGCCCGCTGGGGTCCACCAGTCGGTGTTGGGCGAGGTCCGGAAGGTGCTGCCCGCTGGGGTCCGCCAGTCGGCGTTGGCCGGGGTCCGGGATGTGGTGGTCTTGGGTTTCCTGGGAGATGAAATCGGGCGGGAGGGTCTCCGTACGTACCGCGTCGATTGCTGCCTCGGCGCCGCAGCAGGCGACGAGGCGACCCATCGTCGGGTCTCCAGCGTCGGCTACGCGCATGAGCGCGGCCCTCGCCTCCACTTCTGCTCTCGTCATCGACGCTCCTGAGGGGTGGGAATGCGGGCTTCGGGTGCGCCGGGCCTCGGTGGTGGCTGCGCGGCGGGTTGAGGGGTCACGTGTTCACCCCCAGCCACAAGGCGAGGGCTGTCGACGTTTCCGTGTCTTCGGGGCGGGGTTTGCCGGCCAAGTCCGTAAGGGTCCACGCGACTCGTAGGACGCGATCGAGGCCGCGCGCGCTGAGGGCGCCCGAGTCGAGGGCGGTCGTCATGCACTTCATGGCGGCGTCTGAAGGGCGGTAGTCGGCGTGGAGGGCGGCGGACGGGATTTCGGCGTTCGTGCGCCAGGCGGTGCCGGCCAGGCGTTTGGCGGCTCGTTGGCGGGCTGCCAGCACGCGCTCGGCCACGATCTTGCTCGGTTCGACGAACTGGCGGTCGGCCATGAGCTCGCGTCTGGACGTACGGGCGACTGTGACCTTCATGTCTACGCGGTCGAGAAGCGGGCCGGACAGTCTGGCCAGGTAGCGGCGTCTCATCGTGGGTGAGCACTGGCAGCTTTCGCCCTGGTCCTGGGGCTGAGCGCAAGGACAGGGGTTGGCGGCGAGAACGAGCATGAAGCGGGCCGGGAAGGTGACGGAGCCCGCTGATCTGCACACCGTCACGCGACCGGCCTCCAGGGGCTGGCGGAGGGAGTCGAGGATATGGCGGGGAAATTCGGGGGCTTCATCCATGAACAAGACTCCCCGGTGGGCGAGAGAGACCGCGCCGGGGCGTATGACGGTGCTGCCGCCGCCGATGATGGCCGCCGCCGTGGCGGTGTGGTGAGGGCTGACGAACGGCGGTCTGCTCAGCATGGGGCTGCTGGCCGGGAGTACGCCTGCCACCGAGTGGATGGCCGTCACCTCAAGGGCGTGGTCCAGCTCCAGGTCAGGGAGGAGTGTGGGGAGGCGTTCGGCCAGCAAGGTCTTGCCTGTGCCGGGCGGGCCGAGCATCCAGAGGTTGTGGCCTCCCGCCGCGCATATCTCAAGTGCTCGGCGGGCTACCGGCTGGCCGGCCACGTCGGACAGGTCGACGGCGGGCTGAATGGTCGGCTGAGGCGGCTCTGGAACGTCTTGGATGTGCCACTCGGGCAGGTCGTCTCCCCGTCGTAGCCACTCCACCAGCTGGCGCAGGTCGGTGAACGGCGCCACCTTGACATCGGGCACCAGCGCCGCTTCCGCCGAGTTCGCGGCGGGGACGACCACCGTGACGTCTCCGTGCTCGGCAGCGCCCAGCACCGACGGGAGAACGCCACGCACGGGTCTCAGGCGTCCGTCGAGGCCGAGTTCGCCGAGGAAGAAAGGCTCCGCGACCCGGTCGGCGGGGACCACCCCGGCGGCGCCCAGTATGGCCACGGCTATGGCGAGATCGAACTGGCTGCCACGCTTGGGAAGGCTTGCGGGGAAGAGGCTTACTGTGATGCGGGCGTCTGGCCAGGGGAAATGGCTGTTGACCATCGCTGATCTGACCCGTTCTCTGGCCTCGCTGAGTGCCATGTCCGGCAGGCCGATGAGGTGGATCCCCGCCAAGCCGTTGCCCACATCGGCTTCCACTTCCACGCTGCGGCCTTTGACGCCGACCAGGGCCACGCTGCGGGTCCTCGCGACTGCCATCTCAGATCGCCCCCCGTACGTGCTGGAGGGAGTAGTCACCGGCGAAGCGCTCCAGGGCGATCACGTCGATTCTGACCGTGTCGAAGGCGCGGGGCTGGGTCATGAGCCATTTGGCGGCGAGCATGCGGAGCTTGGCCAGTTTGGCCGGTCGTACCGACTCCAGGGCTGTGCCGTGTGATCGGCTGGATCTGGTCTTGACCTCTACCACGACCAGGTTGGGGCCGTCCTCGGCGATGACGTCGATCTCGCCGTGGCGGCAACGCCAGTTGCGTTCGATAATGGTCATTCCCTCGGCTTCCAGGTAGTTGACGGCGAGCTGCTCGCCGTGTTTGCCGAGGTCGTTCCTCGCGGCCATGTGGCACCTCCGGGCCCTGACTTTCGCGGATCGGGGATGGGCGATTGGGGCCGAGCGAGGTTCTGTGGACAGAGGGGGCTGTGGGTCCGGGGGTTGTGGATAAGTCGGGGGCGGGGTTGGGCATCTGGCAACGCGCCAGGCGCCGGGTGAGGTGCGCTGCCGCTCCGGGTGGCCTCGCCGAATGGCTGCTCCGGATGGCCTCGCCGTAAGCCACCCGCCCAGAATGAGCCGACCCAGGTGATCCATCCGCCCAGAATGAATCGGTCCAGGTGATCCATCCGCCCTGAGTGGCCTGTGGCAGGTGCAGGTGGTCAGTGGCGGTGCGGGTGACCGGCCTGCGGCGGTGCGGGTGCCCCGTGGCGGCTGCGGGACGGCTGTAGCGGGTGACCGCGGGGAGCGCGGGTGGCTTACGGCGGTGCGGCTGACCGGCCTGCGTCGGTCAGGGGCCCCATGGCGGCTGCGGGACGGCTGTAGCGGGTGACCGCGGGGAGTGCGGGTGGCTGTACGGGTGCAGGTGGCAGTGGAGCGACAGTGCGAGTGCGGGTGACTGCGGGGATTGCGAGTGGCCCGTCGCGTTGCGGGTGGCCTGTGGCGGAGCAGGTGGTGGCGGGTGAGCTGCGCTAGTTAACGTGGGAGGCCGCCGAGATGCGCGAACAACCGTCCGGGTACGTTAATCGGGCGTTCTATTACGCTTGTCCGCCGTTCGCGTCCGGCATTACCGTGCCGCAGTGGATCTCTTCTCACGCTCTTGGACGGCGTTGCGTACGGCGGTCGCCGAAATCCCGGATGAGGACTTCGAGCGGCCGTCCGGTTGTGTCGGCTGGCTCGTTCGAGACCTGGCGTGCCACCTGGTCATCGACGCCCAGGACGTACTGATCACGCTGGTCACGCCCGTAGAAACCGAGCCGACCGTGGACGCGGTCACCTACTGGAACCTTGTCGAGCCCCCGACCGGCGAGGACCCGCTCGATGCGCTGATCCCCCGGCTGGCCGCCGCGTACGGCGAGCCGCGGTTGCTCAAGTTCCATCTCGACGACGTCGGTTCCGCCGCTGGTCGTGCTGCCGAACTCGCCGATCCCGCCGTGCACGTCAGTACACGCGACGAGGTGCTGACCGTCGGCGACTATCTGTCCGCGTACGTGCTCGAATGGACCTTGCACCACCTCGACCTGATCGCGCATCTGCCGTCGGCCGCCGAGCCGCCCGCCGAGACCCTCGTGGCGGCGCGCGCGTCGCTTGAGAAGATCGGCGGGACCTCGTTTCCCGCCTCGTTCTCTGACAAGGACGCGCTGCTGATCGGCACCGGACGTCGTACGCCGACCGACGCGGAGAAGGCCGCGCTGGGTGATTTCGCCGCTAAGCTCCCGCTTATCCTCGGTTGAGCGGTTCACCGTGGGCTACGGCCCGCAGGGTCTACGGCCTGTGGGGTTCTACGGCCCGCAGGGTCTACGGCCCGTGGAGTTCTACGGCCCGTGGGGTTCTACGGTCCGCAAGGGGTCTACGGCCTGTGGGGTTCTATGGGCCCTAGAGAGGGCTATGGGGGTGGCCGGCAGGGGGCTGTGCTTGGGGCCCATGAGGAGCTGGCGCCCTAACGGGCGGCCCTCTGGGGATCCCGCGAGTGCCTAGGAGGAAGGGACCCGGGCGGGTAGCCAAGTGGTTGCGGCGCCCAGTGGTTGGCTGTGGGTAGGCCCGGCGCGGCTGTGGATCGGCCCGGTCGATGGGCCCTGACGGCCCGGCGGTTCGTCACGGGCGGACGTGCGAGGAACCACGGCGTCGACCCCAAGTTGGATGAGTGGTTCGGGGGGCGGGCGGGCTGGCGGGTGACCGTGTGGCTGCGGTGCCCGGGCGGCCGGCTACGGGTAGGCCCCGGCGGGTGATTGTGGATTGGCTATGGCGGCCAGGCAGTCGGATATCCGTGAGCGCGCGGGAACCGGGCGACTGACCCCCGATTGAGCGTGTGGCCCAGCAGGTGGCGGGCTGTCGTGGCTGTGATGCCCAGCGGCTGACTGCGGGCAGACCCCGGCGGCGGGGCTGTGGATCGGCCCGTTCGATGAGCCATGACGGCCAGCCGGTTGGCCACGGGCGGACGTGTGAGGAACCGGGGTGACTGACCCCGAGTGAGTGAGTGGCTCCCAGCGAGCGAGTGGCCGAGCAGGTGGGTGGCCATGCTGGCCCATGGGCGACCCTTCAGGGCTGGCCCGGACGGTGACCCTTCGAGACGGCCCTGGACGGTGAACCCTTCAGGGCGGGCCTGGACGGGCCTCAGGGCTGGCAGGGCCCCGGCCACGGGTGTTCCGGCCCCCCAAGGCACTGTCCTCCCACCGGACAGCCGCCCACAGCAACCCGCTCCAACAAACCGAGCCACCCCGAACGAACACCCTCAAAAAGCGCCTACCCCGAGAACCCCTCCTTCGGCATCTCCAGGTCGGCCTTGGCCAGTTCTTCGACGTTGACGTCCTTGAACGTGACCACCCGTACATTCTTCACAAACCGCGCCGGCCGGTACATATCCCAAACCCAAGCATCCTGCATCTTCACATCGAAGAACACGTCCCCGTTCTCCGCGGTCCGGACGTCGAGGTCTACCGAGTTGGTCAGGTAGAAGCGCCGTTCCGTCTCCACGACATACGTAAACAGCCCGACGACATCGCGGTATTCGCGGTAAAGCTGCAGCTCCATCTCGGTTTCGTACTTTTCGAGATCCTCTGCGCTCATCGCGGTCCTCCTGTCGTACCGGTCTTCCGGTTCGCCTGGTCAGGCAACCCCGGCCCCCATTTCATTTTCCCCCATCTCCCTGGCCACCGTGACGAAGGAGTAACGGTGGTGGGAGCACGGCCCGTTCGTCTCCAGCGCCAGCCGATGTCCGGGAGTGACGTACCCCTTGTGCTCGGCGAAGCCGTAACCCGGGAACTCGGCGTCCAGTTCGATCATCATGCGGTCCCTGGTGACCTTGGCCACGATCGAGGCCGCCGCCACGCAGGCGGCCACCTGGTCCCCCTTCCACACCGCCAGCGAAGGCGCCGGCAGGCCCGGGACGGGGAAGCCGTCCGTGAGGATGTACCCCGGGTCACAGGTCAACCGCGCGACGGCCCGGCGCATTCCGGCCACGTTGCTCTTATGCAGCCCTCGCGCGTCGATCTCCGCCGGCGGAATGACGACGATCCCGACGTGCGCCGAGTCCATGATCAGGTCATAGAGCCGTTCTCGTACGGCCGGCACCAGCAGTTTCGAGTCGTTGAGACCCTCGATCGGCCTGCGCAGGATGGTCGCGGCGACCACCAGCGGACCGGCGCAGGCCCCCCGGCCTGCTTCGTCGACCCCGGCGATCGGGGTCAAGCCACGGCGGGCCAATGCCCGCTCGTAGGCATAGAGTCCGGAATCACGCCGGACAACGCTGGGCCGAGGGCGGAACGCAACTGTCATGACAAGAGGCAGCGTACGCCCCAATCGCCGCAAACCGCGACTGGGAGCCGCCGCTATTTGACCTTGGCGAAGGTGTCAGGGTGCATGAAGATGCTGCCTCGCGACAGCGGCCAGTAGCGCATGACGGCCTTGCCGACCACCGCGTCCTCCGAGATGAACCCGCCCCCGGGCTCCTCGACGTGGCTGCGCGAGTCGGCGGAGGCGCTGCGGTGGTCGCCCATCAGCCACAATTTGCCGGGCGGCACGGTGTACTTGAATGGTTCGCCCGGATCCGATGGGAAGTCGCCCGGATAGAGGTAGGACTCCTCATCCAGCGGGGTGCCGTTGACCGTCACCCGCTTCTTGGCGTCGCAGCAGGCCACCTTGTCGCCGCCGATGCCGATGACCCGCTTGATGGTGTCCTCGCCGTTCCAGCCCTTGAACACGATGATGTCGCCGCGTTCGGGTTTGCCCGAGAGCTTGTTGACGAACACCCGGTCGTTGATCAGCAGGGTGTTCTCCATCGACTCCGACGGGATGTAGAACGATCCGATGACGTACGCCTGCAACAGCAGCGCGATGCCGACGCCGAGGACCAGCAGCAGGATCGTCTCGCGGAAGCCGCCCTTTTTCTTCTTGTCATCCCCCGCCGCCGCCTTCTTGGTGAAGGACATCAGGGCCTCCTGCTTCGCCTGCGCCGACGGATCAGCACCAAGGGTAGTGCTCCCGCGAACCCGGCGACCAGCGGCACGGAGCCGCCCAGCGCCTGCAACGCCGGCTGCGCGAACGTGTCGGGGATGGGCAGCGTGGTCGCCCTGTTGAACGGCCAGACGATGACGAACGCCCGCCCGACCACCTGGCCCACGGGAATCGAGCCGCCGCCCGGATCACCCTGGTGCGAGCGCGAGTCGAGCGACACCGAGCGGTGGTCGCCCATCACCCACAGCCGCCCCTCAGGCACCTTGATGTCGAAGAACTTGTCGGAGGGCACATTGCCCGGATAGAGATAGCCACCCTCGTCGATCGCCACGCCGTTGACCGTGATGCGCCCCTTGGGGTCGCAGCACTTGACGTGGTCGCCGCCGACGCCGATGACCCGCTTGATGTAGTCCTTCTCGCCGGGCACCACGCCGAACGCGGTGCCGACCCAGCGGAAGAACGCCGCGACCGGGTTGGACGGCTCCTCCATCTCGAACTCGCCGTCCCAGGAGTCGACGCCCGAGAACACCACCACGTCGCCGCGCTCGATGTCACGCGTGTGGTAGACCATCTTGTTCACCAGGACCCGGTCGTTCTTCAGGAGAGTGTTCTCCATCGACTCCGACGGGATGTAGAAGGCCTGGATCACGAACGTCTTGATGATCAGGGCCAACACCAGCGCCACGACGACCAGGACGGGAAGTTCTTTCCAGAACGATCCCTTTTTGTCCTTCTTGCCGCCCTTTGCTGGCTTCTCTGTTTCTTCGGCGACCACGTCCACCTCGTCCTTGACAGGGCGGCGCGACGCGCCGTGCTCCTGGCTCTCGCTAGTCATCGCTGACGAGCCTAGATGATGCGTCGGCTCGACAAGTCTCGACCGACGTTACACCCGCGCCCGAGTCGCTCCACATAAAGGAAATGCCCCTGCAAAGCCGAATGGCCCGCGCAAGACGCGGGCCATTCGGAAAGGTCTGTGTCACTTGGCGGGCACGGCCTCGCGCTTCTCGCGGATCCGGGCGGCCTTGCCGCGCAGATCGCGCATGTAGTAAAGCTTGGCGCGACGCACGTCACCGCGGGTCACGAGCACGATCTTCTCGATGATCGGGCTGTGCACGGGGAAGGTCCGCTCGACGCCGACGCTGTAGCTGACCTTGCGGACCGTGAAGGTCTCGCGGGCGCCGCTGCCCTGCCTGCGCAGCACGAAGCCCTTGAAGACCTGGACGCGGGAGCGGTTTCCTTCGACGACGCGGACGTGAACCTCGAGCGTGTCACCGGGGCGGAAATCCGGCACGTCGCCGCGCAGGGTCGCCTTCTCGAGCTCCTGAATCTTCGTGTGCATGAGAGCTGTCCTCAAGTCCTCGCGAGCACGCGGAGGTCCACCCGGCCTGAGCTCGCGGCGGACGCGCCTGCTGATTCGATGAACCCGGGACTGTCCCCCGGGCATGGCAGACCAACCACATGATGGTCGGTAGCGCTTCAGTTTGCCATATCTTCCGGCTGGAAGCGAAACGAGAGCTCCTCCAGCAGCCGCCGGTCGTGCTTGTCGAGCGTCTCGGGGTCGAGCGCCGCCGCCAGCTCGGGCCGGTTGGCGACGGTACGGCGCAGCGCCTCGTCACGCCGCCACCGCGCGACCTTCCCGTGATGCCCGGACAGGAGTACGGGCGGCACCTCGTGCCCCCGCCAGACCGGCGGCTTGGTGAAGACGGGGCCTTCGACGAGGTTGCGCATGGCCCCCGGCGCGAAGGAGTCGTCGACGGCCGAGTGGGCGTTGCCGAGCACGCCGGGCAGCAGCCTGCCGATGGCCTCCACCATCACCAGCGTCGCGACCTCGCCGCCGGCCAGCACGTAGTCGCCGATGCTGATCTCGTCGACGCGCAGGCGCGTGCCGTACTCGGCCATGACACGCGAGTCGATGCCCTCGTAGCGCCCGCACGCGAACAGCAGCCAGGGCTCGTCGGCGAGCTCCTGGGCGAGCTCCTGGGTGAACGGCCGCCCGCTCGGCGTGGGCACGATCAGACGCGGCAAGCCGCCCCCAGCGACCGCAGCCGACGAGCCACCCACGGCGCCCGCGGCCGGTGAACCGCCCTCAGTGACCGTGGTCGGCGAGCCGCCGGCGATCACCGCGTCGATGGCCTCGCCCCACACCTCGGGCTTCATGACCATTCCGGGTCCGCCGCCGTAGGGGGTGTCGTCCACGGTCTTGTGCACGTCGTGCGCCCAGTCGCGGAGCTGGTGCACCCGGACGTCGAGGGTGCCGCGCTCGCGGGCCTTGCCGATGAGGGAGACGTCGAGCGGCGCGAAGTATTCGGGGAAGATCGAGACGATGTCGAGCCGCATCACAGCAGCCCTTCGGGCGGGTCGACGACGAGCCGGCCGCCTTCGAGATCGACCTCGGGCACCAGCGCCCTGACGAACGGGATGAGCGCGTCGTCCTGGCCGCTCCGCCGTACGACCAGGAGGTCCTGACCGTGATGGAGCACGTCGGTGACCTCGCCGACGGCCTCCCCGGAGACGGTGACGACCGTGAGCCCGATGAGCTGGTGATCGTGGAACTCGTCGGGGTCGTCGGAGGGCGTCACCTCGTCGGAGTCGATGACCAGCATCGTGCCGCGGAGTTCCTCGGCCGTGTCGCGTTGGGTCACCCCGGCGAAAGTGATCAGCAGCGCGCCCTTGTGCCAGCGGCGGCTCTCGATGACCAGTGGCCCCCTGTCGGCGGGATCGGTGGCGACGGCCGCGCCGACGGCGAAGCGGAGCTCGGGATCGTCGGTACGCACCTCCACGGTCACGTCACCGCGTACTCCGTGCGGGCGGCCTATCCGGCCGACGACCAACTGCACCCTGAACCCACCTTTTCTAAAGCAAGCGCCCCCATCGGCAAGAAACCGATGAGGGCGCAGGAACCTGACGCTAACGGACGGCTTCGTCCAGGTCGAGCAGATCGACCCGGACGTACTTCCCGTCGGCCAGGGCATTCACGACAGTGCGCAGCGCCTTGGCGGTGCGCCCACCGCGACCGATGACCTTGCCCAGGTCCTCGGGGTGCACCCGGACCTCCAGGACGCGCCCGCTGCGAATGCGGCGTGCGCGGACCCGGACATCGTCGGGATGTTCGACGATGCCCTTAACGAGGTGCTCGAGAGCCTCCTCGAGCACGTCAGGCCTCGCCCTCGGTCTTGGTCTCGGCGGGAGCGGCCTCGACGGGGGCGGCCTCGGCCGTCTCGTCCTTCTTGCGAGCCTTCTTCGGCGTGGTGGCGGACGTGCCGGTGTCGCCACCGGACAGCGTCTCCTTGGCCGCGGCCTCGTAGAGGGCGTGACGGTCGGGCGCCGCCTCGGCGACCTTCATCGGCGCAGGGGCGGCCTCGCCCTTGAACTTCTGCCAGTCACCGGTCAGCTTGAGCAGCTTGAGCACCGGCTCGGTCGGCTGCGCGCCGACACCGAGCCAGTAGGCCGCGCGCTCGGCGTTGACCTCGATGCGCGAAGGGTCTTCCTTCGGGTGGTACAGGCCGATCTCTTCGATCGCCCGGCCGTCACGCTTGGTGCGGCTGTCGGCGACGACGATGCGGTACTGAGGGCTACGGATCATGCCGAGCCGCTTGAGCTTGATCTTGACTGCCACTGGTGTGGTCTCTCCTGCATTCGAGCGTGGGTGAACGGCATCACATCGAGTGGGGCACGATGGGAGTCCGCTCCAGGGACAGGCATGACCGGCGGGAGGTGAGAGGGCACCCACCTGGCCACGGTGTTCCAACATGTCATTGTGCCAGACGCACAGGACTGCGCACGACCCGCAGGCGCGGGTCGCCGCACTCTTAAACCCGGAATATCCAGAAAAGTTGCTACTTCTGGCCCGGGAGATTGAACTTGCTGGGGTCGAAGCCCGGCGGCAGCTCCATGCCCGGAGGCAGCTTCCCGCCCAGGTTGCCCAGCAGACCACCCTTGGCCGGCTGCTGCGGCTCGGCGGGAGCCGAGTCGCCCTTGCCCAGAGCGGCCTTGCGCGGGTCGCCGCTCACGCGCCGCCCCTTCTTGGCCTTCTTCTGAGCCTTGGCCACCTTGCCCCGGCCGCCCGGCATGCCGGGGATGCCCATGCCCCCCGCCATCTTCTTCATCATCTTCTGGGCGTCGAAGAACCGCGTCACCAGGTTGTTGACGGCGCTCACCGTCACACCGGAGCCGGCGGCGATGCGGGCACGGCGGGAGCCGTTGATGATCTTCGGGTCCTGGCGCTCGCCCGGCGTCATCGAGCGGATGATGGCCGCGATGCGGTCGAGATCGCGGTCGTCGATGGAGTTGAGCTGGTCGCGCATCTGCCCCATGCCGGGCATCATGCCGAGCAGGTTCTTGATCGGGCCCATCTTCTGGACCATCATCATCTGCTCGAGGAAGTCTTCGAGCGTGAAGTTCTCGCCCGAGGTGAGCTTGCCCGCCATCTTGGCGGCCTGCTCCTCGTCGAAGGTCTTCTGGGCCTGCTCGATCAGGGTGAGGATGTCACCCATGTCGAGGATGCGGGAGGCCATCCGGTCGGGGTGGAAGGCGTCGAAGTCCTCGAGCTTCTCACCGGTCGACGCGAACATGATCGGCCGGCCGGTGATGTGCCTGACCGACAGCGCGGCACCGCCACGGGCGTCGCCGTCGAGCTTGGTGAGCACCACCCCGTCGAAGCCGACGCCCTCCATGAACGCCTGGGCCGTCGTCACGGCGTCCTGGCCGATCATGGCGTCGACCACGAACAGGACCTCGTCGGGAGAGACCGCGTCGCGGATGTCGGCGGCCTGCCGCATCATCTCCTGGTCGATGCCCAGACGGCCGGCGGTGTCGATGATGACGACGTCGTGCTGCGCGCGCTTGGCCTCGTCGATCGACGCGCGGGCGACCCGGATCGGGTCGCCGACGCCGCTGCCGGGCTCGGGCGCGTAGACGGCCACCTGCGCGCGCTCGCCCACGACCTGGAGCTGCTGCACGGCGTTGGGGCGCTGGAGGTCCGCGGCGACGAGCATGGGCGCGTGGCCCTGCTCGCGCAGCCACTTGGCGAGCTTGCCCGCCAGCGTGGTCTTACCGGCGCCCTGCAGGCCCGCGAGCATGATGACGGTCGGTGGGGTCTTGGCGTAACGGAGCCGGCGCGTCTCACCGCCGAGGATCTCGATCAGCTCGTCGTTGACGATCTTGACGACCTGCTGCGCCGGGTTGAGCGCCTGGGAGACCTCGATGCCGCGGGCGCGCTCCTTGACCTGGGCGACGAACGCCTTGACCACCGGCAGCGCGACATCGGCCTCGAGCAGCGCGATGCGGATCTCGCGGGTGGTGGCGTCGATGTCGGCCTCAGACAGCCGACCCTTGGAGCGGAGGGAGGAGAAGACCGATGTCAGCCGGTCGGAAAGCGTCTCGAACACGTGGTAGGCCAGTCCTCGAAGCGAATGTTGGTCTAATGGTTCAGCCTATCCGCTCCGGCAGCCCTTCCAGCCTGGCTCGGCCATCCGGTCTGTCAGCATGCCCCAGACGGCGACATCCCGGACGGCGGCCTGCCAGGCGGCAGGCGAGGTCAGCTACCGCTCCAGCCCGGCACCGCCATCCGGACAGTAAGCGCGTGTTCGACCAGGTTGATGAGCGCGCTCTTGACCGAGTCCTTCGACCGGGCGTCCAGCCGCACCAGCGGGATGTGCGGCGCCAGTGTGAGAGCGTCGCGCACCTCCGCGTCACTGTGCGGGTATGACCCATCCCACCCGTTCACGCCCACGACGAACGGCAGTTGCGCCTCTTCGAAGTAGTCGATCGCGGGGAAGCTGTCGGCCAGCCGCCGCGTGTCCACCAGCACCACCGCGCCGATCGCACCACGCACCAGGTCATCCCACATGAACCAGAACCGGTGCTGTCCGGGCGTGCCGAACAGGTAGAGGATCAGGTCACGGTCGAGCGAGACCCGGCCGAAGTCCATGGCCACGGTCGTGGTGGACTTCAGCGGCGTCATACCGAGGTCGTCGATGCCCGCCGAAGCGTCCGTCATGACGGCCTCGGTCGTCAGCGGCATGATCTCCGACACCGCGCCGACGAACGTCGTCTTGCCCACCCCGAACCCTCCGGCCACCACGATCTTCGTCGAGGTGAGGCCGGGGCTAGAGCCTGCGAAGTCCACTGAGCACCCTTTCGAGCAGGTTTACGTCTGGCCGTCCGGACTCCAGCGCTGGCTGGTGTACGCGTACCAGACCTTCGGCCGCCATGTCGGCGATCAGCACGCGCACCACGCCGAGCGGGATCCGCAACAGGGCCGATACCTCGGCCACCGACCGGACCTGCCGGCAGAGCTGGCTGATCGCCTGATACTCCGGCGTGATGTGGGAGAACTCCCGGTGCTCGGCCGTCGCGGACGAGACCAGGGCCTCCATCGCCAGCTTGACCCGCGGCGCGGTCCGTCCTCCCGTCACGGCGTAAGGACGGACCGGCGACGCGGGATCTGAGCTCAGCTGCGGCTGGGGTTGCGGATGGGGATCCCAGCCACCGCTGTTCCACCTTGGGTCCGTCACCTACATCACCTGGTCTGGCTAGCGCGCAGCTCGGCGCGCACCGCCGGAGTAAGTACCTGACCGGCACGATCGACCATAAGCGTCATTTGGTACGCGACCAGGCCCATGTCGCAGTCGGGTGCCGCCAGCACGGCCAGGCAGGAGCCGTCGCTGATCGACATGATCAGCATCAGCCCGCGTTGCATCTCGACGATGGTCTGATTGACCGCGCCGCCCTCGAAGACCCTGGCCGCTCCCTGCGTCAGGCTCACCAGGCCGGACGCGATCGCGGCCAGTTGATCAGCCCGGTCCACGGGGAAGCCCGACGATGCCGCCAGCGGCAGACCGTCGGACGAGACAACGACCGCGTGGGCGACACCTGGAACGGTACTGACGAAGTCGGTTATCAACCAGTCGACTCCGCGTGCCGCGTGGCTCAGGTCGTTCATACGCCCTCCTCCCTGCTATCAACGGGCCTCGAGCCGGTGGGGTGCGCCCTGCCCTCGCTGATGTCGTCACGTGCCGCGCGGAAACCCTGCTGGAAGCTGGACAGCCGACTGCGGACACGATCGGGCGAGACGGAGGGCATCGGGGCGACGCCCTTCGGCGCCGAGGCGGTGTCGGCGGAACCCGGCACGAGGTTGGCCTTGGGAACCCGCTTGGGCAGCCCTGCGGCCGTCGAGCCGTCACGTACCGGCTCGACCGCGGCCGCCGCAGCGTTCCAACCGGCATCCGCCTTGGAGGAACCCCAGTTCGCGCCGCTTTCACCACCGTGCTCGAACCAGGCCGACTCCACTGAGGCGAAGATCGGCAGGTACTCGTCACCCGACGAGGGCGGGTTGACCACCGGGATGGGGCCGGTCGCCGCCGACTCCGTCTCCGGGAAGTCGTACCTCGGCCTGGGCGGCAGGCTCTGCTCCACCGGCCGGTTGCCGAAGCTCCAGTCCGGTGGCGGCTGGAACGGCGGCTGGTCGTTGGTGGGCCGCTTGGGCAGGCCGTTGTCGCTGCCCCAGCCGCCACCGCCGCCACCACCCTGGCCTCGCGACGGCACCCAGACGTCGGCGGTGTCGTAACCGCCGCTGCTGGCGCGCGGGTCGGAGGGCCAGCCGTTGACGTCGGACGGCCACTGAGGCATGGACGGCCAAGCGCCCGCGCCCGCACCGGCGGGCTCCGGGTTGGACGGGTAGGACGGGTGTCCCGGGCCCATCTGGTAGCCGCCGCCCTGCCACTGCGGAGGCGCGGGGGGCGCGGCCGTGGGAGCGGGAGCCGCGTAGGTCTCCTCGCGCACGGGCATGCCGCCCTGCGTCCCGGCGTAGGCCGGGGACTGGCTGCCGAGCAGGCTCTCGGGTACCAGGACCATGGCGGTGAGACCGCCGGAGCCGTGCGGGCGCAGCTGTACGCGGACGCCGTGCCGGTGCGCCAGCCTGGCGACCACGAACAGGCCCATACGGCGCGACACCGAGACGTCCACGATGGGCGCGTCGGTGAGGCGGTCGTTGGCCTGGGCCAGTTCGTCCTGGGTCATGCCGATGCCGGAGTCGGTGATCGACAGCATCACGCCGCCGCCGTCGATCCGGCTGCCGGAGACCGTGACGCGGGTCTCGCGGGGCGAGAACGACAGCGCGTTCTCCACCAGCTCGGCCAGCAGGTGGATGACGTCGTTGACGGCCTGACCGGCGACGGCAACGCCGTCGGGCACCTGCAGGACGACCCGCTCGTAGTTCTCGACCTCCGACAGGGAGGCGCGGGCCACGTCGACCAGCTTGACCGGCTGGCTCCAGCGGCGCGGCGGGTCCTGACCGGCGAGGACCAGCAGGTTCTCACTGTTACGGCGCATACGGGTGGCCAGGTGGTCCAGCTTGAACAGGTTCGCCAACCGGCTCTCGTCCTGCTCGCCCTGCTCCAGCCCGTCGATGAGGGTGATCTGCCGCTCGACCAGCGTCTGGCTTCTGCGCGAGAGGTTGACGAACATCGCGTTGACGTTGCTTCGGAGTCGGGACTCCTCACCGGCCAGCCGGACGGCTTCCCGGTGTACCTCGTCGAACGCCCGCGCGACTTCACCGATCTCGTCCTCGGACATGACGCCGATCGGCTCGACCTCTACGGGGCCGCTCGCCTCGGACTCACGCAGCTGCTGGACCGTCTCCGGCAGGCGGCGGCTGGCGATGAACAGCGCCTCCCTGCGCAGCCGGCGCAGCGGGCCGCTGAGCGAACGCGCCATGAACGAGGTGATCACCAGCACCAGGATCAACAGGATGGCGATGGCGATCGCGATGATCATCGCGCCCTGCTGCTCCTGGCCCTGCAGGGTGCGGCTGCGCAGCAGGATCGAGTCGGAGACCTGCTGTTCGACCTTGCGCATGCCGTCGATGGTCTTGCCGATGGCCTTGAGCCATTCCTCGCCGTCGCGCGCGAGGCCGACCTCCGGGTCGACCAGCTGCGCCCCCGAGTCCTGCAGGAACAGGGCGCGGGCCTGGATCAGCTCGGCCTTGTCGACGGCCGAGCCGCTGACGACGTCGTCGTACGCCTGGCGGATGTTCAGCGGCACCTGGGCCCTGAACGTCGCCAGCTCGCTGTTGCGCTGGGCGCGAGCGGCGATGAAGGCGTCGAGCTCGTCCTTGCTGAATCGCCTGGCGGCCAGCGCGGACACCAGGAGCGCGCGCTGCCTGGAGACGAACTGCTTGGCTCTGGACAGAGCGGCGAAGCCGGAGACGCTGTCGGCGAGCTCCTTGTCAGCGGCACCCAGGTCGATGTTGTCGTTGAGCCCGATGAAGTCGGAGATGCTCCGGTCGTACAGCTCGATGACGGAGCCGACGTTCAGTTGCGAGTCCACCGCGGTCTTGCGTGACTGGTCGAGCTCGTCCAGACGGTTCTTGATGCGGATGGCCTGCGCGCGCTGGGGGCTGTCCGAGGCCGCGAGCGTGTTGACCGGGCCGCGTACGCTGTCGCGAAGCTTGTTGACCGTGGTGTATTGGGCGTCGACATCCGCCTTGCCGCTGCTCCTGCGGCCGAGGGCGACAAAGCTGGCGGTGAGGTCGCGTTCGAGCTCGACCTCGTGGGCGAGCGCGGTCAGCTGGCTCGCCAGGACGGCGACCTCGTTGACCCTCTCGTACTCGGTGGCACTGCTGATCGAGGTGGCTACGCGGAAGCCGCCGAGGACCAGGGCCGCCAAGGTGGGAATGACAACCAGAACGAGCAGCTTCGAGCGCACGCGCCAGTTGCGCAGCGCGAGGCCGCCCGTCTTCTTCGCACGCCCGGCCCGTGCTTTGGGCTTTGACTTGGCGTGAAGTGCCGCAGGAGCGGGCGCTTCAGCAGTTAAGCCGGGATCCCCACCTGCTGGGGGGAATGCGTTCCTCACTGGCCTCCGCAACCTCTCCTCTGATGGTCTGGTGCAAGAGGATCACGTCATGCATTGTGTTTGCCGTGTGACGCCGACGCACCCATGGGGCGAGAGCTTATTTGAGCACAACAACAGGAGATCGGCCAATACCGCAAAGGTCGCAGTCAACCCATCTCTTCGCAGAACATGCCAAACCCGGACAAATGCCACATCCTCCTGGTGGATGCCGGGCCGCCACCTCCTTGATTCGGACAATCATCCCAAACCTACATTGTGATCATCATTTCCGTATATATATTGGTAATTTCCAGAATCGGGGGACCATGCGCAAGAGTTAGCTGCGCTAGGGTGCGACCGTCGTCGATCACCCCCCGTTCGAAGGAGACGCGACATGAGGTTCGGTGCACTAGGGCGCACCGCCCTGATTGGACTTGTGGCCACCCTTGTCATTACGGGGTGTTCCAGCTCAGATAGCAAGACCGGAGGCGCCTCGAATGCCAACGGTCTTGAGAAGACAGACCTCCTGATCGGCGAGTACCCCGGGGCGGACGCAGCCCCGCTGTTCATCGCGATCGAGCGCGGCTTCTTCAAGGAGCAGGGCCTCAATGTCAAGACGGAGGCCATCCAGGCTCCGCAGGCCGTACTGCCCAAGCTCGCCAACGGCAGCATGGACGTGGTGCTGGGCAGCTACGCCACCATCTTGTCCATCCAGTCCCAGGGGCTGGAGAAGTTCAAGTACATCGCGGACTCCTACCAGGGAGCCGCAGGGGCCTTCGGCGTGATGGTGTCGAAGAACTCGCCCATCAAGAGCGTCGGTGACCTCAAGGGCAAGAAGATCGGCGTCAACGCGCTCGTCGGCCTGGGTGTTCTCACCATGAACCCCCACCTCAAGATCGCCGGCCTCGACCCCACCAAGGACGTCAAGTACGTCGTCGTGCCGAGCACCGACTGGCTCAAGTCGCTGAAGAGCGGTGCCGTGGACGCCGTCTGGATGACCGACCCGTACGTCAGTCAGGCCAAGAACCAAGACGGCGCGACGATGCTGCTCGACACGATGTCCGGCCCCACGGACAGCCTGCCGATCACGGGCTGGGCGGCCACGGAGAAGTGGATCGGCAAGAACCCCAAGACGATGGCCGCCTTCCAGCGGGCGATGGCGAAGGCGCAGAACGTCGCAGCCACCGACCGCAGCGCCGTGACGAAGATCCTGCCGACCTTCACCCAGATCCCGGCCGCGACCGCTGCCACGATCAACCTGGGCAACTACCCGACCTCACTGAACGCCCAGCGCATTCAGCGGGTGGCTGACCTGATGGCCGAGTACGGCTTCATCAAGAACAAGATCGACGTCTCCTCGATGATCGTTACGTCGCAGGGATGACCGCTGCCACAACACTGACGCGGGGCGGGCGTTCCA
This sequence comes from Nonomuraea sp. NPDC049129, assembly GCF_040648495.1. Lineage (NCBI taxonomy): Bacteria > Bacillati > Actinomycetota > Actinomycetes > Streptosporangiales > Streptosporangiaceae > Nonomuraea > Nonomuraea sp. NPDC049129. Next base: position 57,996 of record NZ_JBEZDU010000024.1, on the reverse strand, counting down.
CGCTCGCCCGCGCCAGGGTCGGAAAGCTCATCCGCCACGCCATCGGCGTGGCGGTTTTTCTGCTTGTCTGGGAGCTCGCCAGCAGGACCGGCCTGGTCGAATGGCTGCCCCCGGCCTCTACCTGCCTGGCCAGAGTGATCGGCCTGGCGTTCGATCCCGAATATCTCGCCGATCTGAGCTCCACGATGCTCGCCGCCGTCATCGGCCTGCCGCTGGCCATCCTGCTGGCCGTCCCCGTAGGGCTGCTGCTTGGGACCGTTCCCGTCGTGGAGGAGATGACCCGCGCGATCGTCGAGTTCCTGCGTCCCATCCCCTCGGTGGCGCTGATCCCGCTGGCGCTGTTCCTGTTCCAGCCCGACATCAACGCCAAGGTCGCGCTCATCGTCTACGCCGCCTCCTGGCCGATCCTGATCAACACGCTCTACGGCGTGCGTGACGTCGACCCGCTGGCCGCGGAGACGCTGCGCTCGTTCAGCTTCGGCTCCGCGGCCGTCGTCTGGCGGGTGTCGCTGCCGAGCGCCGCGCCGTTCATCTTCACCGGCATCCGGCTGGCCGCCTCGATCACGCTCATCCTGGCCATCAGCGTGGAGTACGTCGTCGGCGGCGCCGGCGGGATCGGCGCCTTCCTCATCCAGGCGAGCACCGCCCTGGACGATTCGGCGATGGTCGACGTGATAGCCGTGCTGGTCTGGTCGGGCGCCATCGGACTGATCGTCAACACCCTGCTGCTGCGTGCCGAGCGGCGGCTGTTCAAGTGGCGGAACGCATGATCAAAACCCTGGTCAAACGGCTCTGGCTGGTGCCGGTGGCCCTCGTCGCGTGGGAGCTGATCACCAGGGCGGTGGACGACCCCTTCATGCCCCGCCCCACGGTCATCGTGGCGCGCATGTACGAGATGTGGTTCTCCGGGCCCCTCATCCTCACCGACGAGGCGGTGGACAACTTCGTCCCCAGCATCATCAGGCTGGTCGGCTCGTGGAGCGTGGCCGTGGCCCTCGGGATAGCACTCGGTGTCGCGATCGGCAGGACCGCCTGGCTGTCCGACTACATCGACCCGCTGGTGGAGTTCGCCCGGGCCGTGCCGCCACCTGTGATGTTCCCCGTGTTCCTGGTGCTCTTCACCATGGGCACGCAGGTCCAGGTGGCGACGATCGTCTTCGGCGTCATCTGGCCGATCCTGCTGAATTCCATCGATGGCGCGCGTAACGTGGATCGTCTCCAGATTGAGACCGCTACCGTCTTCGGCGTCCCGGCGAGCCTGCGCCTGGTCCGGATCATCCTGCCCGCCGCCTCACCGAAGATCTTCGCTGGTCTGCGGCTGAGCGTCTCGCTGGCGCTGATCCTCATGATCGTCTCCGAGCTCAAAGGCGCTACCGACGGCATCGGCTACCTGCTGGCCAGCGCGAGCGACCGCTCCGACATGCCGGCCCTCTGGGGAGGAGTGGTCGTGCTCGGAGTGCTCGGTTACGTACTCAACACCCTGTTCCTCATGGTCGAGCGCCGGATGCTCACGTGGCACCGTGGCGCTCGCCGTACCGCGTAGGAGGCGGATGTGACTGACCTGTTGCTGAAGAACGTGCGTATTGTTACGCACGACCGAGACGAACCGGTCGTCGCGGACATCGCCGTGACGGACGGGCGCATCGAGCAGGTGGCAGCCGGCCTGTCCGCCGAGGGCGTCGAGGAGGTGCTCGACGGCGACGGGAAGCTGGCCTTCCCGGGCGTCGTGGACGCCCACCAGCATTGGGGCATCTACAACCCGCTGCCCGAGGACACCGCCTCGGAGAGCATGGCCAGCGCCCAGGGCGGCGTCACCACGGCGCTCACCTACATGCGGACCGGCCAGTACTACCTCAACAGAGGCGGTTCGTACGCGGAGTTCTTCCCCGAGGTGCGCAGGCAGGCGGAGGGGCAGGCCTACATCGACTACGGCTTCCACCTCGCGCCCATGTCGAGCACGCACATCGGCGAGCTGCCCGACCTGGTGGAGAAGTTCGGGGTCTCGTCGTTCAAGATCTTCATGTTCTACGGCGGGCACGGGCTGCACGGGCGCTCGGCCGACCAGAGCAAGTTCCTGATGCTGCCCGAGGGCGAGCGCTACGACTACGGGCACTTCGAGTTCGTCATGCGTGGCGTGCAGGAGGCCCGCGAACGCTTCCCGCACCTGGCCGACGAGATCTCACTGTCGCTACATTGTGAGACCGCCGAGATCATGACCGCCTACACCAAGCTGGTGGAGGAGGCCGGCGACCTCAGCGGGCTGGCCGCCTACAGCGCCTCCCGGCCGCCGCACTCCGAGGGGCTGGCGGTCTTCATCGCCTCCTACCTCGCCCACGAGACCGGCCTGGCCAACATCAACCTGCTCCACCTGTCCTCGCGCAAGGCGCTCGACGCGGCCGTGCGGATGGCCAAGACCTTCCCGCACATCGACTTCCGCCGCGAGGTCACGATCGGGCATCTTCTCGCCGACATCGAGACCGCCAACGGGATCGGCGCGAAGGTGAACCCGCCCATCAGGCCGCGCGAGGACGTCGAGGCGCTGTGGGAGTACGTGCTCGACGGCACCGTCGACTGGGTGGTCAGCGACCACGCCTGCTGCCGGGAGGAGCTCAAGTTCGGTGCTCCGGCCGACGACGTGTTCCTGGCCAAGGCCGGGTTCGGCGGCGCCGAATACCTGCTGCCCGGCCTGATCACCGAGGGCCGCCGCCGCGGCCTGTCCTACGGGCGCATCGCCGCCCTCACCTCCTGGAACCCCGCCCGCAGGTACGGCCTGCGGAGCAAGGGCACCATCGCGCCCGGCTTCGACGCCGACTTCTGCCTGGTCGACACCGGCAGCACGTGGACCGTCCGCGCCGCCGAGTCGGAGTCGACGCAGGAGTACACCCCGTTCGAGGGCTTCGAGCTGAGCGCGAAGGTCACCGACACGTTCGTCAGGGGCAACCACGTCCTCGACGCGGGCAAGATCGTGGGTCGTCCGGTGGGCCAGTACATCTCCCGGCCGCTGGGCTGAAAGGAAACCCCTTGCTTGAGATAGACAACCTCACGCACGTCTATGGCGAGGGCCCGACGCGGCACCACGCCATCGACGGCCTGAACCTGAGCGTCGCCGAGGGCGAGCTGCTGTGCATCGTCGGGCCCTCCGGGTGCGGCAAGTCGACGCTCCTGCGCTCCATCGCGGGCCTGATCAAGCCCACGGGCGGCGCCATCAAGGTCCAGGGCGAGCTGGTCCGCCAGACGCCCGCCAACCTGGCCGTCGTCTTCCAGGACTACAGCCGGTCGCTGTTCCCGTGGATGTCGGTGGCCGACAACGTCGCGCTGCCGCTGCGTCGCAAGGACATGACCAAGCAGCAGCGCCGCGAGGCGGCGCACGAGGCGCTGGACTCGGTGGGGCTGGCGGAGGCCGGTCGCAAGTACCCGTTCCAGCTGTCGGGCGGCATGCAGCAGCGCGTGTCGATCGCCCGCGCGCTGGCCTACCGGCCGGCGCTGATGCTCATGGACGAGCCGTTCGGCTCGGTCGACGCGCAGACGCGTGAGGACCTCGAAGACCTCGTGCTGAAGGTACGCGGGCACCACCAGATGACGATCGTGCTCATCACGCACGACATCGACGAGAGCGTGTACGTGGGTGACCGGGTCGTCGTGCTGTCCAAGGCGCCCGCGCACGTCGTGGGCGACCTGAAGGTGGAGCTGCCCAGCCCCCGCGACCAGATCAGCTCTCGCGAGCACCCGGACTTCGTCCACCTGCGCGCCGAGGTGGGGCGTCTGGTGCGCGGCGTGGCCTCAGTCTGAGCACGTCCCCATACCCGCACGTCCCCACAACTGAAGCACAGGCCGAACCACCAGTGCCGCCGGGCGTCCAGCCCGGCGGCACTGGTGCAGAGGAAGTCAGGCCGGAGTGTGGGAGTGGCGGGTCAGGGCGTGTTCGACCAGCGTGATCAGCGTGCCCTTCACCGAGTCCCTGACTCGGGCGTCCAGGCGGACGATCGGGATGTGCGGGTTGAGTGACAACGCCTCCCGGATCTCCTCCTGCTGGTGCTGGAAGTTCCCGTCCCAGCCGTTGATGCCGATGACGAAGGGGAGTTTGGCCTCTTCGAAGTAGTCGATCGCGGGGAAGCTGTCGGCCAGCCGCCGCGTGTCCACCAGCACCACCGCGCCGATCGCACCACGCACCAGGTCATCCCACATGAACCAGAACCGGTGCTGTCCGGGCGTGCCGAACAGGTAGAGGATCAGGTCACGGTCGAGCGAGACCCGGCCGAAGTCCATCGCCACGGTCGTGGTCGTCTTGTTGGGCGTGAGAGAGACGTCGTCGACACCCGCCGACGCGTCCGTCATCACCGCCTCCGTGGTGAGCGGCAGAATCTCCGAGACCGCACCCACGAACGTCGTCTTGCCCACGCCGAAGCCGCCGGCCACGACGATCTTCGTCGAGGTTAGGCCGGGGCTAGAGCCTGCGAAGTCCACTGAGCACCCTTTCGAGCAAGTTGAGGTCCGGCTTTCCCGCGTCCAGCGCAGGCTGGTGCACGCGGATCAGGCCCTCCGACGCCATGTCGGCGATCAGCACCCGGACCACCCCAAGAGGCTGCCGTAAAAGGGCGGAGATCTCGGCAACCGACCTGACGTTCCGGGTTAGCTGAATGATCGCCTGATACTCCGGACTCAATAGTGAAATGTCTTTATATTCCGAGGTCACGGAGGACACGAGGGCCTCCATGGCGAACTTCATCCGTGGGGCCGTGCGGCCCCCTGTCACGGCATATGGCCGGACAAGGGAGCTCGGCTTCTGCGGACGCGGAGCCGACGGATGCGGCGGAGTGCTATCACCAGCCCAACCCTGACCTGACATCATGTTCTTCTCCTGTCACCGTCCCACTAACGCGGGCGGGACGCCTGCAGCTCGGCGCGCACGGCCGGGGTGAGCACCTGGCCCGCCCGTTCCACGAGCAGCGTCATCTGGTACGCGACCAGGCCCATGTCACAATCGGGCGCGGCGAGCACAGCGAGGCAGGAGCCATCGCTGATGGACATGATCATCAGGAGTCCGCGCTGCATCTCGATGACGGTCTGGGTGACCATACCGCCTTCGAACACACGAGCCGCGCCCTGCGTCAGGCTGATCACACCTGAGGCGACCGCGGCCAGCTGGTCGGCCCGGTCCTTGGGAAAACCCTCGGAGAAAGCCAGCGGCAAGCCGTCGGACGACACCACCACGGTGTGCGCGACTCCAGGCACGTTATTGACGAAATCGGTGATCAGCCAGCTGATGCCACGCGCTCCCTGGCTCAGTTCTCTCATTGCTCCTCCTCATTGTCTTCTCCGCGGGTGAACGCGCGGCCTTGCCGTACCCCCTGCTGGAAGCTGGACAGCCGGCTCCGCAATCGATCGGGAGAGATCTGTGGCGCCGGTGACGTCGCCTGCGGCTCGGCCAGGCTGGCCGTACCGGGAACCAGGTTGGCCTTTGGCACGCGCCGCGGCAGGCCAGAGGCCGTCGTGCCGCCCATGGCCGGCTCGGCGGCGGCCTGCGCGGCCTGCCAGCCGGTGTCGGCGGGCGAGGACCACGTCGAGCCCGCGCCGGACTTGCCCGGCACGCGTTGCGGCAGCGAGGGCTTGTCCGACGTCCCGGCGGAGGCGGCGGACGCGGCGACCGGCGGGGGCGCGGCGGGCGTGGCCGCGGGAGGCACGGGGAGCTGAGCGTAAGGCTGGGCGTAGGGCTGCCCGGCGGGCTGCTGCGGGAACTGGCCGATCGGCGGCACGGCCGGTATCCCCCCGATCTGCGTCTCCTCCTGCGCGGAGATCTCGGAGTGCTGCTCCTGATCCGGCTTGGCCGGCTCGGGCTCCGGCTCCGGCCTGCGGAACCAGTCGGAGCCGACCGAGGAGAAGATCGGCAGGAAGTCGTCGCTCTGCTCCAGCGGCGAGTTGTTGCGCACCGCCGGGAGCGGGCCGGTCAGGTCCTTGGAGGAGTACTCGCCGGGACCGAACGGGTTGAACGCGCCACGACCGTTGTGCGTGAAGGGCTCGACGGGCGGGATCGGCGAGTCGGCGAACGACGGCCAGCGCTGCTCCTCGAACCCGTACGCCGGCCGCGGCTCGGCGTCGAAGGGCTTGGGCGTCGCGACGAACGGCGACCTGGGCGGCAGATCCTCGGCCGAGCCGAAGGACGGCCAGCGCGTCTCCTCCGAGGACGAGGGCGGGGGCGGCTCCGTGGCGAAGGACGGCCAGCGCTGCTCGTCCTGCGCCGGAGGCGGCGGCTCGGTGGCGAAGGAGGGCCAGCGCTGCTCGTCCTGCCGCGGCGCCTCCTCGGCGAAGGACGGCCAGCGCTGCTCGCCCGGAGCGGCGGCCGCGGGCGGCTCCTCGGCGAACGACGGCCAGCGCTGCTCGTCAGGCTGCTGCCTCGGCGGCTGCTCCTCGCCGAACGGCGGCCAGTTGCCGCCACCGCCCGGCACGGGCAGCGTGCCCGGCCACTGCGTGTCGACCGGCGCGTCGTCACGGATGTCGGGGGTGTCGATCGTGCCCTGCGGCGCGGCGTAGACGCCCGAGCCGTTCGTCGAGGACGGCTCCAGCTGGCTCGGGTCGAAGGTGGTGAAGGCTTCGTACTGGCCGCGCTGCTGGGGCACCGCGCCGGCGGCGGTGCCACCGCCGAGGAGCATGTCGGGCAGCATGACGAGCGCGGCCAGGCCGCCCGCCTCTCGCATCCCGAGCTGGACCCTGATGCCGTGGCGCAGCGCCAGGCGGCCGACCACGAACAGGCCCATGCGGCGCGAGACGGCCACGTCCACCACCGGCGGGTTGGCCAGCCGCCAGTTGGCCTCGGCCAGCTCGTCGGCCGACATGCCGATGCCCAGGTCGGTGATCGTCACCTGGATGCCGCCCTCGATGGGCGAGCTGGTGACCTGGACCTTGCTCTCGCGCGGGGAGAAGGAGATGGCGTTCTCGATCAGCTCGGCGAGCAGGTGCACGGCGTCGGTGACGGCCGGGCCGGCGACCTCGATGCCGGACGGGATCTGGATCTGGACCCGTTCGTAGTTCTCGACCTCGGACAGCGAGGCGCGGGCGATGTCGACCAGCGGCACCGGCTCGCTCCACTTGCGGGCGGCCTCCTGGCCGGCGAGGACCAGGAGGTTCTCGCTGTTGCGGCGCATGCGGGTGGCGAGGTGGTCCAGCCGGAACAGGTTCGCCAGCCGGTTCTCGTCCTCCTCACCCTGCTCCAGGCCCTCGATGAGCTGCAGCTGCCGCTCGACGAGCGTCTGGCTGCGCCGGGAGAGGTTGACGAACATCGAGTTGACGTTGGCGCGCAGCTTGGCCTCGTCGCCGGCCAGCCTGATCGCCTCGCGGTGGACCTCGTCGAAGGCCCGGGCCACTTCCCCGATCTCGTCGCGGGTGTTGACGCCGACGGAGGGCACGTCGGGCACCTCGGCGCTGTCCCCGGACTCGCGCAGCAGGCGGACGGTCTCGGGCAGCCGGGTGGTGGCCACCTGGAGCGCCTCGGCGCGCAGCCGGCGCAGCGGGCGGACCAGCGAACCGGCCACCCGGGTGGTGATCACCAGGACGAGCAGCAGCAGGACCAGGATGGTCGCGCCGGAGATGATGGCGTTGCGCTGCTCGGTGTCGCTCAGGTCCCGGGTGGTGGCCACGATCCTGGTGGTCAGGCCGTCCTCGACCTTGCGCATGGCGTTGGCGGACAGCGAGGTGCTCTCGTACCAGAGCTGGAGGTCACGGCGAGTCGTGATGTCCAGGTCCCTGATGGTCTTGAACTCGCGCAGCTGGGCCAGGGCCCGCTGGCGCATCGCGTCCGCGCGGTCGATCTGCGGGCCGCGCACGCCCTTCTTGTACGCCTGGAGGTCCGCACGGGTGGCTTCCTGCTCGAAGGCGGCCAGCTGCAGCTGCTGACTGTTCCAGGAGCCGAGGAAGTCGGACAGGTCGTCATAGTCCAGCCGCCGCTCGATCAGCGCCACGACGAGGATGCCCTGCTGGCGCAGCACCTGTTCTCTGGTCTGGTCGAGGGCGGCCAGCGCGGCCACGTCGCCCTGGAGGGCGTCGTCGCTGATGCCGTCGCCCAGGTCGTTCTGGAGGCGCTCGAGGACCTCGATCAGGGAGGAATAGGTGCGGATGGCGGCTCGGGGCGGCACGCTCGCCTCACCCGCGATCGACCTGCGCAGGCCGTCGAGTCCGGTCAGCCACCGGCGGATCTCCACGACCTCCTGCTGGACGCGGGTGGTGTGGGTGGCGTCGATGGACGTGGTGGCGGCGAGCACGCGCTGCTTGGCCGCGTCGGACGCCTCGCGCTGGGTCTTGAGCTGGCTCAGGCGGATGGGACGCCGGCGGTCGGCCATGTACCACGCGGTGAGCGTGCGTTCCTTGGCGAGCTCGTGCGACAGCGCGGAGGCACGCTGGACCAGCTCGGCGACCTGGGTCAGCCGGCGGTACTCGGCGCTGGTGCCGATGGCGTTCGCGAGCTGGACGCCGGCGAGGAGCACACCCACGATCGTGGGGATGAGGATCAGCGCCACCAGCCTGGAGCGCACGCGCCAGTTCGCCAGCCGGAACCGTCCGCCTGTGTACTCCCCTGACCTGGTGTGCCTGGGGTTATCCGTCCTCACTGACTCTCGCAACCTCTCGCCGTTACGTGCTCGAAAATCTGACACGCTTGGGGCGCATGGGATTTCTGCGGGCTGGGTAATTGGAACACAACCCGTACCAGACGGCCAACCGTACATATCCCATCAAATACGACCAAACGTGCCCACAAGGTCGCATTTCGCCGCGCGCGTTTTCAGGCGGGCCGAAAGGAGTCTCGCTCCACCGGCGCCGCGTGCTTGACCATCAGGTGACGGGTCACCGAATACTCCTGCACCGCCTCCTGGCTCATGTCCTTGCCGAAACCACTGCCCTTGACCCCGCCGTGCGGGGCCTCGCTGGCTATCGGCAGGTGGTCGTTGATCCAGGTCACACCCACATCGAGGCGGTGCGAGACCCGCATCGCCCTGGCAACGTCTCGTGACCACACGGACGAGGCCAGACCGTAACGCGTGTCGTTGGCCAGCGTGACCGCCTCGTCCTCGGTGTCGAACGGCAGGACCACGAGGACGGGACCGAATAGCTCTCCCTGGACGATATCGCTGTTCTGTGACACTTCGTTAACAAGTGTCGGAAGGTAGTAGAAGCCGGGTCCGTCGACCGGCGCGCCACCGTGCACGACGCGCCCGCCGGAGCCGGAGACGAAGCCGTGCACCCGGTCGCGGTGGGCCGCCGAGATCAGCGGGCCGACGTCGGTGGCGGGGTCCCACGGGTCGCCCACGGTGATCCCGGCGAGCGTCTGCCTGATGGCCTCCACCGCCTCGTCGTAGACCGGCCGGGCCACGTAGACGCGGGTGGCGGCGGTGCAGTCCTGGCCGGTGTTGTAGGTGGCGCCCATGGCCACCCCGCGGGCCGTCTCCTCGAGGTCGGCGTCCTCGAAGACCAGCGCGGGCGCCTTGCCACCGAGCTCCAGGTGCACCCGCTTGAGCGTCTTGGCGGCGCCGCTCATGACGGCTCGGCCGGTCTCCGTCGAGCCGGTGACGCTGACCATGTCCACGCCCGGATCGGTGACCAGCGCCTCCCCCACCTCGGCGTCGCCGGTGACCACCCGCACCAGACCGGCCGGCGCGCCCGCCTGGGCGAACAGCTCGGCCAGGCGCAGCGTGGTGCGGGGCGTCTGCGGGGCGGGCTTGATGACCACCGCGTTGCCCGCGGCGACGGCCGGGCCGAGCTTCCACACGGCCATCACGAAGGGGAAGTTCCACGGCGCGATCGAGCCCACCACGCCGACCGGGCGGCGCAGCATGACCGAGGTGTAGCCGCGGCTGAACACCCCAGCGCCCGACCCTTCGAGCGAGCGCGCGGCCCCGGCGAAGAAGCGCAGGTTGTCGGCCGCGAACGGCAGCTCGCCGTCCCTGAAGACCGCCGCGGGCTTGCCCGTCTCCTCGACCTCCAGCCGGGTCAGCTCCTCGGCGTCGGCCTCGACCAGGTCGGCCAGCCGCAGCAGCACCCGGGCCCGCTCGGCGGGGGTGGCCTGCGACCACTCCTCGAAGGCGGCGCGCGCCGTCCCCACGGCCCGCGTCACGTCCTCGACGGGGGTGTCGGGGATCTTGTCGAAGACGAGCCCCGTCGCGGGGTTGATCAGCTCACGCATCGGACCGCTGCCCCAGCTCCTCGATGAGGTCCGCGGCCTTGCGCAGCCCGTCCAGGCCGCGGATCCGCTCACCCTCGGCGGCCAGCCGGGCGCGCAGCTGCTCGTCGCCGAGCAGGCGGTCGAGGGCGCCCGTCAGCTCCTCGTCGGTGAAGGCGTAGGTCGACAGCCGCACGCCGTAGCCGAGCTCGTCCACGCGCTGGGCGTTGTCGTACTGGTCCCAGAACAGCGGCAGCAGGATCATCGGCTTGCCGAAGTGCAGCGCCTCGGTGGTGGTGTTGTTGCCGCCGTGCGTGATGACCAGGTCGCAGAGCGGGATGATCTTCGTCTGCGGCAGGAACTCGGCGCCCCACATGTTGTCGGCCAGCTTGATCTCCTCGTGCAGCGGGCCCTTGGAGACGATGAACTGGTGCGGGGTGGTGGCCAGCACGTCGATCACCCGCTGCATCAGCTCCACGTCGGAGGAGCCGAGCGAGCCGAGCGAGAAGTAGACCAGCGCGCCGCCGGTGCGCTGGAAGGGCAGCTGGAAGTCCTCGTCGGTCTCACGCACCGAGGAGTCGAGGCGGTGCCAGGTGGGGCCGAGCGGGCGGGCGTCGGTGTAGTCGAGGATCTCCGGGAACACGTAGAGGTTCAGGTCGCCCTCGTGGATGAAGTCGAGGTCGGGCAGCGGCTCGGTGCCCTGCTCGACGCACCACTCGTTGAAGGCGTTCCAGATCTCCCGGTGCGTACGGTCGTACTCGGCGCGGAAGGCGTCCCACTCCGCGCGGTGGTCGGCGGGCAGACCCGAGAACACCGGCGCGACGTCGTCCCCGCGCACCTCCAGCGGGTTGCAGGACACGATGCGGACGAACTTCTTGCCGGCCGTGAGCAGCGCGGGGAAGGTGATGACGTTGTCCTCGACGATGACGTCCGGCTGGACCCGCTCGATGATCGCCTTGAGCTGCGGCTCGCAGTACTTGGCGCCGTCGATGAGCGAGTCCCAGATGGGCTTGGTCACCGTTTCGAGCTGCTCCAGCGTGCTCTTGCGGTATTCCGGGGCGGTCTCGCGGATGAAGTCCTTCCAGAACTGTCCCGCATCCTGCTCCTCGTCCCCCTCGGCGGGCGGCGCCAGGTCGACGAGGTCCTCCTCGAAGCCGAGCGCTTCGAGCTTGCCCTTCCACGAGGCCTCGGCGGCGAAGACGACGCGGTGACCGCGGCGACGGAGAATGTCGCCGATGCCGATGCTGTTGTTCGTGGGCCCGTAGGCGCTTTCCGGCATGAACAGGATGGTGAGGGACATCACGCGCTCCGAGGTGGCATCAATTTGAAGGGGAATTCAAATACTCATCTAGCGGGCCGGTCAACTTCAAGGCACTATGGTCACGGCTTCCTGAACGGCAGACGAACAAGGCGGTGAGTGTGACCCAGCGAAAGAGCCGCAGCGACCGGCGCATCGACCTGATCGAGGCGGCCCGGCGGGCCATCATCCGTCACGGCATCGACCGCGTCCAGCTCTCGCATGTGGCCGAGGAGGCGGGGCTTACCTCGGGCGCCGTGCTCTATCACTATCCCGACCTCAGCGAGCTGCTGGTCGAGGCGCAGCACGCCGGGATGGAGCGATTCTACGAGCAGCGGATGCGGCAGCTCGCGGCGCTCACCGACCCGGCGGAGAAGCTGGTCATGACGATCAGGTCGGGGCTGCCGACCGGTCCGCTCGACCCCGATGTCCGGCTGCTCAACGAGCTGGGCGGGGCGGCGGGGCGCAGCCGGGTCTACGGGGTGCTGCTCACGTCCCTCTATGACCGGCAGGTGTCGATGTACCAGTCGATCCTGGACACGGGGGCCGCGCTGGGCGTCTTCACGCTGAGCTCCGACTCGCTGACGATCTCGCGGAACCTGGTGGCCCTGGAGGACGCCTACGGCTACCGGATCACCGCCCGGCACCCGGTGATAGGCCCGCAGGAGGCGGCCGAGCTGATCCTCTCCTACGCGCGCACGGCGACGGGCCACGGCCTCGCTCACTGAGCCGTTCGCCGGCCCGCCGCTCATTGAGCCGTTCCCTGGTCCGCCGGGATGATGACGGCCTCGTCGTGCCGCCAGTGCAGCTTGACCTTGGCGCCCTGCTCCACGGCGCTGGCGCCCTGCACGGCCACCAGGACCGGCTTGACGCGGCCGGGCAGGTCGACCGAGACGTGGGAGACGCCGCCGTAGAAGCTGACGTCGAGCACGGTCCCCTTGAGGCCGTGCGCGGCCGTCTCCTCGCGCAGCTCGATCTTCTCGGGGCGGACGCCCAGGAGTGCCTTGGCGCCGGTCTCCAGCTCCTCCAGCGGGGTGCCGGGCAGCAGGCCGAAGTCGTCGGTCCGCAGGGCCTCGGCGCCGCCGGCCGTACCCTCGAACAGGTTGTTGGCGCCGACGAAGTCGGCGACGAAGGGGGTGCGGGGCCGCTCATAGAGCTCGACGGGCTGGTCCACCTGGCGCACGCCGCCGCGCTCGAAGACCGCGATGCGGTCGGCGAGCGACATGGCCTCCTCCTGGTCGTGGGTGACGACCACGAAGGTGATGCCGACCTCGTGCTGCAGCCGCTTGAGCTCCAGCTGCATGTCGGCGCGGACCTTCTTGTCCAGCGCGGACAGCGGCTCGTCGAGCAGGAGCAGGCGCGGGCGCTTGACGATGGAGCGGGCGAGCGCGACGCGCTGGCGCTGACCGCCGGACAGCTGGGCGGGCTTGCGACCGCCGAGGTCCGACAGGCCGACGGTCTCCAGCACCTCGCCGACGCGCTGCTTGATCTCCTGGCGCGGCAGCTTCTCGCGCTCCAGGCCGTAGGCCACGTTCTTGGCCACGGTCATGTGCGGGAACAGCGCGTACGACTGGAACATCAGGCTGATCGGCCGCCGGTTCGGCTGCTTGCCGAGCAGGTCCTCGCCGTCCAGCGTCACCGTGCCGCTGTCGGGCGTCTCGAACCCGGCCAGGATGCGCAGCAGCGTGGTCTTGCCGCAGCCGGAGGGGCCCAGCAGGGCGAAGAACTCACCCTGGCGGATGTCCAGGGAGACCCCGTCGAGCGCGGTGACGTCACCGAACCGCCGGGTGATCCCGTCAATCTTCAGCACGTGACACACTCCTCATGGTCGAGTCCGCCTCACCTTGCACCCTGAGGTCCGCACGTGGTCCTCCAGGTGTCCGGTTCGGCTCCCTCTCCCCGATCTTGGTCATCCGCTGGCCCACGATCACCGCGGTGAAGCTCACCAGGAGCAGGATCGCGGCCAGCGCGTTGATCTTCGGGGTCACCCCGAAACGGATCATCGAATAGATGACGATCGGCAGCGTCTGCTCGTTGTTGCCGATCGTGAAGAAGGCGATGACGAACTCGTCCAGCGACAGTGTGAAGGCCAGCAGCGCGCCCGCGATGATGCCGGGTGTGAGCTGCGGCAGCGTCACCTTCATGAACGTGACGACCGGGCCCGCCCCGAGGTCGCGCGAGGCCTCCTCCAGCGAGGTGTCGGCGTTCGACAGCCTGGTACGCACCACCGCGGCGACGAACGCCATCGAGAAGACGCCGTGCGCGAGGATCACCGAGTAGAGCCCCAGGGTGAGCTGGATCATCCCGTAGAAGACCAGCAGCCCGATGGCCAGCACCAGGTCGGGTAGGACGGCCGGCATCAGGGCGAGCGCGTCGAGCGTCTTCGACCGGGTGTACCTGGCCAGGCCGACGGCCAGCAGCGTGCCGAGCACGGTCGCGACGACGGTCGAGCCCGCGGCCACGATGAGCGTGTTGACCACGCCGTCCCTGATGCGCTCGTCCTGGGCCAGTTCGCCGTACCACTTGAGGCTGAAGCCCTCGTAGGTGTAGGCCGACCTGCCGGAGTTGAACGACATCACGACGAGCACGATGATCGGCGCGTACAGGAAGACGTACGTCGCCCAGAACGGGACATGCAGCCACTTCGACCTACGCACGACGGGCCACCCACGACTGCGCGATCAGCAGCACCACCAGGACCGCCACGAGGGCCAGCGTCAGCGCGGAGCCGAAGGGCCAGTCGCGCGCCTGCAGGAACTCGGTGCGGATCAGGTTGCCCACCATGACCGACTTGCCGCCGCCGAGCATCTCGGGGATGACGAAGTTGCCGAAGCTGGGCACGAACACGAACAGGCACCCGGTCAGCACGCCCGGCACCGTCAGCGGCAGCGTCACCTTGCGGAAGGTGCTGAACGCCGACGCGCCCAGGTTCGCCGACGCCTCGCGCAACTGCGGGTCGAGCCGCTCGATCGCCGCGTAGAGCGGCAGCACCATCAGCGGCAGGTAGGAGTAGAGCAGCCCGAGGACGATGGCGCCCTGGTTGTAGAGCAGTTCGTACGGCCCCAGGCCGAGCGCCTTCAATCCCGAGTTCAGCAGGCCGGGACCGTTGAGCAGGATGATCCAGGCGTAGACGCGGATGATGAAGTTCGTCCAGAACGGCAGCACGACGGCGACCAGCGCGACCGTCTTCCACTTGCGCGGCAGCTGCGCGATCAAGTACGCCGTGGGGTAGCCGAGCAGCAGCGCGAGCAGCGTCGTGAGCCCCGCGATCTTCAGGGAGGCGCCCACCACGCTGAGGTAGAGCGGGTCGATCAGGCGGCTGAAGTTCTCGCCGGTGACCTCGTAGACGACACCGCCGAACCGGCCGCGCTGGAAGAGCGTGTAGCTCAGCACGAGCACCAGCGGCACCAGCAGGAGCACCACCAGGTACGTCAGGCCGGGTGACAGGAAAACGAACGCACCCAGCCGGCGTCCTCTGGAAGGAGACACCGGCCGGGCTTGAGCTTCTGACTTCATTCGTGTTCTGACTTCATCCCGCGACTACGACTGCGCCTTGATCTCGGTCGCCAGGCGCGTGTACTTGACGCCCGCCTGGCCCAGGTCGATGAGTGACTCACCGTTGAGCAGCTCGGCCGGCTTGATGTCCAGCAGGGAGCCCTTGGCGATCTCCACCTTGTCCATGGCGGCCTT
Organism: Nonomuraea sp. NPDC049129; assembly: GCF_040648495.1. Classification (NCBI taxonomy): domain Bacteria; kingdom Bacillati; phylum Actinomycetota; class Actinomycetes; order Streptosporangiales; family Streptosporangiaceae; genus Nonomuraea; species Nonomuraea sp. NPDC049129. Next base: position 42,865 of record NZ_JBEZDU010000024.1, on the reverse strand, counting down.
GTTGGGCACCTTGTAGTTGATGTTCACGGCGGCCCAGCTGTGGATCTCGGGGTCGAGGATGTAGTTGATCAGGGCGTGCGCCGCCTCCTTGTTCTTGGAGGACTTCATGATCACCATGGTGTCCACCCAGAGGTCGCTGCCCTCCTTCGGCACCACGAACTTGATGTTCTGCTTCTCGTCCGTGGTCGGGCACCAGCCGTCCCACGCCTCGACCATGACCGCCTCGCCGGACTTGAGCTTGTCGCCGAAGGTCGTGTCGTCGTAGCCGAGCAGGTGCGGCTTGGCCGCGACAAGGAGCTCCTTGGCCTTGGCGATCTCGGCGTCCTTGTCGGTGTTGACCGAGTAGCCGAGCGCCTTGAGGGCGGGCAGGGCCAGCCAGCGCTCGGTGGTCATCATGGTGACCTTCTTGTCGGCCCACGACGGGGGCTGCAGGAGGTCCTTCCAGCTCGTCGGCGGCGTCTTCACCAGGTCGCTGCGGTAGCAGATGCCGGTCGTGCCCCAGGTGTAGGGCACCGAGTACTTGTTGCCCTTGTCGTAGGACAGCTGGGTCGCCTCGGGGTAGAGGTTCGACAGGTTCGGGATCAGCTCGGGGTGGATCGGCTCCAGCAGGCCCTGCTCGTTGAGCGCCTGGGCGTACTGTCCGGACACGAACGCCACGTCGATGCCGCTGTCGCCACCCGCGGTCAGCTTGGTCATCGCGGTCTCGTTGGTGTCGTGGATCGCGATCTTCAGCGGGAACTTGAGCTTGTCCTTGACCTTCTGCGGCAGCTCCTTGGGCGTGTACCCGTCCCAGACCGTCACGTTGACCGACTGCTTCGACAGGTCGGCGTTCGGGTTGAGCTGGTCGGCAGTCGCCGCCGGCGCCGCGCCTGCGTTGGTCGACTCACCGCCGCACGCCGCGGCGGCGAGCGCGAGGCCGGCCACCGCTACGGCGGCCGGAAGACGACGGGTGAACCGGGTACGGAACACGGCCGCTACTCCTTCAGGGTTCCGGTGGATGAGGGGTCGCGCGACCAACCGGGCACGGCAGACCAGACGAGGAGTGTTGCAGCAGAAATCAACATGAGCAAGACTTTTGCGGACACTGTTACCTGGATGTTTGGTATTCCTGTTGAACATGGATTCAATTTGGAGGCGGTTGCTCTCTCTCGGTGAGAAGCCCCTCACATCACGGGACCGCGGCGTCTCGGCCGCGCTCGTGACGGCGCTGGGGGGAGGGGATGACGTGCCGCCGCCGTTCGCGGTCCGCCGCTTCTCCGCGCTGCCCAGCCTCTCGTACGAGGCTGGGGATCTCGACACTGGGGTGCCGGTCGAACGGGATTTCGGCGCGCATGTCGACCAGACGAACTATTCCGTGGTCGTGGCCGATCGGGTGGTCGTCAAGTGGCTGACGCCGCCGGCGGCGCTGCCGCATCCCGCTCCCGATCTGCTCGCCCACCTGGCCGGGGCCGGGTTCCGGGACACGGCTCCGCCGTACGCCGCTCTGACCCGGGTGGACGGGGCGGGAGAGACGCTGCTCGCGCTGGTCACGGGCTACCTGCCGGAGGCCAGGGACGGTTGGGAGTGGTGCGCCGACGAGGCCGCTGCCGGCCGCACCGCCTTCGCGGAAGCCCTCGGCCGCCTGGCCGCCGACCTCCACCTGGCGCTCTCCACTTTCCCACCCCCTTCCATCGTCGCCACTCCCCCAACCGTTACACCCATTTCCGGTCTGGCTGTTTCCCGTCTGGCGGGTTCCCCTCTGGCTGAAAGGGCCGAGCAGGCGCTGGCCGAGGCTCTCGCCCTGACGGACGGCGAGGACGGCGCGTGGCTGGCCGGACGAGCCGACGCCCTCAGAGCCGAGCTGGCCCCGCTGACCAGGCCGATCAGCACGCCGCTGATCCGCATCCACGGCGATCTGCACGTCGGCCAGATCCTGCGGTGGCGCGACGGTTACGCCGTGATCGACTTCGACGGCAACCCCACCGTCATGGAGGCCGCGCCGTACCAACCGGCGGCCAGGGACCTCGCCCAGCTCGCCACGAGCCTGGAGCACGTCGCCCAGGTGGCGATCAAGCGCCGCGGCACCCCGCCGAGTCAGGCGCTCGACTGGGCCGGCGAGGCTCGCGAGCTCCTGCTGGCCGCCTACCGGAGCCGCCTGGCCGAGCGCGGGCGGCCGGACCTCCTGGACGAGTCGCTGCTGCGCCCGTTCGAGATCGAGCAGGAGTGCCGGGAGCTGGTCTACGCCGCCCGCCACCTGCCCCGCTGGCGCTACGCCCCGATGGGCGTGCTGCACGCCCGCTATCCCGAGAAGACCCCGTGAACCCCGAGCCGTGCCAGGCAGACACTTCTGAGGAGACCCCGTGAATTCCGAGCTCTACCTGGCCGACCTGGAGGCCAAGCCCGCGGCCCTGGCCACCCTCGCGGACGAGCTGGCGGCGGGCGGCCTCTACGAGGGGCTGCCTGCCGGTGTCCGGCGGGTGCTGTTCCTCGGCATGGGCAGCTCCCGCTACGCCGCCGGAGTGGCCGCGCTCCGCCTGCGCGCGGCGGGCATCGACGCCTACGCCGACTACGCCTCGGCCGCCGCGTCATACCCCGCGAGCCCGGAGACGCTCGTGGTGCCCATCTCGGCGACGGGTACCAGCCGCGAGACGCTCGACGCGGTGGCCCGCTACGCGGGCGGCCCGTCGTTCGTGGCGGCGCTCACCAACCATCCCGGCTCGGCCCTCGCCGAGGCGGCCGACCTGGTCGTGCCCATGCACGCGGGTGAGGAGCGGGGCGGGGTGTCCTGCCGTACGTTCCAGCACACGCTCGCCCTCCTGCTCGCGCTGGAGGCGCACCTCACCGGCGACGGGCGCGACCTGGCCGACCTCGTACGACGCAGCGCCGAGGCGTCGGCCGACCTCCTCGACCGCAGGGAGGAGTGGCTGCCCCTGACGCTGGAGCTGCTGGACGGCCCGGACGGCGTCTACACCATCGCGCCCGTGGAGCGCCTGTCGTCGGCGGAGCAGTCGGCGCTGATGTTCCGCGAGGGTCCGCGCCGGCCGGCCGACGCCTGCGAGACGGGCGACTGGGCCCATGTGGACGTCTACCTCACCAAGACCCTCGACTACCGCGCCCTGCTCTTCCGCGGCTCCGGCTACGAGGACCAGGCCATGGACTGGGTGCGGCAGCGCGGCTCGACGGTCGTCACGGTCGGCGGCGACCTCATCGGCGGCGATCTGCTCGGCGGGGATCTCAAGGACGCCACGGCCGCCATCCGCTACGCGCACGACGGCGACGCGGACGTGGCACTGCTCACGGAGACGCTGGTGGCGGAGCTGGTGGCCGCCCACTGGTGGTCGGCCGTGTCCTAAAGGCGGCGTCCTGGGAGGTGGGCGGCGTCCTGAAAGAGCGTCCTAAGACAAGCCGTCAGCGGGCGCCGGACGCGGCGCTGGCGTTCAGCGCGTGCTCGACCAGCGCGATGAGCGTGTTCTTGACCGGCTCGCGGGCCCGCGCGTCGGTGCGCACGATCGGGATGTGCGGGGAGAGCGTGAGTGCCTCCCTGACCTCGCTCTCCACGTGCGGGAACCGCCCGTCCCACCCGTTGAGCCCGACGATGAAGGGCAACCCGGCGTTCTCGAAGTAGTCGATCGCGGGGAAGCTGTCGGCCAGCCGCCGGGAGTCCACCAGGACCACGGCCCCGATCGCCCCCCGCACGAGGTCGTCCCACATGAACCAGAACCGGTGCTGTCCTGGCGTACCGAACAGGTAGAGGATCAGATCACGGTCGAGCGACACACGCCCGAAGTCCATGGCCACGGTGGTGGTCGTCTTGCCCGGTGTGTGCGCGAGGTCGTCGATGCCCGCCGAGGCGTCCGTCATCACCGCCTCCGTCGTCAGCGGCATGATCTCCGACACCGCGCCGACGAAGGTGGTCTTGCCCACACCGAACCCACCCGCGACGACGATCTTCGTCGAGGTGAGCCCGCTAGAGCCTGCGAAGTCCACTTAGTACCCTTTCGAGCAGGCCCTTGTCAGGGATGCCCGCCTCGAGCTGCGGCTGGTAGACGCGTACCAGCCCTTCCGACTCCATGTCGGCGATCAGCACCCGCGCCACTCCGAGCGGGATCCGCAGCATAGCCGACACCTCGGCCACCGAGCGGACCTGTCGGCACAGCTCGCTGATCGCCCGGTACTCCCGGGTGTAGGCCATACCGAGCCGCATCGAGGTCGACGAGGAGATGAGCGCCTCCATGGCCAGGCCACCGCGTGGGGCGGTCCGGCCGCCCGTGACGGCGTACATCCGGACCAACGAGCTGCGCTCGGGCTCCGGTCCGCGGTCGTCCCACGCTGCCAACAGTCCGCTCCCATCACCAGGTACGCGCGGCCGAGAGTTCCGCGCGGACGGCGGGCGTGAGCACTTGCCCCGCGCGCTCGACCAGAATCGTCATCTGGTAGGCCACCAGGCCCATGTCACAGTCGGGTGCGGCCAGCACCGCCAGGCACGAACCGTCACTGATGGACATGGCCAGGAGCAGCCCGCGGTCCATCTCGATGAGGGTCTGGGTGACTCCGCCGCCTTCGAAGACGCGCGCGGCGCCCTGCGTGAGGCTGATCAGCCCCGCCGCGATGGCCGCGAGCTGGTCGGCGCGGTCCTGGGGGAATCCCCGCGAGATGGCCACCGGCAGCCCGTCGGCGGAGACCACCACCGTGTGCGCGACGCCGGGCACCTGCTCCACGAAGCCGCTGACCAGCCAGTTCAGGTCCCTGGCCGCCTGGCTCAGGTTCTTCATCATGAGTCCTCCTCTAACTCTGCACGGCCCTTGCGCACGCCCTGCTGATAGCCGGCGAGCCTGCTGCGCAACCGGTCGGGCGAGACCGGCGGCGCCTGCGCGGGCGTCGGCGGGGGCGCGGCGGAGCCGGGCACGAGGTTGGCCTTCGGCGTCCGCTTGGGCAGTCCGGATGTTGTCGTCCCGCTCTGGGCGGGTTCGCCGATCGCTCCCGCCGCCTGCCATCCGGTGTCGGCCGGCGAGGTCCAGGCGGGGTCGCGCTGGTCCGGCGTCGGTGTCGCCTTGGTGAACCAGCTCGACTCGAAGGTGTCGTAGAACTCGTTGTCAGCCCGCGCCGGTGGGGCGGCCAGGTCGGGCATCGGCACCTCCACCGAATGCGTGTGCTGTGAGCTGAACCACGACGCCGAATCGAGCGGCTGATCGAACGCGGGGTCGTACGACGGGTGGCCGAGGCCGGGCATCGCCGGTGTGGCCTGCATCGGCACCTGGACGAACGGCGGCGGCTCCGGGGGCGCCACGGGCCCGGGGAGCGCGGTGAGCAGCATCTCGGGGATCAGCACCATGGCGGTCAGGCCGCCGGTGTCCTGGGGGCGCAGCTGCACCCTGATGCTGTGCCGCAGCGCGAGCCGGCCGACCACGAACAGGCCCATCCGCCGGGAGACCGAGACGTCGACCACCGGCGGGTTGGCCAGCCGCCAGTTGGCCTGGGCCAGCTCCTCCGGCCCCATGCCGATGCCGTGGTCGGTGACCGAGACCATCAGCCCGCCGCCGTCGATGTGGCTGCTGGAGATGATGACCTTGGTGTCGCGCGGGGAGAACGAGACCGCGTTCTCGACCAGCTCGGCGAGCAGATGCACGACGTCACTGACCGCCTGGCCGGCGATGGCGGCCGCCGACTGCACCTGGACGCTGACCCGGTCGTAGCTCTCGACCTCGCCGAGCGACGCGCGTACGACGTCCATCAGCTCGACGGCCTCGCTCCACTTGCGCGCCGCCTCCTGGCCGGCCAGGACCAGCAGGTTCTCGCTGTTGCGGCGCATGCGGGTGGCCAGGTGGTCGAGCAGGAACAGGTCGCCGAGCCGGGTGTCGTCGCGCTCGCCCCGCTCCAGCCGCTCGATCAGCGTGAGCTGCCGCTCGACCAGGGTCTGGCTGCGCCGCGACAGGTTGACGAACATCGCGTTGACGTTCGAGCGCAGCCGTGCCTCGTCGCCGGCCAGTCGTACGGCCTCGCGGTGCACCTCGTCGAAGGCCCGCGCGACCTCGCCCACCTCGTCCTTGGAGAAGATGCCGATCGGCGGCACCTCGGCGTTGAGCGCGCCGTCGCGCGACTCGCGCAGGTGCTGGACGAACTCCGGCAGCCGCCGGCCGGCGATCTCCAGCGCCTCGCCGCGCAGCCGGCGCAGCGGGCGGACCAGCGATCTGGCCACCCCGGTGGTGATCAGCAGGACGGCGATGAGCAGCGCGAGCACGGCGCCCGCGATGACGAGGGCGCGCTGCCGCTCGTCCGCGCCCAGCGCCTCGCTGCGGGTCAGGATGCCGGCCGCCTGGCGCTGCTCGACCTTGCGGAAGGAGTCGACGACGACGTTGCCCGCGTCGTACCACTCCTTGGCGTCGTCGCCGCGGCTGGCCTGGTCGAGCCCGCGCAGCGGCAGCCCGGCCGTGGCCCGGATCAGCACCAGCTCGCGCAGGAACAGCATCCGGTCGGCGGGCCTGCCGTTGACGGTCTCGTCGAAGAAGCGGCGCTCCTCGGCGGTGGCCTCGTCGCCGAAGCTCTTGCGCTCGTTGCGCTCGCGCGACAGCTCGCCGAGGAAGCGCTTGAGCTGTTCCTGGTCGAGACTTCCCTCCACCAGGCCGGTGGTGACCAGCGCCTGCTGGAGCGAGACGCTCTCCTTGGCCTGGGCCAGCGCGTCGAGCATGCGGGTCTGCCGGAACAGCTCGTCGTCCTGGCTGCCCTTGATCAGCTCGTTGTGCACCGACAGCAGCTCATTGATCACCGTGGTGTAGAGCTCGACGCAGGCACCGGGCAGCAGCTCGGCTTCGAGCGCCTGCTCGCGCAGGCCGGCCAGGTCGTTCAGGCGGCTCAGCATGTTCTCGATCTGGTCGGCGGTACGGCCGGTGACGTCGCCCACCAACTGCTCGGCGCTGGCCCGTACCTCCTTGGTGGACTCGTCCACCTGGTCCATCTGGTTGCGCACGGCGGCCAGCCCCGTCACGGGCCGGCCCCTGGCGATGAACCACGAGGTCCTGGCGCGCTCGCCGGCGACCAGGTGGGTGAGCGCGCCGACCTGCTGGGACAGCTGCGCCAGCCGGTTGGTACGGGTGTAGTCACCGGCGGCGCCTATCGAGGCGAACACCTGGAAGCCGCCGAGCAGGACGGCGGCGGCGGTCGGGATGACGATGAGGGCGACCAGCCGCGCCCGGACACGCCAGTTGCGCAGACGCCAGTTTGCCTCGTCCGCCTGCCGTTCACCCAACTGAGTACTCACCGAACGCAACCTCTCGCCCGAATCGGCGTATATGAAGGGCGCCTGAGGCCCCTGGGGAAAATCAGCAAGTGCCGGTAATTGGAACACATACCTACCAGCTCGGCCAAGCGAACATAAGGCCACAAAAGTTGAGTTGTGTGGCACATGAGGCGAGAACCTGGAGCCCCATTTATGCCGACCATTGGCCGAGAAATATTCCAATAACTGAACAAGTGTCCGCTTGTGGGCGTTTGTACCGTTCCAGGGCTGTAACACCGGAGAAGCGCAGATGTCTCCTAAAGGTCACAGCGTTGAGATTTGCGTTATCCACGACATAGGTTGAGGCCCGTCAAAGCGAGGAGGCGAGTGTGGCGGTTTCTCCCGACAGTGCGGCCATCGAAGTCGACGGGCTGTGGAAGATCTTCGGCCCAAAGGCGGAAAGGGTCCTGGAGTGCGATGACAGGTATCTCGAACCCGCCGTACTGAGAGAGAAGACAGGTTGCACCGCCGCAGTCAGAGACGTCAGTTTCGAGGTACGGCCCGGCGAGGTGTTCGTCGTCATGGGCCTTTCAGGAAGCGGTAAATCCACCCTGGTCCGCTGCCTCACCAGGCTCATCGAGCCGAGCGCGGGCGAGGTGAGGATCGACGGCGAGGACATCGGCCGCGCCGCCCCCGCCCGCTTACGCGAGATCCGCCGCCACCGGGTCAGCATGGTGTTCCAGCACTTCGGCCTGCTCCCCCACCGGCGGGTGATCGACAACGTCGCCTACGGCCTGGAGGTCCAGGGCCTGGCCAAGGCCGCCCGGCACGCGCGGGCCGGGGAGATCCTCTCCCTCGTCGGCCTCGACGGGCACGCCGACGCCTACCCCGACCAGCTCTCCGGCGGCATGCAGCAGCGGGTCGGCCTGGCCCGCGCGCTCGCCGTCGACCCCCGGGTGATGCTCTTCGACGAGCCGTTCAGCGCGCTCGACCCGCTGATCCGCCGAGACATGCAGGCCGAGGTGATCCGCCTGCACCGCGAGGTCGGCAAGACGATGGTGTTCATCACCCACGACCTGTCCGAGGCGCTGAAGCTGGGCGAACGCATCGCGATCATGCGGGCCGGGTCGATCGTGCAGCTCGGCACGCCGGAGGAGCTGGTGGGCGCGCCGGCCGACGACTACGTGGCCGACTTCGTGCGCGACATCCCCAGGAGCCACGTGCTCACGCTTCGCTGGATCTGCCGCCCGCCCGAGCCCGGCGAGCCCCTCGACGGCCCGGTCCTGCCCGCGCACACGGTCATCAAGGACGCGATCGGCGCCATGTCATCCTCCTCCCGGCCCATCTGGGTCGTCGACGGTGACGAGCTGGCCGGAGTCGTGGACCGGGTGGACATGCTCACCTTCCTCGCGGGGCAGGACTCGGCGACCGCCGTACAGGCGAACGCATGAGCACCACGGCCGTCACGACTCCCTCCAGGCTGCGTGTGCCCAGGTGGGCGCTGCCGGCGGGGATCGCGGTGCTGTTCGCCGTCGCCTACCTCCTCTTCCGCGGCACGGGAACGCTCCCGCACGACAAGTCGGCGCCGCAGTTCCTCGCGGTCACCGACCTGCGCGAGTGGATCGACGACCACCGCAACTCCAACCCGCTGTTCCTGTACTTCCTGAACTACATCCGGATCTTCGTCGGCTCGGTCTACACGGCCTTCCAAACTGGGCTGTACGCGCTCGGCTGGCCCGGACTCATCGGCGTGATGGGCGCGCTGGCCTGGCTCGCGGGCGGCTGGCGGATCGCGCTGCCGGCGGTCGCCGGAGTCGGCTCGTTCGGCGTGCTCGGGCTCTGGCAGTCGAGCGTCGACACGCTGGCCCTGGTCGCGGCCTCGGTGCTGCTGTCGCTGGCGATCGGGATCCCGCTGGGCGTCTGGGCGGGACTCTCGCCACGGGTACGCCGGGCGATCACTCCGGTCCTGGACGTCATGCAGATCATGCCGACGTTCGCCTACCTGGCGCCGCTGGTGCTGTTCTTCCACATCGGCGCGCCCGCCGGCGCCATCGCGACGATGATCTACTCGATTCCGCCGGCCATCCGCATCACCGCGCTGGCCATCGAGCAGGTCTCCCCCACCGCCGTCGAGGCGTCGTCCTCGCTGGGTGCCACGGGCCGCCAGACGCTGTTCAAGGTCTACCTGCCGCTGGCCAGGTCGACGATGGCGCTGGCGGTCAACCAGACCATCATGATGGCGCTGTCGATGGTCGTCATCGCGAACCTCATCTCGGCGCCGGGCCTGGGCGGCGACATCATCCGGGGCCTGTCGCGCGCCCAGGTCGGCATCATGCTCCCGGCCGGGATCGCGATCGTCATCATGGCGGTGGTGCTGGACCGCATGCTGGTCGCACTCGCCAGAAAAGACCCGCACAGCCGAATCGGCCGGGTGCGGCTGATCGTCGCCGCCGCGCTGGCCGCCGGCGGGCTGGCCCTGACGCCGCTGCTGCCCGCCGAGTGGCCCGAGGACTGGACGGTCAACTTCGTCGTCCAGGTCAACGACGCGGTGCACTGGGCCGAGACCAGCTGGTACGGCGTCACGACGTTCGTCAAGGACGTCACCACCGATCTCCTGCTCAACCCGCTGGAGGACCTGCTCACCTCGGCGCCGTGGTGGCTGATCGCCGCCGCCGCGCTGCTCCTGGCCTGGCGGGTGAGCGGGGTACGACCGGCACTCACGGCACTCGGCTGCCTGCTGGCGATCGCGCTGCTCGGCATCTGGGAGCACGCCATGCAGACGCTCACCACCGTCGCGGTCGCGGTGCTCGTCACCCTGGTCATCGGCCTGCTGCTGGGCGTGGCCGCCGCGCGGTCGGCCCGATACTCGGCCGTGCAGCGCCCGATACTCGACGCCGCGCAGACCATGCCGGCCTTCGTCTACCTGCTGCCCGCGCTCGCCCTGTTCGAGACGACCAGGTTCACCGCGATCTTCGCCTCGGTCATCTACGCGGTGCCCCCGGTCGTCCGCCTGGTCGAGGACGGCATCAGGGCGGTGCCCGCGACCGTGGTGGAGGCGGCCACGGCCGCCGGGTCCACCTCGGGCCAGCTCCTGTGGAAGGTGCAGCTGCCGATGGCCCGCCGGGCGATCCTGCTGGCCGCCAACCAGGGCATCGTGATGACGCTGGCCATGGTCGTCGTGGGCGGCCTGGTCGGGGCCGGCGCCCTCGGCTACGACGTGGTCGTGGGCTTCTCCCAGCGGACCGACTTCGGGATGGGGTTCGTCGCCGGCATCGCGACGGTCCTGCTCGGGGTCATGCTCGACCGCATCACGCAGGGTGCCGACAGGCGCCCTTCCCCCCAAAGAAGGAAAACCACATGAAGATTCGCCTGCTCGCAGGCCTTCTCGCGCTCGGGCTCGCGGCTGCGGGATGCGGCGGCGCCAAGGTCGAAGAGCCGTCCAGCTCCGCCGCGCCCAAGGCCCAGGGCAGCGCCTCGAGCGCCGGAACCGTCAAGATAGCGATCAACCCGTGGGTGGGCTACGAGGCCAGCGCCAACGTGGTGGCGTACCTGCTGAAGAACGAGCTCCACTACGACGTCCAGCTCCCGGAGATCAAGGAGCAGCTCGCCTGGGAGGGCTTCGAGACCGGCGACGTGGACGTCATCATCGAGAACTGGGGTCACCCGGACCTGGCGAAGAAGTTCATCGAGGAGAAGAAGGTCGCCCTGTCGGCCGGTTCGACCGGCAACAAGGGCGTCATCGGCTGGTACGTGCCCAAGTGGATGGCCGACAAGTACCCGGACATCACCGACTGGAAGAACCTGAACAAGTACGCCAGCCTGTTCAAGACGTCGGAGTCCGGCGGCAAGGGCCAGCTCCTCGACGGCGACCCCAGCTACGTCACCAATGACGAGGCCCTGGTCAAGAACCTCAAACTGGACTTCAAGGTGGTCACGGGCGGCAGCGAGGCGGCCCTGCTCAAGTCGGCGACCCAGGCGCAGGAGCAGAAGAAGGCGCTGCTGTTCTACTTCTGGACGCCGCACTGGCTCTTCGACAAGGTCGATCTCGTCCGCGTCAACCTGCCCGCCTACACCCAGGGCTGCGACGCCGACGCCAAGAAGGTCGCCTGCGACTACGCGGAGCTGGACCTCGACAAGATCGTGAGCAAGAAGTTCGCCGACACCGGCGGCAAGGCCTACGACCTGGTCAAGAACTTCAACTGGACCAACGAGGACCAGAACGCCGTCGCCAACGACATGACCAACGCGGGCATGACCGGCGAGCAGGCCGCCAAGAAGTGGGTCGAGGCCAACACCGCCAAGTGGCAGGCGTGGATCCCCAAGTAACCGTCTTAACCCCTCTTGACCGCGGCCCCCGGCGGGCCGCGGTCGTGGAGCCTCTCATGCCTCTCATTTCTCTCACGCAAGGCAAGACGATCGCCGGGCCGCTGGTGGCGGCCCTGCTGCTGACGGCCTGTTCCAGCGGGGCGCCGTCGCCCGCCGCCGCGGCGAAGGGCACGGTGCACATCGACGTGCACGGCTGGGTGGGCTACGAGGCCCAGGCCGCCGTACTGACCTACCTGCTCGAACACGAGCTGGGGTACAAGGTCCAGAAGCGCAAGATGAAGGAGGAGGACTCCTGGAAGGGCTTCGAGACCGGCCAGGTCGACGTGATCGTCGAGAACTGGGGGCATAACAATCTCAAGAAGGAGTACATCGAGGACAAGAAGGTCGCACTCTCCGCTGGTCTCACCGGAAACAAAGGCGTGATCGGATGGTACGTCCCCGAGTGGATGGTCAAGAAATATCCGGACATCACGAACTGGCGGAGCCTGAACAAGTATTCGAGCCTATTTCGGACCGCTAAATCCGGAAATTTCGGTCAGGTGCTCGACGGCGATCAGTCGTTCGTCACCAATGACGAGGCGCTCGTGAAGAACCTCGGCCTCGATTACCGGGTCGTCTACTCCGGCAGCGAGGACGCTCTGATCAAGGCGGCACAGGTGGCGACCAAGAATCGTACGCCGGTGCTGATGTATTTCTACGAACCCCAGTGGCTGTTCACCAAGGTCAAACTCGTCAAGATCAACCTGCCCGCCTACTCCATAGGCTGCGACGCCGCCGCCACCAAGGTCGCCTGCGACTATCCGCCGTACCTGCTCGACAAGATCGTGAGCAAGAAGTTCGCCGAGACCGGCGGCCCGGCGTACGAGCTGGTCCGCAATTTCACCTGGAGCAACGACAACCAGAACGCGGTCGCCAGTGACATGATCAACGGCAAGATGACCGCCGACGAGGCGGCCAAGAAGTGGGTCGACGAGAACAAGATCGTGTGGAAGGACTGGATCCCCCGTTGAGGTTCGACTACGTCATCGTGGGCGGCGGGTCGGCGGGGTGCGCCCTGGCCAACCGGCTCAGCGCCGATCCCTCTGTGTCGGTGCTGGTGCTGGAGGCGGGCCGGCCCGACTACTCCTGGGACGTGTTCATCCACATGCCGGCCGCGCTGATGTTCCCCATCGGCAGCCGGTTCTACGACTGGAAGTACGAGTCGGAGCCCGAGCCGTACATGAACGACCGGCGCGTCTACCACGCGCGCGGCAAGGTGCTCGGTGGCTCCAGCAGCATCAACGGCATGATCTTCCAGCGCGGTAACCCGCTGGACTACGAGCGCTGGGCCGCCGATCCGGGCATGGAGAGCTGGGACTACGCGCACTGCCTGCCGTACTTCAAGCGGATGGAGCACTGCCTGGCCGACCCCGGCTCGGAGTTCCGCGGCGACGACGGGCCGCTGATGCTGGAGCGCGGTCCCGCGAAGGGGCCGCTCTTCGATGCGTTCTTCGAGGCCGTCCAGCAGGCCGGGCACCCGCTCACCGACGACGTGAACGGCTTCCGGCAGGAGGGCTTCGCCGCCTTCGACCGCAATGTCTTCCGGGGCCGCCGGCTGAGCGCCGCCCGCGCGTACCTACATCCCGTACGGCATCGCCGCAACCTCACGGTCAGGACGCGGGCCTTCGTGGAGAAGGTGGTCTTCGAGGGCACCCGGGCGGTCGGGGTGATCTGCGACGGCCGCCGCATCCCGGCGGGCGAGGTCATCCTGTGCGGCGGCGCCATCAACTCCCCGCAGCTGCTGCAGCTGTCCGGCGTCGGCCCGCGCGCGCTGCTCGAACCACTCGGCATCGACGTGGTCCACGACCTGCCGGGCGTGGGCGAGAACCTGCAGGACCACCTGGAGGTGTACGTCCAGCACGCCTGCGCCGAGCCGGTGTCGCAGCAGCCGTCGCTGGCCATGTGGCGCCGACCCTTCATAGGCGCGAACTGGCTCTTCCTGCGCGGCGGCCCCGGCGCCACCAACCATTTCGAGGCCGGCGGCTTCATCCGCTCCAACGACCAGGTCCGCTACCCGAACCTGATGTTCCACTTCCTGCCGATCGCGATCCGCTACGACGGCTCGGCCCCGGCTGGCGGCCACGGCTACCAGGTGCACATCGGGCCGATGTACTCCGACGCCCGCGGCTCGGTGCGGATCAGGTCGGCCGATCCCCGGCGGAAGCCCGCGCTGCGGTTCAACTACCTGTCCACCGACCAGGACCGGCGCGAGTGGGTGGAGGCCATCAGGCATGCCCGCGCCATCCTGTCCCAGCCCGCCTGGGCCGGTCTGGACGCCGGTGAGCTCTCGCCGGGGCCCGCCGTACAGACTGACGAGGAGATCCTGGACTGGGTGGCCAGGGACGGCGAGACCGCGCTGCACCCGTCGTGCACCTGCACGATGGGCACCGGCGAGCTGGCCGTCGTGGACCCCGCGACCATGCGCGTCCACGGCCTGGACGGGCTGCGGGTGGTGGACGCCTCGGCCATGCCGTACGTCACGAACGGCAACATCTACGCGCCGGTGATGATGCTGGCCGAGAAGGCGGCCGACCTCGTGCTCGGCAACACCCCCCTGCCACCCGAACCCGTCGAGTTCTACCGCCACACTCCGTGATCCCCCCGAAGGGACCCCGCCCCGACGGACCGTCACCCGCGTGACGAAACACCCGGGAAACCATGGTGGCTACCGCGCTACCGGTCCAGGCGCTGGTAGAGGCGGACCGACAGGACGAAGAAGACGGCGGTGATCGCCAGCGGCCAGACGATCGCCATCGTCACCGCGTGCTGGGCGACCCACGAGTCGCCGCCCCAGCCGGGATTGCCGAACAGCTCCCTGGCCGCCGCGACGGTCGACGACAGCGGGTTCCACTCGGAGACGGCGCCCAGCCAGCCCGGCATGGTGGCCGGGGCGACGAAGGCGTTCGAGAGAAACCCGATCGGAAACTCCAGCGTCTGGATGACCGTCACCGCCCCCGGGTCCTTGGTCACCAGACCGAGGCACATCCCCACCCACAGCAGGGCGAAGCGCAACAGCAGGAGCAGTCCCACGGCCCCGAGCGCCCCGCCGAGGCTCGCCGGGCGCCAGCCCACCGCGAAGCCGCAGGCCAGCAGGCCCGCCAGGACCAGCACCGAGTTGAGCAGGTCGGCGACGGCCCGGCCGATGAGGACGGCCGAGGGGGCCATCGGCATGGACCGGAACCGGTCGGTCACGCCACGGGAGAGGTCCATGGTGATCGCGACCATGGTGGCACCGAGTCCGAACAGCATCGTCATGCCGTACATGCCGGGCATGAGGAAGGCGAAGTAGTCGGCTCCCTCCGGCACGTCCACCGCGCCGCCGAACAGGTAGCCGAACGCGAGGGTGATCACCACGGGGAACGCGACCCCGAACACGATCGTCATGGGCTGGGCGATCCAGTGGATCAGGTCACGCCGCGCGACCGACCACCCGTCGGCCAGCGCCCAGCGCAGCCGGGTGAGCGGCCCGTCCACGGCGGTCGCGGTCAGGTCGGAAGCTACTGCGGTCATGTCGGAGCTCCTAAGGTCGGTTGAGGTCCGAGGAGTTCACTCGGCGCTGCGGTCTGTGAGGGTCTCGCAACAGGAGGGCTTTCAGGCGGCGGTGAGGCTCAGGAAGACCTCGTCGAGTGTCGGCCTGCGCAGCGCGACGTCCTCGGCCTCGATGCCCGCGGCCGAGAACGCCGCCAGGACCGCCGTGAGCGCCTGAACCCGCTCGCTTACCGGGGCGCTCACGTGACGGGTGTCCTCGTCGATCTCGGCGGCCCCGGCGGCCACCCGGCCGACGATGCCGGCGGCCTCGGCCAGCCGCGCCGCGTCCCTGACGACCACGTCGAGCCGGTCGCCGCCGAGCTTGGACTTGAGCTCGCCCGGCGTGCCCTCGGCGACGACCCTTCCGGTGTCGATGACCGAGACGCGGTCCGCGAGCTGGTCGGCCTCCTCCAGGTATTGGGTGGTGAGCAGCACCGTGGTGCCGGTGGCGACGAGGGCGCGCACCGCCTTCCACACCTCGCCGCGGCTGCGCGGATCGAGCCCCGTGGTGGGCTCGTCGAGAAAGAGCACGGGCGGGGAGAGGATCATGCCGGCCGCCAGGTCGAGCCGGCGCCGCATACCGCCTGAATACTCCTTGACCGGGCCCGGATGCTCCAGGCCGAACGCGTCCAGCAGCTCGGCGGCCCGCCTCCTGGCCGCACCGGCGTCCAGGTGGTAGAGGCGGCCGAACAGCTCCAGGTTCTGCCTGCCGGTCAGCACCTCGTCCACCGCCGCGTGCTGGCCGACGAGGCCGATGCTCCGCCGTACCAGCCGGGGACGGGCCGCCACGTCGAACCCGGCCACCTCCGCGCGGCCGCCGTCCGGGCGCAGGAGCGTGGTGAGGATCCTGACGGCCGTGGTCTTGCCCGCGCCGTTCGGGCCGAGCAGCCCGCAGACCGTGCCCTCGGCCACCTCCAGGTCGAAGCCGTCAAGGGCCGTCTTCTTGCCGTACGCCTTGTGCAGGCCCTGTGCGAGCACCGCCGCCATAACGCCTCCTTGAATTCCGTACGCCGTACCGTACAACATACGATCCAGCCCGGCAACCGTACGGTGTACCGTACGAAGGTGACCATCGAGTACTCCGGCAAGGGCGACCCGGCACGCAGCCTGGCCCTGCTCTGGCGCACCAGCGAGCGGACCAGCCGCAAGGGCAAGCCCGACCTGAGCGTCGACCGGATCGTCCGCGCCGCCATCGAGGTGGCCGACGCCGAGGGCCTCCAGGCGCTGTCGATGCGCCGCGTCGCCGAGCGGCTGGGCGTCGGCACGATGTCGCTGTACACGTACGTGCCGGGCAAGCCGGAACTACTCGACGTCATGCTCGACACCGTGTACGGCGAGACTGCCAGGCCGGAGGAATCGCCCGGCGGCGACTGGCGAGCCAGGCTGACGCTCATCGCCAAGGAGAACTGGGCGCTCTACCAGCGCCACCCCTGGCTCCTGCAGGTGGCGACCAACCGGCCGGTGCTGGGACCGAACACCACGGCCAAATACGACTACGAGCTGCGCGCCGTCGACGGCATCGGGCTGACGGACGTGGAGATGGACTCGGTGATCACCTTGGTGACCGGGTTCGTGCACGGCACGGCCCGGGGGGCGGTGGAGGCCGCGCAGGCGGAGAGCCAGACCGGGCTGACGGACGAGCAATGGTGGGCGGCGCACGCGCCGTTCCTCAGCCGAATCACCGACCCGGCGCGCTGGCCCACGGCCTCCCGCGTCGGACAGGCCGCGGCGGAGGCCCTGGGCGGCGCCTACAGCGCGGAACACGCCTTCGAGTTCGGCCTCGAACGCGTCCTCGACGGCATCGACGCCCTGATCAGCCGGCGCGCCGGATCGGCCTAGCCCGGAAGGGTCACCCAGCGGGTCGGATCGGCCTGGCGATCCCCGTTCCGCCGGTTCCGCTAGTGGTCGGCCGCCTGCTTGACGGTGGGTGCGGGGCGGCGATCAGGCAGGCCCGCGGTGGCGAGCGCGTTGCCGAGTTGCCGGTCCGTAGGCGGTACAGTCCAGGTCAGGCCGGGTCCGCCGTTGGCGATCGCGCTCGTCAGCACGCTCCGGAGCACCACCTCGTCGGGTGCCCCCGGCTGCCGGGCCCGCGACTCGTCGTACTGGTCACGGATTCGGGCCAGGTCGAGCAGCAGCGTGGTGCCGGGCCGCCCGTCGTCATCCGGCACGGCGACCCCCTGCGGGCTAAGGCCGTCCCCACCCGGTACGGCGACTCCCAGCACGCCCAGAGCGCTCCCACCAGGTACGGCGGCCTCAGAGCGGATGATCGCGCGCACCCTGGCGGCAAAGCCGTCGCCATCCGTCCAGCCGGGACGCAGGTGCAGCACCCCCGGCTCCTCGGTGGCCAGGAAGCCGGCCAGCAGCGCGCCGACCGTGGTCTGGGGGTCGTGCATGGCCTCCTGCCCCCGGGCGGCGAACCGGTCGGCGAGCAGGTCGAGCGAGATGAGCCGCGGCGGCTCGAACACCGTCAGGACACCGCACTCCCCGCCGATGTCCACCGCGTTCCCCGCGTCGGCGTAGGCCCTCAGACCTTCCAGCAGCGCGGTCGCGGCCTCTTCGTCCAGCCGCGTCTCCCACCCCGCCCTGGGCCCAGCCTCAGGCACGCCGGATGATCCCGATACGGCGACACGGCGGGACCACCAGACGGTCACGCCGAGCACCACGGCGGCGGCCGCGAGCGCGATCCACATGATGCCCGCTAGGAGACGGGCGCCGCGCGCAGGCGAACGACGTGCTCGACGAGGGAGATCAGCGTCCCCTTCACCGACTCGCGGTGCCGCGCGTCCGTACGCACGATCGGCACGTTCGACGACAGCGCCAGCGCCTCGCGCACCTCTTCCTCCGAGTGCGGGAACTGACCCTCCCAGCCGTTGACGCCGACCACGAACGGCAGCTTGGCCTCTTCGAAGTAGTCGATCGCCGGGAAGCTGTCGGCCAGGCGCCGCGTGTCGAGCAGCACCACGGCGCCGATCGCGCCGCGCACGAGGTCGTCCCACATGAACCAGAACCGGTGCTGTCCCGGTGTGCCGAACAGGTAAAGGATCAGGTCACGGTCCAGCGACACGCGCCCGAAGTCCATGGCGACGGTCGTCGTCTGCTTGTTCGGCGTCATGCCGAGGTCGTCGATGCCCGCGGACGCGTCGGTCATCACCGCTTCCGTGGTGAGCGGCAGGATCTCGGACACCGCCCCCACGAACGTCGTCTTGCCGACGCCGAACCCGCCCGCGACGACGATCTTCGTCGACGTGAGGCCGGGGCTAGAGCCTGCGAAGTCCACTGAGCACCCTTTCGAGCATGTTGAGGTCTGGCTGTCCCTCGCTGAGACGTGGCTGGTGCAGGCGGACAAGTCCTTCGTCGGACATGTCCGCCACGAGCACTCGAGCCACGCCCAGCGGGACGCGGAGCAGGGCCGAGATCTCGGCGACCGACCGGAACGAGCGGCAGAGCTGCATGATGGCCTCCTGCTCGGGAGTGAGCATGGACATCTCGTCATCCGGTATGGACATCGACGAGATCAGCGTCTCCATCGCCAGGTGGTAGCGCGGCTCTGAGCGGCCGCCGGTCACCGCGTACGGACGGAACAGGGGCTCATCGTCCCCGGTTCCGTCAATGCCGTACACGGCCCTCCCCCATCAGTTCCATTGCATCACCGCGTCCTGGCCGCCTGAAGCTCCGCCCGCAGGGCCGGCGTCAGCGCCTGGCCCGCCCTGTCGACGAGCAGCGTCATCTGGTACGCCACCAGTCCCATGTCGCAGTCGATCCCCGCCAGCACAGTGAGGACGGAGCCGTCGCTGATCGCCATCACGACGAGCAGCCCGCGCTGCATCTCGACGACGGTCTGCGACACGGAGCCGCCCTCGAACACCCGGGACGCGCCCACGGTCAGGCTCAGCAGGCCTGCGGACACCGCGGCGAGCTGGTCGGCGCGGTCCGGCGGGAAGCCCTCGGAGCTGGCCAGGCAGAGGCCGTCGGCCGAGACGACGACGGCATGCGCGACTCCGGGCGTGTTCCGCACGAAGTCGGTGATCAGCCAGTCGAACCTGTGGGCCTCATGGCTAAGGGTGGTCACTCGCCCTCCCCGGCAGGACGCTCCATCACTGTTGTTCCTCCTGTCCACGTACTTCCGCACGACCCCGGCGTACTCCCTGCTGGAAGCTCGCCAACCTGCTGCGCGACCGCTCGGCGGAGACTGGTGGCATCGGGACCTGCCGCTGCGACTGCTGCGGTTGGCCGGCCGTACCAGGAACCAGGTTCGCCTTCGGAGTGCGCTTGGGTAGCCCCGAGGACGTGGTGCCCCCAAGGCTGGGATCGCTCGCGGCGGCCGCCGCCTGCCAACCGGCGTCAGCGGGGTTTCGCCACGAATCCTCCACAGAGAGTATGGCTTGTGCGGGGGTCGACTCATCCCGGCCCGGCGAATCCGGTGCCCGCTCTTCCGACGGCCGGCGGAACCAGGCGGATTCCACGGCGGCGAAGATCGGCAGGAACTCCTCCTGACCGGGCTCCATGGGCGAGACGTCCACCGACGGCGGCGCGTCCTGCCGACGCGGCTCACCGGTGCTGTAGGGCGTCTGGAACGCGCCATCAGAGCCGGGACCGGGGTAGGAGGGGAAGGAACCGGTACGTTCCTGGCTGGGGTACGACGGGGGCTGGGCCGGATACTGCGGCCCGGAGGCCGGCGGCTGCACCGGATACGCGCGGCCGGGCGACCGCGGCCCCTGGTCCGGTGTGGGATACGACTGCGGCTGGCTCGGGCTGGGGTACGACGGCGACTGGCTCGGGTACGACGGGAAGCCGCCCGAGTCGAAGGACGGCCGGTGCGCCCCGCCGTCCGTGTCGGCGGTGAAGGGACGCGACGTCCCCGAGCCGGTGTCGAAGGAGTCGAAGCTGGCGAACGACCGGAACGTGCCGTTGGGCGCGGGCACGCCGTTGGACGGTGTGGCCGACGGCACGCCGTTCGCGGGCATGCCGTTCGGAGGTGTACCGGCGCCGAACCCGGGCCGCTGGGGCAGCGGCGGCCGGGAGCCGTCGGGGATCAGCGACGGCGGCAGCAGCACCATGGCGATCAGCCCGGTGCCTTCGCCCTTGCGCAGCTGGACCCGGATGCCGTGGCGCAGCGCCAGCCGGCCGACCACGAACAGGCCCATCCGCCGCGACACCGACACGTCCACGACCGGCGGCTCGGCCAGGCGCCGGTTGGCCTCGGCGAGCTCGTCGTCGGTCATGCTGATGCCGACGTCGTTCACCGACAGCAGCGCGCCGCCGCCTTCGATGAGGCTGCTCGACACCACGACGTTGGAGTTGTTCGGGGAGAACTGGATGGCGTTCTCGACCAGCTCGGCCACCAGGTGGACGAGGTCGTTGGCCGCGCTGCCGAGCACCGAGGTGGCTCGGTGCACCTTGACCTGGACGCGCTCGTAGCCCTCGACCTCCGACAGCGCCGCGCGGACCACGTCGACCAGCTTGGCCGGCTGACTGCGCCTCCGAGTGGCCTCGTGCCCGGCCAGGACCAGGAGGTTCTCCGAGTTGCGCCGCATGCGGGTGGCCAGGTGGTCGAGCTTGAACAGGTCGGCCAGGCGGGCGCCGTCCTGCTCGCCCTTCTCCAGGCCGTCGATCAGTGAGATCTGCCGCTCGACCAGCGTCTGGGTGCGGCGCGAAAGGTTGACGAACATCGAGCTGATGTTGCTGCGGAGGTCGGCCTCCTCGCCCGCCAGCCGTACGGCCTGGCGGTGCACCTGGTCGAAGGCCCTGGCCACGTCGCCGATCTCGTCGTCGCCCTCGATCTCGATCGGGCGGACGTCGGCGGGGGCGTCACCGGTGACGCGGAGCTTGCGCACCACGTCGGGCAGCCGGAACCCGGCGATCTCCAGGGCCTCGGTGCGCAGGCGGCGCAGCGGCGTGACCATCGAGCGGGCGATCGCGACGGTGAACAGCAGGACGAGCAGCAGCAGCGCCACGATGAGCACACCGGCGATGATCGCGTTGCGGGTCTCGGAGTCGCGTAGCTCCTGGCTACGCAGCGCCACCTTCTGGCTCAGGTCGCCCTCGATCGAGTGGAGGATGTCGATGGCGGTGGCGTTGTCGTCGAACCACTGGTCCGGCGCCGGCTTCTTGGGGTCGGTCTGGGCGAGCAGGTCGTCCCTGATCCTGACGCCCGGTGCCTTGCCGGCGGCGAGCGTGATGGCGCGGGCCTTGGTCAGCTCGGTGTTGTAGTACTCGGGCGCCGTCAGCGCCTTCGACAGCGCGAGGCCGACGACCGGTCCGGCCTCCTGGCCGACGGAGGCGATCTCCGCGCGCTGCCTGGCGTTGGAGGCGATGAACCGCTCGACCTCCTTGGCGTCCACGCTCGCGGAGTTGTAGTAGCCCTTGAGCAGCTGGACGCGCTGCTTGGAGACCTCCTCCTTCGCGCGCGCCAGCGCGCTCAGCGCGCGGAACTGGCCGATGATCTGCGAGTCGTCGCTGAGCAGGCTCAGCTCGTCGTGCAGCTTGAGCAGCGTGTCGAGCAGCGAGTCGTAGCGGGTGGTGTCCTTCTGGCCCTCGCTGCGGGTCCTGTTCAGGACGTTGAAGTCGTAGCGGGCCCGCTTGACCGCGTTGAGCACGCGGTCGCCGTAGGACTCGTCCATGACCGCCATGTCGGCCTGCACGGTCCTGACCAGCGCGTCGACCTTCGCCTTGCGCTCTTTGTACGGCTCGGTGAGCTTCTTGCGCACCCTGCTGGAGGCGGCCAGCCAGCCGCCGGTGTCACGCTCCAGCCCGAGCGCTTGTACCAGGTCGCGGATGTGACCTGCCTGCTCCGCGGCGAGCGCCGTGCGGTCGTAGTCGCCGATGCTCTGAACCGAGCCCACCACGCGCGCTCCCCCGAGCACGACTCCCGCCATGGTGGGAACGAGGACCAGCGCGGTGAGACGCCATCTCACGCGCCAGTTACGCAGCCCCAGCCGGGGCAGCAGCCGCTTTCCGCGGGCCTGCCTGGCGGTTTGGCCGCCTTCGGAGTTCCCCGTAGTCACTGCTTCCGCTACCCCTCAATCATCCCGTTCCGTCGGCGGGTTGAGCCCGTCCACTAGGTAAAGCACCCGACTTTCCCGGCAAAACGGGCACGTCGCTGCAAAACATACCCGTAACTCGTGTGTGCTGTTGGTTATCGAAGTGCCGCAAGCACCTGATCGCGGACCAGGGTCCGCTGGGCGCCGTCGCTGAGGGGCCGTCCGGCACGATCGACCACGTAGAAGACGTCCACCGCCTCCGCGCCGAGAGTCTCCACGCGAGCGGCCCTCACGTCAAGACCACATTCGCCGAAAGCCCGTCCAATGCGCCACAGGAGTCCCGGTCTGTCATGGGCCCTGACTTCAACGACGGTAGCGGTCGCCGAGGCGTCGTCTACCAAGGTGACACGGGGTGGAGCGACAGGAACACGAGGGGGTCTCATAGACCTGGTACGGCGGGCAAGACGCTGCTCGATGTCAAGGCGCCCAGCAAGGACCAGACGGAGATCGGCCTCCAGCGTGGCGGGGTCCGGCGGGGTGCCGTATTCGGGGATGACGGAGAACTCGATCACCGCGGTGGAGCCGGCGGCGGCGGACGAGGCGGAGCGGACGATCAAGCGATGCGCGGCCAGCACGCCGGCGGCGCTCCACAGAAGCCCGGCCCGGTCGGGGGCGACGACCGTGACGGCTCCCCCATGAACGCGGATGGCGGCGCCGCCGTGACGGGCAAGCGCGGCCTGCTCGGCCGACAGGCTGGGCGCCTTGGGCGGCGGCGCGCCGGACAGCACGGAGCGGACGCGGCGCACGAGGTCGGCGACGAGCCCGGCCTTCCAGGCGTTCCAGGCGGCCGGGCCGGTGGCGTGCCCGTCGGAGACGGCCAGCGCGGCGAGCAGGTCCAGCACCTCGCGCGAGCCGACCGTGCCGGCGACCTTCTCGATCGTGACGGGGTCGTCGAGGTCCCTGCGGGTAGCGGTCTCGGGCAGCAGCAGATGGTGGCGTACGACGGTGGCCAGCGTCTCGACGTCAGCGGCGGGCAGGCCGATGCGGGTCCCGATGTCGCGGACCACGACCTCGCCGGTCGCCGAGTGGTCACCGGGCCAGCCCTTGCCGATGTCGTGCAGCAGCGCCGAGATCAGCAGCAGGTCGGGGCGGGAGACCTCGCGGGTGTGGCTGGCGGCGTTGGCGGCGGCCTCGATCAGGTGCCGGTCGACGGTGAACCGGTGGATCGGGTTGCGCTGCGGGCGGTGTCGTACGCGCTCCCAGTCAGGAAGCAGCCTGACAAGAATGCCCGCTTGGTCAAGCTCCTCCCAGACGGGCACGGCGGCACGGCCCGCGCCCAGGATGGACACCAGCGCGTCACGGGCCTCCTCAGGCCACGGCACGGGCATGGGGGGCGACTGAGCAGCCAGGACGGACATGGTGGCGGGGGCGAGCGGCAGCCCCGAGTCGGCCGCCGCGGCGGCGGCGCGCAGCACCAGGACCGGGTCCTTGCGCGGGTCGACGCCACGCGCGAGCACCACTTCACCACCGTGCTCGACCACGCCGTCGGCCAGCGGTCGGCGGCCCCGTGGAGCCGGTCCCGACACCAGCCTGTCAACCGTGCGCCAGGTGGCGTCGAAGGCGTGAGAGATCGTCCGGCCCGCCTCGGCGAGCCTGCGCATCAGGGCCTCGGCGTCGAGCAAGCCGAGCAGCCCGGCGACGGCTTCCTGCTCCTGGAGCACCAGTCTGTCGGTGCCTCGCGCGGTGACGGTGTGCAGGGCGTGGCGTACGTCGAGGATGAACTCATAGGCCTCACGCGCCCGGGGACCGGGCGCGGAGGCGACCCAGGCCGCTGCCACGGCCTGCATGGCTTGGACGTCGCGAAGGCCGCCGCGGCCGTCCTTGAGGTCGGGTTCGAGAAGGAAGGCCAGCTCGCCGCTGACCTGTGCGCGCCGGTCCGCCGCCTCACGCAGCTCGCCGAGCCGGCGGCGGGAGTCGGCGCGCCACTCGGCGAGCACGGACTCCCTGGCCTTCTTCGTCAGCTCGGGATCGCCCGCTATGTGCCTGGCCTGGATGAGGCCCAGCACGGCTTTGAGATCGTCGCGGGCGACCGCCACGGCCTCGTCCACGGTTCGCACCGAGTGGTCGAGGCCGACGGCGGAGTCCCAGATCGGATACCAGACGCGGTCGGCGATCCGCGCCACGTCGTCCCTGCCGTTGTGCAGGAGGACGAGGTCGAGGTCGCTGCCGGGGGCCAGTTCGCCGCGCCCCAGGCTCCCTACGGCGACCAGTGCGACGTGCTCGCCGTCACTCGCCGTACGGAAGAGGTCTTTGAGCCAGCGGTCAGTGTCCGCGGCCCGCTCCTTGCGGGCCGCGGCGTAGGTACGAGCCTCACCCCTCACAGGGCCTCTGGACCCCGTTCTCCGGTGCGGACCCGGATCACCGTGTCGACCGGGACGGACCACACCTTGCCGTCACCGATCTTGCCTGTCTGAGCCGCCTTGACGATGACGTCGATCACGTCCTCGGCGTCCTCCTCCTCGGTCAGCACCTCGAGGCGCACCTTGGGGACCAGGTCCACCTGGTATTCGGCGCCGCGGTAGACCTCGGTGTGGCCGCGCTGGCGGCCGTAGCCGCTGGCCTCGCTGACCGTCATGCCCTTGACGCCGAACTGTTCGAGGGCGGCCTTCACGTCGTCCAGCTTGAACGGCTTGATGACGGCGGTGATGAGCCTCATGCTTCCACCTTCTTGGTTACCGGGGCCAGAGGGCCGTTCGGGGAGCTCACGCCCGAGGCGTGGACCGTGCCGAGGTCGTATCCCGTCTCGGCGTGGGTGGTGACGTCGATACCGGTGACCTCGTCCTCGACCGGGATGCGGAAGCCCATCGTCTTGTCGATGATCTTACCGATGACCCAGGTCACGATGAAGGAGTAACCGCCGACCGCGATCGGGCCGAGCACCTGGAGACCGAGCTGGGTGAAGCCGCCGCCGTAGAAGAGGCCCTTGTTCTGCTGGTCCAGGAAGGGGTAAACGGCCAGGAAGCCGAGCGAGACGGCGCCGATCACGCCGCCGACCAGGTGCACGCCGACCACGTCGAGCGAGTCGTCGAAGTTGAAGCGGTACTTCAGGCCGACCGCGTAGGCGCACACCGCGCCGGCGATCAGGCCGAGCAGCATCGCGGCCCAGGGGTCGATGAACCCACAGGCGGGGGTGATGGCGACCAGACCGGCGACCGCGCCGGAGGCGACGCCGAGGCTGGTGGCGTGGCCGTCGCGCAGCTTCTCCACCACGATCCAGGCGCCGGCCGCGACGGCGGTGGCGATCTGGGTGTTCATGAACGCCAGGCCGGCCGTGCCGTCGACCGCCAGCTCGGAGCCCGCGTTGAAACCGAACCAGCCGAACCACAGGAGGCCCACACCGAGCAGCACCAGGGTCAGGTTGTGCGGCCGCATCGGCTCCTTGCGCCAGCCCTTGCGCTTGCCCAGCACCAGGGCCAGCGCCAGCGCCGCGGCACCGGCGTTGATGTGGACCACCGTGCCGCCGGCGAAGTCCTCGATGCCCAGGGCGTTCAGCCAGCCGGTGCCCCACACCCAGTGGGCGATGGGGAAGTAGACGATGCTCGCCCAGATGAAGCTGAACAGCACCCAGGCGCCGAACTTGGCCCGGTCGGCGATGGCGCCGCTGATCAGGGCGACGGTGATGATGGCGAACGTCAGCTGGAAGGCCGAGAAGACCAGGCTGGGCATGCCGGTGCCGTCGGGCTTGGTGGCCGTCTCGACCAGGCTCTGCAGCCCGAGGGCGTCGAGACCACCGACGAAGTTGTTCAGCCACGACATGCTGTTGTCGGTGAACGCCAGCGAGTGTCCGTAGAGCACCCAGGCGATGGTGACGGTGATGATGCTGACGAACGACATCATCATCATGTTCAGGACACTCTTGGCCCTGGTCATGCCCCCGTAGAAAAACGCGAGCCCTGGTGTCATGAGCAGCACCAGCGCGGTGGCCGCTAGCATCCAGGCCGTCGTGCCGCTGTCGATCTTCACGACGCGACCCTCCTTACATGTGACGTGTGGCCACAGCGTGTTCGCCCGGAGTTTCGTGGCTCGACCGGGTGTGTTTCACATTCGTGAATCTCGTCCCACTGGTGTTTCGTCCATGTTTCGGACCGCGCGTTCCGAATATTCGGGCATAGACTTAGGCTTGCCTAACCTAATCGATCAAGGGATCCCCCAATGCGTCTGGCGTTCCTGCTGCCCCTTCTCGTGCTCGCCGCCTGCGGCACCTCCACCACCGCCCAGCAGGCGGGGCCGACCAGGACGGTCACCCACGCCATGGGCCAGACGAAGGTGCCGATGGAGCCGAAGCGGGTCGTGGTTCTCGACACCGACAAACTCGACACGATGGTCTCGCTGGGCCTGGCCCCCGTGGGCGCGGCCCAGGCCACCGAGAGCCAGGCGTGGCCGAAGTACCTCGGCTCGGCGCTGTCGGCGACCAAGGCGGTCGGCACCCTCCAGCAGCCGAACATCGAGGCCATCATGGCGCTCAAGCCGGACCTCATCCTCGGCACCAAGTTCCGGCAGGCGGCCTTCTACGACAAGCTCAGCAAGATCGCCCCGACCGTGTTCACGGAGAAGGTCGGCGTCACCTGGAAGCAGAACTTCCTGCTCGACGCCGAGGCCCTGGGCAAGAAGGACCAGGCGGCCGGGCTGCTGTCGGCCTACGAGACGCGGGCCAAGCAGGTCGGCGCCAAGTACGCGAAGCTGAAGGTGAGCATCGTCCGCTTCATGCCGACGGAGATCCGGATGTACGGCCCCGAGTCCTTCAGCGGCATCGTCGTCGGCGACGCCGGCATCCCCCGCCCGGAGACGCAGATGCTGGCCACGCAGCAGGACAAGCGCTTCGGCAAGCTGAGCCAGGAGAACATCGCCCAGGCCGACGCCGACGCCGTCTTCTACACCGCCTACGGCCAGGCGGCGGCCAAGAGCCAGGCGTCGGTGACCGGCGGCCCGCTCTGGAAGAACCTCGGGGCGGTCAAGTCGGGCAACGCCCACAACGTGGACGACGAGGTCTGGATGCTCGGCATCGGCGTCACGGCCGCCGGCGGGATCCTCGACGACCTGGACAAGTACCTGGCCCCGCTCGCCTGATCAGCCCCAGAACCGGCGCAGGTGCGGCACCAGCTCGCCGGCCCGCTCGTCGGGGAAGAACAGCCGCCCGCCCTCGATCTCCACGATCTCCTTCACGCCCGGGATCGTGTCGCGCAGCCAGCGGGCCCAGCTCACGTCGAAGAAGAGGTCGCCGGTCCCCCACACCACCAGGGTCGGCACGGCCAGCACGGTGAGCAGCGGCTCGATCGCGATCATGTCCTTGGCGTCGATCGAGGTCAGCAGCCGCTCGAAGGCCCGCCCGCCGTCGGGCTTGTCGAAGATCGGCCGCAGGTAGTGGTCGACCAGGTCCGCCGGATCGTCGATGCGCTCATAGCCGTCGCCGAGCGCCGTCCGGGCCAGCAGCTCCGGCTGGTCCAGCAGCGCGGCGGTCAGCGGCGCGAGCTCGCCCCGGGCGGCCAGGTCGACCGTGGGCTGGAAGGTCTCCGGCGGCGTGTTGGTGTGGACGTCGCAGTTGGTGAGCGTGAGTGAGCGCAGCCGCTCCGGGTGGCGTACGGCGAAGACCTGCGCCACCGCGCCGCCCGTGTCGTTGGCGACCAGGTCGACCTGGTCCAGCTCGAGCTCGGCGCAGAGCTCCTCCACCGCCTCGGCCATCGCGGGGATGGAGAGGTCGTCGCGCGGCGCGCTGCCGCCGTGCAGGGGCAGGTCGATCGCCACGCACCGGCGCTCGTCGCGCAGCTCGGCGATGACGTTGCGCCAGAGGTAGGAGCTGGTGCCTACGCCGTGCACGAACAGGGCGACCGGTCCGTCGCCGACGTCCACGTAACTGATGTCGTTCATGATCTTGTGTCCTCATGCCTAGATTACAAACCGACTGTCGGTCTACGAAATTACAGACCGACTGTCGGTTTGTCCATGGCCTGCGGGCAGAGGTCCGCTTCTACAGTGGTTCCATGAACCTCAAGGCGGAACGCGGCGCGGCCACCCGCGACCAGCTCCTCGCGATCGCCACGCGGCTGTTCGCCGAGCACGGCTACGAGGGCACCTCGATCGAGGCGGTCCTCCAGGAGTCGGGGCTGAGCCGAGGCGCCCTCTACCACCACTACGCGGGCAAGGACGCGCTGTTCGAGGCGGTGCTGGAGGCGACGGAGGCGGGGATCGGCGTCAAGATCGTCGAGGCGGTCGCGGGCATCACCGACCCCGCCGAGGCGCTGCGGGCCGGCGTTCTGGCCTGGATCAGGCTCGCGGGCGATCCGGTGATCCAGCGCATCGTGCTGATCGACGCGCCGTCGGTGCTGGGGTGGGAGCGGTGGCGGGCGATGGAGGAGCGCTACTCCTTCGGCATGCTGAAGGGCGCGCTACGCGCCACGGACGCCATCCCCGACGGCTTCCTGGACCTGCACGCCCACATGCTGCTGGCCGCCATCAACGAGAGCGCCCTGCTGGTCGCCAGGGGCGGCGAGCGCGAAACGGCGGAGGCGGCGGTAGAGGAGTTCCTCCGGCGCATCCTGCGCCACCCCTGAAGACGGCTGGGATCCACGGACCGGGGCCAAGAATGCGCACGTCACGGCGCCCAGCCCGCGCCACCGGAGGAGCGTGCCCCTGGACAGACGGCAACCGAGCACGGCGGGTGGGGCCCACCGTGCTCTGCCGTAAAAGAAAATTGGTTGTTATGCCGCCGCGGTGGCCATCTTCCGCAGCCGGGCCAGCGCGTCGCGCTCGATGCGGCGGGCGCGGTCGCGGCCGATGCCGTAGCGTTCGCCCACCTCGGTCAGGGTGTGCTCGCGACCGTCCACCAGCCCATAGCGCCAGCGCAGCATGTCGCGGGTGTCACCCTCGAGATCGGTGAGCCACTGGTCGAGCCGCTCGCGCTCCAGGATGTCGATCGCCTGCTGCTCCGGATCGGCCCAGGTCTCGTCGGCGATCATGTCGCCCAGCTCGGTCTCGTCCTCGTCGCCCACCCCGAGCTGCAGCGACACCGGGTCCGACGCCCAGCGGCGCAGCTCCCGGACCCGCTCGATCGGCAGCTCCAGGATCCCGGCGAGGTCCTCGTCGGTCGGCTCGACGTCGAACTCCGCCAGCATGTCCCGGCGCACCCGCATCAGCCTGGTCATCTGCTCACCCGCGTGGGTGGGCAGCCGCACCGGCCGCGCCTGCTCGTGGATGGCCCGGCCCACGGACTGCCTGATCCACCACGTGGCGTACGTCGAGAACTTGTAACCCCGCTTGTAGTCGAACTTCTCCACCGCCCGGACCAGCCCCAGGTTCCCCTCCTGGACCAGGTCGATCAGCGGCATCCCGCGGCCCGAGTATTTGCGGGCCACCGCCACCACCAGGCGAAGGTTCGCCTGGATGAACTCGTCTTTCGCCCGCCGGCCGGAGACCGCGACGCGCTCCAGCTCCTCATCGGCCGCGTCACCGATGCGCGGCTCCGCACCCCCGCTGTCGAGCAGCTGCTCGGCGAAGAGGCCCGCCTCGATGCGCTTGGCGAGCTCCACCTCTTCCTCCGCCGTGAGCAGCGGGACCCGCCCGATCTCCGCCAGGTAGGTCCCCAGCAGATCGCGATCAGCGACGTGCTGCTCCTGCGTGCGACTCCCCGTAGGCCTTGCCATCCCCAGGCACCTCGTTCCGCAGCTACGTTCTTATCCGGCCAACGTCCGGCCAGATGCAAAGATTCCCTAAAGGGCTACGACCAGGGGACGGTTCTGGATGTCCTCCTAAAGGAGGAGACCACCGAGAAACACCTGGTGAACGAGGGGAACACCCGGCCGATAGGCGAGATGGACGTAGGACGGAGCGTCGAGCACGACGAGGTCCGCGCGGGCTCCCGGTAGCAACCAGCCTACGTCCGTACGCCGCAGCGCGCGGGCCCCTCCACGGGTCGCGGCCCTGATCGCCTCCAGCGGCGTCATGCCCATCTCCCGCACGGCCAGCGCCACGCAGAACGCCATCGACGAGGTGTATGAGGAGCCGGGATTGCAGTCGGTGGCCAGCGCGACGACCGCCCCCGCGTCGAGCAGCCTCCTGGCGTCGGGGTAGGGCGAGCGGGTGGAGAACTCGGCGCCGGGCAGCAGCGTCGCCACGGTGCCAGGGGCGTCCTTCGGGGCGCAGGCGGCCAGCGCGTCGACGTCGGCGGCGCTCAGGTGGGTGCAGTGGTCGGCCGAGGCGGCGCCTACCTCGCAGGCAATCTGCACGCCGGGCCCCTCGCCGAGCTGGTTGGCGTGCACTCTGGCCTGCAGCCCCGCCTTGATCCCGGCCTCCAGCACCGCTCTGGTCTGGTCGCCGTCGAAGGCGCCGCGCTCGCAGAAGGCGTCCACCCACTTGGCGTACGGCGCGCACGCCCGCAGCATCTCGCCGGTGACCAGCCGCACGTAGTCGTCGGCCGCGATGCCCGACGGCACCACGTGCGCCCCGAGGTAGGTGGTCTCGTCGGTCAGCCCGGTGGCGATCTCCAGCGAGCGCCGTTCGTCCTCGACGGTCAGCCCGTAACCGCTCTTGATCTCCACGGTCGTGGTGCCCTGCGCCCGCATCTCGCCGACCAGGGCGGCGGCCCTCGTCGCCAGCTCCGCGTCGGAGGCCGCGCGCGTGGCGGCGACCGTGGTCCTGATGCCGCCACCGGTGTAGGGCACGCCGGACATGCGCGCCTGGAACTCGTGCGTCCGGTCACCGGCGAACACCAGGTGCGCGTGGCTGTCCACGAACCCCGGGATGACGGCCCGGCCCCCGGCGTCCACCCGCTCGTCGGCGTCCGGCGCCCGCTCCGCCGGGCCCACCCAGGTGACCAGGCCGTCCTCGGCGACCAGCGCCGCGTCCTCGATCTCCTCCCGCTCCGGATCCCCGGTGTAGAGCAGCTTGATCCCGTCGAACAGCACAGAGGTCATCGAACCCATCCAATCGCCTCGGTCAGCATGGCGCCCACGTCGCCCAGCGTGTGCCGCCCGTCCGACACGACGCGCCGGCCACCTGAGATCACCGAGTGCACGTCGGCCGCCGTCGCCGCGAACACCAGCGCCTCCACCCCGCCGGCACCCGCCGTACGGACCGAGTCGAGGCGTACGGAGACCAGGTCCGCCCAGGCGCCCGGCACCAGCAGCCCGGCGTCGGGGAAGCCCAGCGAGGTGTGGCCCGCGGCCGTGGCGGCGGTCAGGAGCTCCTCGGCGCGCCAGTGGCCGCGCTCGCCGGTGGCCAGCCGTTCGTCCAGCTCGACCGCCCTGGCCTCCTCGAACAGGTCGACGACGGCATGGCTGTCGGAGCCGAGCGTGATGGGCGCGCCGCGGTCGAACAGCGTCCTGGCGGGCCCGATGCCGTCGGCCAGGTCGCGTTCGGTGGTGGGGCACATGCAGATGTGCGTGCTCGACTGGGCGAGCAGCTCGATGTCGACGTCGCTCAGGTGGGTGGCGTGGACGGCGGTGGAGCGCGGTCCGAGCACGCCCCGCTCGTGCAGCACCTGCACCGGGCTGGCCGCGTACATCTCCACGCACGCGGCGTTCTCGGCCCGCTGCTCGGAGACGTGCGCGTGCAGCGGCGCCGCGTGGTGGCGGGAGAACTCGGCGACCACCGGCATCTGCTCCGCCGGCACCGCCCGCACCGAGTGGACGGCCGCGCCGATCTCCACGTCGGGCTGCCCCTCGTAGGCGGCGGCCAGCTCGTCGGCCCGGCTCGCCCACCGGTCGGCGTCCCCGTCCCCGAAGCGCACCTGCGCCCCCACCAGTCCCGTGCCGCCACCGGCCGCCGCGCCTGTGCCGATGCCGCCCGTCAGGTAGCAGGTGTCGAGCAGCGCGATGCGCAGGCCCGCGTCTCGGGCGGCCTGGATGAGCGCGTGGCCCATCGCGTTCGCGTCGTCGTACGGCCGGCCGTCCGGCGCGTGGTGCAGGTAGTGGAACTCGCCCACGCAGGTGACCCCCGCCAGCGCCATCTCCGCGTACGCGGCCCTGGCCAGGGCGAGATAACGGTCCGGGTCGAGCGCCGCGGCCACCTCGTACATCCGCTCGCGCCACGTCCAGAAGTCGCCCGCGCCCGCCTGCGTGATGCCGCGCAGCGCCCGGTGGAAGGCGTGGGAGTGGGCGTTGGCCAGGCCGGGCATCGTCAGGCCCACCAGGCGTTCGGCGCCGTCAGGGTCGCCCTGCGTCACGTCGGCGATTCGGGTCCCGTCCACCCTGATGAGCACGCTTTCGTGGACGCCGTCGGGCAGCCAGGCGTGCTCGCACCAGTAGGTCACCGACACAGGTCCTCCAGAACGTTCGCGAGAGCGACGACCCCCGCCTCGCAGTCTGCCTGCTCGGCATGCTCGTCCGGGGATTGGGACACGCCGGTGGGATCGCGTACGACCCCCGGCGGGGGCGAGGACGCGGTAGTGAATGAATCCATTCAGTTGACCGGGCCCGCGCTGGGCCGCAGCGTGAGCTCGGTCAGGTGCGCATCGGGCCCGGCGTTGACGATGGCCAGCACCGCGCGGGCCACGGACTCGGGCTTGAGGTATTTGTCGGGCTCGTAGTCGCCGCCCTCTTGCTCACGGACGCCGCGCTGCATGTCGGTGTCCACCCGGCCCGGGTAAATGGTGGTCACCCTGAGCTCGGTCTCCTCCTGGCGCAGCGCGTCGGCGAAGGCCCGCAGCGCGAACTTGCTCGCCGCGTAGGCGCCCCAGCCGGGGTTCGCCCGGAGCCCGGCGCCGGAGTTGACGCAGATCACATGACCGCCGGCCCCTCTGAGCGCGGGCAGCAGCAGCCGGGTCAGCTCGGCGACGGCGATCACGTTGAGCTCCATCGTCCTGCGCCACACGTCGGTCTTCAGTTCCGCGACCTTGCCGAGCAGGCCGATCCCGGCGCTGTGCACCAGCAGGTCGAGCCGCTCGACGCCCGCCACGTCGGCCTCGGTGACCTCGGTCAGCTCGACCGGCCACACCCTGGCATCGGGCAGTTCGGCCGCCAGGGCGGCCAGCGTGTCGCGGTCGCGGCCGCCGAGGATGACGTGGTGCGTGGGCCCCAGCGCTCTGGCAATCGCTTCGCCGACACCACGGGAGGCGCCGGTGACCAGCGCGATCGGTCGTTCAGTCATGCGGCTCAGTTTATGACCTTGACATGAGTTCAAATTTGACTACAAACTTGTACATGTCTTCTTCAACCCGTGTGCTCATCCTCGGTTGCCTCCTCGACAAGCCGCTCAACGGATATCAGGTCCGCCGGCATCTGGAGGTGATGGGCGCGGAGCACTGGGCCAACGTGGCGTTCGGCTCGATCTATCACGGGCTGAGCAAGATGGCCGAAGAGGGCCTGCTTGAGGTGGTCGAGAGCGGCAAGGGCGGCAAGACGGTCTACGAGATCACCGAGGCGGGCCGCAGGGACTTCCACCGGCAACTGCTCGAGACCTGGTACGACATCAGGCCGATCATCGATCCCTTCCAGGTGGCGCTCACGTTCATGGACCGCCTGCCCAAGCAGGAGATCCTCGACGCGCTCGACGGCAGGATCCGGCAGCTCAGGATGTCGATCGAGACGATGGAGAGCATCTACGGCGTCAAGCAGCGCTACGGCGCCCCCCGGCACGTCGACGAGAACCTCCGCCTGACCGTCGCCATGCTCGCCGCGCACCTCGACTGGGCGGAGAAGGCGGTCACCAGAGTCGAGAACGACGAACTACCGTAAGGAGCCGCAAATGATCATTGAGGCGCACGGCTTACGCAAGACATTCATCACCAGAGGCAGAAGGGGCACCCAGACCGTGGAAGCGGTCCGTGGTGTCGACCTCGAAGTGGGCAAGGGCGAGATCTTCGGCGTCCTCGGCCCGAACGGCGCCGGCAAGACGACCACGATCAGAATGCTCGCCACGCTGATCACGCCCGACGCCGGCACGGCCACCGTCGCCGGGCACGACCTGCTCAAGGCACCCGGCGCCGTCCGGCGCAACCTGGGCTACGTCAGCCAGGCCGGCGGGGTTGAGGAGAGCACCACGCCACGAGCGCAGATCATCATGGCCGCGAAGATCCACAGTGTGCCCGACCCGGCCGGGGCCACGGCCGACGTGCTCGCCAGGTTCGACCTGACGGAGATCGCCGACCGGCCCGGCCGTACACTCTCCGGCGGCCAGAAACGGCGCGTGGCCATCGCGCTCGGGCTGGTGCACAGCCCGCCGCTGCTCTTCCTCGACGAGCCCACCACCGGGCTCGACTCCCAGAACCGCGCCAATCTCTGGGACCGCATCAGGCAGCTGCGCGAGCTCGGCACCAGCGTGCTGCTCAGCACCCACTACCTCGACGAGGCCGACGCGCTGTGCGACCGGCTGGTGATCGTCGACCACGGCCTGGTGGTGGCCGAGGGTACACCGGGCGAGCTCAAGCGCGAGGTCGCCGACGACGTCGTCACGCTCAGGCTGGACGAGACGGAGCGGGCCGCCGCGACGCTCAAGCCGTACGCCCGCGAGACGCGCGTCGACGACGACGTGCTGCGCGTGTACGTTGACGACGGCGAGCACGCCCTGCCCACACTGCTGCGGGCGCTGGAGGAGCAGCGCCTGGCCCTGTCCTCGATCGCGCTCGACCGCGCCACCCTCGACGACGTCTTCCTGGCCAAGACCGGCCGATCCCTGCGCGACACCGGAGCCGCCGCATGATCCGCCACACGCTGCTTTTTCTGGTGTACGAGCTGCGCAACACGTTCAGGAACCCGATCTGGCCGCTGTTCGGCATCGTCCAGCCGGTGGTGTACCTGCTGCTGTTCGGCCCGCTGGTGGCGGGTGCCGCCGGGCAGCCCATCTCCGCGCAGCTCACGAGCTTCGCGCCGGGCATGCTGGTGATCACCGCGCTGTTCGGGGCGATCGGCGTCGGCTACGGCATGATCTACGAGCTGCGCAGCGGCGTCCTGGAGCGCATCGCGGTCAGCCCCGCCTGGCGCCCGTCGATCGTGCTCGGCCGCACACTCCGCGACGGGGTCGTGCTCATGCTCCAGTCGGTCGTGGTGATCGTGATCGCGCTGGTCATGGGCATGCGCGCCAGCCTGCCCGGGCTCGTCGTCATGGTGCTGCTCATCGCGGTGACCGGCCTGTTCTCCTCCGGCATCGCGTACGGTCTGGCGCTGTCGCTGCGGGACGAGAACGGCATGGCGCAGATCATGCAGTTCTTCGCCCTGCCCGTCATGCTGCTGTCGGGGGCCTTGCTGCCGATGACGCTGGCGCCGGAGTGGATGCAGAAGGTGGCCGTGTTCAATCCGATGTACCACCCGGTGGTGGCGGGGCGGGCGCTGTTCGCGGGGAATCTGACCGACGTGTCGATCCCGATCGCGTTCGCGGTCATGCTGGTGCTGGCCGCGCTGACCGTGACCTGGTCGGTGCGCTCACTGCGCCGGATCGCCGGTTAGCCCCAAGCCGGTCGGGCCGGAACCGGAACCGGTCAGACCGGAGGCGGGCGGCCCGGAACCGGTCAGGGGAGATCGCCGGTGACGAATGTGCCGGTCTCGTCGGTCATCCGCTCGTACTCCTCCAGCCGGGCCTGGGTACGCAGCGGCGCGGCGTCGGCCATGGCATCGACCAGGGCCATGGCCAGCGTGAGCGGCGCCGCGTGGGAGTCGAACACCAGCCGATCCCCCACCGGCGCGTCGAGCACCACCTCGGCGGGGAAGTCGGCTTTGTCGCAGATGACGGCGATCCGCAGCCCCAGCTTCTCGGCGTACTCCAGGGCGTGCATCACCTCGGCCGGATAGCGCGGCAGCACCACGGCGAGCAGCCATTCGGCGCCCGCCCGCCGCGCGGCGTGCAGCCCCTCGATCAGCTCGGAGCCGCCGTGCGTCAGCAGCCGCACTTCCGGATGGATCCGCCGCGCGTAGTAGGCGAAGGTGGTGGCCAGCCCGCAGGAGACCCGCAGTCCCAGCACCGGGAGCGGCTCAGTGGCGGCCAGCGACTCCCCCAGCTCCTTCAGGGGCAGGCCCGCCAGCCGCTCCCTGACTGCGGCCAGGTTACGGATCTCACTGTCGATGGCGCCCTGGAGCAGGCTCTCCTCCGGCGGTCCGCCCAGCACCAGCGGACGCAGCGCCTGCCGCAGCTCCGGATAGCCGGCGAAGCCGAGCACCATGGCGAACCTCGTCACAGACGGCTGGCTCACCCCTGACCGCTCGGCCAGCTCGACGCTGGACAGGAAGATCGACTCGTCGAGATGCTCGGACAGGTAGTGGGCGATCCGCCGCTGCACCGGAGAAAGTCGCCGCCCGTCGAGAAGCCCGGCCAGACCACTGTGGTATCCACCTGTCACAGCAGCTCCAACACTATCTGTCCGACTTCTCATCCCTCCCGCGCCAGGTGGATCCACCCGGCCGGCGGCTCGTTGCCGGGGAACAGCCCCAGGATGGCCCGGTTGTCGGGCCTTGCGGCGCTCGCCCGGCGCGATCCCTGAATGAGCATATTCACCTATGTCACTCGCAGTACTGGCCCGGTTCACCCAGACAGGGCTGGGCCCGCCAAGGGGCGGCACGTTCGGAAGACGGGACTAGCTCACCAGGAACTGGGTCGCGGCCAGTTCGCGGTAGAGGTCGTCCTGGCCTACCAGCTCGTCGTGGGTGCCCACCGCGCGCACCCCGCCCGCCTCCATGACCACGATGCGGTCCGCGTTGGTCACCGTCGACAGCCGGTGCGCGATGACGAGGACGGTCGTCTCGGCGGCCACCTCGGCGATGACCTCGCGCAGCCGGAGCTCGTTGACCGCGTCCAGCTGCGAGGTGGCCTCGTCGAGTAGGAGCAGCCTGGGCTTGCGCAGCAGCGCCCTGGCGATCGCCACCCGCTGCCGCTCGCCGCCCGACAGCAGCACACCCCGGTGTCCGACGGCCGTCTCGAGCCCCTCGGGCAGCCTGGCGACCAGGTCGTCCAGGCGGGTGCGGGTGATCGCGCGTCGCAGCTCCTCCTCGGTGGCGTCCTGGGCGGCGAAGAGCAGGTTCTCCTTGAGCGTGCCCGCCAGCACGGGCGCGTCCTGCTCGACATAGCCCAGCGTGGCCCGCAGCTCGGCGAGCGGCCAGTCGCGGATGTCCCGGCCGTCGACCGTGATCAATCCGTCCTGGTGCTCGTAGAACCGCTCCAGCAGGGCGAACACCGTCGACTTGCCCGCGCCCGACGGCCCGACGAGCGCGGTCAGCCCGCCGGGCGGCACCTCGAAGCTGACCCCGTCGTGCACGATCGGCCGGTCGTCCCCGTACCGGAACACCACGTCCTCGAACCGCACCCCGGCCGGCCGCGCCGCGAGGAGTGCCGGAACCGTGGCGCCGACGGGCTCGGCGGGCAGGTCCTCGATCTCCTTGATCCGCTTCATCGCCGCCAGGCCCTGCTGCAGCTGCACCATGCCCTCGACGATCTGCCCGATCGGCGCGACCAGGTAGAACAGGTAGAGCAGGAACGCGATCAGCGACGAGACCTCCAGCACGCCCGAGGCGACCCGCGCCCCGCCGACGGCCAGCACGCACAGGAAGGCGATCTGCACCGTCATCCAGGTCGCCACCCCGGCCAGCGAGGTCCACCCGGCCACCTGCAGCCCCCGGTCGCGAGCGCGCGTGGCGGCGCCGCCGACGACCGCGATCTCGCGCTCCTCCGCGCCGCTGGCCTTGACCGTCCGGTACGCCTGCAGCGCCCGGTCGAGCACGGCGCCCATCTCGCCGACGGCCTCCTGGGCCTGCTTCTGCGCCCGCTGGATCCTGGGCATCACCAGCCCGGTCAGCCCGCCGATCACCACCACCACAAGCAGAGTGACCAGCAGCAGCACGCCGTCCATGGTCGCCATCATGATGATCGCGCCGGCCATCATGAACACCGCGCCGATCGAGTTCACGACCCCGTTGGTCAGTACGGCCCGCAACAGCGTCGTGTCACCGGTCACCCGCGACAGCAGGTCGCCGGGCTTGAGCCGGTCCACGTCGGCGACCTTGAGCCGGAACATCCGGTCGATGAGCCGGCGCCGCGCGCCCAGCACGATGCCCTCGCCGGTGCGCTCCATCAGGTACGTGCCCAGAGCCGACACCACCGCTCCGACCAGCACCGCCACGGTCAGCCCGAGCAACGGCCCGGCCATCGACCGGTCCTGGCCGAAGGCGTCCACCACGTACTTGGCCAGCAACGGCATCGCCAGGCCCGCCGCCGAGCCGACCAGGCCGAGTAACCCCCCGAGCACCAGGATCTTCCTGTGCGGGCGCATGTAGGCGAGCAGCTCTCTGATCACCGTGTCTCCTCTCGCGACATATCCCGAAAACCCAACGAACGGCGGATCGCGATCCGCACCCGTCAACCTAAATTGACGACCAAAGTATGTCAACCTTCGTTGACGTCTCATTCTCGAGGAGGAGAAGACACATCCGTTCGCGGAGTTGCGACGAATACGCCGTCGAGGAACCCGGCCGGAACCTCTCGATCTCGATCAGCACTCTCGAAAGGACCGAACATGGAGCTCCGGATCAACCGGCGCGCTCTAGTCGGACTGGGCGTCGCGGCGGCGTTGACCGCCTCCTCGTTCGCCCTGCTCCGTACCGACTCCGGCGACGCTTCCTCGCACCGCGAGGCGCCGATGATCGCGGGGGACCCGCGTAACGACAACACCGACGTGTACGCGTTCGTCAGCCCCGACAAGGCCGACACGGTGACACTGCTGGCCAACTGGATCCCGTTCCAGGAGCCGCAGGGCGGCCCGAACTTCTACACGTTCGACACCAAGTCCCGCTACAACATCAAGATCGACAACGACGGCGACGCCAAGCCCGACATCGTCTACCAGTGGACCTTCCGCGATGAGGACCGGCGCGGCAACGCCACGTTCCTGTACAACAACGGGCCCGTCACCTCGCTCCACGACGAGAACCTGCTCTTCCGCCAGCACTACACGCTCAGGCGGATCACCGAGGGCGGCACCAGGACGCTCATCTCGGACGGCATCGTCGCGCCGAGCAACGTCGGCCCCGCCTCGATGCCCGACTACGGCACGCTGCGCGCCCAGTCACTGAAGAGCCTCCCGAACGGCGGCAAGGCCTACGCCGGCCAGTCCGACGAGGCGTTCTTCCTGGACCTGCGCGTCTTCGACCTGCTCTACGGCGGCAACCTGTCCGAGGTCGGCCAGGACACCACCAAGGGCTACAACGTGAGCACCCTGGCCGTCCAGGTGCCCGCCCACGACCTGGCTCTCCGGGGCGACGCCCGGCGCAACCCGGTGGTCGGCATCTGGTCCACCACGGACAAGTGGCGCCCGAACGGCTACGTCCAGGTCTCCCGCCTGGGCAACCCGCTGGTCAACGAGGTCGTGATGCCGGCCGGTCTGAAGGACGCGTTCAACTCGCTGCCCCCGGTCAAGGACGCCGGAATCCCGGCCGTGGTCAAGCGCGTCACCGACCCCGAGGTGGCCAGGCTGCTGGAGGGCATCTACGGCATCAAGGCGCCGGCGACCCCGCGTGGCGACCTGGTCGAGATCTTCCTGACCGGCATCGCCAAGGGCAACGGGCCGATCAAGGCCGACCTGAACTCGCAGACCCTCAACAAGGACGCCGGCCGGCTGCGGCCCGCCGAGATGCTGCGGCTCAACATGGCGGTCCCGCCGTCCAAGGACCCCAACCGGCTCGGCGTGCTGGCCGGTGACCTGGCGGGCTTCCCGAACGGCCGCCGCCTGTCCGACGACGTCGTGGACATCTCGCTGCAGGCCGTGGCGGGCGCCGCGCTGTCCGGCAAGCTCGTCCCGGGTCTGACGGACAAGGTCGACAAGAACGACAAGCCCATCCTGGACTCGTTCCCGTACATCCCGCTGCCCAGCAACGTGGCGGTGAACCAGCGGTGAGCCCCGACCGGTCGGCCTCCTCTCCGGGCCGGCCGGTCCCTCCGCGGCGGGCCCGTCTCCCAAACTCCCGCCGCGCCCCCGGCCGGCCGGCCTTGTCCCCCGTCAGGGCCGGCCGGCCCTCGACCCGTCCGCGCCGACCCCTTCCGATCTCCGGAGCCTTGGATGCGATCCCTCGCCCTTGCCGGTGGCCTCGTCGTGGCCGGCGCGCTGGCCGTCACGGCCTACGCCGTCTACGCCCCGCCGGCGACCTCTACTGGAACCACGCAGGCCGTGACCTTCACGGAGACGCTGCAGGCCCGCCTGAAGCGCCTGCCCGGCGACTACCGCGGCTGGGCCCAGCTCGGCCTGGAGTACGTCGACCAGGCCAGGGTCACCGGCGATCCGTCGTACTACACCAAGGCCCAAGGCGCCCTGGCCACCGCCGCCCGGCTGAACCCGGCCGATGACGCGGTCCTGACCGGCCAGGCGGCGCTCGCCGCCGGCCGCCACGAGTTCTCCGACGCGGTACGTCTGGCGCAGCGGGCCATCGGCGTCAACCCCTACAGCGCGGTGGCGCACGGGGTGCTGGCCGACGCGAAGACGCAGCTCGGCGACCTGAACGGGGCCTCGAAGGCCGTGGACAGGATGATGGGGCTGCGTCCCGGCGTGGCGTCGTTCGCCCGCGCCTCCTACGCGGCCGAGCTGCGGGGCGACCGGACGGGGGCGCGCAAGTTCCTGGAGTACGCCCAGAACGACGCCTACGCCCCGGCGGACGTCGCCTACACCCGTTACTACCTGGGCGAACTGGCCCTGCATTCGGGCGACCTGGCCGCGGCCGGCGGCTGGTACGCGAAGGCGCTCCAGGCTTACCCCGCCTACACCCCCGCGCTCGCCGGACAGGCCAGGGTCGCGGCGCTCGGCGGGCGGACGGCCGAGGCCCTCGATCTCTACCAGCGGGTGGTCGAGCGGCTGCCGCTGTCGCAGTACCTGATCGAGCAGGGCGAGACCCGGATCAAGGCGGGCCTGAAACCGGACTGGACCCTGCTGGAGGCCCAGCGGAAGCTGTTGCGGGCCGCGGGGGTGCGGGACGACCTCACCTGGGCCGAGTTCGAGGCCGATCACGGCGACCCGGCGCTGGCCGTACGGCATGCCAGGACCGAGTACGCGCGCAATCCCAACCTCGTCGCCGCCGACGCGCTCGGCTGGGCCCTGTTCAAGGCGGGCAAGCCGCGCGAGGCCCTGCCGTACGCGAAGAAGGCCACCTCGACCGGCTGGCGCAACCCGCTGCTCGGCTACCACCGCGCCCGGATCGAGCGCGCGCTCGGCAAGCCCGCGCGCGTGCCTCCGGGCTTCGATCCGTCCCTGCCCGCACTGGCGAGGTTCTCATGAGGGTGCTCCGGCTCGGCCTGCTGTCCGTCGTCGCGGGCCTGGTGTTGTCGACGTGCGCCTCGGCGCTGTTCGTGGCGGCGGCGCGGGCGGAGACGGTGGCCCGGCATCCGCTCGGGAACTTCACCGTCAACCACTACAACGGGCTGCGCCTGCGGCCCGACCGGGTGGAGAACGAGGCGGTCGTGGACGCGGCGGAACTGCCGACACTCCAGGCGAAACCGGGCGTGGACGGCTCGTACGCGGCCAGGACCTGCGCCACGCTGGCCGCCGCCCAGCGACTCACCGTCCGGGGTACGGCGGTGCCGTGGCGAGTGTCGCGTTCGGCGTTCGCCTACGCGCCGGGGCAGGGCGGTCTGCAGACCAGCCGCCTGACCTGCGGGCTGGTCGCCGAGGCCCGGGTGTCGGGCGCGGTGTCCTTCACCGACGCGTTCGAGCAGGAACGGATCGGCTGGCGCGAGATCACCGCCGTCGGCGATGGGGTACGGCTGACCCAGTCGTCCGTGCCGGCGGTCAGCGTGAGTAACGAGCTGCGCAAAT
Organism: Nonomuraea sp. NPDC049129; assembly: GCF_040648495.1. Taxonomy (NCBI): domain Bacteria; kingdom Bacillati; phylum Actinomycetota; class Actinomycetes; order Streptosporangiales; family Streptosporangiaceae; genus Nonomuraea; species Nonomuraea sp. NPDC049129. Next base: position 1,032 of record NZ_JBEZDU010000024.1, on the reverse strand, counting down.
ACCCGGAGGACCTGCTGACCGACCCGCTCGACCAGCGCACCGCCGCCGTCACCGTCGGCGGCGCCGCCTCCGCCCTGTCCGGCGGCGGCTCCCCCGGCTCCGGCGGTACGCCTTCCGGGCTCGGCACGATCAGCGTCGGTGGACCGATCGGGGACGCGCTGGCGGCGCTGGACCGGACGTTCACCGGCCTGGTCGGCGCCGACTCGCTCACCGTGCCGCTCGGGCTGCTGGCCGTGGCGCTGGCGATGCTCCTCGGGGCCGGGCACGCGCTGATCCCCGGACACGGCAAGACGATCATGGCCGCGTACCTGGCCGGGCGGCGCGGACGACCGCGTGACGCCCTGGTCGTGGGGGCCACGGTGACGGCCACGCACACGGTCGGGGTGCTGGTGGTGGGCCTGCTGCTGAGCGCGTTCACGGCGCTGGCCGGGGAGGCGGTGCTGGGGTGGCTGGGGGTGGCCAGCGGCGTGCTGATCGCCTTCATCGGCCTGCGCCTGCTCCTGTCCACCCGCCGTGCCACTGGTCACGGGCACGGCCATGGGCACGGTCACGGTCACGGCCATGCGCACGAGCACGGCCATGGGCATGGGCATGGGCATGGGCATGGGCACGAGGGCTCGACGCGGGCCGGGCTGCTGGGGATGGGGGTGGCGGGCGGCCTGGTGCCGAGCCCGTCGGCGCTCATCGTGCTGCTGGGGGCGATCGCGCTGGGTCGTACCTGGTTCGGGGTGGCCCTGGTCACGGCGTACGGCCTCGGCATGGCGGCGACGCTCACCGTGACGGGCCTGCTGCTGGTCAAGCTCGTCGACCGCCTCGAACGGCGCGCCTCACGGGGGCGGGGCCTCGCCGCCCGGCTGTCCACCCTGGCACCGCTGGGCACGGCCGGCATGGTGATGCTGCTGGGCGCGGGCCTGGCCCTCCGCTCGGCCATCGCGCTCTAGGGCCTGTATGGAGTTCGGATCTTTAGATCGGTTGAAGGCTTCGGATCCACAAGATGGCTCCGCGTAGGTGGAGCCCGGCGAGATAGCTTTC
>NZ_JBEZDU010000023.1:0-179243 GCF_040648495.1 Nonomuraea sp. NPDC049129 | reverse complement strand
TGTACCGGTTAATGATCGAGCAGAACGTTAACCGGTACACGATTTGGTTGTCAATCGCGCCGCGACATCACCGGAGGCCTCGACGTGCCCGAGTTCCTGGACCTGCACAGCAAGATGTCGAAGGCGCTGCGGGCGGCGGCCGAGACGGCGGTGCGGCGCCACGGACTGCACCTCGGGCAAGATCACCTGCTTGCGGTGCTGTGGCGGCAGGACGGCCGCACCCCGGGCGAGGTCGCCGCCGCGCTGAACGTCACCACCCCCAACGTGGTCAAAGCGGCCACCCGGATGACCACGGCCGGCCTGCTCACCCGGCGCCGCGACGACCGCGACAACCGGCTGGTCCGGCTGTGGCTCACCGACGCCGGGCGTGCCCTGCAAGCTCCCATCGAGAGGGAACGCCGGCTGCTCGAAGAGCAGGTCACCGCCGACCTCACCGAGGCCGAGCGCGAACATCTGCTCAACGCACTGACGAAGATCCACAGTGCGGCGGCCGCCCTGCTGGACGCCCCCATCGATGACCGCGACTCGGCCACCAGCTGACGCTGCGACATATCACCCTCCTTCGTCGTTCGTGAGGCCGTGTTGTCAGTGGGGGCTGAGATCGTGCTTCTGTGAGCGAACTGGTTGAGCATGTCGATGAGCATGACCGCGTGCTGGGAGTCGTCGATCGTGAAGAGGCAGTACGCGAGCACTGGTTGCACCGCATCGCGGTGACGATCTGCCGTGATCGTGAGGGGCGGATCTTGGTGCTGCGACGGGCCCGGACGTTGTCCCGATTCCCGGGCCACTACGACGTGTTGGTCGGCGGTGCCGTGGACGTGGGCGAGTCGTATGAGGAGGCGGCGGTCCGGGAGCTGGCTGAAGAGCTGGGCGTTCGGGTGCGGGTGCGCTTCCTGTTCAAGTTCCTTTGCCGGGAAGGGATCAGCCCCATCTGGTTCGGGGTGCATGAGGCAGTCGTGACGGAGATCCTGGTTCCGGACTCGGGTGAGATCGGCTGGCTGGACTGGCTGACAGTGAGCGAACTGCTTGAGGCCGTTGATCAATGGTCCTTCGTCCCGGGAGGGCGGGAAGCTCTGCGCCGATATCTGCGGTCCGGATTCGGCAGCGGTGCGGGCGAGGTGGGAGCCGGGTGATCGGCGAGGCGGGTCACCTCGGCATTCGGTACGTGGGTCGCGGTGCGCGCGCTGGACGTACCCGCGACGACGACGCAGCTGGTCGCCCAGCTCGGCCTGAGCCTGGGCACCGTCGGCAGCCATCTGGCGGTGCTGCGCGATGCCGGCCTGGTCACCCGCACCCGCGCCGGCCGGGCCGTCCGCTACGAGCACACGCCGCTGGGCGCGGCCCTGGCGGCCCGCGATCAAGCAGCCGCCCGCGATTAACTCGTGGCGACGTCGGTGGTCATCCCGCGACAATGGCCGACGTTGAGGAGGTCAACGTTGAGGAGGTCGACGTTGGGGAGGTCGGCATGGAGCAGGTCGACGTAAAAGAGGTCCAGGTCGTCGTCGCCCATAACGAGCGCGCGACCCTGCGCGTCGGCGACGTGTTCCTGAAGATCGACGCCGATCAGACGCGCACCGACGTCGAGGTCGAGGCGATGGCCATGGCGCCGATCCCGACTCCTGAGGTCCTGTGGCGCAAGCCGCCCGTGATCGCGCTCGCCGCCCTCCCCGGGACGGCGCTCGGCCGCCTCGGTGAGCCGTCGGCCGCGTCGTCGGCGGCGTGGGTCGCGGCGGGTGCCGCCGTACGGATGCTGCACGACGCGCCGCTGCCGCCATGGCCCGGCCGGAGCATCGACGAGATCGCAGCGCGCCTCGACGGCGAATGCGAGCGGCTGGTCACGAACGGCGTCCTTCCCGCCGACCTGGTCACGCGCAACCGCCGGATCGCCGAGGCCGCGCTCCGGCCGTGGACGCCGGTGTTCACGCACGGCGACCTGCAGGTGACCCACGTGTTCGTCGACGGTGACGAGATCACCGGCGTGATCGACTGGTCCGAGGCGGCCCAGGGCGATGCCCTGCATGACCTGGCCATCTTGACGTTCGGACACGAGGAGCGCCTTGGTGACGTCGTCGCCGGCTACGGCACCGACGTCGATCTCGACGTGATCCGCGCGTGGTGGTCGTTACGCAGCCTGCTGGCGGTCCGCTGGCTGGTCGAGCACGGCTTCGACCCGTTCTTGCCAGGCTGCGAGGTCGACGTGCTGAGATCCCGGATGTGAGGTCGCACAAGCCCGACGGCCACGAGTGCCGTCACCAGGCTCATGTGGTGCGGCCCTGATCGGATATTCCGTGGCGGACGTCCCGGGGAGCGATCACACTGGGCGCAATGGACAGAACAGTCAGCGCATGGGTCACATCGGGTGGCGATCGGCTCGGTGTCATCGGCCCGTTCGCAGTGAATGTGCCGTGGTGGGCCGAAGTGGAGCCGGTCGTCGCGCACCTGCGCCAGGCGCTCGGCGTGGACGTCCTGGTGCTGCGCCTGTTGAACGTGGATGGTGGCGAGGGCGGCCGTGGTGTTCATGTGATCTATCACGTCGAAGCGCTGGAGCGGCCCGCGCCCGGGCGGCTGACGGGTGCGCTGCCCGCCGATCAAGCGGTGCTCGACAGGCCCGAGCCGCTGCGGACGCCGTGGGCGCGGATCGACGGGCTGCGGGAGCTGTTCGGCTGGGCGGCGGACGCGCTGAGGACGGCCGGGCGACCGCTGACCGGGCCGATCCGGCAACGCAAGACCTGGAATCTGGCCGGGCTGTTCCTCCTGCCCACCGCCCAGGGACCGCTATGGCTGAAGGCCACACCCCACTTCGCCACCGACGAGGCCACCGTCATCGACGCGTTCGCGGCTCTGGACCCGGGCCTGGTTCCCACGGTCGTGGCGTCGGGACCGCGGCGAGTCGTGATGGAGCACCTTCCCGGCGAGGACTGCTGGGACGCTCCCGTCGAGATCATCGACAGCGCCGTGACGCGACTGGTCGCCGCCCAGGCCGGCTTGACGGGTGTGATCCCGCCCGGGTTGCCGGACAGCCGCGCGACCGCCGTCGCCGACCGGGTCCGCGACCTGCTCGCCGGTGACGTGGGCCGCGAGCTGACCGCCGAGGAGCTGGCGGGGGCGTACGAGTTGGTCGAACGGTGGCCCATGCTGGCCGAGTGCGGTCTGCCCGACACGATCGTGCACGGCGACTTCCACCCGGGAAACTGGCGCAGCGACGGCGGCCCGCCGACCGTGGTGGACTTCGCCGACGCGCACCTCGGCAACCCGGTGCTGGACGGAATACGGGCTCGTGACTGGCTTCCTCCCGCCAGCCGGCCCGCCGCCGCCGAGGCCTGGATCGCGGCCTGGACCGGGCACGTACCCGGTTGCGACGCGGCGCGCGCACTCGCGATCGCCGAACCGCTGTCCCATCTTCACTACGCCGTCCGCTACCAGGAGTTCCTGGACGGCATCGAACCGTCGGAGCGGATCTACCACCTCGACGACCCGGTCACCAGCATCCGCGCCGCCCTGCGGGCCGCTGTGATCATGGACTGACGATCTGACCGATGGCCACGCGGGCGTACCGTTACCCCGGGCAGTTCCGGCGGCCGACGTTCTGCCCAGCACCGACGACGGAGACCCAGACAGGGCTTTCCGGTGTCATGGCGGCGGCCGTGCACACGATCTGCTCCACGGCCAATGCGGACAGTTTGCCGGCCGGAGTGGACGGGTTCACCGCCAAGTGGCCGGGCTGACGGCCTGGCGCGGCGGTCACCGAGAACGGGGCGGCTTCGGGCGGCACGTCGGTGGTGAGTCCTTGCGCCTGTTCCGCCGTGGTGGGTCCGGCTGCCAGCAGCGCGAGCGTGTCCGCTTGGGACAGTGGCGGACCGGGCCGCGTCACCGCGCTGAGCCGGCCGTTCTTCACCAGGTAGAGGGTGGTCGTCGGGGTTCGTGCGACGGGCCCGCTCGGCGGGTCGCCGGCGCGGATGACGTCGGAGGGTCGCACGCCGCAGCCGGTCACGGCGACGAGCGATACGAGGCCCGCGGCGAGCACGCGGCGGGCGAGCCCGGTCCTCACTCGGGGCCTCCGTCCTGATCGTGCGCCCGGCGTGGCAGGCGCAGCGTGAAGATGGCGCCGCCGTTCGGGGCGTTGGTGACAGTGAGGTCGCCTTGGTGCAGGCGCGCGTTCTCCCGCGCGATGGCGAGGCCGAGACCACTGCCCTCGGACCTGGCCCTGGCCGCGCTGGCCTTGTAGAACCGGTCGAACACGTGCGGCAGCACCGCTTCCCGCAGCCCCGGTCCGTGGTCGCGGACCTCGAGAGCGAGCCATTGCGGGTCGGCGGAAAGCCGTACCGACACCGGTGGCTCGCCGTGCCGCAGGGCGTTGCCGACCAGGTTCGCGAGAATGACGTCCACTCGGCGCGGGTCCAGCCGGGCCGTCACCTCGGGTGGCAGCTCGGTGTGCACCTGCTCCGTCCAGCCCCGGGTACGCAGGCTCGCGCGCACCAGCTCGGCCACGTCGATCTCGTTCAGCGCGAGGGCCGCGACGCCGGAGTCGAACCGGCTGATCTCGATGAGGTCGTTCACCAGCCCGGTGAGGTTGAGCGTCTCCTGGCTGACCAGCCTGGCGGCCCGGCCGGCGGGCTCGGGCAGCTGGGCCGCCTCCTCGTCGAGGACGTCGGCGACCGCGGTGAGCGCGGCCAGCGGGGTGCGCAGCTCGTGGGACACGTCGGCCACGAACCGGCGGGCGTCGGCCTCCATCTCGCGCAGCTGCTTGACGTGCCGTTCCAGCTCCGCGGCGGTGTTGTTGAACGTGCGTGCCACGTCGGCCAGCTCATCGGAGCCGCGGACCGCGATCCTGGTCCGCATCTCGCCCTCGCCCAGCAGGCGTGCCGCCCGGCCGAGCTCGCGCACCGGGCGCAGCACGCCACGGGTGGCCAGCAACGCCAGGACGACCGCGAACGCCAGGGCCGCCCCGCCGATGAGCCAGGCGGACGCGGTGAGCTCGTCGATGCTGCGTTGTTCGGCAAGCAGGCTGCGCGCGGCGTACACCTCGATGCCGGACACCCGCGTCGTCCGGTCCCGCTCGGTGATCAGCAACGGCGCGCCGATGATCAGCCAGGGCGAGTCCTGCCGCACCACGCGTTGCCACGCGATCTGGCCGTCGGCCACCGCCTGCCGCAACTGTGGGGAGATCACCCCGAGATCCAAGGCCAGCACCATTCCGCCCGGCCTCAAGCGTCCCGGCGGCGTGACCGGCGAGTGCGTCTCGTGGTAGATGGCGACCGCGTACTCCACGCTGTCCTGGTCGGGCACGGCGGCGGCGATGTCGTCGAGCTCGTCCGGGCCCGGCACCGAACTCCGCAACGGGTAGAGCGCCGCCAGGCGGCTTCTCATCGTCTGCACCGTGGCATCCTGGGCACGCTGCAGGATGTCGTTGCGGGCCTGGACGTAGAGCCCGCCGGCCACCGCCGCCGTGGTGACCACACACAGCAGGGCGAACGCGAACAACAGCCGGGTACGCAGCCCCAGATTCGGCTGAAATGTCACGGGTGGCCTATACCGGCCCGAACCGGTACCCGAACCCACGCACCGTCTGCACGTAGACCGGCGCCGCCGAGTCATCCTCGATCTTGGCGCGCAACCGCTGCACGCACGCGTCCACGAGACGCGAGTCGCCGAAATACCCCTGCTCCCACACCGACTCCAGCAGTTGCTGGCGGCTGTGCACCCGGCCCGGCGTGCCGGAGAGCTCGAGCAGCAGGCGCAGCTCGGTCGGGGCGAGGCTGACCGGTACGCCGCGGTTGACGACCACCAGCCCGGCCCGATCGATGGTCAGATCCCCGTGCCGCTCCAGCTCCGCCTGGTCCCGGCCGATGCGCCGGAGTATCGCGCGAATGCGTGCCTCGAGCACCCTGGGCTGCACCGGCTTGACCACGTAGTCGTCGGCGCCCGCCTCCAACCCGGCCACCACGTCCATGTCGTCGCCGCGCGCGGTCAGCATGATGATCGGCACCTCACGGGCGGCTCGAATGCGGCGGCAGACCTCGAACCCGTCCATGCCAGGCAACATCAGATCGAGCACGACGACGTCGGGAAGATCGGCACGCAACCGGTCCAGCCCCTCCTCGCCGGACTCCACCGCGCGCACCCGATGCCCATGCCGGGTCAGGGCCAGCTCAAGGCCCTCTCGTACGGCCGGGTCATCCTCGATCAACAACACTCGCGACACGCCGCCGAGTATCACAGCACGCTCCGTAACTTGCCTGTCGGTCAACCCCATCCACTGTCGGCCGGTCGTGTCCCCGCCTCGTCCGCGCCGTGTCATGGTTGTGTCACGATCGCGCCTACGGTCGACCCAAGGTCCCGCCTGGTCGCGCCGACGGTGGCCGCCGTCGAGAAACGGTGACATGCGGCTGACAACGCACGCACATTCGGCGTCAAGCCTAGTCGCCATGAACGAGCCACGCACGATCCCACCTCGGCCCCGAGATCGGCTGTACGCCGCGGTCACGCTGGTGCTCGCCGTGCTCCTGCTGCCCGCGGCGTTCGTCCGCAGTCCCGGCCGCGCCCGCGAACTGGCCTGCCGCTGGGCGCTGTGGATGCGATTCCCCGCCGAGGACCTCACCGGACTCACCGACGGCGCCATGGCGGCGTTCACCGCGGCGCGTACCGAGGCGCTGTGGCGTCACGGCCAGCTCATCGGCCTCACCTCGGGATACCGCGATCCCGTCGTCCAGCAGCGGATGTTCGACGAGGAGGTGCGCCGTTCCGGCTCCCCGGCCTCGGCCCGCATGCTCGTGTTACCCCCGGCGGAGTCCAGCCACGTCAAGGGCATCGCGCTGGACGTGCGCCCGCACGAAGGCGCGCGCTGGCTCGAGGAACACGGCGCCCGCTACGACCTTTACCGCATGTACGACAACGAGTGGTGGCACTTCGAGCACCGCCCGGACAGGTGCGGCACGCCACCACGTCGACGACCCCACCCCGGCGTGGGCTACGTCATCGAGAACGGGGGTCAGACGTAGCCCATGCGCTACAGGGCACAGGTCGTTAGTTATCGCTGATCGCGCAGACTTTCGCACTCCGCAAGGATCATCGTCCACGAGGCGGCGGGCAACCGCGCCGTCAGCCGGTCACCGTCAGCCTGTACGTCCAGCGGCCCCGGAAGGGCCTCCACCCGGTGCGGGTCGTCCCCGGCGGCGATCACCGAGGCCGACACCGGCCTGACCGCCGCCGGGAGCCGGACGGAGAGGTCGAGGTCCTGGTCGGGCGACCGGTTGACGGCGAACAGCGCCACCTGGGACCCCTCGACGGTGGCCACCGCCGACAGCACGGGCGCCTCGCCGTACCGCTCGGTCTCCAGGAGCGGCCCGGACGGCTCCACCCGCAGCACGGTGCCGCGCGCGTGCCGGGCCGTCAGCGCGAACGGGTGGAAGATCGTCTGACGCCAGGCCGGGCCGCCGGGCTCGGTCCTGATCGGCGCGATGATGTTGGCGAGCTGCGCCTGGCAGGCGATGCTCACCCGGTCGGCGTGCCGCAGCAGCGTGATCAGGAAGTCCCCCACCACCACGGCGTCGGCGGCGGTGAAGGTGTCCTCTATCAGCTCCGGCGCCTCCTGGAACGGCGAGCGCTCGCGCCCGGTGAACCGGCTCTGGTTCCAGACGTTCCACTCGTCGAAGGACAGGTTGATCTTCTTTTTGCGCCGGAGCTTCGCCCCGATGTGGTCGGCCGTGGCCACGACGGCCGAGATGTAGCGGTCCATGTCCACGGCGCTGCAGAGGAAGCCGGGCAGGTCGCCGTTCTCCTCGTAGTAGTTGTGCAGCGACAGGTAGTCGACCGCGTCGTAGGCGTGTTCGAGCACGGTGGCCTCCCACGCGCCGAACGTCGGCATCCCGCTGTTGGAGCTGCCGGACAGGACCAGCTCGATGCCGGGGTCGACGAGCCGCATGGCCTTGGCGGTCTCGTTCGCGAGCCGTCCGTACTCGTGCGCGGTCTTGTGGCCGATCTGCCAGGGTCCGTCCATCTCGTTGCCGAGACACCAGAGCTTGATCCCGTACGGGGCGGTCACTCCGTGTTTGACCCGCAGGTCCGACCACTGCGTGCCCGAGGGGTGGTTGGCGTATTCCAGCAGGTCACAGGCCTCCTGGAGGCCCCGTGTGCCGAGGTTGACGGCCATCATCGGCTCCACCCCGGCGGCCCGGGTCCAGGTCATGAACTCGTTGAGCCCGAACGCGTTCGTCTCGATCTGCCGCCAGGCCAGGTCCAGCCGGGAGGGCCGGTCGGGGCCGACGCCGTCCTCCCAGCGGTAGCCGGAGACGAAGTTGCCTCCCGGATAGCGGACCACGCTCACGCCCATCTCGCGGGTCAGCTCCAGCACGTCGGTGCGGAAACCGTTGTCGTCCGCCGCCGGGTGGCCCGGTTCGTAGATGCCGGTGTAGACACACCGGCCCATGTGCTCGACGAACGAGCCGAACAGGCGCCGGTCGACGGGGGCGATGCGGAAAGAGGGGTCAAGGGTCAGGTGTGCTTGCGGCACAGGTCAGGCTCCTCGGTAGACGCGTACGTAGTCGAAGTCGGCGTTGACGGCCGGCTGGGCCCCTCCGTGGGCGACCAGGCCGACGCGCACGTCCGTGTCCTTGGGGAAGGTCCACACGCCGCCCCAGGTCCAGGTCTTGCCGTCGCGGCTGGATCCGGCGCGGAACTCGTGCTCCCCGTTGGCCGGGTCCACGTGGTGCGCCAGCCGTAGCCAGGTGGTCTTGGCGGGCGGGCCGACGATGTTGCCGCCGTAGGACAGGCGGCCGGCGAAGGTCAGCTCGCGGCCGTACTCGACCTGGCGGGTGTTCCAGATGGCGACCTGGGACAGGCGGGCGAAGTCGTCGTCGGAGGCGTAGGCGATCAGCCCGGCCTGCTGGTAGTTGCGTACGGCGTCCTCGCCCAGGTCGAGCGTGACCTTGGTCTCCACGACGTAGTCGCCCTTGGGGGCCTCGCGCAGCAGCGCCGACGCCTTGTTGCCGGCCCCGACCAGGTCGGTGCCCTGGACGGGCCAGCGCAGCACGCCCTCCTCGGTCTTGGCCGCGGCGTCCTGCCGCACCCAGGTCCAGCGGGAGTCGAGCGGCCCGTTGAACTCGTCGGCGTCCAGCAGCCTGCCCGTACGCGGCGTCGGCGCCGCCTTGGTGACGGCCTTGAACAGCGGGGCGGCGGAGACGTTGTCGAAGTCGGCGCTCCCGTCGGCGACCAGCCCGATCGGGCCGTTGGCGCGGCCCGTGACGGTGACGCTCGCCCGCGGGTCACGGAGCCGGGCCTCGGTCACCTCGGCGGTGATCGTCCGTCCCTTGACGGTGACGGCCAGGTTGTGCCAGGTCGCGGCGCCTCCGGGCAGCGCCACCGTACGCGACGCGCCGCCCGAGGTGAGCGTCAACCCGTCGCGCGAAACGACCGCGGTCGTGCCACCTATGCGAATCCCGGCGGACTTGTCCGTCTTGAGGTCGGTCTCGACGCGCATGTCCCCGCCGAGCGACCTGCGGCTGATAAGCGTGCCCTGGCCACGGACATACCCATCCTGTACGGTCCAGCCGGCCGTGTTCCAACAGCCCGACAGATCGCCCGCGAACCGATCGTCCACGACCCCGCGGGTCACCGGCGTCTCCCGCGACTGCTCGGAAGGCCCGGCCCCCGCGCGCACGGCCGGCCAGCCGTCGATCCAGTCCAGCCGGTCCAGCAGCATGGGCCGCTCGTTGATCCCGTACGGCTCGTCCAGGAACGGGTCGCTTCGATCGATGGCGTGGTAGAGCATCCAGTCCTGACCGGAAAGGTCGGTGAGCTGGGCGTGGTGGCCGGTGCCGATGAAGCGGTTGCCGTTCTGGTCCAGGACGGGGGTGCCACCGGCGCGCGAGGCCAGCAGCGGCACGCCCTCGCGGTCGACGAACGGCCCGCGCGGGCTGGTCGAGCGCCCGGCCAGCACCGAGTAGCCGGTGGTCGGCCCGGCGCAGCAGTTCGCCGAGGAGCCGAGCAGGTAGTAGTAGCCGTCGTGGCGCACCACGTACGCGCCCTCGAACTTGTTGTCGATCGCGACCTGGTGCGGCTGCCCGGTGGCGCGCAGCCCGTCGGCGGACAGCTCGGTCACCCACAGGCCGCCGAAGAACCCGCCGAAGTACAGGTACTTGCGCCCGTCCACGTCGGTGAACTGCGCGGGGTCGATCGTGTTCCAGTACGAGTTGCCCGAGGGACGCGGGGCGACGACCGGGGCGTCGATGTGCGTCCACGGCCCGGTCGGCGTGGGCGCCGTGGCGGCGCCGATCGAGTAGTCCCAGTTGGCGGGCGTGGTGGCGGTGTCGGTGACGGTGAAGTACATGACGTACCGGCCGTCGAGGTAACGGATGTCCGGGGCCCAGAACAGACTGCCCGGCGCCGCGTACGACGGCAGGTTGTCCGGCCCGAACGCGTCGCCCACGTAGGTCCAGCTGACCAAATCACTGGAGCGGGAGATCGGCAGCCTGTGCAGGACCTTCTCGCCCTCGCGCAGCGGGTCCGAGGTGCCGTAGGAGTACCAGTAGCCGTCCTGTCCGCGGATCACCGACGGGTCGGCGAACGTGTCGGAGAAGGAGTTGGACACCGGATTGGTGAAGAGGGACAGGATCAGTGTGGCGATGACCGCCAAGTGGTGCATGTGTCAGCCCTTCAGGCCACTACGAGAGATGCCTTCGATGACGTACCGCTGGGTCAGACTGAAGAGGATCAGGACGGGGATACTGGCCAGCACCGCGCCCGCCATGATCACCGGATAGTGGATCGTGTACGCGCCCTGCAGGATCGACAGGCCCGGCGGCAGCGTGAAGTACTCCGGGCTGAAGATCACGTAGATGGGCCAGATGAAGTCGTTCCAGTTGGACAGGAAGCTCAGCACGGCCAGCGTGGCCAGCGCGGGCCGCGACAGCGGCAGCGTGATCCGCCAGAAGATGTGCCAGTGGTTGGCGCCCTCCATCAGCGCCGCCTCGTCCAGCTCACGCGGCAGCCCGACGAAGAACTGCCGCAGGAAGAACACCCCGAACGCGCCCGCCGCCCCCGGCACGACGAGCGCCGTCAGGCTGTCCAGCCAGCCGAGCTGGTCGACGATCAGGAACTGCGGGATGAGGAAGACGAACCCCGGCACCAGCAGCGTGCCGACGATCATCCCGAACATCAGCTTCTTGCCGCGGAACTCCAGCCTGGCCAGCGCGTACGCGGCCAGCGACGACACCGCGAGCACCAGCAGCATGTGCCCGGTGGCGGCGATGACACTGTTGGCGAACCAGCGCAGCACCGGCGTGTCCGTGGTGCCCTGGAAGACCGTCCCGTACGCGGACGTCGTCGGCTCGGTGGGTAGCAGCGTGGGCGGCACCCGGGTGGCCTCGGTCTGCGTCTTGAACGACACGCCCAAGGCCCACACCAGCGGCCCCACGAACACTACGGCGAGGGCCAGCAGACCCGTGTAGCGCTTCATGACCGGGTCCTGAACAGCCGGAAGTTGACCACGCTGATCAAGATCAGCAGCAGCGTGAGCAGGTAGCTCATGGCCGAGGCGCTGCCCATCTTGTACTCCCTGAGCCCCTGCTGGAGCATGTACATGATCGCGGTCCGCGTCTCCCCGCCCGGCGCTCCTTGGGTCAGCAGGTACGACTGCCCGAACATGTTCGCCGAGGCCAGGATCGTCGTCGTCACCACGAACAGCGCGACGGGCCGCAGCCCCGGCAGCGTGACGTGGACGAACTCGCCCCACCGCCCCGCGCCGTCCACCTTCGCCGCGTCGTACAGCTCGCGCGGGATGTCCTGCATCCCGGCCAGGTAGATCACCGCGTTGAACCCGAGCGTCCACCAGACCGTCACCCCGACCAGCGCGATCCAGGCCCACGGCGTCGCGGTGGTCCAGGGGATCGGCGTGCCGAGTATCCAGGCGACCAGGCCGAGGTTCGGGTCGAGCAGCAGCCGCCACATCAGGCACACCACCGCCACGCCCAGCACGAACGGCGCGAAGAACAGCCCCCGGAAGAACGTCCGGCCCCGGAAGGGCCGGTTGAGCAGCAACGCCACCCCGAGCGGCAGCACGACCAGGAACGGCACGCTGAACACGGTGAAGATCCCGGTCGCCCGCATCGACATCCAGAAGTCGCCGTAGACGGGTGACTGGTCGTCGAACAGCGCCGTGTAATTGTCCAGGCCGACGAACGGCTTGCCCTCGAGCATGTAGTCCCAGTCGTGCAGGCTCACCCAGATCCCGAACAGGGCCGGGGCCAGCACGAACACCGAGAACAGGATCAGGTACGGCGCCAGGAACAGGTACGGCGTCGCCTTGCCCGATCGGGGAACGCGCGTCTCCCGCTCCAGCGTCTCTTCCGCCGAGCTTTTTGCCGAGATCGCGACCATCAGGCGCCGTACTTCTTCCGGTTGGCCTCAAGGATCTTGTCGGCCTTGGCGGCGGCCTCCGTGAGCGCGTCCTTGGGGCTCTTCTTGAGCAGGATCGCCGCGTTGATCGCCTGGTCGACGACCGCGGAGGCGTCCCCGATGCCGGCCACCGACGGCGGGAAGTACAGGTAGTCGATCTGGGTGCCGATCGTGGCCTGCTCCTTCAGCGCCGCGAACTCCGCGCCTTCGCGGATCGACTTGCGGGCCGGCACCTGGCCGCCCTTGGCCCATTCCAGCGAGTGGCCGCTGATCCAGTTGATGAACACCTTGGCCGCGGTCAGCTTGTTCTGGTCGGGCGTGCGCTGCTTGAACACCACGAACTGGTGCGAGCCCGCCCACGCCGCCGGCTTCGCCCCGATCTGCGGGAGCGGCGCGACGCCCCACTCCAGGTTCTTGATCTCCTTGAGCGTGTTGATGGACCAGATGCCGTTCCAGTTGAAGGCGGCCTTGCCGTTCTGCAGGGCGATGAAGTCGGCGTCCTGGCCGACGTTCTTGGGGCTGTAGCCCTTGTTGACGAGGTCGACGAGCCAGGTCAGGGCCTGCACGCCGGGGTCCTCGGCGAAGCGCGAGACGCTGGCGTCGTCGGCGAAGTGCCGGCCGCCGTTCTGGTAGAGCAGCGACCCGAACTGCATGCTTCCGGTGAACGGGAACGGCGTGGCCCAGTGCCCCTGGATGCCCGCCTTCTTCAGCGTCTCCAGCGCCTTCATGTACTCCTCGCCGGTCTTGGGCGGCTGCTCCGGGTCGAGCCCGGCCTGCTTCATGACCGTCTTGTTGTAGAAGAAGCCGAGCGGGTGCACGTCGAGCGGGATCGAGTAGCGCGCGCCCTTGTAGACGCCGGCCTTCCAGACCGGCGGGGAGAAGTCCGCCTCGGTGAGGTTGAGCGCGTTGGCCACGTCGTCGAGGGGCAGGACCACCTGCCGTGCCGCGTTGGTGGCGACGCTGTCGACGTGCATGATGCCGATGTCGGGGCCTTGACCAGCGGAGACGGCCGCGGGGACCTTCGCGTAGTAGTCCTCCCACTTGTAGACGTTCATCGACACCTTGATGTTCTGGTGCTCGGCGTTGAACTGGTCCACCAGCTTCTTCATGACCGGACCGTCGCCGCCGGTGAAGCCGTTCCAGAACTTCAGCGAGACCGAGGCGCCGGTGTATTCGGTGGGCGCCGCCGTGGTCGCCGGCGCCTGCGCCTGCTTGGGGCCGCCGCCTCCGCCGCAGCCCGCCGCGCCGATGACCAGCGCGCCGAGGCCCAGTCCCAATGCGTGCCGCCTGGAGAGGTTGTCGAGGGACATGCCAGATCACTCCTGCCCGTGAGGTTACGGACGTTCTACAACGTTGGTTCCAACGTTGTAAATTACTTGGCGCCAGTTCGTTACATCGTTGTAAACCAGGTAGGGTTCGCGACGGCGAAGGGGGCGAAGGGGCATGGTGCGGCCGAGGCTTAAGGACGTCGCCGAACTGGCCGGGGTGTCGATCAAGACCGTGTCCAACGTGGTCAACGACTATCCCCATGTCAGCGGCGAGACACGGGCCCGGGTGGAGGCGGCGATAGCCGAGCTCTCCTACCGGCCGAACCTGTCGGCGCGCAGCCTGCGCCAGGGCCGCTCCGGCGTGGTAGCGCTGGCGGTGCCCGATCTGGACAACCCCTACTTCGCCGAACTGGCCACGAACGTCATCGAGGCGGCCGACCGGCGCGGCTGGACCGTGCTCATCGACCAGACCCAGGGCGACCGGGCCAAGGAACGCGTGGTGATCTCCGGGATCCGCGACCACCTCATCGACGGGCTGCTGTTCAGCCCGCTCGCGCTCACGGGCAAGGATCTGGCCGGGCGCGACGAGCGTACGCCGATGGTGCTGCTCGGGGAGCGCATCGGGATGGGCCGCTCGCCGTACGATCACGTCGGCATCGACAACGTGGCCGCCGCGCGGGCGGCCACCCTGCACCTGGCCGAGCGCGGCGCGCGCAGGATCGCCGCCATCGGCGTGCAGCGCACGGCCGTCGCCGCGACGGGCCGCCTGCGGCTGAAGGGCTACCAGCAGGCGCTCGCCGAGGCCGGCTTCCCCGCCGACCCGTCACTGGCCGCGCCGGTCGCCCGCTGGGGGCGCGCCGACGGCGCCGAGGCCATGGGCCGCCTGCTCGACTCCGGCGCGCCGGACGCGGTCTTCTGCTTCAACGACACGCTCGCGCTGGGCGCCCTGCGAACGCTGCTCAAGCGGGGGTACGAGGTGCCGGGCGAGGTGATGGTGATGGGGTTCGACGACATCCAGGACGGCCGGTTCGCCACGCCGACACTGTCGACCGTGGCGCCCGACAAGGCGCAGATCGCGCAGGCGGCGGTGGACCTGCTGGCCGAGCGGCTGAGCGGCGGGACGGAGAAGGCGCACGAGGTGTGCGTGCCGCATCGACTGGCATTTCGGGAGAGTACGGATTTGTCGGGGAAGTAGCCTCAGCGGAATGGACAACGCCGCGTTAACCGACATGGGCCTCGTCCACGAGGCTCAATCCGGCGACGTCCGCATCTTCGCGATCCCGCCGCTCTGAGGCGGTGACTGCGGGCGATCGTGCGCAGCGCCGGCGAGCCTGGCCCACGACGACGTGGCGGCTGCCTTCTCCTCGGGCCGCTCATGCTGCTCCATACCGCCCTCTTCCTCAGTAGAGGCTGGGCGGGGTGACGGATACAGCACCCGTGAAGTATCCATCCACTTCGAATCCACAGCCTCCTGACAAAGTCGACGCGAAGGAATTGAGTTTCCAGGACAGAGAAAGGTACGACCCGCGTGCGAAGAAGAGCGAGCTGGAGACTGGCCACGGCATTCAGCCTGGTCGTCGTCGCCGGCCTGGTAGCCGTTCCTGATACGGCGCTGGCGGCTCCCGCCATCCGGCTGTCCGCCCCCGCGAAGTTACGGGTGGCGGACGTTCCCGGTTCCGTCGACTACCTGACGAAGAAATACGGCGTCAGTGTCGACGAGGCGATGCGTCGGCTGGAGTTGCAGCGAACCTCGGGGGCTCTGCACACCGTGCTCACCCGCGACTACGCCGACTCCTATGCGGGGTCCTGGATCGACCAGGAGAACGGTGGTGTGCTGGTCATCGCGAGTACCGCCGCCGAGGCGCTGGTCCCCGCGCTGAGCGCGATCCCGGACCGGAGCCACGTCCGCGTCGCGGCCGTGCGGCACTCCCTCAAGGAGCTGAAGGCGAAGGCCGCCGACGTCGGTGCCCGTCTCGGGCTCACGCCCGAGCAGGCGCCGGTGATCAACGAGGAGAAGAACCGCGTCGAACTGCACAACCAGGCCGCGGCCGCGGTACGCGGTTCGGCCAGCCGGCTCGCCACAGCCGGCGACCTGGACGTTACCGTGATCGATCCGCCGACCATCACACTCCAGCGGGGTCCGTGCGAGATCCAGGCGTGTTTCCCCCCGATGCGCGGCGGCTTGCGGCTGGACCTCTACGACGTGAACTACTACAAGCTCGCGGGCGACTTCTGCACCAGCGGCTTCAATGTGAAGGGCTCGAACGGGTGGAAGTACACGCTTACGGCGGGACATTGTCTCACGGGTGAGAGCTATTACACGAAGCACACGGACGTGTTCGTCGGCCGCCGCGAAGCCTCGACCAGCAACTCGGAATATCCGGCGGATGGAGCGCTCATGCCGTTCGTCACCAGGGGCTTCACGGAATACGTGAAAACCTGGGCGAAATGGCCGTATAACACGGTGATCCACTACAGCACCAAGGCATTCCCGATATTCGGAATGTGGGCGTATAACGACGTCCGTGTCGGCTGGGTGGTGTGTTCGACCGGCGCGCGGTCGAACAACACCAGGTGCGGCGACATCACGAAAAAGGATGGAGGCTTCCAGTCGAACATCTGCACCCAGTCCGGAGACAGCGGCAGCCCGCTCTACAGTGAGGTCGACAACAAGGCCTACGGGATCCTGCACGGGTCTTCGGGGCTGGGCTGTTGGACCGGTAAAACGTCGTACTGGTCGTCGCTGACGTACATCTTCAATATGGCGAAGAAATCCGGTCTTACCTTCGAGCTGGTCACCGACCCCGACCCGTAACAACAGGCCGCGCGCCTCGAAACATTAGGGGGAGCGATTATTTCCTCTCAGGTCGATCGCTGTTCGCTATGCTCGACGTCATGGCTGACGTCGAGCTACGCCACCTGAGGACCATGGCTGCCATAGCCGAGGAAGGAACATTCGGGCGGGCAGCGCTCCGGCTTGGCTACACCCAATCGTCGGTGAGCCAGCAGATCGCCGCGCTGGAGAAGGCCGTCGGTGGCGCCGTCTTCGATCGGCCTGGAGGTCCCAGGCCGGTACGAATCACTCGCCTTGGCGAGGTGGTCCTGGCCCACGGGCGCGATCTGCTCACGCAAGCGGAGGCGCTGGCCGACGCCGTCGATCGCTTCAGGGCGGGTAGCGGCCGGATCGACATCGGCACCTTTCAGGGCGCGACCAACCTGATCCTGCCGGCCGTCGTGCGCCGGCTGCTGAGCGAGCACCCCGGCTGCGACATCAGGCTTTCCGAGGTGGAACCGGAGGATCCACAGATCGGGGATCTTGACCTGTTGTTCCACTACGGCCGGATCGAAGGCGACGTCGAGCACGTCGAACTGCTCGACGAGCCGTATCTCCTGGTGGCCGGCGCCGGCGCGTTCCCCGATGGTCCAGTGCGGGTGGAGCTGCTCGACGACGCTCCGATGGTCGCCTGGCCTCCCACCTATCACCAAACATGGCTGGAGCGGGAGCTGGCCGGCACCGGCGCGCGGCCACGGATCGTGTTCCGCACCGCCGGCCACGAAACCATCGTGTCGATGGTGCGGGCGGGCATAGGGTCGGCGGTGCTGCCGTGGCTCGCCCTTCACGGATCCGATGCCTGGTCCGACGACCGGCTCAGCATCCACCAACTGCGACCATCGCCCGCCACCACGTGGTATCTGTACTGGCCGGCCGGCCGCACCCAGTCGCCGCTCGCAGCCCGAGCCATCGCCATCGCCGTCGAAGGCGCAAAAGAGCTGGCCAGCCAGATTGCGTGACCATCGCTACAGGCGATCAAATTGATCGATAATTATCGCTTTTCACGATGGAGTCGCGGTATTTAGCCTTCCAGGCATGAACGCTCATCAATCCCATGGCGAGCAGCTCCTGTCGATCAACGGCGTCGAGCTGTGCGTGGAGACCTTCGGAGACCGCGCGAGCTCGGCGATCATGTTGGTGGCCGGGGCGGCCGCCTCGATGCTGTGGTGGGACGCCGAACTGTGCGAACGCATCGCCGCCCGTGGCCGGTTCGTGGTCCGGTACGACCATCGAGACACCGGCCGGTCGACCTGCCACCCGCCGGGACAGCCCACCTATTCCCTCACCGACCTGGCCCTGGATGTGCTCGGGATTCAGGACGCCCTGGGCATCGAACGCGCCCACGTGGTCTGTCAGTCGATGTCCGGCGGGGTCGGACTCATTCTCGGTGTGGACCATCCCGATCGGGTCGCGTCGCTGACGTTCGTCTCGACCTCGACCGGGGCCGACGACCTGCCGCCGCCCTCGAGCGATCTGGCCATGCCGGCCGAGCCGGATTCCTTCGACGCGGCCGCGCTCGTCGAGTACGTGGTCGCCGGCGCGAGGGCCTGCGCCGGTGGCTCGCCGTACTTCGACGAGGCCGCGATCCGCGCGTTGGCCGAACGTGACGTGGCGCGTGCCAGGAACTACGCCTCGACGCTGGCCAATCACTACGCCATCGAGTTCGACGAGCCGGCCCAAGGCGGCTTCGGCGACATCGCGGCGCCGACGCTCGTGGCCCACGGCGACCACGACCCACTCCTGCCGCTGCCGCACGGCAAGGCGCTCCGCGACGCCATCCCCGGCGCCGAGCTGCTGGTCCTGGAAGGGGCCGGACACGATCTGCCGCGCCCGGTATGGGATGACCTCGTGTCGGCCCTGGTACGGCACACAGAACCCCCGGTACGGCGCACGGAAGAAGGCCGCTCATGAACCGGCTGCGATCGGCGCTCTGGCTGCCGCTCTTCGACGACCTCGCCGACCCGCGAGCGGTCGCGCGCCTTGCCGCCGACGCGGAGGAAGCCGGCTGGGACGGCTGCTTCGTATGGGATCAGCTGTGCTGGCGAGCGCCGGTCCGGCAGGTCGCTGATCCGTGGATCGCGCTGGCGGCGATCGCGATGGCGACCGAGCGGCTGCGGCTCGGCCCGATGGTGTCGCCGCTTCCCCGTCGACGGCCGGCCAAGGTCGCCCGCGAGACCGCGACGCTGGATCGGCTCAGCGACGGCCGCCTGACCCTCGGCGTCGGCCTTGGCGGAGACCGTTTCGCCGGCGAGCTGTCCAAGACCGGCGAGCAACTCGACGATCGGCGGCGCGGACAGATGCTCGACGAGTCCTTGGCCATCCTGGCCGCCGCCTGGTCCGGCGAGCCGGTGCGCCATCGCGGCGAGCACTACACCGTCGACGACATCGCGTTCCTGCCGCGGCCGGTTCAGCGGCCCGGCGTGCCGGTGTGGGCCGCCGGATTCCCGGGCAACGCCAAGCCGATCCGCCGCGCCGCCCGGCTCGATGGCTTCTTTCCGGTCAATCTCGAGCACCCCGACCAGTTCGCCGAGGTCGTCGCCGCCCTCACCGAACTGCGCCATGGTGAGATGGCCTCGTACGACATCGCCGTCGGTCTGCCGCACGGCGTCGATCCGGAGCCGTACGCGAAGGCCGGTGCGACCTGGTGGCTGCCGGAGTTCGAACCGGGCGTACGGCTCGACGTCGTGCGTGGCGTACTCCGCGATGGCCCGGCAGGGTGACGCGTCAGTCGGGCGTCAGGACGGCGCGTCCCCTGAGCTCTCCGGCGCGCAGGCGGGTCAGCGCCTCATGGGCGGCGGACAGCGGAAACCGCTCGACCTCGACGTGCAACGCCCCGGAGCGGGCGAGGGCGATCACCTCCGCGAGTTCGGGCAGGGCGCCCCAGAACGGCAGTGAGATCCGGCCGCCCGGGGGCAGCGGGCCCGGTTTGCGGACGGTCAGGTGCCCGCCGCCGTTGCCCACGATGGCGAGATCACCGCCGGCGCGCAGGCTGGCGGCGGCCAGATCGACCGTCGATTGGCTGCCCGCGAAGTCGAGCACGACGTCAACGCCGCTGCCGCCGCTCGCCGCGCGCAGGACGCGGCCGGTGTCCGGCGAAAGGCGGGTGCTCAGGTGGGCGCCGCACCTGTCGGCGACGGCCAGGGCCTCCTCGCGCACGTCGACGGCGAACACCCGGCTCGGCGTCAACGCGCGCAGGATCTGAATGGCCAGGTGCCCGAGGCCGCCGACACCGATCACGGCGACCGTCGATTCGTCGTCCAAGGACGCCCGGCACCGCTGGATGGCGTGATACGGCGTCAGGCCGGCATCGGACAGCGGGGCGGCCTGCACAGGATCCAATTCGCCGATCGGCTGGAGGTGGCGGGCCGCCGGCACGAGGACGAAGTCGGCCATCCCGCCGTCGCGGCCCAGCCCCATCCCGGCCCACGGCAGGTCCGCTCGGCGGTCGCAGTAGTTCTCCCGGCCCGCCACGCAGCGTCGGCATTCGCCGCAGCCCCAGGGGCCGTACACCACGTACCGCTCGCCGACGGTGATCCCGGTGACGGCCGAGCCCACCGCCGCGACCCGGCCGGCGACCTCATGGCCGAGGGTGAACGGCGCAGGGAAGGGCATGTCACCCGGACCCGCGTCGAGAACGTGCAGGTCGGAGTGGCAGATTCCGGCGGCTTCCACGCGCAGGAGGACCTCGAGCTCTCGCGGGGCCGGCTGGTCGACGTCGGTGAGGACGGGCGGCAGGCCCCAGCCCGGCAGCCGGAGCGCTCTCACCGCGCCGTCCGATGCGCCGGGAGGCGGATCTCGGCTTTTGTCATGGTCGGCACCAGCATGGCGACACAGTAGCAAACTGAAGTTGGTTCAGTATCGAAGGCGACCCCCTTGCTCGAGGGTGGCTCGTCGTCTAAGGTTCTCGAACTGAGTTCATTTTGGGTGACAGGGCGCGGAGCGCGTGAGCCGCCCTGCGAGAGAGTGACGGTCGGAATGGATCAATTCCTGCTCGTCCTGGTAAGCGGCGTCGCCAGCGGCGCGATCTACGGTTTGATGGGCCTCGGCCTAGTGATCATCTACCGGGCGACGGACGTGGTGAACTTCGCCCTCGCCGCCCTGGCCACGCTGGGACTCTACGCCGCGATCACGTTCCGTGACAGCGGCCTCGCGATGATCCTTTGCGTGCTCGCCGCGATCGCCGTGACCGCGCTGGCCGGGGTGGTCGCCCGAGAGGTGGTGATCCGGCCGCTCGGTCAGGGACAGTTGTTCTCCGCGCTCGTGGTGACGATGGGTGTCTCGCTCATCGTCGAGAGCGTGGTGGACTCGATCTGGGGCACCCAGCCGAAGACCTTTCCCAGCCTGGTGGACGGCACCGTCCGATGGGGTGACGCGGCGCTGCCGGCGCAGAGCCTGGTGACCATCGGCATCGCGGCGGTGGCGATGGCGGCCGTCGCCTTCCTGTTCGGCCGCACCACGCTGGGGTCGGCGATGCGGGCCGTCGCCGAGTCCGCGGACACCGCCCAGCTCATCGGCATCAGCGCGCAACGCGTCGCGCGGATCGCCTGGGCACTCGGCCTCGCTCTGGCCGCCCTCGCCGCCTGCCTCTACGCGCCCAGGTCGGGGCTGGTGCCCACGGTCCTGGCCGCGCCGCTGTTCCGCGCGTTCGCCGGGATCTTCCTCGGCGGGCTCACGAGCATGTACGGAGCCGTCATCGGAGGTCTGACCGTCGGGGTACTGGAGAACCTCGCGGCCAGCTACGTCTCGGCCAGCTTCCGCGACACCTTCGTGTTCTCCTTCACCGTCCTCGTGTTGCTGATCCGCCCGCAGGGCCTGTTCGGCACACGCACCTTCCAGCGGGTCTGAGGAGCAGCGCATGGTATTCACCCGCTCGAATCTCGCGTGGGCCGCGCTCGGCCCGGTCGCCGGGCTGGCCCTCGTCGCGCTGATGCAGTCCGGGGCGATCCCCGCCTATCAGGCCTATTCGGTCGGGCTCGCCGCGGTCTACGCGATCGTCGTCCTCTCGGTCGGCCTGCTGGCCGGCTGGTCGGGGGTGTGGTCCGTGGGCCATCCCGCGTTCGTCGCCGTGGGCGCCTACTTCGCGGCGTACGGCGGTGCGCACCAGTGGCCGCTGGAGTGGGTGATCGTGGGGGCGATCGGGTCGTGCGCGTTGATGGGCGCCTTCCTCGGGTACGCCGGCGCCAGGTTCTCGGTGCTCTACATCGCCCTGCTGACGTTGGCGTTCAGCCTGGTGTCCCTCGAGGTGATCAACCGATGGACCAGCGTGACCGGCGGCGACCAGGGCGTGGCGGTGGCCCCGCTTGACAGTGTGTTCGGCGCGGTCCCGAGTGGCGGCAGCGAGGCCCAGTATCTCGCCGTCCTCGTGGCGGGAGCGGTGTTCGCGGTCGCGGTCTTCGCCAGGTCGACCGCGCTGCGCATGCGGCTGGTCGCCGCGAAGGCACACCCGCTGGTCGCCCGTTCGGTGGGCATCGTGCCCGAGGCGCAGACCGCTCTGTCGTTCGCGGTCAGCGCGGCGTTCACCGGCTTGGCCGGCGTGCTGCTGGGCCTGATCACCGGCTTCGTCAGCCCTGATACGTTCTCGCTGAACTTCGGTGTCACCATCATCGCGGCCTGCGTGCTCGGTGGCGTCGGCTCGGTGTTCGGCGCTGTGGTGGGCGGGGTCTACCTGGTGTGGGTTCCGACGGTGGCCGACGCCGTGTCGGTGCCGCAGCCAGTGGTGCAGGGCGTTCTGCTGATCGCCGCGCTGATCTTCCTCCCCGGTGGAGTGGTCCCGTTCCTGGGCTCGCTGGTACGAAGGGCGCTGGGCAGGCGAGCCCCTGGCCCTCTCGACGGCGAGCATCACGTCAGCGCGACGGCCGCCGACAGCGGGGACGGTGCTCCCGCCACCCCGGCCAGGGACCGGCCGGCCGCGGACGAGGTGGCGCCGTTGCTGGTCGTCGATGGCCTGTCCGTGCGATTCGGCGGTCTCAACGCCCTTGAGAGCGCCTCGCTCGACGTACGGCCCGGCGAGGTGCTCGCCATCATCGGCCCGAACGGCGCCGGCAAGACCACGCTGCTCAACGCCGTCTCAGGGCTCATCGGCGGCGCGCGGATCAGCGGCGCGGTCGACTACGCGGGTGTGAACCTGATGGGGACGAGGGCCACCGCACGGCGCCGGCTGGGAATCGCCCGCACCTTCCAGCACGCGGAGACCTTCTCGGAGCTCACGGTCGCGGAGAACGTGCTGTGCACCAAGCGCTGGGTCGGCACGGCGGACCGCACCCGGGCCGATGAACTGCTCGCCTTCACCGGACTGGCCGACGTGGCCGACCGTTACCCGGTCGAACTGCCGTTCGGGCTGCAGAAGCGCCTGGACCTGGCCCGGGCGATCGCCGAAGAGCCGAAGCTGCTGATCCTGGACGAACCGTTCGGCGGCCTGGACGCCACAGAGCGGCAACTGGCCGCCCAGCAGATCGTCCGCCTGCGTGCGCTGGGCGCCGCCGTCGTGATCATCGATCACGTTCTGGACGACCTCTTCGCCGTCGCCGACCGGGTGGTCGCCTTCGACTTCGGCAAGCCGATCGGTTCCGGCGAGCCGGGCGCCATTCTGGCGGACCCGAAAGTGCGCTCGTCGTACCTCGGCCTGACCGCCACGCGCGCCGAGTTGCCGGCCCGCGCCGACGAGACCGTCGCCATCGCCCTGCGCGACGTCAGCCACCACTACGGCGGTGTCGCCGCCCTGCACGACGTCCACCTGGACATCGGCAAGGGCG
This sequence comes from Nonomuraea sp. NPDC049129, assembly GCF_040648495.1. Lineage (NCBI taxonomy): Bacteria > Bacillati > Actinomycetota > Actinomycetes > Streptosporangiales > Streptosporangiaceae > Nonomuraea > Nonomuraea sp. NPDC049129. Next base: position 156,000 of record NZ_JBEZDU010000023.1, on the reverse strand, counting down.
CGGTCATCGGCGTCGTCGGGGCGAACGGCGCGGGCAAGAGCACGCTCGGCAAGATCATTCATGGCTCGCTGCGCCCGTCGTCGGGGCAGGTGCGGATCGGCGAGCCTGGTGCCCCTCCGGTCCGCGGCAGCCTGGTCCCCGAAGGTCGTGCCCTCTTCAAGACCTTGTCGTTGCGGGAGAACCTCGAAGTGGCCGGTTACGCCGCAGGCGTCCATGGATCGGCTCTGCGTACCCGCCTCGACGAGACCGCCACGTGGCTGCCGGAGCGACTGCGCGGCCGCCTGTCGGTGGCCGCGGCGGGGCTGAGCGGAGGAGAGCAGCAGATCCTGGCCATCGCACGGGCCCTCATGGCCCGGCCGGACGTGCTGATCCTCGACGAGCCCGCGCTGGGGCTGGCGCCGGCCCTGGTCGACGAGGTGTACGCCCGGATCGAACAGCTCGCCCGCGAGGGGATGACGATCGTGCTCCTGGAGCAACTGCTGAGCAGGGCGCTCACCTCCTGCCATGAGGTGGTGGTGCTGCACGAGGGCCGGGTGGCCGCGCGCGGAGACGCGTCGGACCCCTCGTTCGCCGAGACCGCGGAGCTGGCCTACTTCGGTGGGGAGGCCGCGACCTTGCTCAAGCTACGCGACGTGAACGAACTGGAGGCCTGATGCTCGACGTCGATCCGGCGCTGCTCGGCGACACCGATGAACGCAAGCAGCTACGGGAGGTTCTGCGCGACTTCTTCACCGAGGCCGCCGCGTCGGAAGACGTACGCGAGCACCTGGCGACCGGCCGCGGACACGACGCGTCGCTGTGGGCGCGGATGGCCACGGAGCTCGGCGTCCAGGGCCTGGCGATACCGGAGGAGTACGGCGGGTCGGGCTTCTCGTTCGCGGAGCTCGCGGTGGTCTTCGAGGAGGCGGGGCGGGCGTTGCTGTGCGCCCCCTTGCTCTCCACCACCGTGCTCGCGACCTATGCCCTGTTGCTCGGCGGAGATCGCGAAGCCTGCGCCCGCTACCTTCCCGGCATCGCCGCGGGCACCCTCACCGCGACGGTCGCGGGCTTCGGCGACGACGGCGGCGGGCTACGAGCCACGCCAGGGAAGGGCGGGTGGGTCGGCAACGGGGCGGCCGACTTCGTGCTCGACGGGTGCGGGGCCGACCTGATCCTCGTCGCGGCGCGGACCGCCGATGGAGCCGGTCTCTTCGCGTGCGAGCGTGGCGCGGAAGGCGTCACCCGGACGGCCCGGACGGTTCTGGACGGTACCCGGCCCCAGGCCCTGGTCACCTTCGCGGACACTCCTTTCGTACCGATCGGGCAGCCGGGGAACGCCGCCGCGATCACCGGGCGGGTGCTCGACATCGGGCGGGCCGCGCTGGCCGCCGAGCAGGTCGGCGGGAGCGCGCACGCGCTCGACGCGAGCGTGTCGTACGTGCTGCAGCGCCGTCAGTTCGGCCGGCAGATCGGCTCGTTCCAGGCGATCAAGCATCGGCTGGCCGACCTGCTGGTCGAGATCGAGGCGGCACGTTCGGCCGCGGTCTACGCGGTGGCGTGCGTCACCGTCTCGTCGCCGGATCTGCCGGTGGCGGCCAGTACGGCGAAGGTGGTCTGCTCCGGCGTGTACAGCCGGGCGACGGCCGAATACGTGCAACTGCACGGCGGGATCGGGTTCACTTGGGAGCACCCCGCCCATCTTTATCTACGCCGCGCCCGAGCGGCGGAAGTGTTGTTCGGCACGGCCGGTGACCACCGGGCACGACTGGGCGGTCTGCTCGGCCTGAACGTGGTCTGACAGGCGATATTTCGCACAATCCCGGCTATTGACAGGGCAGCAGGCGGCCCATAGAACTGTACTGAATTCAGTTCAAGGAGGAACGTTGACGGTAGACGAAGAGATCCAGTTCGAGCGCGATGGCAACGTCGCGAGAGTCTGGCTCAACCGCCCGTGGAAGAAGAACTGCGTAACCCTGCCGATACTCAAGCGGCTCGACGAGATCATCACCGAGGTCGACGCCGACCCCGAACTGCGTGTCCTGGTGCTGCGCGGCCGGGGCGGCACGTTCTGCTCGGGCTTCGATCTCGACGAGTTGCAGGCCGACTACATCGGCAGCAGCACGGCCATGGACGTGGCGGTCATCTCGGCGAAGGTCTGCGACCGGCTGTACTCGATGAGCACCCCCTCGGTGGCGGTGCTGGAGGGTCATGTCACGGCCGGCGGGTTCGAGCTGATGATCTCCTGTGACTTCGCGATCGCCGCGGACGACGCCAAGATCGGGGACTTCCACATCCGCCGGGCTCTGTTCGGCGGCGCGGGGCCGATCTACCGGGTGCCCCGCATGATCGGCATCCGCAAGACCAAGGAGCTGATGCTCACCGGCAAGCTGCTGACCGGCGTCGAGGCGGCCGACTTCGACCTGATCAACAAGTCGGCACCCGCAGAGGAACTCGATGCCACGGTCGACGAGTTCATCAGCCACCTGACCGACAAGAGTCCCTTCCAGATGCGGATCACCAAGATGACCATCGACCGCAGCCTGGAGGCCGACATCCAGTCGCTGATGGTGATGGAGCACCTGGCCGTCGGCGTGACGCTCAACTCCCAGGACGCCGCCGAGGGCGTGGCCGCGTTCCTGGAGAAGCGCGAGCCGAAGTGGAAGGGTCGCTGACCGGTGTCGACGATGGCGCAGGCCGGTCTGCGGGGCTCGCGGTGCGGTGAGTGCGCGGTGACGGTCTACCCGGCCGACGACGCCTGTCCGCGATGCGGGCGGGCGACGTCCGAGGTGACGCTGTCCTCGGCGGGGGAGCTGTGGACGTGGACGGTTCAGCGGTTCGCCCCGAAATCACCCCCGTACGCGCCGCCGCCGGAGGGCTTCCGGCCTTTCGCCGTGGGGTATGTGGAGCTGCCGGAGGGCGTCCGCGTCGCGGCGGTGCTCGACGTCGGCGACCTCGACTCGATCCGGATCGGCATGCCGCTGCGGATCGAGCCCGCCACCGGAGTGCCGCGCGCTGTCCCGATCGAAGGCGCCCGATGACGGACGTCCTGATCGCCGGTGCCGGCATGTCGCCCTTCGGGCGCACCGAGCACACGACCGGCCGCCAGCATGCCGTGCACGCGGTGAACGCCGCGCTCGCCGACGCCGGGATCGCGTGGTCACGGGTGGGAGCGGCGTTCGGCGGCAGCGACGCCGCCGGGCTGGCCGACACCCTGGTGGCCCAGCTCGGCCTGACCGGCCTGCCGTTCGTCAACGTCAAGAACGGCTGCGCGACGGGCGGCAGCGCCCTGGTGTCGGCGGTGAACGCCATCCGCGGCGGCATGGCCGACGTGGTGCTGGCCGTCGGGTTCGACAAGCACCCACGGGGCGCCTTCGACCCGATGCCGGCCGACTGGGGCCTGGACGAGGCATACGGGCGCGACGGGCTGATGGTCACCACCCAGTTCTTCGGCATGAAGATCCGCCGCTACATGCACGATCACGGGATCAGCTCCCGTACGCTCGCGCTGGTCGCGGAGAAGGCCTACCGCAACGGCGCCCGCAACCCCAACGCCTGGCGGCGCACGCCGATGACCGCCGCCGAGATCCTCGCCTCTGGCCTGGTCAGCGACCCGCTGACCCGCTACATGTTCTGCTCTCCGGGAGAAGGCGCGGCCGCGCTGGTGCTGTGCGGCGCCTCGGTGGCCGGGGAACTGGCGAGCGTCCCGGTGACCCTGCGATCGGCGGTCGTGCGCTCTCGCCGCTTCGGCTCGTTCGAGGTCTTCAGCCCGTGGATCGCCGGCGGCGAGCTGAGCAGCGTGACCAGGGACGCCGCGGCGGCGGCGTTCGAAGCGGCCGGCGTCGCCCCCGGCGACGTCGATGTGTGTCAGCTGCAGGACACCGAGAGCGGTGCCGAGGTGATGCACATGGCCGAGTGCGGGTTCTGCGAGGACGGTGAGCAGGAGAAACTGATCGCCTCCCGCGCCACCGAGATCGGCGGCTCGTTGCCGGTCAACACCGACGGCGGCTGCATCGCCAACGGTGAGCCCATCGGCGCGTCGGGTCTGCGTCAGGTCTGCGAGGTGGTCCGGCAACTGCGCGGACAGGCCGGAGACCGGCAGGTGCCCGGCCGGCCGAGAGTCGGATTCACCCACGTGTACGGCGCCCCGGGCGTAAGCGCCTGCACGGTGCTGTCCCGATAGAGGACTTCCGATAGAGGAACTGATGAGCGATAGTCCGGTACCTGAGAAGTTCAGGGCAGAGGCCCGCGACTGGCTCGCGTCGGTCGCCCGGCCGCGGCAGGCCAACGGTGCCTGGGGCACCGGTGACGACTCGGTCGCGGTCTTCGAGAACTGGTCCGAAGAGGAGGAGCGCGAGCACACCGAACGGATCCGGGCCTGGGAGGTGACCCGGTTCGACGCGGGCTGGGGCGCGCTGAGCTGGCCGGCGGAGTTCGGCGGACGCGGCCTGCCCGTGTTCTACGAGCAGCTCTACCGGCAGGAGGAGGCCGCCTTCGACGTCCCGCGCCGCACCGAGATCTTCCCGGTCACCCAGCAACTGGTGGCCCCGGCCGTCCGGATCTGGGGCACGCCGGAGCAGCGGGAGCGCTGGATCAGGCCGATGCTGCGCGCGGATGAGCTGGCCTGCCAGCTGTTCTCCGAGACCGAGGCCGGGTCCGATCTGGCCGCGGTCCGTACGCGGGCGGTTCGCGACGGCGACACCTGGGTGCTCGACGGGCACAAGGTGTGGACCTCGGGGGCGACGGTCGCGTCCTGGGGCGTGGCCGTCTGCCGTACCGACCCTGACGTGCGCAAACACGCGGGCATCACCGTGTTCATGGTGCCGATGGACGCCCCGGGCGTCACCATTCGCCCCATCCGGCAGATGACCGGCGGGATCAGCTTCAACGAGGTCTACCTCGACGGTGTCGTGGTACCCGACACCGATCGGCTGGGCCCCGTCGGCGAGGGATGGCGGGTCACCCTGACGGTGCTGGCCGCCGAACGGCTCGACTCCGGCGCCCTCGGCCTGGACAACGCCGACCGCGCCGTCGAGCTGGCCCGGCACCTGCCGCGGCCACTCACCGGCCACGAGCAGAACCTCGCGGCCGACCTGTACGTTCGCACGCTCGTCCAGCGCCTCATCGGCCTGCGCGTGACCGCGGCGCTGGTCTCCGGCCGCGAACCGGGCGCCGAGGCGTCGGTGGGCAAGCTCTACGCCACCGAGACCATGCGCCGCACCAGCGACCTGGTCCTGCAACTCCTCGGGCCGCGCCTGGTCGCCGACACCGGAGAGTGGGGCACCTTCGCCTGGACCGAGCATCTGCTGGGCGCGCCCGGCTACAGCATCGCCGGCGGGACCGACGAGATCCAGCGCACCATCCTGTCCGAGCGGGTGCTCGGCCTGCCCAAGGAGCCCGTACGATGACCGCCGAGCTCGCTTCGCCAGACCTGGCCGACCGGGTCGCCGGCGCGTTCCCCGGGCAGCGGGTGGGCCCGCTGGAGACGCTCGCCGGCGGCCACTCCGGACTCACGTACGTGGTCACGGTGGGAGAGCGCAAGCACGTCGTCAAGGCGGTCCCGCCCGCCGAACGGCCGGTGGGCCGCAACGACATGCTCCGCCAGGCCCGGGTGCTCCAGGCGCTGGCCGGCACGGCGGTGCCCGTCCCGGAGGTGGTGGCGGTCGACGAGCGGCAACCGGCCTGGTTCGCCATGGAGTTCGTCCCCGGTGAGGCCGCGGAACCGGTGCTCGACGAGCACGATCTCACTCCGGAGCTGGCCCGCGCCCGCATGCTGGAAGCCGCCCGTGTCCTGCGGCGGCTGCACGACCTCGACGTCGCCTCCCTGACGTTGGACGCGCCACCGCCTCGCGACGCGGTCGCCGAGCTCGGCCAGTGGAGCCGCACGATGCGCGCCGTTCCCGCCGAGCTGCGCCCCGGATCCGACGGCCTGCTCCACCGGCTCGCCCGGGATGTGCCCGCCGATCTGCCACCGGTCCTGGTGCACGGCGACTTCCGGCTCGGCAACGTGCTGTACCGGGCGCGGGAGGCGGCGGCCGTCGTCGACTGGGAGATCTGGAGCGTCGGCGACCCGCGTACGGACCTGGCCTGGTTCCTGCTGTTCGCCGACCACCGCAACTTCCCCGCGCTGGGCAGAGAAGTGCCCGGGCTGCCCACCGAGGCGGAGTTGCTGGAGGCCTACCTCGCGGGCGCCGCGCCGCTGCCCCGCTTCGACTGGTTCCGCGCGCTCGGCCGGATGAAGATGGCCGCGATCATGGGCCACAACCTGCGGCGGCACCGCGAGGGCCGGATCCACGACCCCGACCAGGAACGCCTGCCGCCGACCATCGCCGCCATGATCCGCACAGCGCACGACTTTCTAGGGACATAAGTGGATTTCGCCTACTCGCCCCGCGCACGCGAGCTCCAGACCCGGATGCGGTCCTTCATGGAGCAGCACGTCTACCCCGCCGAACCCGTCTACGACCGGCAGCTCGCCACCGCCGGCGACCCGCACGCCCTGCCTCCCGTGATGCTCGAACTCAAGGAAAAGGCTCGCGCCGAGGGCCTGTGGAACCTGTTCATGTCCCACGGCGACTGGGGCGCCAACCTGACGAACCTGGAGTACGCGCCACTCGCCGAACTGGCCGGCGGCTGCGTCTTCGGGCCGGAAGTGTTCAACTGCTCCGCCCCGGACACCGGGAACATGGAGCTGCTGGCCCTGTTCGGCACCCCCGAGCAGCAGGAGCGGTGGCTGCGCCCGCTGCTGGCGGCCGAGATACGGTCATGCTTCGCCATGACCGAGCCCGACGTGGCCAGCTCCGACCCCCGGAACCTCCGTACCAGGATCACCCGCGACGGCGACAGCTACCTGGTCAACGGCCACAAGTGGTACACCTCCGGCATTCTCGACCCGGACTGCAAGCTGATCATCCTCATGGGGGTGACCGACCCGGACGCCGACCCGTACCGGCGCCAGAGCATGTTGCTCGTCCCCCGGGACACCCCCGGCATCACGGTGCTGCGGGACCTGCCCATGTTCGGCTACACCGACCGGCTCGGGCACGGTGACGTGCTCTTCGAGGACGTACGCGTACCCGCCGCCAACCTGCTCGGCGGCGAGGGCGACGGCTTCGCGCTCGCTCAGGGACGGCTCGGACCAGGCCGGATGCACTACGCCATGCGCGCGGTCGGGTTCGCCGAACGGGCCCTCGCGCTCATGTGCCGTCGCGTGCTCGACCGCGAGGCGTTCGGCGGCCCGCTGGCCGACCAGGGCGTCGTACGGGAATGGATCGGGCGCAGCCGCATCGAGGTCGAACAGGTGCGGCTGCTGGTGCTCAAGTCCGCGTGGCTGATGGACACCGTCGGCAACTCCGCGGCCCGTATGGAGGTCGCGGCCATCAAGGTGGCGGCTCTGGAGACGGCGCACCGGGTGGTGGACCGGGCCGTCCAGGCGTTCGGCGCCGCCGGGGTCAGCGACGACACCGTCCTGGCCCGGCTGTTCGCGATCACCAGGGCGCTGCGCATCGCCGACGGGCCCGACGAGGTCCACCTGCGTACCGTCGCCCGCCAGGAACTGGCCAAGTACCGAAAGAAGGGGGCGGCATGAACGTGCTCGACGGCCGGACAGCGGTGATCACCGGTGGGTCCCGCGGCATCGGGCTGGCCATCGCGCACGCCTACCGGGCCGCGGGAGCGCACGTGGTCATCGCCGCGCGCAAGGCGGAGGGGCTGGCCGGCGCACGTGCCGAGTTGCTGCGCACCGAAGCGGGCGGAGGTGTGCACACCGTCGTGGCCAACGCCGGCGAGCCGGAGCAGGCACAGCGCTGTATCGACGAGACGATGGAGCGCTTCGGCCGGGTGGACGTCCTGGTCAACAACGCCGCCACCAACCCGTACCACGGCGACCTGCTCGACCTCGACCTGCCCCGCGCGGAGAAGACGGTGCGGGTCAACCAGTACGGGATGATCGCCTGGACCCGCTGCGCCTGGAACGCCTCGATGGCCGAGCACGGAGGCGCCGTCATCAACATCGCGTCGGTGGGCGGGCTGATCGTCGACCCGCACATCGGCTACTACAACGCCACCAAGGCCGCCATGATCCATATGACCAGGCAGCTCGCCTACGAGCTCGGCCCCAAGGCGCGCGTCAACGCGATCGCACCGGGACTGATCAAGACCGAGCTGGCGCGGGCCGTCTGGGAGGCACGCGAGCCCATTCTCACCGCGAAGCTGCCGCTGCGGCGGCTGGGCACGCCCGAGGACGTGGCGAGCGCGGCGCTCTTCCTGGCCTCGGACGCCTCGTCCTGGATCACCGGCCAGACCCTCGTCATCGACGGGGGCGCGCTGGCCCTGCCGATCGGGGTCGACGAGTGATCGACCACCTGTTCTCCCTGAGCGGGCGGACGGCCGTGGTCACCGGGGCCTCCTCCGGACTCGGGGCCCGCTTCGCGGCGGTCCTGGCCGCGTCCGGGGCGACCGTGTTCGCGGCGGCCAGGCGGGCCGACCGGCTGGCGGAGCTGGCGGCCGGTGATCCCCGTATCCACCCGGTGGCGTGTGACGTCAGCCGCGAGGACGATCGCGAACGGCTCGTCGCGACCGCCGTGGCGGAGACCGGCCGGTTCGACGTCCTGATCAACAACGCCGGCGTCGCGGGCGGAACCCGCGCCGAGGACGAGAGTTCGCAGGACTTCGCTGACGTTCTCGCCGTGAACCTGGTCGCCCCGTTCCATCTGGCCCGCCTCATGGCCACGGCGTCCGGCACCGGCCGCAGCATCGTGAACGTCGCCTCCATCCTGGGCCTGGTGTCGGCGGCCCCGATGGGCGGCGCGAGCTACGCGGCCTCCAAGGCGGGGCTGGTGGGACTGACCCGTGAGCTGGCCGGCCAGTGGGGTCAGGCGGGCGTGCGGGTCAACGCGCTGGCGCCGGGCTGGTTCCGATCCGAGATGACCGAGGAGCTGTTCGCCGACGCCCGGTCCAGTCGGTGGGTCGAGAAGAACACGATGCTGGGCCGTGGCGGGGACCCCGCCGAGCTCGACGGCGCTCTGCTCTTCCTCGCCTCGGACGCCTCGTCGTACTGCACCGGACAGGTTCTGGTCGTCGACGGCGGCTGGACGGCGCGATGAGCGTCGGCGAGAAGAGTGTCGGGGAGAAGAGTGTCGGGGAGAAGAGTGTCACGGTGGAGGTCCTGGACGGGGTGGCGGACGTCGTCCTGTGCCGGGGCGAGCGCGGCAACGCCATCTCTCTGGGTCTGGCACGCGAGCTGCGGGACGCCGCCCAGGTCTGCCTGAGCGAGAACGTCCGGGCGGTCCTGCTGCGCGGCGCGGGGCGATCCTTCTGTGTCGGCGGCGACCTGCGCGAGTTCTCCGGTCTGCGGGGGAGAGCGCTGGAGGAGCACCTGATCGAGGTGACCGACGCGCTGCACGGAGCGTTGCGGATCTTCGCCACGATGGACGCGCCGCTCGTCGCGCAGGTGCAGGGGGCGGTCGCGGGCGCCGGAGTCGGACTGGCCGCCGCCGCGGACCTCACCATCGCGGCGGACGACGCGACGTTCACGCTCGCCTACACCGGCATCGGCTACTCGCCCGACGCCGGGGTGACCTGGTCGCTGCCCCGGCTGGTCGGTCCCAAGCGGGCGCTGGAACTGCTGCTCACCAACCGCCGCATCACCGCGCGGGAAGCGGCCGGCATGGGGCTCGTGACGACCGTGGTGAGCGCCGAGCGGCTGCCGGCAGAAGCTCGGCGGTTGGCCGCCACGCTCGCGCGGGGGGCGACCGGGGCCTTCGGCGCGACTCGGCGGCTGGTGTCCGACGCGCTGTCCAGTGACCTCGACGCGCACCTGGACCGTGAGGCCCGCGCTCTCGCCTCGGCGGCGACCTCCCCCGAAGGGGAGGAGGGCGTGGCCGCCTTCCTGGGCAAGCGCCCCGCTCGCTTCTCGGGCGGCACCGAGCAGCGCGGCTTGTGACCCAGGCCGCCATACCTTTCCCTTCCCTTACCGACTGACCGGAGTGGATCACCGTGGCCGAAGCCTTCATCGTCGATGCCGTCCGTACCCCTGTCGGCCGCCGCAACGGGGCGCTGAGCGGGGTTCACCCCGCCGACCTGGGCGCCCACGTGCTGCGTTCGCTCATCGCCCGCACCGGGATCGACCCCGGGGCCGTCGATGACGTCTTCTTCGGCTGCGTCGGCCAGATCGGCGCGCAGACGGGCAACATCGCCCGTACGTCATGGCTGGCCGCCGGGCTGCCCCAGCACGTGCCCGGCACCACCATCGACCGGCAGTGCGGCTCGTCGCAGCAGGCAGTCCACTTCGCCGCCCAGGCCGTCATGTCCGGCACCGCCGACCTCGTCGTCGCGGGCGGTGTCGAGGTCATGAGTCTGGTGCCCATCTCAAGCCCGGCCGTCCTGGGGGAGCGTGAGGGCATGGGCGCGCCGTACGACGGGGCGGGCTGGCGGGCTCGCTTCGGCGAGGAGGAGGTGTCGCAGTTCCGCGGCGCCGAGCTGATCGCGCGAAAGTGGGACGTCTCGCGGCTGGACATGGAGCGGTTCGCCCTGGACAGCCATCGGCGCGCGGTCGCGGCATGGTCGGACGGGGTTTTCGGCGAAGAGGTCGTGCCCGCGTTCGGCCTGGCGGCCGACGAGGGTCCGCGGGCCGACACCAGCTTGGCGAAGATGGCGGGGCTCAGGACCCTCAGCGAGGGCGGCCGGCTGACCGCCGCGGTGTCGAGCCAGATCTCGGACGGCGCCGCCGCGTTGCTCGTCGCCTCGCAGGAGGCGGTGCGCCGCTACGGGCTCACGCCGCTGGCGCGGGTCCACAGCATGGCCGTCGTCGGCTCAGACCCGATCTACATGCTCACCGGGCCCATCCCGGCCACCGAGAAGATCCTGGATCGTTCTGGTCTGTCCATCGGCGACATCGACCTGATCGAGATCAACGAGGCGTTCGCGTCGGTGGTGCTGGCCTGGCGTAAGGAGATCGGGGCGGCGCCCGAGCGGACCAACGCGTTCGGAGGAGCGATCGCGCTCGGCCATCCGCTGGGCGCCACCGGGGCGCGGCTGATGACGACCCTGGTGCACCAGCTGCGGCGCACCGGGGGACGGTACGGCCTGCAGACGATGTGCGAGGGCGGCGGCATGGCCAACGCCACGATCATCGAACGGATGTGATCAGCCGTGGACGGCGTTGAGGACGGCGGCGAGCCTCTCCGGCGCGCTGATCATCGCCATGTGCCCGGTGTCGAGATCGACGACCTCCGGGCGGAGCAGCGCGATGGACCGTTGCTGCAGCTCCTCGACGTAGCACAGGTCCCGCTTGAGGTGCACGTACGTGCGCGGGATCGCGCGCTGGTAGCCGCTCAGGTCCACGACCTCGCCCAGCAGCGCGGCCGAGTCGTCGATCAGCCGGTCCAGGGTCGCCGTGGTGGTCGCCTCGTCCATGTCATCGCACAGGATCGCGGCGGCCCCCTCGCGGGTCTGGTGGTAGACGCCACCGGCGATGGACTCCTCGACCAGGTCCCGTACGCCCGGATCGATCTGGTCGAGCACCCGTGACCCGTCGGGAGGCACCACGGCCGACACGAGAACGACGTGCCGGATCCGCTCCGGCACGAGGTTCAGCACGCGTGGCACGGTGACCCCGGCGAAGGAGTGACCGACCAGCACGACGTCGCGCAGGTCCTTCGCCTCGATGTCCTCGCGGACGGCTTCGGCGCAGTCGGCGAGGGTGACCGTGCGCAGGTCGGCTCCGGCCCGCGTGCCACGGCCGGGAAGGTCGACGGCCAGCGCCTCGGCGTTCAGATGGGGGATCAGCTCGTCCCAGCAGTTCGCGCCGAAGCCGGCGCCATGGATGAGGACGAACGGCATGGGAGGCCTCCTCGTGGATGACTACCAGCGAACCCTAATTGAATTCAGCTCTGGCGTACAGGGCCGCGCCTGCCGCACACTGCTGGTGAGCTCAAGTGAGTTCAGTTCAGGAAGCGATCGGGAAGGTGCGAGATGGCCACATCTTGGCATCGGCGGGTCTGGTCCGTCGTCCTCGCGGGCGTGCTCGCCGCGGTCCTGCTCGCCGGGGGCCAGGCCCCCGCGCGGGCCGACCGGCAGGCGCCCACTCCATGGCCGGGCGGGCGGTGGGAGCCGGGACCGGCCCGCTGCGGCACCACGGTCGTCTCGGACGTTCCCGTCCGGATGGACGACGGCGTGACCCTGACGGCCGCGGTCGCCTATCCGACGGATCCGGCGACCGGGCGGCGCGCCTCCGGCCGGTTCCCGGTCGCTTGACCGACAACCGGGACGTGCGAGCACCTTCGACGGGTAAGATGACGGGGAATGAGACTAGAACCGAGTTCAAGTCAGGTCGGCGGCAGAGGCCGGCCGGGCCGCGACGTTTCCCAGGCGGACAAATGGGGGGTGCGGTGATGAAGGCGGCGAAGATCGTCGAGCCGGACGAAAGCCCCCGTTCCAAGCGGCGGGCGATCCTGGCGGCCGCGGTCAAGAACTTCGGTAAGAACGGCTATGAGGCCACCAAGTGGTCGGTGGTCGCCGATCAGGTGGGGATCGGGCAGACCGCGCTCTATCACTACTTCGAGTCGAAGGCGCATTGCCTGCTCACGATCATGCGGCTTGAGCTCCAGCGTTCGCTGGAGATGTTCACGAAGGCGACCGCCGATCAGCCCGATCCGATGGAGGCATTGCGGGCGGCGGTGCGTTCGGCGTACGCGGTGTCCGAGCAGAATGTGCTGCAGATGCGGATCCTGCAGAACAACCTGGCCATTCTCGCGGTGCCCCGCAACTCCAAGAAGGAGGAGGCCGAGCGGCTCGCGGCCCGCGAACTCGTGCACGGCATCGAGCAGGCCTGGACCGAGCTGCTGGAACGCGGGATGGCCGAGGGAGTCTTCGCCCGTCGTGACGCGCACACGCTGGCCCTGAACATGCTCGGCATGATCGTGAGCGTCTGGCGCTGGTATCGCCCCAAGGGCCTGGTGACATTGTCCTCCGTGAGCGAGCTGACCGAAGACTGCTGCGTGCGGATGGTCGCGCCGTAGCGCTGGCCACAATGACCGGCACGACCTGCGCCGAAGGTCGTGCCGGTCGCTCTGTTCCGGCCCTGGCGCGAGTCGCGCGCCCGATGTTTCCTTTTCCGGGCATTCCGCTATTGCCCCATGGTGAGCGCGACGATACAGTCTCGTAAACTGAACTGAACTCAGTTGTGGGAGAACGTCATGCGCCTCCGTTCGACACACCTTCTCACCACCTGCGTCGCGGCCCTCGTCCTTGCCGTGGGCGCCTGCGGCGGGGGCGGCTCCAGCGCCGCGAGCGACAAAGAGATCAAGATCGGCGCCTGGTATCCCCTCACGGGTGCCGTGGCGGCCTCCGGCGTCCCGCAGCGCGCGGGCGCCGACGCGTACTTCAAGATGATCAACGACAAGGGCGGCGTCAACGGCCGCAAGATCAACTGGATCGTCAAGGACAACGCCTTCGACCCGCAGCAGACCGTCCAGATCGCCCGGGAGCTGATCGGCCAGGACAAGGTCGTGGCCATCGTCGCCGCCAACGGCACCGCGCAGGGCGAGGCGAGCTTCCCGTTCGTCCTGCAGCAGTCGAAGGTGCCGATCCTCAACGAGCTGGGCGGGGCCGCCACCTGGTACACGCCGCCGCGTCCCGGCCTGTTCGGCACCCAGACCCTCTATGAGGACCAGGCGGCGGCCCTGGCGGCCTGGGCGGGGGAGGACGGCGCGAAGAAGGTGCTGGTGGTGCACAGCGACCCCGCCGCGTTCGTCAACGTGGCCAAGCAGGTGGGGCCCGTCCTGCAGAAGGTCAGCCCGGGCAGCACCGCCGAACTGCTGTCGGTGAAGTTCCAGTCCACCGACTGGAGCCCGACGATCACACAGGTGAAGGCCAAGAAACCCGACGCGGTGATCGTCATCCTCGCCTCGCCGGAGGCCGCGGCCTTCCTCAAGGAGGCCAAGCTGCAGGGCCTGTCGGTGCCGATGTACGGGTACGCGCCCACCGCCGCGGCCTCCACGCTCACCCTCGCGGGGGATGCCGCCGAGGGCTTCAAGGCGGTGCAACTGGTCAAGGTGCCCAGCGACGAGGATCCGGCCGTCAAGGAGTTCCGCGACGCGATGGCCAAGTACGAGCCGAAACAGCCCGCGGACTTCATCGCCCTGTGGGGGTGGACTGCCGCCAAGGTGTTCGTCCAGATCGCGCAGACCGTCCAGGGTCCGGTCACCTCGCAGTCGCTCATCGCGGCCTACGAGAAGGCAGGCAACATCGACCCCGGCGTCGCGCCCGTCATGAACTTCAGCGCGGCCAACCACCTGGGCACCCGCGCGGTGCAGAAAGTGGTCGTGAAGGGCGGCCAGTTCGTCTCTGAGGGCGACTTCTTCACCCCGCCGGACCGCTGACACCAGGGAGGATGCACACATGGTGCTGCTTGAGTACATGGCCCGCATGGACGGCCAGAACCCGGAGAAGGCGCTCGAGTACGTGGAGCCGGACTTCCGTTTCCTGCTCGCCCTTCCCGGCGGACAGGTGAGCGGGCAGTCCAGGGAGGACTTCGCCCGCTACATCACCGGCCGCAAAGCGGTCGAACGGGTGCACAACGTCCTGCGCTCGGCGGTCGACGGCAACGTTGAGATGGTCTACGGGGTGGTGACCGAATCGGGCAGGCCCACCGGAGCATTCCACTCGGCCGCCGTGGTGTCGGCCAACGGGCGGATGCTGCGCTACCAGTCGTTCTTCACGACCTCGTTCGAGCTGCTGGACTGGCCGGCGGCGCCCGGATCGGAGTGATGACATGTACAACCTCGTGCTTCTGGCCGCGCGACCGCCGGAGTGGACCCACGATCGGTTCATCGCTTGGTGGCGGAATGAGCACGCGGAGCTCACCCGTCGGCTGCCGGGTCTGCGGGCATGGCGGCACACCGAGATAGAGGCGGCGCTGGAAAGCCGGTCCGAAGGCTGGGACGGGATGTCGGTGCTGAGCTTCGACAGCCCGGAAGATCTCCGGAAGGCTCTGGACAGCCCCGAGTGGGCGGCGGCGGTCGCCCAGGTCGGCGACATGAGGGGCCGCCGGATCGCAGTGATGGGGACCGAGCTGGAGATGTTCACGAGCTGATGGTGGAGGGGCCGAATGCGGCAACTGGTGAGTGAGTTCCGGCGTCGGGCCGAGGAGTCGGACTTCGTCGCCGTCATCGACGATTCGGGCGAGCACACGGCGCGGGACCTGCTCGCCCGCGCCACGCGGCTCGCCGAATCCCTGGGCGGCGGCGCCGGGACCGTCCTCCTGCAGGCCGACAACTCCTGGCGGACCGTCGCGGCGAGCCTGGCCGTGGGGATGAACGGTGGCGTGCTGGCGGTGGTCAATCGCCACACCACCGCCGCCGAGTTCGCCGCGGCCTTCGAGGACATCCGGCCCGACGCCGTGGTGGCCGAACCGTCCGCTCTCGCGGAGTGGTCCGTGCCCGCGGCCGGGGGCTTCTGGGACGGCTGGGGGGTGTGGTCGGACGACGGGCCGCGGGGCGTCTCGCGGTGGTCCGGTGGCTCGCTGATCGGGCTGACCTCCGGCTCGACGGGGCGGCCCAAGGGAGTGGTCCAGTCCGAGGACGCCCTGCGCTACGCCTGCTCGCGCACCATCGCCGTCAACGGCCTGAGCCAAGGGGACGCGGTCGCGGCGCTCGTGCCGCTGTCCTCGACCGCGGCGTACTGCTTCGGCGTCTTCATGGCTTTGACGCTGGCCGGCCCGCTGGTGTTGTGGAGCAGGTGGGACCCCGCCACGGCGCTGACCCGGATGGCCGCGACGCAGGTGCGGTGGACCATGTGCGTGCCGACCATGGCGCTCCAACTCGGCGCCACCGCCGCCGGGTCGCGGGCGCTCCAGGGCGTGCGTTCGATGACCGTCGGCGGCGGTCCGATGGACGTCGGGGCTCTCGCCCGTGCCGAGGAGTCGCTGGGCACCAGGATCCTGCGGGTGTTCGGGATGTCGGAGTGCCTGGGCCACACCTCGCCGTCGCCGGAGGAGCCGGTGGAGATCCGGCTCGGCCGTGACGGGCGCCCGTTCCCCGGCACCGAGCTGCGGATGGTCGGCCCGGACGGCCGCCAGGTGCCACGGGGCGAGGTCGGCCGGGCCCAGGTGCGCGGGCCGTCGCTGTTCCTGGGGTACGCGCACGAGGGCAGGCCGGAGCCGCCGGCGCTCACCGCGGACGGGTTCTTCCCCACCGGTGACCTCATGATGGTCAACGACGACGGGACCGTCAGCGTCATGGGCCGCGAGAAGGACGTGATCATCCGTGGCGGCCGCAACATCGACGTCACCGAAGTGGAGCGCGCCGTCGCTACCCATCCCGGCGTCTGGCAGGTCTGCGTGGTGCCGGTCCCCGACGAGATCCTCGGCGAACGGGTGGCCGCGCTGGTCACCCTCACCGACGGAGACGGGATCGGGCTCGACGAGATCACCCGGCATCTGCGGAGCGTCGGACTCTCCAAGACCAAGTGGCCCGAGCTGGTGTTCGCCGTCGACGCGCTGCCGCAGACCACGGTCGGCAAGATCTCCCGGGCAGGCGCCCGCGACTTAGCGCGTGACCTGCTCGCCCGCCTGCCCGGCCCGGCGGGCAAGGCGGAGGCGTGACGGCGCCGGCCCGGAGCGGCCAGTGGGCCGAGGCCGGAACGGAGACGATCCGGCCCGGCGTGCACCGCGTCCCGCTGCCGCTTCCCGGAGACGGTCTGCGCGCCGTCAACGTCTACCTGCTCGAAGAGGACGACGGCATCGTCATGATCGACGGCGGCTGGGCCCTGCCCGAATCCCGTCGTGTCCTTGAGCAGGCCATGGCGTCGCTGGGGCACGACCTCGGCCGGATCACGAAAATCTTCGTCACCCACATCCATCGCGACCACTACACGCAGGCGGTGGCGTTGCGCCGGCTCCTGGGGTCGCGGGTGTATCTCGGCGCCGGCGAGCGACCCGGCCTGGACGCGCTGGGCGAGGTGCGCAGCAACGTGCCGGTCACCTCCCTGGAAGTGCTCCGCCACGGCGGCGCGGGCGACCTCGCCGACCGGCTCTCCCGCCTGGACTTCGGCCGCTTCACCGAAAGCGACTGGGAGGCGCCGGACAGCTGGATCGGCGCGGGCGTCCTCGACCTCGACCGCAGGAGCCTGCGCGTCATCCCCACGCCCGGCCACACCAGAGGGCACGTGGTGTACCTGGACGAGGCGGCCGGCCTGCTGTTCTCCGGTGACCACGTGCTGCCGCACATCACGCCGTCCATCGGCTTCGAGCTCGGCGACCCCGGATTTCCGCTGGCGGACTATCTCGCCTCGCTGCGGCTGATGACCTGCTTCGCCGACGCGCGACTGCTGCCCGCGCATGGCCCGGTCACCGGGAGCGCGCACGCTCGCGTCGCCGAACTGCTGACCCACCACGATGTACGGCTGGCGCAGGCGCTGCGGGTCCTTGGCGACCAGACGCTGAACGCGTACGCGGTGGCGCGGCGGTTGACCTGGACCCGGCGCGAGGTGTCGTTCGCGAGCCTGGACGACTTCAACCAGATGCTCGCGGTCAATGAGACGGTCGCGCACCTCGACGTGCTCGCGGCGCGCGGACAGGTGATCGTCACGGTCGACGGCGGCGTGAGCGAGTACACGCGCGTGGACGGCGGCGCGGAGTAATCGACCGCGCCGCCGTGCGGTCCCGGGACACAGCGGGCGGTGCGGCCATTGTGCGGTCTCGGAGCTCAGCGGGCGGTGCGGCCGCTGAGCGGTCCCGGGGCTCAGCGGGCGGTGTAGCCGCCGTCGACGTACAGCTCGGAGCCGGTGACGAAGCTCGACTCGTTGCAGGCCAGGAAGAGCGCGGCGTTCGCCACCTCGTCGGTGCGGCCCAGCCGTCCCATCGGCGTGTTGTCGAGCATCAGGTCGAGCCTGGGCGTACCCCGCCAGAGCTTGCGTGACAGCGGGGTCTCGATGAATCCCGGATGCAGCGAATTGACCCTGACCCCACGCTTCGCCCAATGCAGCGCCGCGTTCTTGGTCATCAGCCGGACCGCGCCCTTGGCGGCGTGGTAGGAGAACTGGCCGCCGAAACCGCCGATCGTGCCGAATATCGACGAGACGTTGACGATCGACCCCCCGCCGGAACGCTCGATCACCGGGCCGGCGTGCTTCATCCCGAGCCAGACCCCGCGCTGGGTGACCGCGACGACGGCTTCCCACGTCTCCAGCGTCTCCGTCTCCACGTCCGTCATCTTGGCGATGCCGGCGTTGTTGACCAGCACGGAGATGCCGCCGAGCCGTTCGGCCACCTCGTTCACGACCGCTTCCCAGGCACCCTCGTCGGTGACGTCGAGGCCGAGGCCGATGGCCCGTCCGCCCGCCTTCGTGAGCTGTTCGGCGGCCTCCTCACAGCGTTCGGCGTCCACGTCGGTGATCACGACCGTCGCGTCCTCCTCGGCGAACCGCCGGACGACGGCCTCCCCGATCCCGCCGGTCGCGCCGGTCACCAGTGCCACGCGGCCGGACAGTCGAGCTCTCACGGCGATCTCCTCTGTCGATCTCACTTCGATGCCGATCTCAATGCGAAACCTCGGTCCTCAGACCGTGAACCGGCCGCCGTTGCTGAGCAGCACGGCGCCCACCACATTCGACGCGCCGGAGGAGGCGAGGTACAGGATGTTGTCCGCCAGCTCCTCGGGGGAGGCGTACCCGATCGGCCCGGAGGCCGCCATCGCCTGCCGGACGGCCGCCGGGGTGCGCGCTGCCATGGGGGTGTCCACTGGACCCGGCGCGACGACGTTGACCCGTACACCGAACGCCGCCGCCTCCTTGGCCACCGACTGCGCGAGCGCGTGCACGCCCGCCTTGGACGCGGCGTAGTGGGCGTAACCCGCCAGCGTGTCGAAGGCCGCCGACGACCCCACCATGACGACGGCGCCGCGACCGGCCGGGATCATCGCGCGCACCGCCGCTCGCAGGACATGGAACGACCCGTCGAGATTGATCGCCATGACCCGGCGCCACTGTTCGTCCTCCAGGTGCCGGAACACGTCAAGGGGCTCGCCCGACTGCTGGGCGGCCAGGATCCGCTCCTTGGCGCGTGGATCGTCGACCCCCGCGGTGTTCACGACGACGTCCAGCCGGCCGTGTGCCGCGACGATCCGTTCGACCTGCGCCTCCACGTCGGCGGTGACGGTGACGTCCAGGACGGCCGGGCGGCCGGACCTGGTCGTCGCGGCCACCGTACGCGCTCCGACCTCGTTGACGTCGGCCACATAGACCGCGGCGCACCGCTCGCGATCGAGCTGCCGCACGACCGCGGCTCCGATCCCGGACCCGCCTCCGGTGACCAGCGCGACCGCCCCCTCGAACCTGCTCGTGTCACTCACTGGTCGCTCATGGGGAAGGCTATTTCGGGCGTACGGCAGATCAGCAGCCGCCGGCACTTACCTGAGGCAGGGTCCACGAGCGCGGTCACGTTGAACGACGCCTCGAACCGTCCGTCCCGCGTCACCGTCCCCAACCCCAGCTCGACGTCGCCGACGGCCGTGGCCCGGACCAGGTGATGGACCAGCGCGTTCTTCTCACGCTGCGCGAGATAGCCGACCAGACCCTCACGGTCGCCGCGGAACTCGGCGGTCTGCCCGCCGCCTTTGGAGAACACCACGGACATCTCGAAGTCGTCAGTGATCTTCGTGAGCACGCGTTCGGGCTCGTCGGAGTCCATCGTGGCGAACCACGCGTCGAGCAGGGGGGTGTCGGTGGTCATGGGGCTCCTCCTAGGCGTCTGCTTGGCGTCTTCTAGGCGTCGGCGGTGGTGTTGGTGGCTGCGCCGGTGGCGGTTTTGCCGGTTGTCTCGGTGGCCGTGTGGGCGGCGGTCAGGCCGAAGACGAGAGCCGCGGCGATGCCGCCCGCGTACGCGCGGTTCCACAAACCGCCGACGTCCGACCCCGCCGCGAGGAGCCCGCCGATCGGTTCGCCGTCCTCGCCCAGGACGCGGGCGCGGTCGTCGACGCGCACGCCGTGGAACGGGAACGTGATGGCCGGCACCGCCTCGATGACGTAGTACGGCGGCTCGTCGAGTGGCAGGCGGTCCAGCTCGCGGCCGGGCCGCAGGTCGAGCCCCGCCGAGGCGCGCTCGTTGAAGAGCTCGACGCCGTCGCGGACGGCCTTGCCGTGGTAGCCCCATTCCTCCGGCAGGAAGGCCAGTTCGTCCAGGTCCTGGGCGAGTCCGACGCGACCGCCTCGCCTGCTCGCCAGGGCGAACTTGTCGACGGCGACGGCGCCCTCGACATAGGAGCCGACGATCCAGTCGCGGAACACCCGGGCGTCGGCGACGAGCAGGCCGCGGCTTCCGGGCTGCTCCAGCAACGCCATGGTGGTGAGGTGATCGCCCAGCGTCTCGTCCGTGAACCGTTCGTTGTTCAGGTTGAACAGGAGCGCGTGCTCGCTGTAGTACAGCGACAGGTCGACGAAGTCCGCCGGATCGGCGAAGGAGATGCCGCTGGGGATGAGGTGACCGTAGAAGCCGGCGTCCTCGTGACCGGTGGCCGCGCCGGCCTGCGTGGCCAGGCGGTAGCCGCCGCCACGGCTGTGTGGATTCGAGCGCAGCTCCATACGGTCGGCTCGCGGGTGCACATGGGTGGTACGGAGCGCGAGGTCACCCTGGAACCCGCCGGTCGCGACGAGCGTCGAGCGAGCCCGCACCGTTCTGCGCGCGCCGTCGGCCGACCTCAGCTCCGCCCCGGCCACGACTCCGTTCTCCGTCACCAGACGTTCGGTGTCGGTGTCGAGCAGCAGTTCGCCGCCGCCTTGGAGGATGAGCCGGCGGCAGGTGTCGAGGTAGTGGTTGGTGTCGAACCGATGCCCGCGGCCGAAACTGAGAATTGCCTGCTCGTCCCCGGTCTCGACGCCGATGGAGCGGATCCATGAGACGCCGTCGGCGAACCGGTCCACCAAGGCGCGTTTCAGTGCGGCCTCTCCGCGCGGATTGTGCTGATCCATGATCTCGTGGCTGGGAGCGGTCCACGCGTACCCGGCGAAGCGCGCCGATCCACCGACGTCGCCGCCGATCTCGGCGATCAACACCGACAGACCGTCGCGCACGGCTCGCGCACCAGCCGTCAGCCCAGCCATCCCGGCGCCGATGATCAGCAGATCGACGGCTTCTGCTTCTGCGCGCACGCGACTCTCCTCCATCGGTCCCTGCTGCTCAGCGGACTGCCAGGCGTCTCGCGTGCCACAATAGACCAAACTCAATTCAATTCAAGAGCAGGTCCTCCGGCGCCGACGAGACGGAGGGCGAACTCGCTGTACTGCCACACGACGGCGTCCTCGCCGTGCTCGCCGTCTTCGCGATACCAGGCCGCCAAGCCCATGCCGAGGTCGAGGATCGCGTACGACGCCAACCGCGCCGATGCCACGGCGAAGACCCCCTGTCGCGATCCCGCCTGTACGAGATCACGAAACCGGGTCTCGTACTCGGCGCGAAGCTCCAGCACGCG
Source organism: Nonomuraea sp. NPDC049129 (assembly GCF_040648495.1). NCBI lineage: Bacteria > Bacillati > Actinomycetota > Actinomycetes > Streptosporangiales > Streptosporangiaceae > Nonomuraea > Nonomuraea sp. NPDC049129. Next base: position 134,560 of record NZ_JBEZDU010000023.1, on the reverse strand, counting down.
CCCGCGATGCGGTTCGGTGAGGCTGCGGATCTCCCGGTTGCCGACGAACGCCTCAAGCCGGTGCCGGGCGTGATAGCGGACGTGAGCCTCGGTCGCCCGCCGCAGGCGCTCGACGGGGTCGGTCGTGGTCGCGACCGCCGCGCGGTTGGCGGCGAGCAGTTCGCGCATCGTCGCCTTCATGATCTGGGCGAGCAACTCCTGCTTGGAGGCGACGTGCTTGTACAGGCTGGGCGCGCGCATTCCCACCGCTTCGCCGATGTCGGCCATCGTGGTGGCCTCGTATCCCTTGCCGGCGAACAACTCCAGCGCCACCGAACGAATGTGCTCGACCCGGTCCACATCGACTCCTCGGCTAACGTTAATTAGCTGCAATGATGGCGCATTTCTGCCCCCAGGGGCTACGGTTCGGCTAACGCTCATTAGCCAGATGGGAGACCCATGGCCGTCGACCTCGCCCCCGATCCAGCTGTCGCCGACGTCGCCCGGCGCACCACGACGTTCATCCGCGAGGCGGTGATTCCTGTCGAGGAGGCACAACACGGCGTCGCGCGGTCGGAGGACGTCCGCAGGACGCTGCAGCAGGCCGCGAAGGAGGCCGGTGTCTTCGCCCCGCACGTCGCGCGGGAGTACGGCGGGCTCGGGCTCGACATGCGCGGCCGGGCCGCCGTGTTCGAGGAGGCCGGCTACTCCCTGCTCGGACCGCTCGCGCTGAACATCGCGGCGCCCGACGAGGGAAACATGCACATGCTTGAGGCCATCGCCACTGACGAGCAGAAGGAACGTTACCTGCGGCCACTCGCCGCGGGCGAGGTCCGCTCGTGCTTCGCGATGACCGAGCCCGCCCCGGGCGCGGGCTCGGACCCGAGCGCCCTCACCACGCGTGCGACGCGTACGGCTGACGGATGGCGTATCGACGGCCACAAGTGGTTCATCACCGGCGCTGACGGGGCGGGCTTCGCGATCTGCATGGCCAGGACCTCCGGGCAACCGGGCGAAGCGGGCGGCGCGACGATGTTCCTGGTCGACGGCGACAACCCCGGCATGAAGACGGTCCGGCACATCGACACCCTCGACGAGAGCCTGTACGGAGGTCACGTCGAGCTGGTCTTCGACGACTGCGTGGTGGGGGAGGACGCGATACTCGGCGAGGTCGACGAGGGCTTCCGCTACGCCCAGGTCAGGCTCGGCCCGGCCCGCATGACGCACTGCATGCGCTGGCTGGGCATCGCGCGACGGGCGCAGGACATCGCGGTGGCGCGGGCCGCGGAGCGGCGGCTGTTCGGGTCGCGGCTGGGCGAGCTCGGCATGGTCCAGCAGATGATCGCCGACAACGAGATCGACATCGCCGCGTCCCGTGGCCTCATCCTGCGGGCGTGCTGGGAGCTCGATCAAGGCGACAGCGCGGCACAGTCCACCGCTGTCGCCAAGACCTTCTGCGCGGAGGCGATCTGGCGCGTCGTCGATCGTGCCGTGCAGATCTGCGGCGCACTCGGCGTTTCCGGCGACGTTCTGCTGAGCCGCTACCTGCGGGAGGTGCGCCCCTTCAGGATCTATGACGGGTCCTCGGAGACCCACCGCTGGGCCATCGCCAGGCGCGTCCTTCGCCGCCACGACGCGGCGGCGGCGCGATGACCGGCGTGACGTGGAAGTGGCGCGATGCCCGGCATGACGTGCGGTGCGATGACCGGAGTGGCGTGGAGGCGGCGCGATGACGGACACTGACCGGTCCGCGCTCGATGGCCTGGATCTTCCCGCGCTCGAAAGGTTCTTCGCCGAGCGCGTGCCCGGCTTCGCCGGTCGCCTCACCGCCGAGTTGCTCCATGGCGGGCGGTCGAACCTGACGTACCTGCTCGGCGACGGCCGGCACAAGTGGGTGCTGCGCCGTCCGCCGCTGGGCGGGCTCACACCGTCGGCACACGACATGGGCCGCGAGTACCGGGTCGTCGAGGCCCTTGCCGACAGCCAGGTCCCGGTCGCACGCGCGGTCGCCCTGGCCGGCGCCGAGGTGCTGGGCGTGCCCTTCTCCGTGGTCGAGCACATCGAAGGGGCCGTGATCCGGACCACGGACCAGTTGCTCACGCTGTCCAAGGGCGATATCGCCCGATGCGCGGACAGCCTGATCGAGGTGCTGGCCCGCTTGCACGCGGTCGATGCCGATGCCGTCGGGCTGGGGACGTTCGGCCGTCCCCACGGTTACCTCGCCAGGCAGGTGCGGCGCTGGCACGACCAGTGGCAACGGGTCCGGACCCGCCCCCTGGCCGACATCGAGCGCCTGCACGCGTGGCTGGCCGAGGCGTGCCCCGAGGAGAGCGGCGCCTCGATCGTCCACGGCGACTATCGCATCGACAACGCCATCCTCGACCGGCACGACCCCGCCCAGGTACGGGCGGTGGTGGACTGGGAGATGGCCACGCTCGGCGACCCGCTGGCCGACCTGGGACTGCACCTTGTGTACGCGGATCCGGCGTTCGCCCCCGTCATCGGCGGCTCAGCGGCGTCCACCAGCGACCGCTTGCCCCCGCCGGCCGAACTCGCCCAGCGATACGCCACGATCAGTGGCCGCGACCTCGGCCGGCTCGACTTCTATCTCGGTCTCGGCTACTTCAAGATCGCAGTGATCGCGGAAGGGATCCACGCCCGCTTCCAGCGGGGCATGACGCGGGGATCGGGGTTCGAATCCGTCGGTCAGGCGGTCGCGCCGCTGGCCGCCGCCGGTCTGCATGCCCTGGCGAAGCCCGCCTGAAGGAGTAAGGAATGCCGGGCCAGTACCTCAGGGGTACGAAGGTCGCCGCGCAGCGCCCAGACCGCGGTGAGTTGCGGGTTCTTGGTGGGAGCCGGTTCGGTGACCTCTGGTTGGCGGACTTGCCGCCCACGCCGTGGACGATCAGCCGCGAGCCGGCACGAGCGAGCGCGGGCGTACGGACGAACACCCGGCTGGTGCCACGACCAGCGCGACCGCGTAGCGGATTGCTGGCTTGGTCTGCATGCGGCCACTATCAGCGGCCACCGCGTGAGCCGCATGAGTAGGCGCTACTCAGACGGATCCGGCCGCTGACGTCCCGGCTGGTGGCTCGAGCATGGGCACGAGGAACCGCCGGGCCACCGCGGCCAGTTCGTCGTCGTCATCCAGGTCGATGATGGCACTGGGGATCGTCAGGAAAGAGGTGGAGATCCGCACCATCATCTCGGCCACAAGATCGACGTCAAGCCTGCTCGACACGTTGCCCGCGCGTTGCTCGCTGCGGAGCTGACCGGCGACGAAATGCCGTACGGTGGCGAGGGTCTGACCCCCGTCGGCCGTCATGGAGGGGACTAGCAGGTCCGGTTCCGTAGCGATGAGTCCGCCGATCAGCGGGTTGCCGCGAATTGCTCGCAATGAGGTTACGAAGCCCAGTACCACCCTGTCGGCAGCGGTGCCGGCCTGTTCTATGTCGATGAGGAACTGGTCGAAATAGCGGCGGAACTCCCGGCGCACCACGTGTTCGATCAGCGTGTCCTTGGTGTCGAACCGGCGGTAGACCGTGATCCGCGACACCTTCGCCAGCCGGGCGACGTCCTCCATGGTGGAGCGCCTGATGCCCATCCGGCAGAACTGCTCGTACGCCGCGTCGAGGATGCGCGCCCGTAGCTCGTCGCTGTCGTCGACGCGCTCGACGGCATCGACATAGGCGCGCTCCAGCAGCGAATCCGAGTCCGACGGCGCCATGAATCCGGACAGCACAGATTCCACGATCACCTCCTAGAGGAATTCTGCCTCAAACGTGGTCTTGTGATGCTCGTCACACTGTGCTCTGATGATGATACACAGACTCATGACTTGTTTCTCCGTATCAACCATTTCTCGCATGCCCTGAGCAGAACCCCCACCTCGAAGGAGTGCGGAGCATGGCAGAGTTGAGCAGGCGCGAGGTACTGATGTCGGGCACCGCGTTGGGGGCGCTCGGCGCGTTAGGAATGGTCTCCCCGGCCCAGGCGGACTCCCTGTCCGGCGACTGGGGCTGGCCGGCCAGTGGTTCGATCGCGGGTTCCGGCAGCGGCGCCGACCCCCGATGGGTGTGGGACGACGTGGCCGATCCGCTCCTCGCCTCCCTGCTCGACCGCGGTGTCATACCCGAGGTCAACCGGCTGCTGGACGGCTGGAACCGCAACGACCAGCCCCTGCCCGCGGGGCTGCCGGAGGATCTGCGGGCCTTCATCGAGCAGGCACGTCAGCTGCCATCGTGGGCCGACCCGGCCAAGCTGGACGCCGCGGGGCGCTTCCACGCGCTCAAGGGGAACTACATCGTCGTCCTCACCATTGTCGGCGCCGGGATGCTGGCCACCGCCATCCCCAAGGAGGCACGCGCTGTCTATTACTCCGCGGGCGGCGCGGATCTGAAAGACCGGATCGCCAAGACGAACATCCTGGCGTACGCGGTCAGACCCCAGAACGCCTGGAGTGCCGGAGGCACGGCCGTGGTCGAGGCCGTGAAGACCCGGCTGGTGCACGCGGCGGTGCGGCACCTGCTGAAGTCGTCTCCCCACTGGTCCGGCCCTATCCCGATCAGCCAGGAGGACATGCTCGTCACGTGGCACACCCTGGCGACCTACTCCATGCGCGGGATGCGGGAGTGGCAGGTGCGCATCTCCTCCACTGAGGCCGCGGCGTACCTGCATTCGGTACAGATGCTGGGGCACATGCTCGGCATCAGGGACGAGTTCCTCCCCGCCACCTGGGACTCCTCCTACACCCAGTCGGATCTGGTCCTGCCCAGGAACATGGGGCCGACCTCGGAGGGGGTGGAACTCAACGCCATCCTGCGGGGCATGCTCGCGGAGCTGACCAGCCCCGGCGGCCTCGACAAGCCGCTCGTCAACGCGTTCTCCAGGTACCTCACCGGCGACCAGGTGGCCGACTGGAACGGCATCCCGCGCGAGCCGCTGTGGGACCCGGCGGTCAAGACCGCTTGGCCGCTACTGGTGCGGTTCCGGGAGGGTCTGATCGGGCTGCCGCTGGTGCCCGCCGCCGCCTGGCTCCTCGACGAGATGGTCAAGAAGTGGACCACGTACTACCTCACCAAGGGGGCACAAACCAAGATCGTGATTCCGACGGGCAACCGGCCCAGCTGATCACGGTCCGGCAAGGAGATCCCAACTCCTGGGTCACACCCGCATGACGGCATAGCCCGTTGCGTTGAGAGGCGCACCTTCGGTACACCATCGGCCCCCGGCGACTGGGTTGTCGCCGGGGAATTTCTTTTGCCTGATCCCTTGACCTGGACCCCCGGGAGGGGAGAGTTTGGTCAGAATCGGATTTACGAGTCATTTACGAACCTAGTTCGTAAAGGGGTGTCGTGGCGATTGTGATCGGAGTGGTGACCCACTCGATGCACGGGGAGTTGTTCCGGGAAGCCGCGAACACGCTCGGTGGGGTCGACCTGGAGTGGGTCAGCTACGACCACGAGGACGAGATCCGCGCCAAGGTCGCCGAGTTCCTGAGCACGACCCGGCTCGACGGCTTCCTGGCCGGCCCGGTCCCGTACACGGCCAGCCGCGAACTCCTCCCACCCGGCCTGCCGGTCGGCGTGATCCGCTCGTCGGCGCTCGACCTGACCCTCGCGCTCTACCGCGCCCAGGAGCGTGGGTGGGGTCGCACCCCGGTCAGCATCGACACCTTTCCCGCCGAGGCGGTCGAGGCGGTCGCCCTCGCGCTCGAGCTCGACGCCGACGCCATCGACTGCCTGCCGTACGCCCCCACGCAATCCGTGGAGGACATCGTCGAGTTCCACCGTTCCGCGTACCACCGGTTCGGCGAGCGCAGCTATGTGATCAGCGTCCGCGCCGCCGTCCGCGAGCGACTGTCCGGCGAGATCCCGATCATGAGCGGGATGCCGGTGCCGGCGACGATCCGGACCGAGCTGCACGAGCTCGCGCTCCGGATCGAGTCCGAGCGAGCCAGCGCGCAACGCTTCGCCGCCGGAGTCTTCCTGATCTCGCATTCGCAGGACGAGGAACGGGCCCGGATCGGCCTGATGAACCTGTTGCTCAACACCCCCGAGTTCGCCGGCGCGTGGATCGAGGACCGTGGGCGGCGCGGTGTCGTCGTCTTCGCCCACAAGGCCCTGTTCGAGCGCATCACCCGCAACTGGGTCGCCGTACCCGCGCTCGCCGAGGCGGCCGCGGCGCTCGGTGCGCAGGTCTCGGCCGGGTTCGGCGTCGGCGCGTCCGCCCGCGGCTGTGTGGCCCTGGCCGAACAAGCGGCCGCCCGGGCCGAGCGGGAGAGCGAGCCATGCGGCTACCTGATCGAGGACAGCGGCTTGATCATCGGCCCGATGGGTCCGGTCCGGGCGGCGCTCAGCTACTCCTACCGCGAACACGGCGACGACGTCGAACAGCTCGCGAAGTCCGTCGGCCTCAGTGCCGCGACCGTCTCCCGCCTGGCGGCACTGGAGCACGAACTGGAAGGTCGCGCGATCTCGCCCGGTGAGCTCGCCGACCATCTCGGCATCACGGATCAGAGCGGCCGCCGGCTGATCCGCACACTTGACGCTGGGGGCCTGGTGAGCGCCGAAGGCACAGCTCAGCGCCATCCGAAAGGACGCCCGACGCGTCTGTACCGGCTACGCATCGCCCAAGCGTTACTGCGCTCACCGCGTTGAAGGGACAACCATGGAGCTCAACCGCCGCCAGATCCTGAAGTACGCGGGTCTCGGGCTGGCCCTGCCCGCCGCATCGCCCCTGCTGACCGCCTGCTCCAACGACAAGTCCGCGGGCTCCGGCGACGGCAGCGTGAAGTTCGAGGGCTGGGACTACGAGGCCGCACTCGTCCAGCAGAACCTCGACAACTTCACCAAGACCAGCAAAATCAAGGTCAACTACACCCCGATCACGAGTGCGCAGTACGTTCAGAAAGTAGTCGCCGAGTTCACCGGCGGCGGCGGCCCGGACGCTCTCTACGTGTACGACGATTCCCTCGCGGGCTGGGTCGAGGGAGACTACCTGCAGCCGCTCGACGGCATGCCCGGCGTCGACGAAGTGTACGGCGCGATCTACCCGGGCAACGCGTCCGCGATGACCTACCAGGGCAAGCGCTACGGCCTGCCGTACTACACCGACTCCAACTGCCTGACCTACAACGCCGACATCCTCGCCAAGGCCGGGATCACGAAACCCCCTGCCAGCCTGGAGGAGCTGGAGGCGCAGGCGGTCAAGATCAAGAACGCCGGCCTCCTGAAATACCCGATCGGCGTACCGGCGCAACTGTCCGACACCTGGTGGTCCTGGGTGTGGGCGCTGGTCTTCGGCAGCGGCGGCAACATGTTCGACGACCAGCAGGCGCCGATCATGAACACCACCGACACCGTGGTGAAGGACGTCTTCGCCTGGCTGCAGCAGGCGGCGAACAAGTCGAAGGTGATCGACCCGGCCTGCCTGCAACTGCTGCCGGTCCCGATCGACAACGCGATGAAGGCGAACCGGTACGCGTACACGATCGGCGCGCGGTACGCCAGCCGCGACTACAACGACGCGACCAAGTCCAAGGCCGCGGGCAAGATCCGGATGGCGCTGATACCGAGCCTCGACGGTCAGGTGCACGGGACGGTCAGCAACACCCGGCTCTATGCGCTGGCCAAGGACACCGAGGTGAAGGACAACGCGTTCAAGCTGCTCACCTACCTGGGCGGACTCGACGCGAACAAGCAGCCTTACACCGCGAAGTTCTGGTTCCTGCAGCGTGGTCTCGGATTCGCCTACCGGTCGATGGCGACCGACCCGGAGATCACCGCGTCGCTGAAGAAGTTCGCCGACCCGGCGATCTACGCCCACCTGGGCGAGATCGCCAAGCCGCGCAACGTGCTCGGCATGCCGTGGTACACCGAGTTCGAAACCGAGATGCACAAGGTCGTGCAGGGCGTGCTGAGCAACCAGACGCAGCCGTCCGCGGCGGTGGCGAGCTTGGCGCAGTCCGCTGCCACGCTGAAGAAGAAGTACAGCTGAGGATGGCCGTCCAAGCCGAACGCCGGCCGCTGGGCGACAACGCCAAGGCCTGGGCGCTGAACGCGCCGGCCATGATCGTGATCGCCCTGCTGGTCGCCTACCCGATCGCGTACTCGTTCTGGGTCAGCCTGCAACGCAACAACCTGAAGCGCCCGCGCGCGAAGAGCTTCATCGGCTTCGACAACTACCAGGCCCTGCTCAGCGATCAGGCTTTCCTGTCCGCGCTGAAGGTGTCCGCCCTGTTCGTCCTCGTGGTGCTCGGGCTGACCGTCGTACTCGCGCTGATCCTGGCGCTGGTGCTGAACGAGCGGTTCCGCGGCCGCGGTCTGTTGCTCAGCCTGGCCTTGTTGCCTTGGGCGATGCCGGGGGTGGTGAACGGCCTGATGTGGCGGACCATCTTCGACGCGAAGACCGGCGCCCTGAACGGTCTGCTGACGCAGCTCGGGCTGATCGACGACTATCACGCCTGGCTGACGTCCGGGACCGGCGCGTTCCTGTTCACCGCGCTGGCCCAGGTGTGGAACACGCTCCCGTTCTCGGTCATCATTCTGCTCGCCGGATTGTCGACAATCCCTTCGGAGTTGTACGACGCCGCCACCGTCGACCGAGCGGGTGCGGTGCAGCGGTTCGTCCAGGTGACGTTGCCGTGGTTGCTGCACCCCCTGCTGATCGTGCTGATCCTCGAGACGATGAACGCGTTCCGTGCCTTCGACACCATCTACGTACTGACCGGTGGCGGACCGGGTGACGCGACCACCACCATCGCCCTGCTCGACGTGCAGACCGTCCTGACCTTCACCGACTTCGGCCTGGGCAGCGCCTACGCCTGGGTGATCACCGCGATCACCCTGTTGATCTCGGTCTGCTACATCGGCCTGCTCTACCGGAAGGGGGACTTCGAGGTATGAGCCTTCGAGATATGAGCACCGTGGTGAAGGTTCCCCTGCGCTACCGAATCCCCTGGAAGAAGATCGTCCTGTACGTGCTGGCGGTCGTGTTCGCGCTGTATCTGGTGTTGCCGTTCTACTGGATCGTCGCGATGAGCTTCATGCACGAGGTGGATGCGATCTCCGTTCCGCCGCACTGGATTCCGGCCCGCCCGACGTTGGAGAACTATCTCGGTTTCATCCATCCGAGTGAGGCCCAGCAACTCGTCGGCGGCCGGGCGATCGACGAGACGCCGTACTCCTTGCGCAACAGCCTGATCGTCGCCACCTCGACGGCGATCCTTAATCTCGCGCTGGCCACGTTCGCGGCGTACTCGTTCTCGCGGCTGAAGTTCCGTGGCAGTCAGGTGCTGCTCATGCTCTACCTGCTCACCCGGATGGTGCCGGGGATCGCGATCATCATCCCGTTCTACCTGCTGATGCGGACGTTCGGACTGCTGGACACCTACCTGGCGCTGATCCTTTCGTACACGACGTTCGCGCTGCCGATCACGATCTGGATCCTGAAGGACTTCTTCCGCTCGGTGCCGCGCGAGCTGGAGGAGGCGGCCCGGGTGGATCGGTGCGGCTGGTTCCGGACCATGTGGTCGGTGTTCCTGCCGGTCGCGGCGCCGGGGCTGGTCGCGGCCGCGGTGTTCGCGTTCATGACCGCGTGGAACGAGTTCATGTTCGCGTTGTTCCTGACCAGCACGAAGGCGGCGAAGACGATCCCGGTGGTGGCGGCGAACTTTGCCACCGACTTCAACACCCAGTTCACCGTGATGGCCGCGGCCGGCGTGCTCGCGGTCGTCCCACCCCTGGCACTGGCCCTGCTCTTCCAGCGCAAGCTGGTCCAGGGCATGGCCGCCGGATCCGTGAAGGGCTGACAGATGGCAGAGGTTCGACTCGAAGGCGTCAGCAAGTCGTTCGGCGGCAAGACGGTGGTGAAGGACCTGAATCTGACCATCGAGGATCAGGAGTTCCTCACCCTGGTCGGCCCGTCCGGTTGTGGAAAGTCGACGACCCTGCGCATGATCTGCGGCCTGGAACGGGCCTCCGAGGGCAACATCTTCTTCGACGGCAAGCCGGTCAGCTGGCTGCCGGCCAACAAGCGCGACGTCGCGATGGTGTTCCAGAGCTACGCGCTCTACCCGCACAAGACGGTCCGGCAGAACATCGGGTTCGCGCTGAAGATGATGCGGGTGCCCAAGGCGACGATCGACGAGCAGGTGCTGCGGGCGGCCCGGACGCTGGACATCGAGGACCTGCTGGATCGCAAGCCGCGCGAGCTGTCCGGTGGTCAACGGCAACGGGTCGCGCTCGGCCGCGCGATCGTACGGGACGCCGGCGCGTATCTGCTCGACGAGCCGCTGTCCAACCTGGACGCGCAGCTCCGGGTGCTGATGCGCGCGGAGATCAAGCGGCTGCACGTGGATGTCGCCCGGACGTTCATCTACGTCACCCACGACCAGGTCGAGGCGATGACGATGTCGGACCGGATCGCGGTGATGCGCGACGGCGTCGTCCAGCAGTGCGCGACGCCGGGGGAGATCTACGAACGGCCCGCGAACCGGTTCGTCGCGTCGTTCATGGGCTCGCCGCCCATGAACTTCGTCACCGGTGAACTGGCCGACGTCGACGGCGTCCGCACCTTCCGCAGCGGCGCGTTGAGTCAGGAGCTGGGCCGGTACGACGTTTCGCCGGACGACCCGGCCGTCGTCCTGGGCGTCCGGCCGGAGGACGTGACGTTGTCGCCGACCCCGATCGCGGGCTATCAGCCCGGGAAGGTGTTCGTGTCCGAGCCGCTCGGTCCGGACGTGCTCGTCACGGTCCGGATCGACGGCGAGCTGCTGAAGGCCCGCGTCCCGGTGCCGTTCCGGCTGGGTCATGACAGCACGGTGTACGTCGGCTTCAACCAGAACCGCCTGCATTTGTTCAAGGCCTCCGACGGCACCGCGCTGCACGCCCCCCATCGAGAGGAACACTCTTGAGAGACCCCGAGAACGCGATCGTCGAGGTCGAGCTGCCGGCCGACTTCGACGACTTCTGGGCGGCCGGCCTGGCGGACTGCGCGTCGTACCCGCTGGACCCGGTCCTCACCGAAATGCCCTCGCTGTCCACGGACAAGGTGATCGTCTACGATCTGCGCTACACCAGCTATGGCGGTCTGCGGATCGCGGGCTGGTACACCGTCCCGCGCGATCGGCCGACCCCGCACCCGGCGTTGGTGACGATCCCCGGCTACATCTCCGAGCCGACGATCCCGAAGGAATGGTCCGAGCTCGGGTACGCCGCGCTCGCGGTCGCGCCGCGCGGAAAGCTGCGCTCGAACGACGTGTTCAACCCGGGCTACCCGGGCTTGCTGACGCACAACATCATCGACCACAACACCTACGGGTATCGCGGGTTCTACCTCGACGTGGTGCGGGCGGTCGAGGTACTGCTCGATCGTCCGGAAGTCGATGATCTGCGGATCGGACTGCAGGGGTCGAGTCAGGGCGGTGGCCTCGGGATCTCGACGGCCGCGCTCCTGCCGGACGTGATCCGGTGCGTCGCGGCGGGAGCGCCGTACCTGTGCGGGATCATGACCGCGCCGACACTGACCCGGTCGTATCCGTACGAGGAGATCAACGAGTACTTGCGGATGCACCCGAAGGACGTCGACCGGGTGCGGGAGACGGTCGCCTACTACGACGGGCTCAACTTCGCGCCGAAGGTGCGGGCGCCGACGCTGCTGTACCTGGGGCTCGAGGACGACGTGTGCCCGCCGGAGACCGGATTCGCGCTGCGGCGGGTGCTGACCTGTGAGACCACCCTGCACGCCTACCCGCACTGCGCGCACCACGCCGGGCTGCCGGGCGTGCTGCGGATCGTGGCGGACTTCCTCGCCGAACACCTCACGCCGGGACGGTGAACCCATGGACTTCGACAGCTACTGGTCCGCCGTCGACGATGAGTTGGCCGCGATCTCCGCTCGGCCCGGGCTCGACCTGGTGCCGGCGCGGACGACGGACGAGGCGACCAGCTACACCGTGCGGCTCACCAGCACCGGCCCGTACCGCGTCTTCGGTCATCTCAGCATCCCGTCCGGTGACGGGCCGTTCCCCGCGCTCCTGCGGACGCCGCGCCACGGGAGCGTCAACCTCGTGCCGCACCCGAACGATCGCAGCCGGTACGTCGTGTTCGCCCTGACGCACCGTGGTCAGCGGCTGGCCGACGAAGGGTTCTCGGCGGCGTACCCGGGATTGCTGACGATGGGCATCGACGACCCGGCGTCGTACATCTATCGCGGGATCGCGGCGGACTGCCTGCGGGCCGCGGAGTTCCTGATGAGCTTGGCGGAGGTCGATCCGGCGCGGGTGGCCGTGAGCGGGGACGATCTGGCGCTGCTGACGGCCGCGCGGCGGCCCGGGTTCAGCGCGGTCCTGCTCTCGGAGTTGCTGTTCTACCGGGCGGCAGAGGCACGGCTGAAGTCGAGCCGCTATCCGCTCGAGGAGCTCAACGATCACCTCCGTGCCGGCTCGTCGGCGCGGATCATTGACAGAACTCTTGCCTACTTCGACCCGGTCCGGCACGCGTCCGCGGTGACCGCTCGGACGTTGCTCGCCGTCGACGATCCTGACTGGTGTGCCGCGCTGATCGGGGCCTTGCCTGCCGCGAGTGTCTACAAGCTGACCCACCTCGACGGCACCGACAACGACTTCCTGGATGCCTGGCTGGCCGAACTCTCCGGCGTACCACCGATGTCGAGATTCCTCGTATGACCAATCCGTTCGGGGTCCGGCCGGTCATCAACGCCTCCGCGACACTCACCGCACTGGGCGGCTCGCTGATGCCGCCGTCGGCGCTGAAGGCGATGACGGAGGGGGCGGCCCACTTCGTCGACCTGCCCGAACTCCACGACCGCGTCGGTGAGCGCCTGGCCGTGCTCACCCGCAACGAGGCGGCCTGCGTGACGTCCGGTGCCGCGGCGGCGATCACCCTCACGGTCGCGTCGTGTGTCGGTGAGCCCGCGCAGGCGTTCCCGGCCGAGGCCGAGGTGGTCATGTTCACCGGCCAGCGCAACGGCTACGACTACGCGGCCCGCCTGACCGGCGCCCGCATCATAGAAGTCGGTCCGTCGATCGAGGGGCTCCGAGCCGCCCTGGTACGACGCCCCGCCTGCGTCCTGTGGTTCGCCGGCGCCCACTACGCGGCGGATGCTCTGCCGATAGAGGACGTGATCCGAGTCGCCCGGGAACTCGCCTGCACCCCGGGCCTCACAGGTCCACCGGCTGTGCCGGTGATCGTGGATGCGGCGGCCCAGATTCCACCCGTCTCCTCGCTGTGGAGATTCACCAGGGAGCTCGGCGCGGATGCCGTGATCTTCAGCGGTGGGAAAGGGCTGCGCGGACCGCAGTCCAGTGGGCTGGTGCTGGGGAAGCGGTGGATCGTCGACAGGTGCCGGGCGCACGCGTCGCCGAATCAGCAGATCGGGCGCGGGATGAAGGTCGGGAAGGAAGAGCTGCTCGGGCTGTACGCCGCGGTCGAGTGGACGCTGGAGCAGGACGAGGAGGCACTGCTCGCGAGCTATGAACAGATTGTCGACCGGTGGATCGTCGGCTTGCGCGGAGTGCCGGGTGTCGTCGCCGAGCGAGGCTACCCGAGTGAGGCGGGCCAGCCGCACGGGCGAGCGGTCGTCCGATTGCTGACCACCAGCGGCTGGACCCGGGACGGGTTGGTGCGGGCTTTGTGGGAGGGAGACCCGCGGATCGCGGTCGGTGTGTTCGGCGTACCCGACGACGCGATCGCGCTGAACCCGCAGACGATCGAGCCGGGGGAAGACCTGGTGGTTCTCGATGCACTGGTTCGGCACCTGAGCTCTGGAGATGGCGAAAGAGCCGGACCGTAACAGCGCGCGACGACGTCGGCAGAGGATCTCGTCAGAGGATGTCGTAGGTCAGGTGCGTCGCGGTCGATGTCGGGGTCACGCTCCGCCGCACCAGCGTGCGCGGCGCCGCACCGGTGAACAGCGGGGTCCCGGCGCCCAGGACGACGGGCGCGAGGTGCAGCGTCAGCGCGTCGACCAGCCCGGCGTCGATGGCCGAGCCGATGGTGGCGCCGCCGCCCATCAGGACGACGTCGAGGTCCTGGCCGCGCTGTGCCGATGCCGCTTCGGCGCGCTTGCGGGCGGCGGCGACGGCGTCGGGCAGGCCGGTGGTGACGAAGGTCCAGTCGAGGTCGGTAAGCCGTACCGACCGCGGTGGTGAGTCGGTCACGACGACGAACGCGGGCTTGCCGACTTCGCGAGCGCCGTAGCCGGAGTCGTCGTTCCAGCCTTTCGGCCCGTCGATCACGTCGAAGAGCCGCCGGCCGAGGATGACGGCGCCGGAGCGGGTGGTCGCCTCGCGTAGGATCCGGCAGTCGTCGGGGTCGTCGGAGAACGCCCAGGTGTGCAGGGCCTCGCCGCCGACGCCCAGGCCGTTGTCCGGGTCGGGGTCGGGCCCGGTGACGAAACCGTCGAGGGAGAGCGAGATGTCAGCGATGATGCGGGTCATGCCTGCTCCTTGGGGCCGGTCGAGCCGAAGGCGCCGTCCGTGTCGTTGATGTGGCCGTCGAGTGAGGTGATGATCGAGTGGATGGGCTCATGCATGGTCATGATGGGTGCCTGCCTGAGGGCGTGTGACGCGCAGTCGTGCGTCGGTGACGTTGTCGAAGCGTGCGTCTCCTCCACGGATCAGGACGAAGTGCCGCTGTACGTCGGCGCGGTAGGCCAACATGGGGCCGGACGGCGCGAGGTCGTCCCCGGTGAGTTGCTTGCCCGGGGGGAGGCGGGCGTTGAGCATGGTCAGCGCCGCGGCCGGATCGTCGGCGGGGCCGGCGCTCGCCTCGAGGTAGAGTGCCTCGGCGCCGCCTATGGGCGCGTGGGAGTCGAAGACCGTGATGGCCACGGCCGGGCGTTCGGCGATGTTACGGGAATGCCTGCTGTCTGGTGCCGATACCCAGAAGAGCCGGTCCTCATCGCGGGCGGCGAAGAAGACGGGTGTGGCCCACGGCCGCCCTTGGCGATCGGCGGTGGCAAGGACGAGGTAGCGGCTGTCGGCGAGCAGCCGGGGAACCAGTTCCCACATGCCGGTCACTGGTCTCGGATGGTGGTGGCCGCCAGACGCAGCACGGCCGGGCCGTGGATCGTGGACGGTACGGTGAACTTCACCAGGCCGTCGCTCGGCACCGTGATCTCGTCGCCGGGCAGGGATGTCCGTTCGTCGATGGCGTACCAGCCGGCTGTGTAGGCGCCGGCCGACAACTCGGCGGTGAACACCTCGCTGGTCCCGTCCGGCCGCAGGATGAGGTACTCCTTGCCGGGGTGTGCGAGCGCGTAGCCGGTGGAGGTGAGGTCGCCGCGAGGGGGCATGCCCATGAGGTCGATCCGCTCGGCGTAGCGCCGGGTATCGCCCATCGCCTGGCGGGCCGGTTCGAAGGCGTCCTGTGACGACGGGACACCGTCGATGAGGCCGTAGTCCATCAAGATCGGGTTGTGGCCGCGCAGGAACGCCTTCCACACCCAGAGGGCGTCGCCCTGGCCAGGGGCGAAGTGGTCGGTGTCGCTGAGCAGGACCTTGCGGCCGTCGGCGGGCGGCGGGTCGTCCAGCCATCGCGACGGTGTGCCGCCCGGGGCGGACGGGTGACCGCCCTCGCGGTAGATCTCGTCGTCGTAGCCAGGCGAGATCCAGTCGGCGGGCCCGTCGAACAGGGGCGCGTTGACCAGCGTCTGGTCGGCCACCGGGAACTGCATGGTCATGCCGATCGGGCGCGGGTCATATCCCTGCTGCCGCTGATACCGCCGAACGAACTCGATCACCCAGTACTGCCAGCCGGTCGAGTCGCCCCACTCGGTCTCCAGCGGTACACCGAGCGCGTCGGCCATCTCCGGGCTGACCGCGCCACCTCCGGATGATTCGTTGGAGACCTCGTACAGGACGTTAGGCAGGTCGTGCACGGTGTCGACGACCTGCTGGATGTAGGCCTCCTGCAACGCTTGTACGGCGGGGTCGAGCGGCAGGACCTGGTGGTCGAGGATCGAGGTGATCGCGATACCGTTGACGTTGTTGCCGGCGTGGAAGGGATGGCCCTCGACGTTGTCCGGCACCGGGCTGAGGTGCAGCGCCCATCCGTCGAACAGCATCACCGCCACGTACATGCCGCGCTGGCCGGCGGCGGTGACCCGCTCGCGCAGCCGCTGGAAATAGGCCGGGTCGAACTGGGACAGGTCGAACTTCGCATCGCCGTCCTTGGCCGTACCCTGTCCCGTGCGCGGCCATGGCTGCGGGCTCATGTTCAGGTGGTACGCGCCGCCGGCGGCCTGCGACTGGAACTGTTCCCAGCGCCACAGCCGGATGAAGTTGTGCCCGCGAGCGGCGAGGAAGTCCAGGTAGGCGCGGTAGTCCATCTTCTCGGGCTCGGCCGGCGCGGTCGCGCCGGGCCCCATGCCGTCGTGGAAGTTGTTCCAGATGTGCGAGCCGGTGAGATACACCGCCCGGTTGTCCGAACGTACGGTGAAGTAGCGCGGGTTGTCCGCGGATACTTCCAGCGGACCGGGCATCCGATTCCGATGTGTCGATATATCCGACATGATGTCTCTTTTCGAGTGGCTGTATCAGTGGTGGACCGGGTAGCGCAGGTGTGTCACGTCGCTCCCTGGTCGTCGAGTTCGGCTGTTCGCGGCAAGCCTGCCTTCGGCGGCTGAGCAGAACATCGGCCAGGTGGCCGAGCCTAGAACTCTCCGGTGGCCGATTGCCATGCTTCGATGGCAGACTGAGCGCTGCCATGACGTCCGCAACGCCCCCTGACCTGCCCGTCCAGCTCGCCACCTTCGTAGGCAGGCAGTCCGAGCTGGCCGCGGTGCGCGCGCTGCTGGACACCGGGCGGCTGGTGACGCTGACCGGCACCGGCGGCGTCGGCAAGACCCGGCTCGCCGCGCAGGTCGCCGCCGCCGAGGTCGCGCGCCGGCCGGACGGTGTCTGGTGGGTCGAGCTGGCGGCCGTCAGCGACCAGGCTCGGCTCGCCGAGCTGGTCGCGACGAGGCTCGGCGTGCTCGTCGAACCCCTCCAAGGCCCCGTACGGTCGATGACGGCGCAGTTGCGCGGCCGCCGCGCGCTGCTCTGCCTGGACAACTGCGAGCACGTCATCGACGGCGCCGCCGAGCTGACCGGCGCGCTGCTGTCGTCGTGCCCGGAGCTGTCGGTGCTGATCACCAGCCGCGAGCCGCTGGCCGTGCCGGGCGAGGTGGTCTGGCGGGTGCCACCGCTGGCCCCGGACGAGGCGTTGCGGCTGTTCGTCGAGCGGGGCCGTCAGGTGCGGCAGCTGTTCGGCCTGGACCAGGAGGGTGAGGCCGCCGCACGGGTGCTGTGCTCCCGGCTCGACGGCATCCCGCTCGCCATCGAGCTCGCGGCAGCATGGTTGGGCTCACTCACCCCGCAACAGATCGAGCGCGGCCTGGACGACCGGTTCGGCCTGCTCGTCCGCGGCCCGCGTGGCGTCGCCGCGCGCCAGCAGACCTTGGCGGCGTCCATCGCCTGGAGCCACGACCTGCTCGACGAGCCGGACCGTGCGGTGTTCCGCCGCCTCGCGGTGTTTCCTTCCGGGTTCGACCTGGACGCCGTACGGACGGTTTGCGCGGGCGGGGTGGTCGCTCGCGACGACGTCCTCGCCGGCATCGGCCGGCTGGTGGACAAGTCGCTGGTGGTCGCGGAGACCCGCGGCGGCGTGTCCCGCTTCCTGCTGCTGGAGACCATCCGCGACTACGCCGCCGATCGGCTGCGTGAGGCCGGGGAGATCCACCTCGTCCGCGACCGCCATCTCGGCCACTTCCTGGCCTTCAGTGCCGGCGGGCCCGAGCGGGCCGCCAATCTCGACGCCTGGCGCGCCCGGCTCGAGGGTGAGTACGACAACCTGCGCGCCGCCCTGGAATGGGGGCTGGCCGCCACCGATCCCGACAGGGGACGCCGCCTCGCCGCCGAGCTGTCGTGGTTGTGGCATTTGCATCGGCACGGGCACGAGGGCATCGCGTTCCTGCGCCGCGCCATCGACCGCGTGCCGACGGACCGATCGCTGCTGCAGGCGCGGCTGCTCACCGGGTTAGCGCTGGTCGCGGACACCACGAGCCCGCTGGACATGGAATACGACGTGGCACGGCAGGCGCTCGAACTGGCCACCGCCCACGGTGACGAGAGCCTGCGCGGCCAGTGCCTTTCCCTGGCGGCGGTCGGCCGGTTCTACACCGACTTCACCGCCGCCTGGGACCTGACCGTCGAGGCGATCCGCTCCGCCGACCTCGCGGGCGACCAGTTGTTCAAGCATTCTCAGCTGGCGCTGCAGGGCATGATCAGACAGCTGCAGGACCGGCACGACGAGGCCCGCCCGCTGCTGGAGGCGGCACTCGACGGCCTGCGCCACCGTCACCGCGGGATAGCGTCGACCACGCTGGCGTACCTGTCGAGCGGAGCGCTCGCGAGCGGCCGGCCGGCCGAGGCCCGCCGCCTGGCCGAGCAGTCGCTCGAACTCGCCGAGCCGCTCGGCGACTACCTGCGCGTCGGTATGGCACGCGGTGCCCTGGCCGCGGCGCACACCGCGTCCGGAGACGTGAGCGCGGCGCTGGAGGCGATGCGGCCCCTGCTCCTGCTCATGGAGAACGCCGAAGCAGCCGTCTTCGTGCCCGGCATGGGGGCGGCACTCGCACAAGTGCTGATGGCCGGCGGCGATCTCGATGGGGCGCTGCGCTGGTTCGAGCACGATGTGCGCCAGGCCGAGCACGTCGCGCCGACCTACCTCGCGGCGCAGGTGCACGCCGGCTACGCAGAGGCCCTACGGCGCGCCGGCCGGTACGAAGACGCCCGCGGCGAGCTCGACCGAGCGGCGGCCATCGCCGGCGAACTCGGCATGCCACGCGTTCTCGCGGACGTGCTGCAGCAACAGGCCCTTCTCACCGGTGACCCCGACCTGCATCACGAGGCGCTGACCATTCGCGTCGCCCACGGACTGCGCACGTTCTGGGTGGACAGCCTGGACGCGATCGCCGCCTGGCTGGCCCCGCCGAACGCGGTGCGGACGCTGGCCGCGAGCACCACGGCACGCGCGGCCCTGGGATATCCACGGCACGTGGCCGAACGACATGAGTACGACGAACTGCTCGCCCGGCTCAGGCAGACGCTCGGTGAACAGTTCGCGACGGCATGGGCGGCGGGCGCCGAGCTGTCCCTCGACGACGCGGTCGCTTACGTCCGCCGTAGCCGGGGTACCCGCGACCGGCCGGCCGCCGGTTGGGACAGCCTCACCCCGACCGAGCTGAGCGTGGCACGGCTGGCCGCCACCGGCCTCAACAACCCGCAGATCGGAGCACGACTCTTCATGAGCCGAAGCACCGTCAAGACCCACCTCTCCCATATCTACGCCAAGCTCGGTGTCGCCAACCGCACCGAACTCGCCGGAGTGGCGTCATTCACCTAGGTGGTGGCGGGCCTCGTCGGTCCGTCATGGAAGGCGATGACCGCCGCCTCGGTGCGGCTGGCCGCGCCCAGTTTCGTCAGGATATGGGAGACGTGCACGCCGGCGGTACTCGGTGAGATGTGCAGCCGGGCGGCGATCTGCCGGTTGCTCAGACCCTCGGCGATCAACCGGAGCACGTCACGCTCGCGCTCGGTGAGCCCGTCCTGGGCTGGTCGGGGCCGCCCGAGCAGGGCGATCTCCCGAGCAAGCGGCGCGGCGCCCAGGTCTTCGGCCAGTTGCGCGGCTTCCCTGAGGCGGGCCGTTGCGCCGGGCCGGTCACCCGCGGCCAGTGCGGCTCGCGCGCCGTGGAACAGGCTCAGCGCCAGCTCGTACGGCTGGCCCAGTTCCCGCCAGGCAGCCGCCACGGGGTCCCAGCCCTCGTCCTCGATCAGCGCGTGCAGCATGATCTGCCAGGCCCGGTCGAGCGGCCCGTCCACGCCGAGCGCCGCATCAGCCGCGGCGAGTTCGGCCTGCCGTGCCGCGACCCGCTGCCGTAGGTCCTCACCGGTGCCCTGGGCGAGCCGTACGCGCTGCGCCAGGGCGCCGGCGACCAGGACCGGCCGGGCGTCGCTGCTGTAGATCCGGAAGAGCGCCGGATCGGCCAGCGCCCGGCTCAGGAGCAGATCGGCACGCACAAGGTCGCCCTGGGCGACGGCGAGCAGGCAGAGCAGCTGATGGCGGGGGAACAGGGTTCCGCTGTCGGCGTGCTCCACGCCGGCCGCCGCGTCGGCCGCCGCGGCCAGGTCCCCGCGCAGCAGCGACAGGTAGCCGGCCAGGGCGCGCACAGCCTGCCGCGACAGCGGTGGCGGATCCTCCCGCAGGCTCTCGGCCAGCACGGCGGCCGCCTCGTCCCACCGCCCGGCGAGGATCAGGCCGCGCCCGGCGTAGCGAGCGAGCTCCGCGCCACGGCTGCGGCCCAGTCCGTACCGGCGGGCGTGGCGGATGCCGCCACAGGCCGCCTCGATGGCGCGCCGCTGGTCGCCGGCCTTGGTGTGCAACGTGGCCTCGTACATCGGGACGGTCATGAACAGGTCGTGGCTGTCGAGCCGTTCGGCGAGCGTACGGGCCTGCGCCAGCATCCCGAGGTCGCCCGTCATGGACCCGACGCCCAGCAGTCCGCGGACGGTGACCATGGGATCGCCAGTGCGCCGGCCGATGCCGAGCGCCTCCTCGAACGGCTCGCGAGCCTTGTCCACCTCCGGCAGCAGGCCCATGGCCAGCACCCCGAGCAGCCGCCCCCGCTGGAGACTGTGGGGGTCGGCAGGGAGCAGGCTCAGTGCTCGTTGCCAGTCGCGAACGCCGGTCGCGTTCAGCCGGTGCCGCAGCCTGCCCCGATGCTCCAGCAGCTGGGCGGCCCGCTCGGGCTCACGCCGCTCATCCACCGCGGCCAGCCCGGCGGTGGCGTAGTCGATACCGCGGGCGTAGTCGCCGCTGAGCATGCACGCCTCGGCCGCGCCGGTCAGGACGTCGATCCTGTCGGCGCCCAGCCGTGCCTCCGGGTCCCACAGTTCGAGGACCTGGTCGAGCATGCGGACCTGCTCCTCGTAGGCGTAGGACCCGCGTGCCTGGCCCGCGGCCAGGTAAGCGGCGGACAGGGCCAGCCCGCGATCCCCGGCGGCGTAGGCGTGCGCGGCCAGTTCCGCGTGGGCGCCCCAGTCGCTCAGGGCCGCGGCGTAGCGCGCGTGCAGGCGCGCCCGCTCGCCGGGCAGCAGATCCTCATACACCGCCTGCCGGATCAGGGCATGGCGAAAGTCGTATCCGTCGCCTGCCGTGACGAGCAGGCCGCGATCGACCAGTTCCCGCAGCAGGACGTCCAGCTCGGCTCCGTCCTGCCCGGCCACCCGCGCCAGCAGCCGGTGGCCGATCCGGCCGCCCGCCACCGAAGCGATGCGCAACAGCTCGCGAGCCGGGCCCGGCAGCGACCGCGGGCCGTACAGCAGCAGGTCGCGCAGGCTGTCCGGGGTCCGCTCACCGGCACGGGCGAGCGCCTCGACGAACAGCGGATTGCCGTCGCTGCGTTCGTGCACGCGGTGTACGGTGGCCGCGTCCGGCTCCGCGCCGAGGATCGCGGCCAGTTGGCGGCCCACCTCCTGCCGATCCAGGCGATCCAGCCGCAGCGTGGTGGTGCGCGGGCGGCGGGAGACCTCGGACAGCAGCGGCCCGAGCAGTCCGTCGCCGTTCCCCGGCGGCCGGTAGGTGATCACCAGGAGCACGCCGGCCTGCGCCAGGTTCCTGGTCAGGAAACCGAGCAGCTCGCGGGTAGCGGCGTCCGCCCAGTGCAGGTCCTCGATCGAGACGACGACCGGCCGATCCGCGGCCACCCGCTCGACCAGCGTCAGGACCTCCTCGTACAGCCGGTGTCTACCGCCTTCCGCGTCACCCGCCTCGCCGAGCTCGGGGAACCAGCGGGCGATCTGGCGGTAGGGCCCTGGCAGGACGCCTTCGACCCGGATCAGCCTGCGCAGCACCGTCACGAACGGCGCGTACGGCAGGCCGTCACTGCCCAGTTCCGCGCAGGCGCCCTCGACCACCCGTACCTCCGGACCCAGGGACCGCGCGAACTCGGCGAGCAGCCGCGACTTGCCGATCCCGGCCTCCCCGGCCACCAGCGCCACCGCCGGCCCTTGCTCCACAGCCATGTCGAAGGCCGCCGCCAGCGCCGACAACTCCTCGCCCCGGCCGACGAACACCGGACTGACCACGCGCTCTGCCACCACGGCGCCAGCATATAAATACACAGATCACCCGATGCGTCATGTGTGTTTATCCGGCCACGCTCGAAGCATGACAGCCACCTACCCGCTGCGAACCATCGGCGCCCATGAGCTCGACTCGTGGGCTCGCATGGTCACCACGACCTACGGCCAGGACTGGTACGAGGGCGGCCTCAGGAACGCCGCCTCTTCCATCGAGCCCGAACGCACGATCGCCGCCTACGACGGGGAGGAGATCGTCGGCGGCGCGTCGATCTACGGCCGCATCATGACGATCCCCGGCGCGGCCACACCTGTCGCCGGCGTCACGCTGGTCGCGGTCCTGCCCACGCACCGGCGGCGCGGCATCCTCACCGCGATGATGCGCAAGCAGCTCACCGACCTGCATGAATCGGGTGGCGAGCCGATCGCCGCGCTCAACGCCGCCGAGGCCACCATCTACGGCCGCTTCGGGTACGGCGTCGCCAGCCATGTGGCCGAGATCCAGGCGGACAAAAGGTTCATGGCCCTGCGGCCCGGCACCGACTTCGGCGACGGAACGATCCGCCTGCTCGACGGTCAGAAGGCGCGGCCGCTGCTGGAGAAGATCTACGACACCGCCCGCCGTACGGCAGTCGGCTGGGTCGACCGCACGGAGAAGTTCTGGCAGGCCCGGCTGGCCGACGGCGAGCGCGTTCGCGACGGTGGGACAGCACTGCGCTACGCCGTCCACCTGGAGCCCGGCGGCGAGGCCAGCGGCTACGCCTTCTACCGCTCCAAGCCGGGATTGGCGCACGTCATCGAGGTCGCGGCCACCACCAGGCAGTCGTACGCCGCCCTGTGGCGCTTCCTCATCGACCTCGACGCTCACACCCACCTCAGCTACGACGGCGCCATCGACGAGCCGCTGAAGCACCTGCTGACCGACCCGCGTGCGACCCGCGCCACCGTGATCGACAACCTCTGGGTCCGCCTGGCGGACGTCGACCGGGCGCTGGCGGGACGCCGCTACTCGACCCCGCTGGACCTGGTTCTGGAGGTCCAGGACACGTTCTGCCCGTGGAACGCGGGACGCTACCACCTGGGGGCCGACGGCGAGTCCGTCACCTGCGAACGCACCCGAGCCCGGGCCGACCTGCGGCTGACCTCCGCCGAACTGGGTGCGGCCTACTTGGGCGGCACCACCCTGTCGTCCCTGGCGGCCGTCGGCCGAGTCGAGGAACTGCGCGGCGGCGCGGTCACCGCCGCCTCCCTCGCCTTCCGTGGCGAACGCGAGCCGTTCCATCCCTCGGGCTGGGCCTTCCCGGCCTTCTGATGCGCAGACAACCATGAAGCTTCCCACCGACACCGCAACACCAGCCTCACCGGGATGTGGCCGACCTCAACGACCTGCGAACCGTCCACGGATTATGAGTCGGCTCGATAGGTGTCACCGGCCGGCGCATGACGCGCTAGCCGTAGAGCATGCCCGGACCGGCGGTGAGGATGCTCTTGTCGGAGGCGGGCCTGTTGACGCCGCTGGTGCGGCATGTTGTGATCCACACATGCGTATTTCGTACTTATTTAGTAGGAAATAAGGTGGCTATGAGGTTCCTCCAGCGTGCCGCCGCAGCTGTCATGCTCCTGGTGAGCGCGGCGGGCATCCAGGTCGTGCAGAGTGGACCGGCGCAGGCGGCTCTGCCCACTGCCGCCGTCGCGCTCGGCGACAGCTTCGTCAGCGGGGAGGGCGCGGGGGACTACCAGCCCGTCGTCGACGCCTCCGGTACGGCACAGGCCTTCCCCGGCTGGTCGGCGCCCAACAGCAACGCCTACTTCTGTCACCGGTCGGCGAACGCCTCGGTGTTCACGGCGTCGCTCCCGGGCATTCAGCAACGTTTCAACCTCGCGTGCTCCGGAGCCCAGCCCGCCGACATCGCCACCCCCTCAAGCGCCCGGGCCGAGGGCCGCGCCGTCGCCTCGCAACTCGATCAGCTGCGCGCCCTCGCCCAGACGCACGACATCGACGTCGTCCTCGTCGGCCTCGGCTCCAACAACAGCTACTTCACCTTCGGCGACGTGGCCACGCTGTGCGCCAACCGCTTCATCGCCGACGCCTGGACAGGCTGGTGGGAGTTCTGGGCCTATCTGAAGGGCGAGGTGCCGCAGAGACCCTGCACTGCCTCGGACCTGGCCACCGACGCCGAGGTCGCCGCCGCCACCACCGAGACCACCGCGGGCCTGCGCCAGATCCTCGACACCCTCGACCAGATCGACGCCGACGGCACCCACCAGGTGATTCTGCAGACCTACACCAACCCGCTGCCGCCCGACATCGCTCCGGAATACTACGACGAGGACGGCCGCACCGACACCCGCGACAAGTTCCGCGCGCTCGGCGCCGAGCGCTACGCCGCCGGGTGCCCGATCCACCGTGCGAGCCTCGCCCCCGGGCACGTGTTCTCCGAGAACCTCGGCTCCCTGGTCGAGAACGCGTATGCCACGCTGGCAGCCGAACGCCCGGCGGCCGACCTGCGCGTACTGGACGTCCAGAGGGCTTTCGACGGGGCCAGGCTCTGCGAGAACCCCGACAGCCCGGCGGGTGCGCTGGCGACGCCGGTCCGGGTACAGGACGGGCCGTCCGGCACGTTCATCACCAGCCTGTCCGGCTGGGACAAGATCGGCATCCAGCGGGCGGCGAACACCTGCGTCACCTACTTCCAGACCTGCCAGGAGTCGTGGCACCCCAACGCCGCGGGCCAGACGGTCCTCGGCCAGTGCCTGACCGGCGCTTCCGCCGCGGCGCCCCGCACGATCGTCACGTGCGCCCGTAACGCGGACGGCACGCTCACCATCTCCTGACGTCTCCTCAGCTTCGCGTCCGGCTGTCTGGAGCCGGACGCGTCGCGGGGGCAAGCGATCGGCCCGGGCAGCGTGGCGGGGACGGCGCCGCCCGAGCTGCCGTCGGCGCAGGCGCACGGCTGGGTGTTGCTGCGAGTTCGGCCGTAGAGGGCAGGGGCCGTCTGTCGTGCTCGCTGTGCGCGGCGGCCGACGGTCGAGGACGCGTTTCGGCTCAGGCGGACGGGAGTGCGGGAGGCGCGGTGCTCTCCCGTACGACGAGTTCGGTGGCCAGCTCGACGCGGCTCTGTGGCAGCTGCTCGCCATGGGCCAACGTCAGCAGCATCGAGGTCGCCGCGGCGGCCATCTTGGTGAGGGGCTGCTGGATGGTGGTCAGCGGTGGAATGGCCCACCGCGCCGATGGCATGTCATCGAAGCCGATCACGCTGAGATCATCCGGGATGCGCAGGCCGAGCTGATGGGCCGCGTGGTAGACGCCGATGGCCTGGCCGTCGTTCGTGGCAAAGAACGCGGTCGGCCGGTCGGGCAGGCGCAGCAGGTGGTGCGCTTCGGCCATACCGCCCTCGATGAAGAAGTCCCCCCGGCCGATCAGCGCCGGGTCGACGGGCACGCCGGCCATGTCGAGGGCGGTGCGGTAGCCGTCGAGACGGGCCCGGCTGGACAGTGCGGAGTCGGGCCCCGCGATGATGGCGATGCGGCGATGCCCGAGCTCCAGGAGGTGGCGGGTGGCCGTGAGGCCGCCGGTCCAGTTGCCGGCGCCGACCGATGGGATGTGCCGCGCGGGATCGTCGGCCGGGTCCAGCAGGACCAGCGGGATCTCGCGGCGGGCGAGTTGTTCGTGCTGGGTCTCGGTCAGGCCGGAGAACACCGCGATCACACCGATCGGACGGCGCCGCAGCACGCCCTCCAGCCAGGCGTCTCGGGCGGTGTGGTCACGGCGCAGGTCCGATATCCCGACCATGAGGTCGTGCTCTCGCGCGACCTCCGCCACGCCTTTGGTGATCTCGACGGGATAGTCGCCCTCCAGAGCGTGAAAGACGAGATCCACCAGGGCTGCCGGCGTGGAGCGGCGGCGCTGGCGGCGGTAGCCGTGCCGGCGGATGAGCTCCTCCACGGCGGCGCGGGTTTCGGACGACACCGCGGAACGGCCGTTCACTACCTTGGAGACCGTCGCGGTGGAAACTCCGGCCAGCTCGGCGAGCTGAGCGATGGTGAGAGGAGACGACTCCGTGGGCATGGCGGCAGTTTGTCACGGAGTGCGGGCAGGCCGGCAGTGCCGGCTTGCCAAGATCAAAGCTTCTGGGCCACCGGGTCATGGGCTCTGCAGGAGGATGAAGACGAGCAGCAGCGCGCCGATGAAGATCTTCGTCTACGAGGAGCTGGGCGTGCCCTCGAAGCTGATGATGGTCTGGATGCGCGGGTCGAAGCCTGCCGTTGACGGAGGGGCGGCCCGGATCGCCGGTCCGCCCCGAAACAGTGTGCCGAGCCGGAGGGCCGTCTCGCGGAAGGGCACGAGCAGGCGACCCTGCCGCGCCGGCTCCGAGCCGGACTCGTGTCACGCCATCAGCGCTGCAGCGTCAGCAGACCCGGCCGGTAGGGCAGGAGGCCGTAGTCGCCGCCGGAGTTGGGGTTGCGTCCCTGGTAGAGCAACTGCAGGTTGCAGGGATCAACGGTAAAGGTCTGATCGGCGCCGGCACGGACCAGCTCGCCGTGGCTGATGTCGTTGGTCCAGGTGGCGCCGCTGTTGGCCTTGCCGGCGAAGGGGTTGCTCTCGGTGGCGGCCTGCGGTGTCCATGAACCGTTCAGGCTGGTGGCGGTGAACGAGCGGAAGTAGCGGCCCTGCGCGCCGATCGCCTCGACGAGCATGAGGTATCGGTTCTGGCCCTGGAGCTGGTAGACCTGAACGGCTTCGAACAGGTTGTTCGTCGTGTCGCTCATGACCACTGTCGATGTGGTACCGAAGCTGCCCGGGAAGTTCCCGATGGGCATGCCGGCCCGGTAGATCTTGCCGTTGTCGCCGGCGAAGAACAGGTACATGTTGGTGCTGTCACCGATGAGTGTCTGGTCGATGGGTCCTGTTCCGGAGCCGGAGATGCTGCCGGAGAAGAGCACCTGCTGGGATGACCAGCCATTCGGATTGGTGGGGTCGCTGGAGGTCCGGTAGGAGAAGGCGGTCCCGCCCCACTGGTAGGCGAGCACCCAGATGTTCTTCGGGGCGAAGTAGAAGAGTGTGGGTGCGACCGTGGAAGAGGACATCGTGTTCTGGCCGGCCGAGGCCATGTCGGACCAGTTGGTGAAGGGGCTGAAGTTCATCGAACCCCACTTCGTCCCCGTGTCGTGCGTGGTGGCGTAGACGAGATGCCTGCCGTTGTAGGGGGCGACGGTGAAGTCCTTGAGCGAGACCCATCCCGACTTCGGGTTCGCCAGCGGGCCCGTCGATGTCCAGCGGTATGTCGACGGAAGATCGCACGGACCGGGGTTGCCGCCGCCGTCGACCCGGACGAGTTGCCATTGCTGGTTGTCGCCGCCCCAGTCGTCGTACTGGACGATGTTCGCGCCGTCGGCGGTGGAGGCGCCCTGGACCTCCAGGGCCTTGTTGCTGTTGCGGTTGATCAGCCGTACGTAACCCCCGGTGGAGTCGGCGAGGCTCCATTGCTGGTTGGAGCCGTTGCCGTCGGTCCACTGGACGATGGCACCGCCGTTGGCGGTGGAGAAGTTGTAGACGTCCAGGACTTTGCCGGAGTGGCGGGACTTGATGCGGTAGTAGCCGCCGCCGGAGTCGACGAACTGCCATTGCTGCTGGTTCTGGTTGTTCCTGGTCCATTGGGTGATGCGGCCGCCGTCGGCGGTGGACAGGTTGTAGACGTCGAGTGCCTTGCCGCTGTTGCGGTTGACCAGGACGTACCAGGCATTGGTGTCGACGGTGGCCGCGTTGGCGGACTGAGCCTGAAGGGCGACGAACAGGCTCGCCAATAAGGTGGCCACCATCGCGAGAACGGATAGGGATCTGAATCTCATGATGTGCTCCGATTTATCCGACTTGCACGAGTTGCCATCGCTGGTTGGTGCCTTCCTGTGTCGACGCGTTGCCTCAGGGGGTGGTGAGGTCGAAGCGGCGCACGGTCACCGCTCCGCCGAGGGACTGGGTGGCGTAGTTGAAGATCCCGAAGCGGTAGCCCATGAAGAACTGCCAGGCGTTGTTCAACGTGAAGGCCGGGCCGAGGCTCACGAAGTTGCTGCCGTCGGTGCTGTAGGAGAAGCGGGCCTGCCTGCCAGAGCCGGGCCGGATGTCCGCGTTGACCCGCAACCAGAGCCGGCCACCCGAGATGTTCGCGCCTGCCGCCTCAGCACCGGTGCCGGTGGTCTGCCACGAACTGTTCATGGTCAGCCCGTTGGTCATCACGACCCGGTTGACGCCGTTGTCGCGTTTGACGCCGATCCAGGCCGACTGGTCGCGCAGCATGGCCAGCCCGGCGCGGTCGCCGTTGGCCATCTGCGAGTAGTCGAGCTCGATCGTCGCCGTCGAGGACGGACCCTGGATGCGGTGGGTCAGGGTGTTACGGGCGTTGTAGAGGTCGCCGGTGACGGTCGCGGTCTGCAGGCGCAGGCCGTTGCCGGTGGAGAAGCGGCTGGTGTCGGGGTTGTGGTTCCACTCCCAGCGGTGGCCGAGGCTGCCTGAGGTGAAGGTGTCAGGGCCGATCATGGGCGCCACGGTCCGGCTGGTCTGGATGTTCGGCATCGGGTAGTTGACGCCCCAACCGCCGTTGACGGTCTGCACGGTCGGCCAGTCATTCATCCAGGCGATCGGCGCGAGCGCCGGGACCCGGCCGCCGGGGTAGGCGTCGACGAACGACATGTAGTACCAGGCGCCGTTCTGGGTCTGGACGAGCCCGCCCTGGTGGGGGACGCCGCCGCCGGAGATGGGGCCGGGCATGTTGAGCAGGACCTGCCGCATTTCGTACGGGCCCCACGGCGAGGTGGAGCGGAGCACGTACTGGCCGTTGGCCGGGCGGGTCAGCCAGATGTAGTAGTAGCCGTTCCGCTTGTAGAAGCGGGAGCCTTCCAGGGTGCCGACGTTGCTCGGGGTCTGGAACACCTGCTGAGCGCGCACCTGGCTGAGCCCGTCGGGCGAGAGCTGGGCCACGTTGATGGTGCCGTTGCCGTAGGCGACGTACATGGTGTCGTTGGCGTCGATCAGCAGGCCGGCGTCGTAGTAGCAGTTGTTGATCTGCGAGCGCTTGGTCCACGTGCCGTCGACGGCTGAGGCGGTGTAGACGTAGGTCCGGTTGAACTCGACGCAGCCGATCCAGTAGTAGGTGCTGTTACTGGGCCGGTAGTTCAGGGTCGAGGCCCAGATGCCCTTCACGTACGCCCGGCCGCCGTTGAGGTCGTAGGCGCTCGAGTTGAAGTCGAGCCTCGGGACCGAATGCCCGGCGTACTCCCAGTCGACCAGGTTGTAGGAGCGCAGGATCGGCGCGCCCGGCGAGTAGTGCATCGTCGAGGCCGAGTAGTAGTAGGCGTCGCCGACCCGGATGATGTCTCCGTCGGCGAAGTCCTGCCAGACGACCGGATTGGTGTAGGTGCCGCCCGGATTCGGGTCGCTGCTGACCGGGACGAGTTGCCATTGCTGGTTGTTGCCACCCCAGTCGTCATATTGGACGATGTCGGCGGTGGCGGCGTTCTGGACTTCCAGGGCCTTGTTGCTGTTGCGGTTGACCAGCCCGTACCCCGTGCTGGTGTCGACCGTCGCGGCCGACGCCTGGGGCGTGAGTAACACGCCCACGAGAAGCAGAGACGAGAGCACCGCGAGCACGCGCCTCACAGGAACCTCCAGAGGTTGGTGTTCGAGCCGTTGTCGTCGGCGAGCACGATCTGCGCGCCCTGGGACGTCCCGCCGAGGCCGAGGACCCGGCCGCCGTTGGCGCACTGGATGCGGAAGGCGGCGCCCGACCCGTAACGCAGCCGCCAGCGGTGGTCGGCGGTGCCGCTGTCGGCCCACTGCACGACGCGCGACCCGGAGGCGGTGCCCAGGTTCTCCACGCCCAGCACCTTCTGGCTGTTGGAGTTGAGCAGCCGCAGGTAGCCGCCGGTGTCGACGATCGCCGTCCACAGCTGGTCGGTGGTGCCGGTGTCGCCCCACTGGACGACGAGCGCGCCGTCGGCCGTGGACATGCCGGTGACGTCGAGCACCATCCCGGTGCCTGCGTTCTGGATACGCCGCGCGCCGTTCGGCACGAACCGCCACTGGTTGTCCGGGCTGCCGTTGTCGGAGTCCTGGACCACCTGGGCGCCGTTCGCGGTCGAGCCGTTCTGGATGCCGAGCAGCTTGGAGCTGTAGACGTTGCGGATCTTGACGGAGCCGTCGCCGACGTCGATGATCGTCCAGCGGTGGTCGGCGGTGCCGGTGTCACCCCACTGGAGCACCCGGGCATTGTCCGCGGTCGACATGTTCTCGACGCCGAGCACCTTGCCGCTGTGCCCGTTGCGGAAGCGCAGGGCACTGCCTTCGACGACCGGGACCCAGTCGTGGTCGGCGGTGCCGTTGTCGGTCCACTGAAGGGCCAGGCCGCCGTCGGCGGTGGACATGTTCTGGATGCCGAGGGCCAGCCCGCTGGCCGCGTTGACCAGCCGGAAGCCGGCCGTGCCGGTACCGCCCTGACCGCCGGTGCTCCAGTAGACGACGTAGTTGTGGTCGTGCGCGTCGTAGAACGGCCCCAACTGCACCGACGCGCCGTCGGCCGTGGCGGTGAAGGCCAGAGAGGTGGTGCTGGTACGGGTGATCGAGGAGGGGGTCAGCGCCGGGGCCGACGACAGGCTCGTGTCGCCGTAGTCGCCCGACAACACGACAGGGCCGTAGGTGACGGCTTGCACGCCGGGGTTGTCGTTGGCGGCCTTCATGACCACCCGCATGGGCAGCCGCACGGTCACCGTGTCGCCCGACGCCCACGAGCGGGTGAGGTCGGCGTAGGTGCCCGGCGTGGTGGTGATGTTCTGCTGGACCCCGTTGACGCTGATCGTCGCGCCCTGGGTCCAGGCCGGGATACGGATGCGCATCGTCCACGATCCGCTCACATTGCCGGTGACCTGCAGCGACGTGGTGTCGCCGACCGGATAGGAGGTGGTCTGGCCGACCGTGATGCCGCGCTGGCTCCAGTCGAGCGTGGAGGACGTGAACAGGTTCACGAACAGGGTGGTGCCGTTGTGGAAGTAGATCGAGTCCATCAGTTTGGTGTTGGTCTCGAGGCCGGTGCCCTGGCAGCACCAGAAGGAGTTGTAGTCCGTGCTCCAGGTGCCGCCGCCCCAGGCTGGGCCGACGCCCCGGCGTCCGCCCGGGTTGAGCGGGGTGAAGTAGGTGACGTGCCCGCGTGCCTCAGCCGGGTTCTGCTGCCCGATCAAGTGGTTGAGCAGGGCGTTTTCGTAGTAGTCGAAGTAGTCGGCCCGGGTCGGCGACAGCAGCCACAGCTCCCGGGTCAGCTTGAGCATGTTGTAGGTGTTGCACGCCTCGCCGGTGTCCCTGGTCAGGTGGGCGGCTATCGCGTTGGGGGCGCGGAAGTGCTCGGCCTGGCTGTTGGAACCGTTCGCGTATGTGTGCGCTCCGACGGTGATGAACCAGGCGTTGGCGGCGATGTCGCGGTAGCGGGTCGTGCCCGTCGCCTTGTACTCGCGGGTCGCCCCGACCCACTTGGGCACCTGGGTGTTGGCGTGCAACCCGTTGAGCTGGTCCTGGTTCGCGGCCAGCGGGTTGAACACGGCCGCGTGGTCGAACCGCTGGGCCGTGGTCAGCCAGCGGGAGTCGCCCGTCATCTGGTACAGGTCCGTCAGCACGGCGTTCATGCCGCCGAACTCGGTGCCGAGCATGGCCTGCATCTGGCTTGAGCCGAGTCGCGACGTGCGGGCGTCCACCCACCCTGCCAGGGCCAGCAGCACGGTCCGGGCCTGGGTGTTGCCGATCAGCCGCCACACGTCCAGCAGCCCCGCCAGGGTCTTGTGGATGCAGTAGTAGGGCACGTTGCCGTTGGTCAGGGTGCGGTTCTCCACAGCGGTGATGTCGGACTCGGGGAAGCCGGACAGGTAGCCGCTGGTGAACCCGGCGGCGCCGTTGTTCGCCTGGCATTTGGCCAGTTCGGCCACCATGTAGGTGGCCTTGTCCCGGCAGGTGGTGTCGCCGAGCACGGCGTAGGCCTGCGCCCACGCCGTCAGGAAATGACCCTGCATGTGGGATCGGAACGGGAAGCTCGGCGCGTCCCAGCCGCCGTTGGCCGCCGCGCCGTTGGTGGACAGCCGGTGGTTGGCCCTGAAGACGTACAGGAGCCGGTCGACATCGACGAAGCGCAGGTAGTTGAGGGTGCGGTTCTGGTTGTCCAGCAGGCGGCCGGGGGCCAGCCGGACCTGGCCGAGGTCGAACTCGTAGGCCGAGACGCCGATGTCGGATCTGGCCCAGGGGAGTGCGGCCAGAGCGGGGGATGCGCCGGCTATCTGGTTTGCGGCCGAGAGTGCGGCGGTCGCGCCTGCGGCCTGAAAGAGCTGACGGCGGCTCAAGGACATGCGGAGCTCCTCGCAGATGGGGGGTGGTGACCGGCCGCCGCCGGTCACGGGTTCATCGGGTTAGGCCCTCGGAGAGGCCGCCCTGGCTGATGGGCGGAGACGCTGCTCGCGAACGCCGCGTTAGCGTTAACAGTTCGCTCATGCGATCACCCAGAAGCTGGTGCGGGGGGACATCCAGGGCTCCTTGACTAGATTGCAAACAGCTCGAAGCTGTTAGCGCTAACATTGATCTTGTCGAGCTGTACGGGCTGCTCCGTTGAGTACGTTGTCGCGGAGTACATCCGACGGTCCCGCCCGGCGTCAACGACGGGTACCCCCTGCCGCCCTGGATGTTGCCGTCAGAACGCTTTCCCGTCTGGAGTTTTGCCTCCGAGGAGATCACGCCGAACTGCTCGTGCATGTGAAAGTTTCAGAGAAGTTCAAGGTAATCTGCCACGGATCACAAGTTAACTTGCTCTCTTGGTGGCGTGGCCCAGATGTGAGTGCCGGGGCTCCGACATGCTGCACGGGCCGGATCGAGGGGCCGCTTGGGTCTGCGGTCCACGACGGGCGTGGCTCACCCCTCTCGGCCCCTTCGCCGGGGCCGGGGGAGGATCGCATCGGGAGTGCGGTCAGCAGGTGAAGCTGGTCCAGGTCACCAGGCGCCAGGGCGAGCAGTCGGTGAAGCTCACGCGGTGCCCGCGTTGTAGGTCCACTTCTGGTTGCTGCCGCCCCAGCAGCTGTACAGCTGCAGCCCTGTGCCGTTTCCGGTGCCGCCGCCGACGGCGTCAAGGCACAGCCCGGACTGCACGCCCACGATCGTGCCGTCGGAGTTGACGCGCCACTTCTGGTTGTCGCCACCCCAGCAGGAGTAGATCTGGATCTTGGCGCCGTTGCCCGTGCCCCCGGCATCCAGGCACTTGTTGCCGTACACCGTCAATTCCCCTGCTGAGGTCTGCGTCCACTGCTGGTTGCTCTGACCGTTGCAGTCCCACAGTTGCACCGCGGTGCCGTCGGTGGTGCTGGAGCTGGGCACGTCCACGCAGCGGCCGGAGGCCGTGCTCTTGATCTGCCCCGCGTCGCCTCCGCCGGGCGGCGGCGTCGTGCTGCCGCCGTTGAGCGCGTTGAGCACCGAGGTGTAGGCGGCCTTCTTGTTGCCGTTGCCGTCGAAGAGCAGCGGGGTGGCGTTGGCGCCGAGCCAGGAGTCGCTGTCGCGAACCCCCCAGACCGAGATGCCGGCACAACGCGGCACCGCCAGGCAGTCGTTGACGACGTTGGCGTACGTGGTGGCCGAGCCGCCCTGGATGTCCAGCTCGGTGATCTGCACGTCCACCCCGAGGGCGGCGAAGCTGGAGATGGTGGTGCGGTAGTTGCTGTTGTAGGGGCTGTTGCCGTTGAAGTGCGACTGCAGGCCGACGCAGTCGATCGGCACGCCGCGGGCCTTGAAGTCCTTGACCATGTTGTAGACGCCCTGCGTCTTGGCCCAGGTCCAGTTGTCGATGTTGTAGTCGTTGTAGCAGAGCTTGGCGGCCGGGTCGGCGTTGCGGGCGGTGCGGAAGGCGACCTCGATCCAGTCGTTACCGGTGCGCTGGAGGTTGGAGTCGCGCCGGCCGCCGCCGCTGTCCGCGTAGGCCTCGTTGACCACGTCCCAGGCGTAGATCTTGCCCTTGTAATGGCCCATGACGCCGTTGATGTGGTCGATCATCGCCTGGCGCAGCGAGCTGCCCGACAATGACTGCATCCAGCCGGGCTGCTGGCCGTGCCAGGCCAGGGTGTGCCCGCGCACCCGCTTGCCGTTCTGCACGGCCCAGTTGTAGACCCGGTCCCCGCTGGTGAAGTTGAACTGGCCCCGGTTGGGCTCGGTGGCGTCGATCTTCATCTCGTTCTCGGCCGTCACCATGTTGAACTCGCGATTGGCGATCGTCGTGTAGGCGGAGTCGCCGAGCTTGCCCGAGGCGATGGCGGTGCCGAAGTAGCGGCCGCTCTGCGCGGCTGCCGCGCCGAGCGTGCTCGCTGCGGCATCGGCTGGAATCGCCGTCGCAAGTGCCGTGATCATGCCGAGTGCGCCGAGCGCGCCGGTGATCAGCGCCCGGCGGCGCGCGCCGAGCGGCCGCCGGGCGGCAGGCGGGGACATGGTGTTGACACGCATGCTTGAGCCTCCATAGGCGAATCATGGGAAGGGGGAACTCACCTCGGGCACTCAGTGTGTGGATCTCGCCGAAACTTGTCAAGAAAGTAGTGAAACTTTCGGAGTCGCCTGCTCATTCTGTATCTGCTGGACTGGCCAGATGCGCAATCTTGGTTCGAAATATTTCGGGCGGCTTGGCGGGATGAAAGTTTCATGGCGACGCTCTCGCTGGGTCGATCGCGTCCGGACTGGATAATCCGAGGTGAGCGCACCTGGTCGGTGCCTC
Organism: Nonomuraea sp. NPDC049129; assembly: GCF_040648495.1. NCBI lineage: Bacteria > Bacillati > Actinomycetota > Actinomycetes > Streptosporangiales > Streptosporangiaceae > Nonomuraea > Nonomuraea sp. NPDC049129. The sequence continues at coordinate 99,667 of NZ_JBEZDU010000023.1, read as the reverse complement.
CTCCGGCCACGGCAAGTTAAGGCGCTCTTGACAGTACCTTTTTGCCGCATATTTGCTGCGTCCCTCCACCGACATGGTGAACTGGACCGATCACGGCTCCCCGCTGAGCCTGACCACCTTCAGTTGGGCGAAGTCCGACGCAGCGGAAGCGGCTACCTGTTCAACGTGAACTGGTGGCAGTTCAGGACGACTGCGGCGTCCGCGACTCGACAGGCCCCGTCCCTTCGTCCTGATCCGCCCGCGTTCGGCCCCGCCCATTCGCTCGCGTCGGGCGGTTGAGTAACCCTCTCTCTCCAAAGTGATCGGCGGTGGATATGAGGTCACAGGCCCGTGATGGTCCATTGGTTGTTGGTGCTGTTGTTCGGCGTCCACATGGCCACCGTGGAGCCGGCTGTGCTGTTGCCCATGCCGTCGAGGGCCGTGCCGGTGCCGCGGTTGATGATCTGGTAGCGGCTGTTGCCCGTGCTGTTGAGGCGCCACTGCTGGTTGTCGCCGCCGCCCCACGCCGCCTGCCTGGCGTTGGCTCCGTTGGCGGTGTTGCCCCAGCTGTCGGCGACCATGCCGTTGGTACGGTTGACGATGCGGTACCACCCACCGCCCAGGTCCACGAGCTGCCACTGCAGGTTGGTGCTGCCGTCCCAGTTCCACTGCTTGAGGTTCGCCCCCGAGGCGACATTCCCGCCGCTGTCCAGCGCCAGGCCGGTGGCCGCGTTCGTGATCCGCACGTAGGTCGCCGGCGGGGTGCCGCCGGACCCGGTCATGCGGTATGTACGACCGGCCTGACCGGTCAATCTGATGACGTCGTTCTCGGGTTTGGTGACGCTGACGGTGTCGCCGGTCGTGGTGTCGACCACCTGGTAGGTCCCGGCGAATATCCGGCCGCGCACGTTGACCGTCCCGTCACGGTCGAACCTGATGAGGATCTCGGTGGCCCCGCCGGAGCTCCACGTCGCGTCCACGGTGTAGCCGCCGCGCCCTCGAAGACCCTGTGCCGTCCCGCTCGGCCAGGCCGCCGGGAGCGCCGGCAGCACGTGAAGCTCACCGTTGTGGCTCTGTAGCAGCATCTCGGCGATGCCGGACGTCGCGCCGAAGTTGCCGTCGATCTGGAATGGCGGGTGCAGGTCGAACATGTTGGGGGCGAGCCGGGCCGTCGTCACGAGGGCGCGGATCAGGTCGTGCGCCCGCGTGCCCTCCTCCATCCGCGCCCAGTAGTTGATCTTCCACGCCAGCGACCAGCCCGTACCGTCGTCGCCGCGCAGTTCGAGGGTCCGCCGCGCCGCGGTGTACAGCGCGGGGGTGCCGCGCTTGGTGATCTGGTTGCTGGGGTGCAGGCCGTAGAGGTGGGAGATGTGCCGGTGGTTCTGCTCGGTCTCGACCCAGTCGTACAGCCACTCCTGGATGTTGCCGCGCGAGCCCACCTTCATCGGCGCGAGCCGGTCCCGGGCGGCCAGGACCCGCGTACGGAAGTCGGCGTCGACGTTGAGCGCCTGGGCGGCGTTGGCGCAGCCGTTGAACAGGTCACGCAGGATCTGGTTGTCCATCGTGGGTCCGGCGCAGATGCTGACGCCCGAGTGGTGGTTGAGTTCGGGGGAGTTCGACGGGTTCGTTACCAGGTAACCCAGGCTCGGCTCCTGCACGAGGGTCTCCAGGAAGAACTGCGCGGCCCCCTTCATGGCCGGGTAGTACTGCCGCAGGAAATCGAGGTCGCCAGTGAACAGGTAGTGATCCCAGATCATGGTGGCCAGCCACGCGCCGCCGGTCTGCCACATGCCCGCCGCGGCGAAGTCGACGACCGACGAGGCCCGCCAGCCGTCGGTGTTGTGGTGGGTCACCCAGCCGCCGGCGTTGTACTGCACCCGGGCCGTGCGGGCGCCGCTGACCGTGAGATCGTTGATCATCCTGAACACCGGCTCGTAGCACTCCGGCAGGTTGGTGGTGTCGGTCGGCCAGTAGTTCATGGGCAGGTTGGCGTTGAGGGTGTACTTCGAGTCCCAGGACGGGGTCAGCGAGTCGTTCCAGATGCCCTGCAGGTTGGCTGGCTGGGTGCCCGGGCGCGAGGAGGAGATCAGCAGGTAACGGCCGTACTGGAACAGCAACGCCGAAAACTGCGGGTCGTTGCTGTTCGCGTGCTGCGCGATCCGTACGTCGGTCGGCTGGTCGGCGGCCGAGGTGCGGCCGAGGTCGAGCGTCGTGCGCCCGAACAGCCGCTGGTAATCGGCGACGTGCCGGCCACGCAGGTCGTCGTAGGTCCGGCCGGCGGCGGCGTCGAGATGGCGCCGGGCGATGCCCTGGTAGTCGCCGCTGACGTCCTTGTAGTTCACGTAGCTGGAGCCGATGGAGATCAGCACCGTCACGCTGTTGGCGGACCTTACCTGCAGGGTGCCGCCGGAGCTGCTGACACTGCCGCCTTCTGCGACGGCCCGGGCCAGTGCCAGGAACCTGACTTTGCCGGCCAGGCCCCTCTGGTCGCCGGAGATGCCGTCGAGCGCCACCGTCGTGCCGTCCGGGCTGGACCGCGTCGTCCGCTGCGGGCTGCCGAAGGTCGCCGAGAACGTGATCGAGCCGGGCTTGTCGGCGGTCAGGCGGAGGGCGATCACCTGATCCGGCGCGCTCGCGAGCACCTCACGCCGGTACCGGACGCCGTTCTGCAGGTACGTCACCGTCGTGGTGGCCGTGGTCAGGTCGAGGAAACGGTTGTACTCCGAAACCCCGGCGGCGCTGCCGAAGGTCAGTCGCAGATCGCCCACGGGCTGGTAGGCCAGCTGAGCCGAAGGGTTGCCCAGCATGTTCTGGTCGACAAGGGTCTGGGCCTGGCTCCACTGGTTCTGGAAGACGAGTTGCCGGATCTGCCCCAGCGCCGCCGCACCCTTCGTGTTGCTCTGGTCGTACGGCCCGCCGGCCCAGATGGTGTCCTCGTTGAGCTGCAGCCGCTCGGTGTCGACGTTGCCGAACACCATGGCGCCCAGGCGACCGTTTCCGATCGGAAGCGCGCGCAGCCACTCCGTGCCGGCGCTTTCGTCGTACCACAAGGCCAGATCGTTCGCGGCGCGCACCTCCGGAGGCGCCACCGACGCGGCCCGGGCCGCGGCCGTCCACTGCAAGGGCAACAGCGCGGCTCCAGCTCCAGCCGCGCCGAATCTCAGCACTTGTCTTCGCGATAAATCAGCCATTTTCGGTTCTCCAAGCCCATGAGGGTTTCGCGGGCGGTCGGCCTCCGTTGGGTACGAGCACTAGCCCTGCACCACATACGTGCCTGCGTGCTCGTGGTCATCGCCGGGGCGATGACTCGTCCCGGCGATGGCGCGTGGTCAGCTGTCAGACGCGGGTCCATTGCTGGTTGGTGGCGCCGGTGCAGGTCCAGATCTGCACCTTGGTGCCGTTGGCGGTGCCGTACCCGGACACGTCCAGGCACTTGTTCGCCCCTACCGCCGTGATGCTCCCGTCGGCGTTGAGGCGCCACTTCTGGTTGTTCTGCCCGTTGCAGTCCCAGATGATCACCGCGGTGCCGTCCGCCGTCCCGGCCCCGTTCACGTCCAGGCACTTGCCGCCGTAGACCCGCAGCTCACCGGAACTGGTGGCGGCCCACTGCTGGTTGGACTGCCCGTTGCAGTCCCAGATCTGCGCCTGCGCGCCGTTGGCCTGCGAGGCTCCGCTGACGTCCAGGCACCGCCCCGACCCCACACCCTTGAACGCGCCTGTCGCCGGCGGATCAACCGTCGGCGTCGGCGTCGGATTCGGGTCGCTGCCTCCGAACTGCGCGAAGAAGTTCCACACCACTGGCCTGGTCCAGGACTTCTCGCCGGGCTCCAAGTCGCCGGGCTTCCCGTCCACGGGACCGGGGGTATGGCCGGCGTCGAACGCCGCCCATGCGACCGGATACCCGGCCCGGCACCCCGAGTAGTTGGTGACGATGTGCGTAAGGCTGCCTTGCGCCGGCTCCGGCGGGTTCTGGGGGGTGCAGCCGTTGTTCCTGACGAACCTGTCACGTAGCGACCGGCCCGTGGAGATGTTGAGCACCGGATCCCTGAGGCCGTGCAGCCCGATGTACGCGATGGGCTCGTTGCCGCCGCTGCACCCGCTGAGCTGCCCGCCGGAGTAGACCGCCACGGCGCGGAAGACCGTCGCCCTGGTGCACGCGAGCGAGTAGCTCATGCCGCCGCCGTAGCTGAAGCCCATGGCGAAGCGCTGGGAGGTGTCCACACAGAGGTCCGCCTCGATCCGGCGGATCATGTCGTCGACGAAGGTGATGTCCTCACCGCCCGAGTTGGCCCAGCCGTTGTTGAAGCCCTGAGGCGCGACGAAGATCGCGGTGTTGTTCGACAATGCCCTGAGCCCGTAGTAGGACCAGGGATACCCACTGGTTCCGCCCCCGTCGACATCGTTGGCGGTGCCGCCATTCCAGTGGAATCCGAAGATCAACCGGTATGGGGTGTTGTTGTTGTAGTTGTCTGGAATTCTCAGAATATAGCTACGATTCTTCCCGCTGGTGGTAATCGACTGCGTACCGCTTCTCAGCGTTGGGGTCTTGCCGCATCCAGCGGTGCCCGCGAGGGCGCTCTGTTGTGCGAGAGGCGGGGGCGCGCTGTCGCCCAGCGCCGTATGCACCGTGGCCAGGACGACGAGCAGTACAGCGGAAGCGATAGCGGTGAGGAGGTATCTAAGCCTCGACATCACACATTTCCTTTCCCTTTTTTTGGGGGGACAACGTAAAAGGGAAGCCACTTCCACCGCCGTTTCCGGAGGTGAGGGCGTTGGAGTGTTAGCGCTCACTCAACGCCGCCATAATGGGGCCTCCTTTCTTCCTGGCGGCTGGAGGCGATGGTGCAGCGGAGCAAATATGACCGTGACAAGACCTGTCAAGGCTCGGCCTTCTCGACATTGCGGGCCTGTGCCTGAGACGACCCCATCGCTCCGGCTGCTGACCAGGAAAAGCGACCGTGGTCACCACTGACGCGCCGCGATGAAACTTTCACGGCCCTCGATCGAATCGGTTCCGTGGACGCGAACGGGTGCTAACGCTGCAACCGGGCGGGGTCGGCCGTTCCGCTGCGGCGGACGATCCAGGCCTCGGTGATGTGATGGAACATCGCCTCGGCGGCGCCCGCGGGATCGTGGGCGGCGATGCGTTCGTAGACGCGGCGGTGGCCGAGGTTCGACGCCACGCACAGGGCTCGCTCGGTCCGGCCCATGTACCGGGCGGTGTTGATGACCTGGCTTTCCATCGCCCGTACGACGCCACGGGCGATGCGGTTTCCCGACGCCCGCATGATCGTGTCGTGGAAGGCGCGGTCGCTTTCGGCGTAGGTGACCGGGTCGGCCACGAGCTCGTCCATCCGATCCACCAGTGCGCGCAGCTGCTCGATGGTGTCCGGCTCGGCCAGGCGGGCGGCGACGTTCGCCATGTCGGACTCCAGCACGCGCCGCGTGACGACGAGGTCGTCGAGGATCGTCAGGCTCTCGTCCGCGGCGATGGCCGCGGCGAGGACGAGCTCGTCGAGCATGTCCCACATCACCGGAGGGGTCACCATGGTGCCGGAGCCCTGACGGACCCGTACCAGTCCCTTGTCCTGCAGGACTTTCACCGCTTCCCGGACGACGGTGCGGCTCACGGAGAAGGCTTCGCACAGCGCGGGCTCGGTGGGCAGCGGCGTCCCCGGCGGGTGCACGCCGCGAACGATGCGCTCCACCAGCTCGGCGGTCACCGCTCTGGCGAGACTGGCCGGACGCTGGGCCCAGGCCGGTGGTGCCGGGACGGCGCTGCCCGTTTCCTGCGATGCCGTCATATCCCCCCTCTGGTGACTGGCAAGGACAGCGCGACCGCATCAGTCTACATGTCCCTCTTGACCGTAATACGTCATACGAATTATGTTTCCCAGGGCGACGGGCATATCGGCCGCTCTCGGAGGGTGAACAGCTATGAGGCAGCGAGCGTTGTGGTCGGTCCTGCTTGCCGCGGGACTGGCCGTGGCCGGCTGCGGGAGTGCGGCGCGGACGGAGTCCCCGTCCGGCGGAGACTCGCAGTCCAAGCCGCAGAAGCTCGTGGTGTGGGACTGGAAGTCCGGCGAACCGGCGGCGGCCACCTACATCGAGAAGGCGAAGGCCGACTTCGCCAATCGGCATCCCGGCGTCACCGTCGAGTTCGTCGCCCAGCCCTTCGACCAGTACTACACCTTGCTCGGCACGGCCATTCAGTCCAGCAAGGGACCCGACGTCATGCTGTTCAACGGGGGCGGACAGCTCCGCGATCGGGTCGCCGCGCTCCTTCCGCTGGACCAGTACGTGAGCGAGGACAAGAGCCGGTTGGCGGGCTGGGACGCCTTCAGCAAGGACGGCAAGACCTACGCCGCGCCGGTGACCCTGCAGGGCCACCCGATCTACTACAACAAGGCGCTCTACGAGAAGGCCGGTCTCGACCCGGCGAACCCGCCCAAGACCTGGGAGGAGCTGGTCAGCGGCTGCGCCGCCATCAAGAAGGCGACCGGAGCCGCGTGCTTCGCGCTCGGCAACAAGGAAGGCATCGGCATCCAGTTCTTCATGTCGGGCCTCGGCTCCGGCATCTTGACGTCTCAGGAGTACGACAACTGGATCGCCGGGAAGCGTGACTGGACCTCCCCCCACGTGAAGCGGATCTTCGAGCTGTGGAAGGACGCCGGCGACAAGGGGCTGAACAACGACGGTGCCAACTCCACCGCGATGTTCACCGACATCTTCAGGGTCTTCGAGACCGGTAAGGCCGCGCACATCATCGGGCTGATGTCGGACGTCGGGCACTGGAAGGACTTCGCCGAGTTCCTGCCGCCCGACAAGATCGGCGTCATGCCGGCCCCGGTCGTCACCGACGGAGCCACGCCCAGCCTTCCGTACGACGGCGGCATCGGCTACGCCGTCGCCAAGTGGACGAAGGACCCGAAGCTGGCCGCCGATCTGGTGCGATCCCTGACCTCGACCGACGCCTTGACCGCGTTCTACGCCAAGGCCGGCGCGATCGCGTCCGACACGACGATCGACGTCTCTCAGGCGGGCCCGGCCGTCGCCGCGATCGTGCCCGAGATCAAGACCGGCAAGCCCGCCCTGCATGTCGCGCTGTCCTCCAAGACTGTGGACCTGATGGGAAGACTGTCCCAGCAGCTCCTGAGTGGTTCGACCACCGTGGACAAGGCTGTGGAGCAGCTGGCCGCCTCCGACCGGACAGGCTGACCGGGTGCCGATCGGAGGTCCGTCGCCGTTGGTCCGCCCGGCCGGCTCCGGGCGAGCCGGCGCAGCGACCGTCACGCACCGGGGCGCCCGTACCACCCGTAGGGCGCGCGCCGAGCGCCTCGCGCCCTACGTCCTGGTGGCGCCGGCCGTACTGATCATCGTGGTGTTGCGGCTGTGGCCGCTGGTCCTGGGGGTCAACTTCTCCTTCACCGGTGACGGCGAGCTCAATGGGGCCCCGGTCGGCCTGAGCAACTATCTGGAACTGCTCGGCGACCCGTTGTTCAGCACGTCGCTGCGCAACGTCGGGCTGCTGGTGCTGCTGCTGCCCGTGGCGGTGGCGATCCCCGGCCTGCTCGCGACCTTCATCTATCTGCGGGTGCCCGGTCACCGGGTCTACCGCAGTGTCTACTTCTTCCCGGCCGTGCTCTCACCGGTGATCGTCGGTGCGATCTTCAACCTCATGCTCGGGTTCGACGGCCCGTTGAACGCCGTCCTCGGGGCGGTCGGCGTCGGCCCGGTCGACTGGCTCGGCGATCCGGGCATCGCCATGTTCACGGTTGTCGGCGTGCACATATGGGCGACGTTCGGGATGGCTCTGGTGGTGTTCCTCGCCGGGTTCAGCACCCTGGACGCCTCGCTGCTGGACGCCGCCCGCGTGGACGGCGCCTCGCTTGGCCAGATCATCTGGCACGTGATCATCCCGAGCCTGACGCGCACCATCCAGTTCGTCTTCGTGACCACCATGATCGGAATGCTGACCTCCATGTTCGGCCTGCTCTTCGTCATGACCGGCGGAGGACCAGAGGGTTCGACCTACCTGCCGGAGTTCTACATCTGGCACCAGCAGGGACAGCTGAACCAGCCGGCGCTCGCCTCGGCCGCCTCGACGGTTCTCTTCGTCGTCATGCTCGTGGTGGGGCTCCTGCAGATCACTCTGCTCCGGCGCGCGGGCAGGCAGGACTGATGCCCGGCAGGCGTCCGGCCAGGTGGGTGGCCGCTGTCTCCATGGCCGCTCTCGCGCTGGCGACGATCTATCCTCTCCTGTTCACCGCCAATGTCGCGATGAAGACCCGCCGCGACTACATCCTCGACCGGTTCTCCCCGGCGGGCTCCCTGCGCTGGGACAACCTCGCCGAGGCGTGGGCCGGCGCCGGAATGGCGCGATACTTCGTCAACTCGTTCATCGTCGTGGCATTCGCCGTGGCCCTGCTGCTGCTGTTGGGTTCGATGGCGGGCTTTGCGCTGAGCCAACTGCGCTTCCGCGGATCCTCGGTGATCTTCCTGGGCTGTCTCGCGGGGCTGTTCATCCCCTTCCAGGTGATCATGGTGCCGCTCACCAGGATCATGGCCGACAGCGGGCTCATCGACACCTATCCGGGGCTGATCCTGGCCTACGTCGCGCAGTTCCTGCCGTTCACCGTCTTCCTGATGACGAGCCACTACAGGACCATTCCGGCGGAGATCGTCGACGCGGCCAGGATCGACGGGAACACGGTGTACGGCGTGTACCGGCGGATCATGCTGCCGCTGGGCGTTCCGGCGCTGCTGTCGGTCGGCATCCTCGACGCCTTGTTCTGCTGGAACGACGTGCTCATCTCCCTGCTGATGATGCCGTCGCCCGAGCATCGCACTCTCATGATCGGGGTCAACGCGCTGCGCGGACAGTATTCCGACGACATCCCCACCTTCGCCTCGGGAGTCCTGATCGCCGCGATACCCGTACTGATGATCTATCTGTTCCTCCAGCGGCAGATCGCCGACGGCGTCACCGCCGGTTCCACGAAAGGCTGACATGCGCATCACGGCATATCGGACCACGACGACGGTCCAGAGATGGGGCCGTCCTGTCGGTGACGCCAACGGTGTCTTCGCCGACGGTGTCGTGTCGGTGCCGGTCGTCATGGTGGACACGGACGAGGGGATCACCGGCATCGGCCTCGGGCCGCACGTCGAGATCGACACCGTGTTCGCCGCGATCGAGGGGGAGGACCCGCGCGGCGTGACGGCTCTTTACGACCGCATGCTGCGGCAGACGTTCAAGGCCGGCCACGCCGGAGCCGTGTTCGGCACGATCGGCGCGCTCGACACCGCCCTGTGGGACATCAAGGCACAGGCGGCCGGTGAACCGCTCTGGCGGCTGCTGGGCGGACGCGACCGGCGGGTCCCCGCCTATGCCTCAGGCCTCGACATCGGCCTGACCGACGACGAACTCGTCTCGGCGTACCAGCTCTACGCCCAGCACGGCCTGCGGGCGGCCAAGCTCAAGGGCGGCCTCGACATCGACTGCGACCGGCACCGCCTGACACTGGTACGGGACGTCCTGACCGAGGCGAGGCACGGATCACGGCCGGGCCTGATGCTCGACGTGAACGAGGCCTGGACCCGCAAGCAGGCGGTCCGGCACGTCTGCGAGCTCGAACGCACCCTGGATCTCACCTGGATCGAAGAGCCGGTCCGGAGGTGGGACGCCGAAGGCCTGGCCGTCGTCGGCAACGGCATCCGCGCCTCCGTCGCCACCGGGGAGAACCTGACCGGGCTCGAGCAGTTCCGTCCGCTGTTGGCCACGGGGGCGGTCGACATCGTACAGACGGCCGCGGTCTGGGGGGTGACCCACTTCCTTCGGGTGTCCGCCCTGGCGCACGCCCATGACCTGCCGGTCAGCCCGATCGGCACCACGCCGGTCGGGCTGCTGCACGCCGCGACGTCGGTGCCGAACCACCTGGCCAGCGAGCTGCAGGATCTGCACCCGCCGGTCGGGATCTCGCTCGACCTGTCCATCGAGGACGGCGCCTTCATCCTCGGAGACGCGCCGGGTCTCGGCATCACGATCGACGAGAACGCGATCAACGCGTTCACCCGCCGACCGGACGCCAGGGCCGCGGAAGGCCCCAACATCCGGCCGGAGCACGCCGGACGACGGCTGCTGGCGGTCACCGGCGGCTTCCATCAGACCTAGTGTCATGCGCCTCTCGCCGGCCTCCGGGTCTGTCGAAGGTTCGTGAGACCGGGTCAGCGGTAGCCGGCGGCGATGATGTTGGTCTGGACGGCGTTCTCGGTGGCGTCGGTGGGATAGCCGGCGGTCATGGCTCCTTCGTAGAAGGTTCCGGCGCTGAGATTGGCGCCGCCATCGGGCTTGCAGCAGTCGCCGCCGCTGCCCAAGATGATCGCCCCCTGCTTCTTCATCGGGTTGTAGCCGTTGGGGAGCGGCCCGTCGTACAGGGTGTACAGGTTGCCGGACTGCGCGTTGCTGCCCTTGATGGCGAACCGGCTGGTGCCGTTGTTCTTCAGCGTGGCGGTGACGAACTTGTGGGGGAGGGCCCGCTGGTTGGGGTTCCACGACTGGCTGCCGCCGGGGTACAGACCCCATTCCAGGTCGGCCTGGACCCAGGGGCCGCCCCCGGAACAGCCGCCGAACCAGCACTGGGTACTGAAGTTGATGGCGTCCATGGCGCCGGCGGCGTCGGCCTTCCTGGTCGTCTCGCTGTTGCCGTAGTCGAAGCAGCAGCCGCCGTTGACGTGGGTGCCACTCGTCACCATGTACATGCCCTCGGGCGCGGTCCCCGTGGGCACGCCGGTCAGGTGGCCGTCCCGCCAATAGCTGTTGCCGGGGTTGATGTAGAGCGAGTACGCCTTGCCGCCGCCGACGGTGAGCGACTCGGTGGTCGCGATCGCGGGCCTGCTCTGAGGGGAGCCGGGGACCACGCTGGATCCCTGGTACCACAGGTCGTTGCCCCGCCCGGACTGGTCGTACACGACGGTCATGACGCACGTGGTGCCGGCGCAGAACGAGTCCTGGGCCGCGGCGTCGGCGACACCGCCCGCGGTCAGCACGCCGATGTTCCTGGTCGTGTTGTCGGAGCGCCTGACCTGGTACAGGTTGCCGTTGTAGGAGCCGTAGAGCGCCCGTGTCGTGCTGTGCGCGGCCACGCACGGCGTGCCGCCGGAGGCGTAGATGTCGCACGGGCGCGCGCCGGGCGGCTGCGGGGTCGGGGTCGGCGTCGGGGTGGGCTCGGCTCCGGTGGTCCATTTCTGGTTGGTGCCGCCGTGGCATGTCCAGATCTGCACCTTCGTGCCGTTGGCGGTGCCGGCGCCGCTGACGTCCAGGCACTTGTTCGCGCCGACCGCGGTGACGGAGCCGTCGGCGTTGAGGCGCCACTTCTGGTTGTTCTGGCCATTGCAGTCCCAGATGATCACGCTGGTGCCGTCGACGGTGCCGGCGCCGTAAACGTCCAGGCACTTGGTGCCGTACACCCGCAGCTCACCCGCGGCGGTCGAGGTCCACTGCTGGTTGGCCTGGCCGTTGCAGTCCCAGATCTGCGCCTGCGCGCCGTTCGTCTGCGAGGCGCTGACATCCAGGCAACGCCCCGAGCCCACGCCCACCAGCGGCGTTGTCGCTGCCGAGGCCGGTGCCGACCAGGTCAGGGCGGTGGCCAGGAGCGTTGCCAGCGCCGCCACCACAGCTGCGACGACGGCCGCCCGAGAACGCCTCACACGGCCCGATAAGGGAACGGATGAAGGCTGCATTGTCGTACTCCTTGGAGGTAGGGCGAGACGGAGACAGCCGCGCTCGGAGACCGGTGCGAATCGATTCGCCAACGTACTGATCAACTGAGGAGGGGGAGACAGCGGTGTACGGCGAAGCACATACGACGGGCGGACGGCCTGTCAAGGCTCGGTCCTGTCCGGCTGCCTGCCGGAACCCCTGTCCGGCGGCACTCATCGGCCACGCTCGTAGCCGGGCTCGATGAAACGTTCATCCGCCGTCGGCCCGGCTGATCAGGTCCCGTCAGTGCCCCGCAGGGCGAACCGGTTCGGAGGGCCGGATCACTGGGAGGAGAAGAGGCGCTGCTGGATCTCTCTCCGGTAGTCGTCGAGGGTGTTGTCGATGTGCGTGGCCGCGGCCTGGGCGGCCGCTTCCGGGTCGCCGGCGCGGATGGCCTGGTAGATGGCGTCGTGCTCCTCGACGGCCTTGGCGGCGTGCCCGCCCACCGAGCCGCTCAGCCCGATGAGGTTGGACTGAGCCTGTAGCCTGCGGGCCTCCCGCACCGCCACCTGGAGGAACATGTTGTGCGAGGCCGTGGCGATGGCGGTGTGAAAGGTGTCGTCGCCCTTGTTGAACAGGTCTTCTTGCCCGGTCTCGAAGCCGTGGCGGCACACGCCGGCCGCCTCCTCGATGGCCCTCAGCTCCGCGGGGGTGGCGCGGCGGGCGGCCAGCCTGCTGGTCTCCATCTCCTGCACCCGGCGGAACTCGAACAGCATGTAGACGTGGTCGAGGTCGGTCGGGAGGAAGAAGGAGGCCCAGCGCCCGGTGCCGAACATCCCCTCGTCGTCGGCCACGTACAGGCCGCGGCCCTTCTGAGCGCGTACCCGGCCGAGCGCGGAGAGCAGCTTCACCGCCTCGCGTACCACCGTGCGGCTGGTGCCCAGTTGCCCGGCCAGCTCGATCTCGGTCGGCATGCGGTCACCCGGACGCAGGCCGAGCCGGACGATCAATTCCAGCACCTGCTCGGCCGCCACCTCGTAGCCCGGCCGGTATCCGCTCTCGCGCGGGGTGTCGGTCACCGTGCTTCCTCCTCGCCGTTCTCTGCAAAGTATGACTGATGTGGGTTCCTCCCAAGCTCAGACGTACTGCCGATTAGTACGACACATATGAACGGTTCATACGAGGGCGATCGGCGCGGGTAACCGTGATGGCCTGCATTGCCGCTGGTAAAGAAAGAGATGCGGCTAACTATGGCCATGCGCCAGGTGTGCAAATGGTGAAATAAGCGGGCTTAAGGTCTTGACGGCTATCAATACTCACAACGTAATTAGAGGCGAGGACCCTCAGAAGGGTGTCACCTGCCTGAGCAGCAGGGCGTGACCTGGCCACACCCGTACCCCCCAAAGGAACAACTGTGCAGTCATCTTCGCCCGTCACGGCACTGAGACCGGCTCTGATCGGCATCGTCGCCGCGGCGCTGGCCGCGGCGTTCGCCCTCATCGCCCCCGCCACCCCAGCCCTGGCGGCCACCACGACCCTGTACGCGTCACCCGCCGGCACCGGCACCGCCTGCACCTCCACCCAGCCGTGCTCGCTGTCCGCGGCGCAGACGGCGGTACGCTCGCTGAACGGCGCGATGTCCGGTGACATCGTCGTGGAACTGGCCGACGGGGTGTACCGGCTCTCCGCGCCGCTCCGGCTGGCCGCCGCCGATTCCGGGAACAACGGCTACTCCGTCAAATGGCAGGCCGCGGCGGGCGCCCGTCCCGTCATCAGTGGAGCCAGGGCGGTCACCGGATGGACCGTGGCCGATTCAGGGAAGAACATCTGGCGCGCCGACGTCGGCACGGGAATCGACACCCGGCAGTTGTACGTCAACGGCGCCATCGCCACGCGGGCGCGTACGGCCGTGAACCGGTCGGACCTCACCGCGAGCAGCACCGGCCTGCGGTTCGGCAACAGCGCGCTGAACTATCTGAACAACCTGGCCAACCAGAACCGGGTCGAGATGGAGAGCGTGGGCTCGTTCACGGACCGCTATGTGACGGTGCAGAGCATCAGCGGGAACTTCATCACGATGCAGCAGCCCGGCTGGAACAACAACACCTTCGGGTACGACACCTTCACGCAGCCGCACCGGGCGGGTCCGCTGTACCTGGAGAACGCCTACGAGTTCCTGGACGCGCCGGGGGAGTGGTACATCAACCCCGGGACCGGCGTCCTGTACTACATCCCGGCTGCCGGGCAGAACATGAGCAATGTCAACGTTGAGCTGCCGGTTCTCCAGTCCCTGGTGAACGTCGGAGGCACCTACGACGCACCCGCGCACCACATCACGTTCAGCGGGATCACGTTCACCGGCACGACCTGGCTCGGACCCAGCGGCAACCAGGGCTATGCGGACCAGCAGACCGGCGCCTACATCGCGGGTAACTGGAACTGGCCCGCCGACAGGCTGACCTCCTGCCAGGAGGGCTGCCAGCAGTTCGAGGCCGCGCGGCCGCACTGGCAGCAGATGCCGGCAGCGGTGCAGGTGTCCGCGGCCGGCAACATCACCTTCACCGACTCCCGGTTCGTCAACCTCGGCCAGACGGCCGTGGGCATCGGCAACGACGCCAACGCGCACGCCAGCGGGGTCGGCCTGGGCGCCGGCGACATTACCGTCACCCGGTCCGAGATCGCCCAGAGCTCGGCCGGCGGCATCGTGGTCGGTGGCGTGCGCGCCGACGCGCACCACCCCAGTGACCAGCGCATGGTCAACCGGAACATCACCGTCAGCAACAACCGCATTCACGACCTCGGCCTGGACTACCGGGGCATCGTCTCGGTCCTGACCACCTACGTCACCAACACCGACGTGTCACACAACGAGGTCTACAACCTGCCGTACACCGGCATGTCGATCGGGTACGGCTGGGGCGCCAACGAGCCGGGCGGCAGCAACCAGTACGCCAACCGCGGCCTGTACAACTACCAGCCGCGCTACACCACTCCCACCACCGCGTCCGGCAACAAGCTCGTCGGCAACTACGTGCACGACGTCATGCAGCAGATGACCGATGGGGGCTGTATCTACACGCTGTCGTGGAACCCGAACGCGGTGATCAGCGGCAACCACTGCCTGCGGACCAACGGCTGGTTCGGGATCTACTTCGACGAGGGCTCCAAGTACTACACCGTCACCGGCAACGTGCTCTCGAACACCGGCACCTGGGCCACCGCCAACTACTGGGGCGGCGAGAACATGGGGAACTTCACCGTCACCGGCAACTGGTCGACAAACGGCAGCACCAATGTGACCAACGGCGACCGCGGCAACGTGGTGAACAACAATGTCACCGTCACCAACGGCGCTTGGCCCGCGGGCGCCCAGGCGGTGATGGCGTCCGCCGGTCCCCAGGGCCAGCCTTCGGGGAGCACGAGTGCCTTGAAGGGTGTGGGGTCTGGGCGGTGCCTGGACGTCAGCGGAGCCTCGCAGGCCAACGGCGCGCAGGCGCAGATCTGGGACTGTAACGGCCAGGCCAACCAGCAGTGGACCTCGACCGCCGCGGGTGAGCTGCGGGTGTACGGCGGCAAGTGCCTGGACGTGAACGGGGCCGGGACGGCGGACGGCACCGCGGTGATCATCTGGGACTGCAACGGCCAGAACAACCAGAAGTGGCGCCTCAACTCCGACGGCACCGTCACCGCGGTCGGCGCGAACAAGTGCCTGGACGTCACCGGCTCCGGCACCGCCAACGGCACCAAGGCACGCATCTGGACCTGCACCGGAGGCACCAACCAGAAGTGGGCGCGCGCCTGACACCGTCTGGCGACGCGCCCTCGGCACCCCCATTCTCGGGGGACGAGAAAGCTTTCGCTCGAATCGATTCGATAGCAGAGGAACGCTCATGTCCCGACGTCCGTGGCTCACCTTGCTGACCACGATGGCGCTGATCATTCCCGGAGCGCTCGCGCTCGACGCCTCCCCGGCGAACGCCCTCGCCATTCCGGCGGCCGACTACCAGCAGGTGTCTCTCGCGTCGGGAGGCGCCGAGCTGGGTGAGGCGATGTCGCTGGCCGTGATGCCGAACCGGTCGGTGGTGCACACGGCGCGCGACGGTACGGTGCGCGTCACCGATGTCAACGGCAACACGAAGGTGGCCGGCAGGCTCAACGTCTACAGTCACGACGAGGAGGGCCTGCAGGGTGTGGCGGTGGACCCCGACTTCGCGTCCAACCGGTACATCTGGCTCTACTACTCGCCGCGGCTGAGCACGCCGAACGGTGATGCGCCGAGCAACGGCACGCAGGCGCAGTTCGACCAGTGGAAGGGCGAGCTGCACGTGTCCCGGTTCACCCTCAAGCCGGACGACACTCTCGACATGGCCAGCGAGAAGGTGGTCCTGCAGGTCCAGAACGACCGCGGCCTGTGCTGTCACGTGGGCGGGGACCTCGACTTCGACGCTGCCGGAAACCTTTATCTGACCACCGGCGACGACAGCAACCCCTTCGAGTCGAGCGGCTACTCCCCGCTGGACGAGCGGACCGACCGCAACCCGCAGTTCGACGCCCAGCGCTCGGCCGGCAACACCAACGACCTGCGCGGCAAGCTCCTGCGCATCAAGCCGCAGCCCGACGGCACCTACACGATCCCCAGCGGCAACCTGTTCCCGCCGGGGACGGCGAAGACCCGGCCGGAGATCTACGCGATGGGCTTCCGCAACCCGTTCCGGATGAGCGTGGACAAGGCGACCGGCATCGTCTACCTCGGCGACTACGGGCCGGACGCGGGTGTGACCAACGCCAACCGGGGGCCGAGCGGGCAGGTGGAGTTCGACCGCATCACCGGTCCCGGCAACTACGGATGGCCGTACTGCACGGGCACGAACACCACCAGCGAGACCTACAACGAATGGAACTTCGCCACCAACAGCACCGGTCCGAAGTACAACTGCGCGGGCGGCCCGACCAACAACTCCTTCCGTAACACCGGCCTGACCACGCTGCCTGCGGCGAAGCCGGCGTGGATCAGGTACGCGGGGGACGCCGGAAGCCCGCCGGAGTTCGGCTCCGGATCGGAGTCGCCGATGGGTGGTCCGGTCTACCGTTACGACCCCAACCTGAACTCGGCCGTCAAGTTCCCCCAGGCGCTCGACGGGCGGTATTTCGCCGGTGAGTACGGCCGGCGCTGGATCAAGGCGATCGAGGTCAAGCCGGACGGCGCCTATGGGGAGATCTCGGCGTTCCCTTGGTCGGGGACGCAGGTGATGGACATGGCCTTCGGTCCTGACGGGGCCCTGTACGTCCTCGACTACGGCGACGGGAACAACAACCAGGCGCTGTATCGCATCGAGTACATCGGCAGTGCCAACCGCAATCCGATCGCCAAGGCGTCCGCCGACAAGACGTCTGGACCGGCTCCGCTGACGGTGAACTTCTCCGCGGCGGGCAGCTCCGACCCGGAGGGCGGCGCGCTGACGTACTCGTGGAACTTCGGCGACGGCACCACCTCCACGGCGGCGAATCCGAGCAAGACCTACACCACGAACGGCGCCTACACGGCGACGCTCACGGTCCGGGACCCGCAGGGCCTCACCGGCACGGCAAGCGTGATCGTGAACGTCGGCAACACCGCGCCGACGGTCATCCTCACCACCCCCTCCGCCGGACAGCTGTTCTCCTTCGGCGACACCGTTCCCTTCCAGGTCACCGTCAGCGACCCGGAGGACGGCACGATCGACTGCGCCGGGGTCACCGTCGCCTACTTCCTCGGCCACGACAGCCACCGCCACCAGATCACCTCCACGACCGGCTGCTCAGGCTCCATCTCGGTGCCGGTCGACGGTGAGCATGACGCCGCGGCCAACATCTACGGCGTCTTCGAGGCCTCCTACACCGACAAGGGCGGTCTGACCTCCACCAGCGACCGTACCCTCCAGCCGCGGCATCGGCAGGCCGAGCACTTCGGCGCCCAGCAGGGCATCCAGACGGCCGACCACGCCACCGCGGAAGGCGGCAAGACGGTCGGCTTCACCGACGACGGCGACTGGATCTCCTTCCAGCCGTACAACCTGGGCAACGCGACGAGGATCACCGCCCGGGTCTCCTCGGCCGGCGCGGGCGGCCGGATCGAGGTGCGGGCAGGCTCGGCGACGGGCACACTGCTGGGAACGGTGAACGTGGCGAGCACCGGCAGCTGGGACACCTTCACCGACGTCTCGGCGAACCTCAGCGGCGCGCCGGCCGGCACCACGACGCTCTATCTGGTCTTCCGCGGCCCGACCGGACAGGGTTACCTGTTCGACGTGGACGACTTCACTCTCGACACCGGCACCCCGCCCTCGGGGAGCACGAGTGCGTTCAAGGGTGTGGGGTCGGGGCGGTGCCTGGACGTCAGCGCCTCGCCGGCCAACGGCGCGCAGGCGCAGCTCTGGGACTGCAACGGGCAGTCGAACCAGCAGTGGACGTCGACCGCCGCGGGTGAGCTGCGGGCCTCTGGCGGCAAGTGCCTGGACGTGAGCGGGGCCGGGACGGCGGACGGCGCCGCGGTGATCATCTGGGACTGCAATGGTCAGAGCAACCAGAAGTGGCGCCTCAACGCCGACGGCACCATCACGGCGGTGGGGGCGAACAAGTGCCTGGACGTCACCGGCTCCGGCACCGCCAACGGCACCAAGATGCGCATCTGGACGTGCACCGGAGCAACCAACCAGCGCTGGACCCGCGTCTGAAAGGACACCCATGCCGAGCGACCGAAAGACATCTGTGCTGCGACGCCTCTCAGTGACGGTGGCGGCGATCACCGCCGTCGCGACGGTGATCCCCGCCATCCCCGCCCAGGCCGCCGCCTACAAGGTGCTGGTGTTCTCCAAGACGGCCGGATTCCGGCACGACTCGATCCCCAACGGGATCCAGGCCATCCGCGACCTGGGGGCCGCCAACGACTTCGCGGTCGATGCCACCGAGGACTCGAACGCCTTCAGCACGGCCAACCTTGCCCAGTACAAGGCGGTGGTGTTCCTCAGCACCACCGGTGACGTGCTGAACGACAACCAGCAGACCGCCTTCCAGACGTACGTGGACGGCGGGGGCGGCTACGTCGGGGTGCATTCGGCCGCGGACACCGAGTACAGCTGGGCCTACTACGGGCAGCTGATGGGGGCCTGGTTCAACAACCACCCGGCGATCCAGCAGGCCACCGTACGGAACGAGGACCGGGCGCACGCCGCGACCGCTCACCTGGGGGTGACCTGGTCGCGTACCGACGAGTGGTACAACTACCGCACCAACCCCCGCCCGAACGTCCGGGTGCTCCAGAGCCTGGACGAGGGCAGCTACAGCGGCGGCGGCATGGGCGATCACCCGATCACCTGGTGCCACCCTCAGTCCTCCGGCCGCGCGTTCTACACCGGCCTGG
The DNA here is from genome assembly GCF_040648495.1 of Nonomuraea sp. NPDC049129. Taxonomy (NCBI): domain Bacteria; kingdom Bacillati; phylum Actinomycetota; class Actinomycetes; order Streptosporangiales; family Streptosporangiaceae; genus Nonomuraea; species Nonomuraea sp. NPDC049129. Next base: position 80,588 of record NZ_JBEZDU010000023.1, on the reverse strand, counting down.
GGCACACCAAAGAGTCGTACGCCGATCCGAACTTCCGCACGCTGCTGCTCGGCGGAATCCGGTACGCGGCCAAGGCCACCAACGCCGACTGCCGCCCGGAGACGGGGTACACGACGTTGTACAACGGCTCGACGACGGGCTGGTCGCAGGCCGGGCCGGGGTCGTTCGCCAACAGCGACGCCACGCTGACCTCCCAGGGCGGCATGGGCATGCTGTGGTACAACGCCAAGGAGTTCCGCTCCTACTCCGTCAAGCTCGACTGGAAGATGACCGGCGACTCCAACTCCGGCGTGATCGTCGGTTTCCCGGCCACCAGCGACCCCGACGCGGCGCTCAGCACCGGATATGAGGTGCAGATCGACGCGACCGACACCCCGGACAAGACGACCGGGGCGATCTACGGGTTCAAGACGGCCGACATCGCCGCCCGCGACGCGGCGCTGAACCCGCCGGGTCAGTGGAACACTTATGAGCTGCTGGTGGAGGGCGAGCGGCTGCAGGTGTTCCTGAACGGCACCAGAATCAACGACTTCACCAACGCCGATCCGGTCCGCTCGCTCCAGCAGGGCTACATCGGCATCCAGAACCACGGGTCCGGCGACGTGGTGTCATTCCGCAACATCCGCGTCAAGGAACTGGCCGGCACACCGGGCGGCTCGGGCGCCCTCAAGGGCGTGGGGTCCGGGCGGTGCCTGGACGTCAGCGCCTCGCCGGCCAACGGCGCGCAGGCGCAGCTCTGGGACTGCAACGGCCAGGCCAACCAGCAGTGGACCTCGACCGCCGCGGGTGAGCTGCGGGCCTCTGGCGGCAAGTGCCTGGACGTGAACGGGGCCGGGACGGCGGACGGCACCGCGGTGATCATCTGGGATTGCAACGGGCAGAACAACCAGAAGTGGCGCCTCAACTCCGACGGCACCGTCACCGCGGTCGGGGCGAACAAGTGCCTGGACGTCGGTGCCACCGCCAACGGCACCAAGGCGCGCATCTGGAGCTGCACCGGAGGAACCAACCAGCGCTGGACCCGCGTCTGAGGCCGATATGGCGGCCCGGGGTGTCCGCGGTCAGCGGCTTCTCCGGGCCAGACCGGCCAGGAGGTCCTTGACCTCGGTCGCCTCGTAGGAGTCACGGTCGAAGGGGCCGATGATGAGCGGGCCGTCGTCGGGGAGGTCGGGCAACCGGCCGTGACTGCCCCGCACCGGCGCCGGGTCGAGCGGCACCACCCGCATCGTGTAGCGGAAGCCCAGTTTCTTCCTGGCCAGCGCCGCCGCCGCACGGAGCTTGACGAACGGATCATTCGGGTCCATGAACAGCTCGGCGGGGTCGTAGCCGGGTTTGCGGTGGATGTCCACGAGCCTGGCGAAATCCGGGGCGCGGTCGTCGGAGAGCCAGTAGTAGTAGGTGAACCAGGCGTCAGGTTCCGCGACCGCGACGAGTTCGCCGGCGCGTTCGTGGTCGAGCCCGTACTTCGCCCTCCCCGCGAGGTCGAGCACCTCGTCCACGCCGGTCAGCTCGGCGACGACGGCGCAGGTGCGGCCGAGGTCGGCCGGATCGCGCACGTACACGTGGGCCACCTGGTGGTCGGCGACGGCGAAGGCCCGGGACGTCCACGGGTCGAGGTACTCCATCCCGGCCTGGGTGTGGACCTCCAGGAGACCCGCGGTCCGCAGCGCCCGGTTGATGTCCACCGGGCGGGACACCGGGGTGATGCCGTACTCCGAGAGCACGACCACCTCGGCGTCCTCGGCCAGGAGCGGAGCCAGCGCGGCGTCGACGGCGCGGGCCGCCGCGATGGCCTCGGGACCGGCGGGGCCGTACCGCTGGAGGTCGTAGTCGAGGTGAGGCACGTAGACCAGCAGCAGATCCGGCCGTTCGCGGGCCAGGATGCGGCGGGCCGCGGCGATGATCCATTCGGACGAGGTGATCCCCGCGTTGGGGCCCCAGTAGGTGAAGAGGGGGAACGGCCCCAGCGCGGCCTCGAGGTCGTCGTGAAGTGAGGGCGGGCGGGTGTAGCAGTCGGGCGACTTGCGGCCGTCGGCGTGGTAGACGGGGCGCGGGGTGACGAGGAGGTCGGTCGGCGCGCCCATCGCATACCACCAGCAGACGTTGGCGGTGCGCAGGCCGGGCGCCGCGGTCCACAGCTGGTCACCCTGGATGAGCGCGTTGTGCTGGCGCCACAGCAGCACCTCGCCGAGGTCCCGGAAGTACCACCCGTTGCCGACGATGCCGTGGTCGCGGGGCATCGAACCGGTCAGCAGAGTGGCCTGCATCGAACAGGTGACGGCCGGGAGCACGGGCCGCAGCGCGGCCGCCGCGCCCGCCTTCGCCACGTTCGGCATGTGCGCGAGCAGGCGCGGGGTGAGCCCGACGACATTGATCACGATCAGCGGTGCCATCACGTCTCCTTCAGCCCGAGGGCGGCGAGCTGTCCCCGCATCCAGTCGAGCTCGGCGGCGATGCCTTCCGCGACATCGGCCGGCGCGCCGGGAAGCACGTTCCACGTGTAGGTCTCCACCTCGACGTGCCTGGTCAGCGGCCGTTCTCCGCCGAGGAGCACGTTCAGCAGGTCACGCAGGTAGGGGGCGCTGGTGGCGAGCGGAGGGGGCGGCGCGTCGTGCAGCGGGACGTGGAAGTGCACGCGCCAGCTCTCGTCCGCGGGCAGGCCGCCGGACAGGGCCTCGCCCAGGTCATCGGCGTATCCGGTGGCGGAGCGCGTCTGGTGGAGGAAGCGGGCCTCGTCGAACGCGGCCAGCGCCCGCTGTGCTCCCGGTGGGGCCACCAAGGCGCACGACGCCTGGAGCTTCACGATGGGCAGCCCGGTGCGGGCGCCCGCGCCGGGTTCCTCGAAGCCCACGGCCATGTGGCAGGCGTCCAGGCAGAGGCCCAGGTGGTCATGATCCACGCCGCTCAGCAGGGCGGTAGCCTGGGGCGTCGTCTCGACGATGCAACCGGGCTCCGGCTCGAAGCCCAGCCGGATCACCTTGCCGGTACGGCCGGCCAGCGCGCGCAAGCCCTGGGCGACCGCGTCGAGATTGGCCATGACCGCCGCCGCTTTCTCTTTCGTCCACCCGGTCCGCCAGGCGAGGGGGAGGGTCGAGATCGTGCCCTCGGTGACGCCGTCCGGCAGCAGCGCGGCGAGGATCTCGGCGAGCCCGAGCGTGTAACGCAGCCGCTCCGCGTCGGCCCAGTCAGGGGTGTAGACGCGGTACTTCACGATCTCGTCGTGGAAGCCGCGGTAGGGGAACCCGTTGAGGGTCACGACCTCCAGCCCGAGCGCGGTCAGCCGCTCGCGCAGCCCGGCGAGTTCCCCGGGCCGGGCGAGGAGGTCCGCGGCGGCGTGCTGGGACAGCCACAGCCCGAGCCCGAGCCGTTCGACGCCGAGCAGGCGCCTGACCCGCGCGGCGACGCCGGACAGCTGACCGTGGATGCCGGGGAGATCCTCGGCGGCGTGGACGTTGGTGCAGTAGGACAGGTGCACCGTCGAGCCGTCCGGATGGCGCAGCCGCATGGTCACCCCCGCTTGATCGTGTTGCCGGCGTGGTCGGGGCCGGCTTCCGAGCCGGTCTCGAGGTCGAGGCGGCCGCTCTGCCCGTAGAAGGCGACCGGATTGCGCCACAGCACCCGGTCCACGTCGTCCTCGCCGAAACCGGCCGCGAGCATGACGTCGGCCACCTCACGTGTCTTGAGCGGGTCGCTCCGTCCCCAGTCGGCGGCCGAGTTCACCAGAATCCTGTCCGTGCCGTACTCCTTGAGCAGGGCCACCATCCGGTCCGGGTCCATCTTGGTGTCGGGGTAGATCGAGAACCCCATCCAGCAGCCGGAGTCCGCGACCATGCCGACGGTCATCTCGTTGAGGTGGTCGATGAGCACCCGTTCGGGGGGTATCCCGGCGTCCCGTACCACGTGGAGGGTGCGGCGGGTGCCCGCGGCCTTGTCCCGATGCGGAGTGTGCACGAGCACCGGAAGGTCATTCTCCTGCGCCAGGGCGAGCTGGGCCTCGAAGGCCCGTTCCTCCTCCGCCGTCATCGAGTCGTAGCCGACCTCGCCGACCGCGACGACGGAGTCTTTCAGCAGGTATCGCGGCAACTCGGCCAGCACCCCCACGCACCGCGCATCGTTCGCCTCCTTCGGGTTGAGCGCGAGCGCGCAGTGGTGGTGGATGCCGTACTGCGCGGCGCGGTACGGCTCCCAGCCGAGCAGCGCGTCGAAGTAGTCGAGGAAGCTGCCCACGTTGGTACGGGGCTGCCCCAGCCAGAAGGCGGGTTCGACCACGGCCCGGACCCCCGCGGCGTACATGCGCTGGTAGTCGTCGGTGGTCCGGGAGGTCATGTGGATGTGGGGGTCGAAGATGCGCATTCAGCTCCTCTCCAGGATGTCGCTCGGGACGGGCCGGCCGGCCGCCCGCAGCTCCGCCGCGTAGTCCGACAGCATCCGGGCCAGTTCGGCGTCGAAGCGGCGGTCCAGCCCGGCCACCGCCGCCAGGGGGATCGACATGAAGACGCACTTGAGCACTCCTTGACGGAAGGAGTGGTCGTCCAGCCACGCCGAGCCGTACGGGCCGAGAGCCGCGGCGACCAGCCGCGTGTCATTGGTGCGCAGCGCGTCCTCCACCAGCCCGACCGCCGTCCCTTCTGAATCGAGCTCATGCAGGACGGTCAGGATCGCCAGCCTCTCGCCGCTGTCGCCGGCCTCGTACAGGCCGTGGATCACCGCGTGGTCGCCGTGCAGCGCGCCGAGCAGCGCGCGTCGGGCGCCGGGGCCGCCCCGCCGTTCGGCCTGCGCGAAGAGCCGGTGGATCGCGTACGGGTCAGCCTCGACCTGCCGGACGGCCTGTGCCAGCCACTCCTGCGCCGGCTCCTTCATGTGCCCTCCTCAAGAAGTCGATCGAGCGGCGGGCGACCTGCGGGGCCGCATGGCTGTGCCGGGCCAGCTCCACGGCCACCAGACCCGAGTAGCCGTGCAGAGCGGCGAGCACCGGCACGAAGTCGATCTCACCCTCGCCGAATTCCAGGTGCTCGTGGACCTCGCGGCGCATGTCCTCGATCTGCACGTGCACGGTGTACGGCAGCGCCCGGCGGATACAGGTGCCCAGGTCCTCCCGCTCCACGCAGTGGCAGTGCCCGATGTCGAGGGTGAGACCGAACCGGTCATGGCCGCCGAGCATCGCGCGCAGCCGCTCGAAGCCGTCCAGGTCGGCGACGAGCATCCCGGGTTCCGGTTCGAATCCCAGCGTGACGCCCACCTGGTCGGCCTCGTCGAGCAGCCGTGCGCACTGGCGGGCCAGCCGCGTGTACGCCTCCGCCTCCGGCATGCCGTCGGGGCGGACCCCACTCCACAGGTGCACCACGGGAGCGCCCAGATCGGCGGCGACCCGCATCGCCGTGGTCAGAAACTCCACTCTGCGCTCGGCGTTGTCGCTGATGAGGGTCGGATGGTGTTTGCGCAGGGGATCGAGGGTGTAACGCCCGCCCGTCTCGACGACGGCATCGAGGCCCAGGCGTTCGAGGAGCCCGGCGATTCGCGACACCGCCGCAGCCAGGCCGGGGGAGTGGGGGTCGAGATGACCGTGGTCGAGCGTGATCGCCGCACCGGTGTACCCCAGATCGGCCAGGACCGCCAGCGCCTCGGGGAGCCGGTGGCCGGCGAAGCCGTTGGTGCAGTAGGCCCACTTCACGATGTCGCCAGCCGGGATGAGAGCCACCTTCCCAGCGGCAGCGAACACAGCAGCGCGCCCGCCGTCGCGAACCGCCCGCCACCGGCGACCGCCGCCGCCTGGAGCGGGATCAGGCCGAGGATGCTCAGGCGGACGGCCTGCCGGACGTTCTCGGGGTCGGGACGGGCCCGCAACCCGGCCTGGACCGGGAGGGTGAAGGCGAGATAGCCGGCGATGAGGACGCCCGCTCCGGCCCGGGCGGCGGCTCGGTTGCCTACACAGGAGGCGGCTGCGAGACCGGCCGCCGCGGTGCTGGCCACGAGCGCGCGCTCGGCGGTCCCGCGTGCCGCCCCCGTTACCTCGGCCCGGCCCAGGACGCTGATCCCGTAAGTGTGCGCACCTATCGCCAGCGCCGTCGGCACGGCGGCCCTGACCTGCTCGCCCGCGCCCAGAAGCACGTCGAGCACGCGGCAGGCCGCCATGGAGGCCGGTCCCGCCGCCGTCCGTTTGAGGCCCAGGTCGTAGGCCCACACCGCGCCGGCCAGCAGGCCGGCCACGGTGAGAGCGCGACGGCCGCCGGCGAGGGCGGCGGTGGCCAGGCCCGCGCCGCTCAGGGCGGCCGCGAGCCCGAGCGCGGCGCCCGGGCGAACCCGGCCTGACGGGATCGGGCGTTCAGGACGCTCGACGGCGTCCGCCTCACGGTCGGCCCAGTCGTTGAGCGCCATTCCCGACCAGTACATGAGCACCGACGCCAGGGCCAGGCCGGGTGCCGGCATCCGCCCCGCGGCGGCGGCCCCCGCCATGGTGTCCCCCGGCACCGACAGTGCGGCCGGGGCGCGGACCAGCTCGAGCAGCGCCCTCACGACAGCTCCTCGGCGAAGGCGCGCAGCCGGGCGTACTGGGCGGCCAGCGCGTGCTCGTCCGTCCCCAGCGGGCTCTTGAAGAAGTAGCCGAGCTCGGGCAGGACGCCGTGCCGCCCTTTCTCGTGCGCACGGGCGACCAGCCGGGCCAGGTCCAGGACGAGCGGAGCGGCCAGCGCCGAATCGCAGCCCTGCCAGGTGAACTGCAACGTCATCCGCACGCCGAGAAAGCCCTCGAATGTTACGTGGTCCCAGGCGGTCTTCCACTCTCCGAGATCCGGGACGTAGTCGATGTGCGTCTCACCCTCGACGGGTCCTCCCAGGACCTTCGCGACGACCTGGTCCTTGGAGAGCTGTTTGCTGGACCTGGCGGCCGGATCGGCGAGGGTCGCCCCGTCGCCGCCGCCGAGGAGGTTGAGCCCGGACCAGGAGCGGACCCGCAGTGCCCGGTCGGCGAACATGGGCGCCAGGGCGCTCTTGACCAGGGTCTCGCCGGTCTTGCCGTCGCGTCCCGCGTACGGCACGCCCCGCCGGGCGGCGAGTTCCGCCAGGGCGGGAAGGGCCGGCCCGGTGGAAGGGGTGAACTCCACATAGCCGCACCCGGCGTGGAACGCCGCATAGGCGTACAGCGAACTCGGCGGCAGGACGTCGTCCCCCGCGGCGAGCCGCTCCTCGAGATCGGCCAGCCTCTCGAACTCCGGACGCGAATCCACCGGGGGCTCGGTCGACGACACGTTGACGACGACCACCCGGGCCAGCCCGTGCCGGGCCCGGAAGCCGGCGATGTCGTCGATCAGCCGGGTCGCGGCCCGGCCGCCGTCGCCGGGGACGTGACCCGGCCGGATCTCGGCGTCTGCGGCGTCCAGGTCGCAGGCGAGCAGCCCCGGCAGGTCCGGTGATATGACTCCTGCTCTGCCCAGCTGTTCGGCGCGCTTGCGTAAGGAGGTCTCGGTGATGTCATGGCCGCCGAAGGCCAGGTCGGTCAGCGGAACCAGGTGCCAGGGAAAGCCGGGGGACTCGCTCACGCATCCTTGCGGGGCGGCAGCTCCTGCCCTGATGGCCGCGGCTCCCACGATGGCAGTGGTCGCCACGGATCCCCGTGCCCCGATAAGCCACACACCGAGCTTGTCCATGAAAGCTCCATCGTGTCGGGACTATCCCCGCATGCGGAAGGCATCCGGTATGTAAGTCTCCGTGATGGTAAGAGCCATTTTTGTCGATGGTCAAGCATAAGAAGGCTTATCGCTGTCATATTATCCGCCGATTACGGCCATCACCGCCGCACCGGTGATGGCCGCGCGGTCGCCGAGCTCGCTCGCCAGGATGTCGAGGTGCTGCTCAAGGCCTGCTGTAGACCACCGATTATGCCGTCAAGGGTGCGAGCTTTTGCTTGACCATCAACATAAGCCCGCTTAGCATCCGGCAGCATGAGGGATATAAGGCCGAAACTTGCCGCTGGCCCAGGCTTACCCTCAAGACTCCGTCCGCGGGATCGGCCACGGTGGGGGAGGTGGGCGGGGTGCTGAGCATGCGTGGCATCGGCAAGAGCTTCCTGGGCGTGCGGGTGCTGTCCGGAGTGGACCTGGACGTAACGGCCGGCGAGGTGCACGCCGTCGTCGGCGAGAACGGCGCCGGCAAATCCACCCTGATGAAGATCATTGGCGGTGTTCACCCGCCGGACGAGGGCACGATCGAGATCGACGGTCACCCCGTCTCCTTCGGCCATCCGCTCGAGGCGCAGCGCTCCGGCATCGCGATCATGTACCAGGAGTTCAACCTGCTGCCCGAGCGTACGGTCGCCGAGAACGTCTTCCTCGGGCGCGAGCCGCTCAGGCGCGGCCTGGTCGACCGGGCCACCATGGAGCAGGCGACTGCGCGGCTCCTCGCCGAACTGGGCGAGGACTCCTTCGGCCCCCGCAACGCGGTCAAGCGCCTGTCGGTGGCCCAGCAGCAGGTCGTCGAGATCGTCAAGGCGTTGTCGATGAACGCCCGGCTCGTCGTCATGGACGAGCCCAGCGCGGCGCTCGCCGAGCACGAGGTCGAGCTGCTCTACCGGCTGATCGGGCGGCTGAGGGAGCGCGGCGTCGCCGTCGTGTACATCTCCCACCGATTACGCGAGGTGTTCGACCTGGCGGACCGCGTCACCGTGCTCAAGGACGGCTCGCTCGTCACCACGCTCCCGATCGGCGAGGTGACCCCCGACGAGCTGATCCGCCTGATGGTGGGCCGCGACCTCGGCGCCTACTTCCCGCCCCGCTCGCCGGGCCCCGGTGAGGTACGGCTCAGCCTGCGCGGAGCGGGCAACCACAAGCTCCGCGACATCGATCTGGAGCTGCGTGCCGGGGAGATCGTCGGCATCGCCGGCCTGCAAGGATCCGGCAGATCGGAGCTCGCCAAGGCGATCTTCGGCGCGGAGCCGTTCACTACGGGCGAGATGACCCCGTCGCGCCCCCGCTCGGTCCGGGAAGGCGTCGCCATGGGCATCGGGCTCGTGACCGAGGACCGCAAGGCCGAAGGACTCGCCCTGCGCCAGTCGGTTCGCGACAACGCCCTGCTCGTCGCCCGGGCGGTGGGCGCCAAGGGCCGCAATGGCGTCCACGACCTGCTCGAACGGGTACGCCTGTCGCCTCCACGACAGGAACAGGAGGTCCGCTACCTGTCCGGAGGCAACCAGCAGAAGGTCGTGCTCGCCAAATGGATGACGATGGCGCCGCGCGTGCTGCTGTTCGACGAGCCGACCCGGGGCGTCGACGTCGGGGCCAAGGCCGCGATCCACGACCTGATGCGTGAGCTGGCGAATGACGGCATGGCCATCATGATGATCTCTTCCGAGCTGCCCGAACTCATCGGCATGAGCGATCGCGTCGTCGTCCTGCGCGGCGGCCGGATCGCAGGCACACTGCCGGCCGGCCCATCTGAGGAAGCCATCATGCGTCTGGCCGCAGGAGAGGCGGCTGAATGAACACGCTCTCACGCGTCCGCCGTCCCGCCCACCACGGCGAGGCGCACGGCGGCCTGGCGGCCTGGTTACGTGAGCCCACACAGGTGGTGTTCCTCGCGCTGCTCGGCCTGGTCGCGGTCGGCTGGGTCCTGGTCGCGCTCGACGGCGGTCAGTTCCTGACCATGGAAAGCATCGTCGGGATCCAGCAGCGCTCGGCGGCCCTCGGCATCGTGGCGATCGGGCAGACGCTGGCGATCCTGGCCGGGTCGCTCGATCTATCCGTGGCGTACCTGATCAGCCTGACCTCGCTGATCGCGGCGGAGATCATGGCGGGCCAGGACGGGAACATCCTGCCGGCGGTCGCCGCGGTGCTTGCCGTCAGTGCATTGGTGGGGCTGGTCAACGGGCTGGTCATCACCAGGCTCCAGGTTCACGCCTTCATCGCCACGCTCGGCGTCGCCCTGATCATCAGGGGCATCGTCGACCACCTGTACGACGGCCCCGCCGGCAAGGTGCCCGAGTCGTTCCAGATCCTCGGCTACTCCCGAATAGGGCCGATCCCCGTCTCCGCCCTGCTCTGGGCAGGCGTCGCCGTCGCCGCCTGGTTCCTGCTGAGCAGGACCCGGCCGGGCTACCGCATCTACGCGGTCGGCGGGAACGAGGAGGTCGCCCGGCTGTCCGGGATCCGTACGGGTCGCGTCATCCTGCTCACCCACGTGCTCTGCTCGGTCTGCGCCGGCATCGCGGGCCTGCTCCTGGCCGGCAGGCTCGGGGCGGGGGCGCCCACGGTCGGCACCGACGGCGGCTACGACCTGGAGTCCATCGCCGCGGTCGTGCTCGGCGGGACCGCGCTGGCCGGCGGAAAGGGTGGCGTCGCCGGAACCGTGGGCGGCGTCCTGCTGCTGGCTGTCCTGGACACCATCTTCAATCAGCTCGAGGTCAACTCCTTCGTCAAGGACGTGGTCCGCGGCGTGGTCATCGTGATCGCGGTGGCCGTCTACGCCCGGCGCACCAAGGAGCGGTCGGCATGAAACGGGCACTTCCCATCGTCGCGGTCCTCCTGGTGCTGCTGGCCGCGATAGCGGTCGCCAACCCCTTCTTCCTGGAGCCCGCCGGGTTCCTGGCGTTCCTCAAACGGGCCGCGCCGCTGGTGATCCTGGCCGCGGGGCAGTACTTCGTCATCGTCTCCGGCGAGTTCGACCTCTCAGTCGGCTCGCTGGTGACGGCGGAGGTGGTGATCGCCGCGCGGCTCATCGACGGCGACGAGTCCGCCACCTGGCCGGTCCTCGCGCTGCTGACCGCCGTCGGGCTCTTCGTCGGACTGATCAATGGAGTGATCACCACCAAGCTGCGGGTGCCGTCGTTCATCGTGACGCTCGGCATGCTGCTCATCCTGTCCGGAGCCGTTTTCCTGTGGACCGGCGGCGCACCGCGCGGCGCGTTGTCGGAGGGCTTCCGGGCCCTCGGCCGCGGCGGCCTCGGACCGGTGCCGTGGTCGGTGCTGATCCTCCTCGCCGGGGGCGCGGCGGCGATCTTGCTCATGCGCGCGGATTTCGGCAAGACGCTCATCGCCACCGGCGACAACGAACGCGCCGCGGCCCTGTCCGGGGTCCGGGTCCACCGAGCCAAGATCTTCGCCTTCATGCTCTCCGGCCTGGCCGCGGCCGTCGCGGCGATCCTGCTCGGCGGCTTCGCCGGTGTCTCGGCCCAGGTCGGCCAGGGACTGGAGTTCTCCGCCATCACCGCGGTCGTGCTCGGCGGCGTGGTGCTCGGCGGCGGCCGCGGCTCCGTGCTGGCCGCCATGGCCGGGGCCTTCACGCTGGAGGCGCTGTTCACCCTGCTCAACCTGTACGGAATCTCGGGGGAGCTGGAGTTCACCGTGCAGGGCGTCATCATCATCGCCGCGGTCGCGGCGGGAGCAATCCGGCTTCCCCGGACGTTCACCCCCCGCAAAGGAGACGCACATGCCGCGTCATAAGGCCGCAGTCGCCGTGCTCGCCGCGCTCGCCCTCGCCGGCTGCACCACCGACAAGCTGACGTCCACTACCCAGTCCGCGGCTCCCGCCACGAGCGCTCACCGCTCGGGCACGGGTGCGCAGTCGAAGTTCTTCGTGCGGGCGGACTTCGACGCCCAGCTGGCCATGCGCTCCCAGACGCCGCAGGGTCCCATGGACAAGCCCTGGGAGCAGGCCATCGCCCCGCAGATGGTCGATACGGCGAAGTACAAGAAGAACGGACCGTACCACCTGTGCTTCTCCAACGCCGCGGTCAACAACCCCTGGCGCCAGGTCGGGTGGAAGACGATGCAGGCCGAGGCCGGCCTGCACAAGGAGATCACCAAGTTCACCGCCTTGGATGCCGAGGGCAAGGACGACAAGCAGATCTCCGACATCGCCGAGTTGCAGGCCAACGGCTGTGACGCGCTGATCGTCTCGCCGAACACCACGGCCACGCTCACCCCGGCCGTGACGGCCGCCTGCGGGAAGGTGCCCGTCATCGTGTTCGATCGGGGCGTGGAAACGGACTGCCCGGTGACGTTCATCAAGCCGATCGGCGGCTACGCCTTCGGCGCCGACGCCGCCGAGTTCCTGGTCGAGAAGGTTCCGGCCGGCGGTAAGGTGCTCGCGCTCCGTATCCTGCCCGGCGTGGACGTGCTGGAGACCCGCTGGTCGGCGGCCAAGGTGGTCTTCGACAAGAGCGAGGTCCAGGTCGTGGGGGTCGAGTTCACCGACGGCGACGCCGCCAAGACCAAGAGCATCGTCAGCGACTACATCCAGCGGCACGGCAAGATCGACGGCGTCTGGATGGACGCAGGCGCCACGGCGGTGGCCGCGATCGAGGCATTCGAGGACGCGGGCCTGCCGGTACCACCCATCAACGGCGAGGACCAGCAGGACTTCCTGCAGAAGTGGAAGGACGCCGACCTCACCGCCATCGCGCCCACATATCCGACCTACCAATGGCGCACCCCGATCATCGCCGCGCTGAAGATCCTCAAGGGCGAGGAGGTGCCCAAAATGTGGAACCTGCCGCAGCCGAAGGTCACCTCGGAGAACCTGTCGGCGTACCTGAAGCCGAACATGCCACCGCTGCACTACGCGTTGTGCGGCTGCGAAACCCTGCCCGGGTTCCCCGAGAACTGGGGCGGGAAGAAGAGCTGATCGGCTCCTTCCGCGAACCGACCACGAAGAGGGGCGCATGTTCTCCATCGGAGTGAACACCTGGGTCTGGGTCTCCCCGCTGACCGACGACGAACTGGCCCGGCTCGCGCCCCGCATCGCAAGGTGGGGCTTCGACGTCATCGAACTGCCGATCGAGCAGCCCGGCGACTGGAACCCGGACAAGGCCGCGACGGTACTGGCCGAGCACGGGCTGGCCGCGTCCGTGGTACTGGTCATGCCGCCGGGGCGGGAACTCGTGGCCGCCTCTCCGGAGACCATCCGCGACACCCAGGACTATCTGCGGCACTGCGTCGACGTGGCGACGACCGTCGGCTCCCCCGCGATCGGGGGGCCGGCGTACGCCTCGGTCGGCCGTACGTGGCGGCTGGCGCCGGACGAGCGCAGGGCGGTCTACGCGGAGTTGCGTGAGCATCTGCGGCCCGTTTTGGACTACGCGGCCGGCCGTGGGGTGAAGCTCGCGGTCGAGCCGCTCAACCGGTACGAGACCAGCCTCGTCAACACCGTCGAGCAGGCGCTGGACGCGCTGCCTGAGGACTGCCACCTGACACTCGACACCTACCACATGAACATCGAGGAGAAAGACCCCGCCCAGGCGGTGCGGGTCGCGGCGGATCGGATCGCGCACGTCCAGGTGTGCGGCACCGACCGCGGCACGCCGGGAGCCGACCGCTTCGACTGGCCCGGCTTCACCCGGGCCCTGAACGACGCCGGCTATCAAGGGCCGCTCGTCATCGAGTCCTTCACCGCGCACAACCAGACCATCGCCACCGCGGCCTCCATCTGGCGACCCCTCGCCGAAAGCCAGGACGCGCTGGCCGTGGACGGCCTCGCCTACCTGCGCACCCTCTGATCAAAATGGTGCTTGAAAGTTTCATACTTATTGAAGGCTTTTTCCTTGCCCTTTTGAATGCCGGCGGAGCGGCGCGGCATCGCTTACGCGGCCTGAACCTGCAGATTCCCGGTAAAGGCGGTGAGACCCTGACTCAGTAGAAGCGGAAAGGCGGTCTTGGACTCGCTCGATAAGCATGCTTGACACTCATGTTTAGCCCGACCTATTTTCGTTCCGAATCGATTCGACATCTGTCGCATGGTCAGGCCCCGCCGCCCGGATCGATGGGTGGGTCACTGCTGAAGACGACCGGCATCGGCCGAGATGACGCACGCCTTCCCACCCGTCAACTCCGTAACCCCCCAGGAGATCCTTCATGCGAACATCACGCCTGCTTTCCGCCCTCGCCGCAGCCTTATTAGGGTTGTGGCTGTCCGCGGTGCCGCTGGTGGCGCACGCGGCCGCGCCGCAGTTCAAGGTGCTGCTGTTCACCAAGACCGCGAGCGGCGCCTATCGGCACGACTCGATCCCCGCCGGTGTCGCGATGTTCCAGCAGATGGCGGCCGACAACAACTTCCAGCTCGACCAGAGCGAGGACTCCGCCGTCTTCACGGCCGCGACCCTGAACACCTACGACGCGGTGATCATGTTCCAGACCAGCGGCATGGTGTGGGACAACGACGCCCAGCGTCAGGCCTTCCAGGCGTACGTGCGCAGCGGCCACGGCGTCGTCGCGATCCACAACGCCACCGACATGAACATCGAGGCGCAGTTCCCCTGGTGGGACCAGGTCGCCCTGGCCGGCGCGCACATGACCGCGCATTCATCCGTCCTGCAGGGCACCGCCAAGGTGGCCGACAAGGTTCACCCCTCCACCAAGGGACTGCCGGATCGCTGGGTGCGCACAGAGGAGTGGTACAACTTCGACAAGAACCTGCGCGGCTCGGTGCACGTGCTGGTGACCGCGGACGAGACCACCTATGACGCGGGGCCGAACAAGATGGGCGCCGACCACCCGATCTCCTGGTGTCACAACCCGGAGGGCGGCCGGGTGTGGGCCACCGCGATGGGCCACCAGGCGTCCTCCTATTCGGAGCCGTCGTTCAAACAGCACCTGCTGGGCGGGGTGAAGTGGGCGGCGGGCGCGGCGCCGGGCGACTGCGGCGGCACCGTCGCGGCCCGGTTCCAGAAGGTGACCCTCGACGGCGCACCGGACCAGCCGATGGAACTGGACGTGGCCGGCGACGGCAGGGTCTTCTACATTTCGCGCTCGGGCAAGGTGAACCTGATCCCCGCCAACGGCGGGGGCACGCGCGTCATCGCCACCCTGTCGGTGTACGACGGAGGCGAGGACGGCGGCATCGGGCTGGCGCTGGACCCGAACTTCGCCACCAACGGCTGGATCTACGTCAACTATTCGCCGTCCAACGGCGGCGAGGTGAACCGGGTGTCGAGGTTCACCTTCAACGGCACCAGCCTCGACCTGGCGAGCGAGAAGAAGATCATCGAGGTTCCGGCGTACCGCAACGTCGACGAGCCCGGCCACACCGGCGGCTACCTCGCGTTCGGGCCGGGCGGGAACCTGTACATCGGCCCGGGTGACGACACCAATCCCAACGGCTCCAGCGGCTACGCCCCGATCGACGAGCGGCCGGGCCGGGAGCATTACGACGCCCAGCGGTCCGCGGCCAACACCAACGACCTGCGCGGCAAGATCCTGCGCATCCACCCCGAGGCCGACGGCACCTACACGGTTCCGTCCGGCAACCTGTTCGCGCCCGGCACCGCCAAGACGCGGCCGGAGATCTACGCGATGGGCTTCCGCAACGCGTTCCGCTTCTCGGTCGACAAGGTGACGGGGTGGATCTCGCTGGGTGACTACGGCCCCGACGCCGGCGCCGCGAACCCCAGCCGCGGTCCCGAGGGCACCGTCGAGTGGAACCTGATCAAGCAGCCGGGCTTCTACGGCTGGCCGTACTGCGTCGGCAACAACATCCCGTTCAACGACTACAACTTCGCCACCAACACCTCCGGCGCGAAGTTCAACTGCTCGGCGCCCGTCAACGACTCGCCCAACAACACCGGGCTGACCAATCTGCCCGCGGCCAAGCCCGCGACCGTCTGGTACAACTACCACGCCTCGGCCGAGTTCCCCGAGATCGACTGCTGCGGCGGTGCCGCCCCGATGGGCGGCCCCTTCTACCGCTACGACGCCGCCGGCGGCTCTGACCGCAAGTTCCCCGAGTACTTCGACGGCACGCCGTTCGTCTACGAATGGAGCCGCAACTTCGTCAAGGAGTTCCGGCTGGACTCCTCGGGCAACCTCCTGAAGATCAACCCCTTCGCGGCACAGCTCGCCCCGCACGCGCCGATCGACATGAAGTTCGGTCCGGACGGCGCCCTGTACATGGCCGACTGGGGCAACGGCTTCGGCCACGCGAACACCGATGACAGCGTCTACCGGGTCGACTACGTAGCCGGAAACCGCGCGCCCCTGGCCAAGGCGAGCGCCAACCCCGACTCGGGCGCGGCGCCGCTGACGGTGGCGTTCTCCTCGGCCGGCTCGTCCGACCCCGACGGCGACGCGATCACCTACGCGTGGGACTTCGGCGACGGCGGGACCTCCACCAGCGCCAACCCGTCCCACACCTACAACGCCAACGGGACATACACGGCCAAGCTCACCGTACGGGACTCCGGCGGGAAGACGGGCAGCGTCACGTTGTCCATCGCCGTCGGCAACACCCGTCCCAAGGTCGTCTTCTCGGCTCCGCCCGACGGCGGGTTCATCGACTTCGGCGACCAGGTGGCCTACACGGTGAACGTCACCGACCCCGAGGACGGCGCCATCGACTGCACCAAGGTCAACGTGATCACCGCGCTCGGCCATGACCAGCACGCCCACGACACCGGCCAGCACACCGGTTGCTCCGGAACGGTCACGACCACCGCCTCCGGCCATGACGAGGCCGCCAACGTCTACTACGCCCTGTCCGCCGACTACACCGACAAGGGCGGCCTGAAGGGCAGCGCCGGCGTCACCCTGCAGCCCAAGCACAAGCAGGCCGAGCACTTCACCGGTTCGTCCGGAATCCGGATCGTCGACGAGCCCGGAGCCGAAGGCGGCAGGCGCATCGGCGACATCTCCAACAACGACTGGACCTCCTTCAGCCCGATCAACCTGTCCGGGATCGACACGGTGTCCTTCCGCGTCTCGGCACCGTCCAACACCGGGGCGTCCATCGAACTGCACGCCGACTCGCCGACCGGAGCCCTCATCGCCTCCAGCCCCGTGCCGGCGACCGGGGGATGGAACACCTACGTGTCCCTGCCCGCGGTGCAGGTCACCGATCCCGGTGGCACCCGCAATGTCTACGTCGTGTTCAAGTCGCCGTCCGCGAACTCGTTCGACGTGGACTCGTTCACCGTCAACGGCAAGGGCGTCGGGCAGGGCGACGGCTCGCCTCCGGGCAGCACGGGCGCGCTGCGGGGTGTCGGGTCGAACCGGTGCCTCAACGCCGCCTCGCCGACGAACGGTACACAGGTGCAGATCTTTGACTGCAACGGGCAGGCCGGCCAGCAGTGGACGTCGACCGCCGCGGATGAGCTTCAGGTGTACGGCAATAAGTGCCTGGATGTGAACGGGGGCGGGACGGCGGACGGCACCGCCGTGATCATCTGGGACTGCAACGGGCGGAACAACCAGAAATGGCGGTTCAACGCCGATGGCAGCATCACCGCCGTCGGGGCGAACAAGTGCCTGGACGTCAGCGGCGCCGCCACCGCCAACGGCACCAAGGTGCAGATCTGGGCGTGCAACGGCCAGAACAACCAGAAGTGGACCCGCGTCTGAATGCCACGTGCCGTCCGGACCCTGGAGCCGGCCCTTCCGTAGCGGCTCCAGCGGTCTGGACGGCGGGGGCGTCATTGCGGACAGCGGCCCCGGCCCGACGGGCCATGGTCCAGCGAGGACTTTGGCATCTCCAGCAGCCCACGTACATCCCATGGACCGAGACGTATTTCCGCACCTGCCGCGTGGTCGGCGCCGGCGAGCACGTCGCGCACCGCGGTCGGTGCCGTTACGGCGATCTCCTGCCAGGTCCAGTTGCGCAGGAAGCGCAGCCGCCGTCCGTCCGCCGTGACGGCGCAGGTTGAGGTGACGCCCGCCGGCATGCCGCCCCACGACCCGGCATCGGAGACCCACCAGCCGAAGTGCCGGTGCCGGTAGTCGGCGAGCAACATGATCGCGCCGAGGACCGAAGTCGTCGCCGAACCAGAGCCCGAAGCTGGAGAACAGCGCGCCGGTGCTCTTCGTGGCCGCCACCACGAGCCGACCCGGTCGGCCCCGGATGAGCAAGGAGATCCGGGACCTGATAGCACACCTGGCGCGGGAGAACCCGGCCTGGGAATCCACCCGCACCCGCAAACTGCCGCCGGCTCCCATCGACTTCTCCGCTCTTCGCTGGTGAACCGAACGGCGAACTCGACCCCAGATCGGCTCTCGAGCAGGCATCGATCACTGCAAGCCGACCTGTTCGCTGCCCACGAACGGGCGGTCCGACTCAACGCCCGCGCCCAGCAACTCGAGAAGCGCCTGTCCGAGGCACTCGGCGAACAGGTCTGGCGCGAGTCCGGGCTCGGCACACCCGCCGATGTCGACACGCTCAACGAGAAGATCACCCATCTGGAGCAACAAGTCGTCGATCTGCGCCTCCAACTCGAAGAACACGACGAGGATCTGTCCGCCGCACGCGCCACCAATCGCGAGCCCATGGCTCGGCTCAACCAGGCAACCGCTCGCCGGTGACCGGGGTGAGCCGAGATGACAGAAATTCCGGCCATGAGCGGATCTTGAACTCTCTGACCTGCGAAATATCGAGGCAACGAGCTCCGTCGCGGGCCTCGCACCAGCCGTACTCTTGCTCCGAAGGGGGCCTATAACCGGTTGCCCGCCGACCTGGGCATGCCGCCAGAATTGGCGCATGACCGCCTCCGCCGACCTGGAGTTCCTGGCCCCGCTGCTGGCAGCGTGGGGTTTCCCCCCGGACGCGACGATCATCCGAACCGAGCAGGGGACCAACAACCAGACGTTCCTGCTTCGCCAGGGGGGCCTTCGATTCGTGCTCCGGGTCAGCCGGACCCAGTCCGCCGCGCAGGCCGGCGCCGAGCACCGGATCCTGCGGCGGCTACGGTCGGTCGGACTTCCCTTCCAGGTGCCTGAACCAGTCGCCGCGCCCAGCGGGGACACGGTGATCGAGACCGCGGCCGGGCCCGCCACCGTCTGCCGGTGGATCCCCGGCGTGCGGCCCGACCTCACGGGCCCGACGGCACTCGAGCGCTTCGGCCGGGCAGCCGGGCTGCTCGGCGAGGCGATGCTGGGCGTGCCACCAGAAGACGGGCTGGGGGACTGGCGTGGTAATCCTCTGGCGCACCCCGCCGTGCCGCACGTCGGCGCCCTTTGCCATCAGCTGCGCGCCGCCGGAATCAGCGCGGAGCGGGTCGCCCGCCTCGACGCCGTGGCGCGCCGCGTCGGGCAGGAGTGGCCTGCGGGCGGTGGCGCGCTGCCGACCCAGGTCATCCACGGTGACCTGGCGGCCTCGAACGTGCTGGTCGACGAGGACACCGGGGAGGTGAGCGGGCTGCTTGACTTCGAGTTCGCCGGGGTCGGCTTCCTGGTCCAGGACATGATGGCGGCGCTGTTCTACAGCGGGGCCCTGGAGACGCGCGACTGGCAGCTCCGCACGATGGCCTTCCTGCGGGGGTACGCCTCGGTCCGCCCGCTGGACGCCGCCGAGGCCGACGCGCTGCCCCGGCTGCTCCTCGCCCGGGCGGTCGGCAGCGCCCTGTCGCGGGCAGGCCGCTGGCTGAACGGGAAGGCACAGCTCGGCGAGGTCACCGACCGGATCCGCAAGCTGGAGGACACGACCCACTGGCTCGACGCCAACGGCGGAAAGCTCCAGTCACTCGCGGCCGCCAGCGGGCACCAGTGACTCGGAAGTACGGCTGGCGCGAGCCCCACGACATTCGGCTGGGGCGTCGACCGGACCGTCCAATGGATCACCGAGCGCATCGAGTCGGCCATCCTGGAAGCCTGACCGGCCGGCGCAGCCAGAATCCATCAGCCGCCCCTACGAGTGGTCTCAACTTGAAGAGCGACTCATCGCCCTTGAGAGGGTCTCACGCAGCCGTAAAGATCTTCGGCAACGGGAATGGCGCTACTGCCCTATGACCTCGAACTGAACGTCGTCCTACAGGTGTCCGGAGCAGGGTGGCTCGACTTGGCGGGAAGAGCGAAAGTCGCGGCCTTGCTTGGGCCTACGCGCGCGCAGGTGGCCGACCTCGACTCATGACCCGGAACATGGCCGGAACCGTGGGGACGCATTGGGGAGAGACGCCCGCGAACGATCGGCTCCAGCCGTGGACAGCCGGACGTATGTGGCCCCCGCCCCGGCACAAAAGTGCAGGTCAGGCGGGGGTTTCTGCTGGTATCGAGAAGTAGGGCGGGTGGGACTTGAACCCACGACCCACGGATTATGAGTCCGATGCTCTGACCGGCTGAGCTACCGCCCCTTGCAAACATGCAGTCTTCCACACCTGAGCCCTCATGCCAGCATAGATCGTCCTCGTTCACTCAGCGCGTACGCCAGACACCGGGATCCATGGGTAGCGTCGGGCCATGGCGGTCAAGCTGATCTACGAGACGCACTCCCTCACGGTGGACAACGAGAAGGGGATCGCCACCGGCTGGTTGCCGGGGGAGTTGTCCCAGGCTGGGCGGGAGTTGGCTGTGGAGTTGGGGGTGCGGCGGCGGGACGTGGATGTGGTCTACGCCTCTGATCTGCGGCGGGCGGTGCAGACGGCGGAGGTCGCGTTCGGGGATGGGCGGGAGATTCGGCTCGACTCCCGGTTGCGGGAGTGCGACTACGGGATCTACAACGGGCGGCCCGTCAGTGAGGTGGCGAGGTTGCGGCGGCGGTTCATTGAGATGCCGTGGCCCGGGGGGCAGAGCTATCGGCAGGTGGTCGCGGAGACCGCGGCGTTTCTTGAAGAGGTGATGGACAAGTGGCAGAAGCGTACGGTGCTGGTGATCTCGCACTCGGCCAATCGGTGGGCGTTGCAGAATCTGCTTGAGGGCGTGGCGTTGGAGGAGCTTGTGGATGCTCCGTTCGACTGGAAGCCGGGGTGGGAGTACACCCTGGCCTAAGCGCCTAGAGCCCCCAAAGCTCCCTGGCGGGCACGGGGAGGCGTGGCTCCCCGGCCCTCACTTACGAGATCGCGGCCCAGCGCGGAGGTCGGACATCAGGGCAGGTTAGGGAGCGGTGCCGAAGCCGGTGTTCCGTACCAGCCAGTCCTGATAGACCGTGCTTCGCCGTACCACCTCCGCGTGGGTCTGTTTGGCCTGTTCCGCCACCCAGGCGGCATCCGGGGCGGCGGGGTGGTGGCCGAGGAGTTGCCGCCAGCGCAGCGGCGCGCCCGCGAGCGGGACCATCGCCAGGCCGGGGGCGGGCTGGTGGGTGGCCTGGCAGAGGGCCACGGCCCGGCCGACCCGGGCGAGGTGGGTGCAGGTGGCCACGTCGGTCTCATAGATCGTTCCCGGGGTGAAGCCGGCGCGGGCGCAGGCGGTGGCGAAGCAGTCGGCGAAGCAGCCGTCGCCGGGCGTGACGGCCCAGCTTTCGAGGGCGAGTTCGGACAGGTCCAGCTCCTTCTCGCCGGCCAGCGGGTGGGTCTCGGCGAGCAGGGTGAAGACCGGGTCATAGCTGATCGTCTCCCATCGCAGCGAGCCCGTGGGGGTGCCGCCGTCGCCGCAGGCGCCGGTCAGCGCGTAGTCGAGCCGGCCGAGCCCGGTCATGGCGGTGAGTTCGTCGGCCGACCATGAGGTGTACGTGCTCACCGTCCGTTCCGCGGCGAGCCGGTCGACGAGGCCGCCGAGTATCGGCCCGTTCGTGGCGCCGATGCGGAAGCCGGGGGAGGGGGCCTGGGCGAACCGTACGGCCTCGTCCTGCAGTTCCTTGGCCGCCGGGAGGAGCACGCGGGCGCGGGCGAGCACCAGCTCGCCCAGCCGGGTGGGCCGGGCGCCGTGCCTGTCGCGCTCGAACAGGGTGCCGCCGAGTACCCGCTCGATACGTTTGAGCTGTGCGGTGAGGGCCGGTTGCGCCAGCCCGAGCAGGGACGCGGCCTTGCTCACACTTCCCGCGTCCGCGACCGCGCGAACGATCCTGAGGTGCCTGAGCTCGAGGTCCATAACGGGAAGGTAAAGCGGTGATCTCCTCCCGACAATGCCCTTATGTCAGGAAATGTGACACATATTGTCGGGCGCCTTCTGGGGTAGGGGCTACTCCATGACGATGATGGGAATCGATCCAGCGCAACTCCAGGACGACGACCTGCTGCGTGAGCTGCGGCAACTGCACACCACGCGGACCGACACCTTCCTGCACGGCTCGGACGACGCGCTCGCGCGCCACACCACGCGGACCAACCAACTGGAGAGCGAATACCTGCGCCGCTACCCGGAGCGCGACATCGACCCCGGGCGGCTGAGAGAGGGAGCGAGGCGACGCTGATGGCCCGAGATCACGATGTGCAGGCACTGTCCGACGTCGACATCCACGTGTACGAGGCGGTCGCCTCGCAGGCGGTCGAGTCCGGCGGCGCGGAGCTCGGCGCGCTGATCCGCGCGACCGGTCTGGAAGAGGAAGAGGTACGCCGGAGCGTGGCCACGCTGATCGAGCAGGGCTACGTGGTGCCGCGGGGGAACGGGTTCGGCCTGGGCGCTCATACGTTCGGGCTCGACTACTGAAAACCTCGACAGGGGGCGGCGGGCCGATGGGCCGGCCGCCCCCCGGCGTTGGATGCGGGCCGGCCGCCCCCCGGCGTCAGATGCGTTTGACGCGGGCCCAGATCACGAAGGCGCCGCCGAAGACCGCCATGACCAGCCCGGTCCACAGGTTGACCGCCGCCCCCACCACCCCGGCGATGATCAGGATCACCCCGTAGATCAGGAACAGCCCGCCGATCACCATTCTGATGTCGCTCACAGGATCACCCCGTACATCGCGGCGGCCAGGACGATCGCGCCCGTCCCGAGGATCACGGGCGAGCGGTACCACTTCTTGTCACCGGCCAGCGCGTCGTCCGCCAGGTCGACGGCGCTGAGCCCGTACACCAGCCCGCGCAGTTCCTCCACGGGCTTGGGCGTGGTGACCAGCGTGACCACCACCGAGACGAGCAGGTCGACGACGAAGGCCACGCCCGCGCCCCAGAAGCTGGCGTTCAGTTCGGTGCCGAAGTCCAGCATTCCGGCCTTGTACGCGATGTACGAGGCGAACGCGGACGCGGTCCCGGCCAGCAGGCCCCAGAAGCCGGCCCACGGCGTCATCCGCTTCCAGAACAGCCCGAGGATGAAGGTCGCAAACAGCGGCGCGTTGAAGAACGAGAACAGCGCCTGCAGGTAGTTCATGATGTTGGAGTAGCCGGCCGCGATGAACGCCGTGCCGACGCCCAGCGCGACGCCCGCGACGGTGGCGATCCTGCCGACCCGCAGGTAGTAGCCGTCGTCGCGGTCCTTGGCCAGGTGCGCCTGCCAGATGTCGTTGGTGAACACGGTGTTGAACCCGCTGATGTTGGCCGCCATCCCGGCCATGAACGAGGCCAGCAGCCCGGTCACCGCCACGCCGAGCACACCGTTGGGCAGCAGGTCCTGCATGAGCAGCGGGATCGCGTTGTTGTAGGCCTGACCCTTGCCCAGGTCCTTGAACAGGACGAGGGCGATCAACCCCGGCAGTACGGTCACCAGCGGGATGAACAGCTTCGGGTAGGACGCGATGATCGGGGTGAGCCGGGCGGCGTTGGTGTTGCGGGCGGATAATGCCCGCTGCACCTCGGCGAAGTTCGTGGTCCAGTAGCCGAAGGACAGCACGAAGCCCAGGCCGAACACGATGCCGAGCCAGTGGGCCTCCATCGGGTTCTTGCCCGCGCTGTCGGCCCACGTGTGCAGGCCGGCCTCGCCGAGCGCGCTCTGCCGTACCTTGTCGAACAGGCCGGAGACGCCGCCCACCTTGGCCAGCCCGAGGATGGTCAGCGGGATCAGGCCGGCCAGGATCACGAAGAACTGCAGGACCTCGTTGTAGATCGCCGACGACAGCCCGCCGAGCGTGATGTACGACAGCACGATCACCGCCGCCACCACCACCGACACCGGCAGGGGCCAGCCCAGCAGGGCCTCCATGACCAGTGCGAGCGCGTAGAGGTTGACCCCGGCGATGAGGATCTGGGCCACGGCGAAGGAGAGCGCGTTCAGGAACTGGGTGGCGCCGTTGAAGCGGCGGCCCAGGAACTCCGGGACACTGCGTACCTTCGAGCGGTAGTAGAACGGCATCATCACGATGCCGAGGAACACCATCGCGGGCACCGCGCCGATCCAGTAGTAGTGCACGGTCATGGCGCCGTACTGGGCGCCGTTGGCCGCCATCCCGAGGATCTCGATCGCGCCGAGGTTGGCCGAGACGAAGGCCAGCCCGGTGATCCACGGGGGTAATCCACGGCCGGCCAGGAAGAAGTCGAGGCTCGAGCTGATCCGCCGCTTGGCGGCGAACCCGATGCCGAGCACGGTCGCGAAGTAGATCGCGATGAGCGCGTAGTCGAGGAGGTTCACATCAAGGCGCACGGCGTTCCCTACTACCCCGAAAAGTCAGAGTATGTCGGCGATTGCGGGCCCAGTTACCGGGCGTAATCTCGAGGTGTGGATGTCGCAGACCTGACCCCGGCGCAGGCGCGCGAGCGCTTCCGCGCGGGCGAGCGGGTGCCGACCGCGGGCTGGTGCTCCGGCTGGACGCAGGCCAATCTGATCGCCGTGCCCAAGGAGCTGGGCTACGAGCTGCTGCTGTTCGCGCAACTGAACGCACAGGCGTGTCCGGTGCTGGACGTGGGGGAGCCGGGGGCCTGGTCCACCGCCCTGTTCCCGGGCGACCTGCGTACCGATCTGCCGGGATACCGCGTCTATCGCGACGGGCGGCCGGTCGCCGACCTCGACGACGTGGTCGCCGAGTGGCGTGACGACCTCGTGGCCTTCCTCATCGGCTGCAGCTTCACCTTCGAGCAGGCGCTGCTGCGGGCCGGGGTGCCGATCAGGCACCTCGAGCTGGGGACGAACGTGCCGATGTACCGGACGAGCGTGCCCTGCCGCCCGTCCGGCCCGCTGTCAGGCCCGCTCGTGGTGTCGATGCGGCCGGTCCCGGCGGCGCTCGTGGACGTCGCGATCGAGGTCAGCGGCCACTACCCGCAGGTGCACGGGGCGCCCGTGCACGTGGGCGACCCGGCCGCGATCGGGATCACCGACCTCGGCCGGCCCGACTTCGGCGATCCGGTGGAGGTACGGGCCGGCGAGGTGCCGCTGTTCTGGGCCTGCGGCGTGACGCCGCAGGCGGTGATCATGGCCAGCGGCGTGGACTTCGCGATCGGCCATCTGCCGGGCCACATGGCGATCATCGACGCGCGCGACGACGAGTATCGGGTTCCTTAACCTGATTTGTCGGGGCGCGGTGGGATGCCCGCTCTTGACAGCTGCTCGCCGACCGACGGCGCGCCAGGGCGGTTGTCGATCTCCAGGTGCGGTACGGCCGGCGGCTCGGACACCCGGATCGCCGCCAGGTACGCCTCGAACGCCGCCAGCTTGCCCGCGTCCTTCTCCAGCCCTCTGGCCACCAGGCGCTCGCGCAGGGTCGGCCCGTCCGAGCGAACCCAGATGAGCCTGACCGGGTCGCCACCCAGCTCGCCGACCCAGCGCTCCCAGAGCCGCGCCGAGTGCACCTGCGCGGTGAACGGGCCGTCGAGCAGCACCGGGCAGCCGTGCTCGCGGATCTGCCTGGCCGTCCTGGTCATGCCCGCGTACTCGTGCGCCTTGATGTGCTCGTCGTACCACGGGCCTTCGCGTTCGCCGTGGTGCCTGCCGTACCCCCGGAGGATCTCGGTCGCGAAGTCGCCGTACAGGGTGTCCTTGTCGAGCAGGGCGGCCGGCGGGTCGAGGCGGGCGAGCAGCGCCGCCGCGACGGTGGACTTGCCCGCCCCCGGCGGGCCGCTGATCACCCAAAGCGTGCTCATGTGGTCAGTGTCGCGTACGCGGATCTGCGTACGCGGGTGACGCGGCTCGGCGGACGACCGGAGACGGGCGCGCCGACAGACTCGGCTCATGCTGACCGTGCTGTTCAGGGCGTTCCGGGTGCCGGATCTCCGTAAGAAGTTACTGTTCACGCTGGCCATCATCGGGCTGTTCCGGCTGGGGCAGATCCTGCCGGCGCCGGGGGTGGACGTCGTGGCGGTCCAGCAGTGCCTGGGTACGGCGCGTGGCGGGCTGTTCGACATGGTGCAGATGCTCAGCGGCGGCGCGATGCTGAAGCTGTCGGTCTTCGCGCTGGGCGTCATGCCGTACATCACCGCCAGCATCGTGATGCAGCTGCTGACCGTCGTCGTGCCGCGACTTGAGACGCTCAGGAAGGAAGGGCAGTCGGGGCAGGCGAAGATCACCCAGTACACGCGTTACCTGACCATCGGGCTGGCCGTGCTCAACGCCACCACGGTGGTCGCGCTGGCGCGCGGCGGGCAACTGCTGCCCGGGTGCGCGCGGCCGCTGCTGCGCGACGAGAGCCTGCTGGGCGTCGCGGTGGTGGTGGTCACCCTGGTGGCGGGGACCAGCATGGTGATGTGGCTGGGCGAGCTGGTGACCGACCGGGGGATCGGGAACGGGATGTCGATCCTGATGTTCACCCAGGTCGTGGCCTTCTTCCCGTCGTACATGTCGACCATCTTCGTGCTCAGCCCGTTCGCCTTCGGCATGCTGCTGGTGACCGGGGTGTTCCTGGTGGCGGCCGTGGTGTTCATCGAGCAGGCGCAGCGGCGCATTCCCGTGCAGTACGCCAAGCGGGCGGTGGGGCGGCGGATGTACGGCGGGAGCAGCACCTACATCCCCCTGAAGGTCAATCAGGCGGGCATTGTGCCGGTCATCTTCGCCACGTCGCTGCTGTACCTGCCGACGCTCGCTGCTCCACTCCTCGGTGAAGAGGTAGGAGGCTGGGTGTCGCGGAACATCACCGCCGGCACGCACCCGCTCTACATGATCGGATTCTTCCTGCTGATCGTGGGATTCGCGTACTTCTACGTGTCGATCACCTTCAATCCCGTCGAGGTGGCCGACAACATGCGGCGGTACAGCGGGTTCGTGCCGGGCATCCGCCCTGGCGCGCCGACCGCGCGGTATCTGGCGTACGTGCTGTCGCGGCTGACCGCGCCCGGGGCCGTCTACCTGGGGGTGCTGGCGCTGCTGCCGCTGCTCGCGTTCGCGATCCTGCGGGATCCGAGCACCCAGCAGAACTTCCCGTTCGGGGGGACCAGCATTCTGATCATGGTGGGTGTGGGGCTCGAGACGGTGAAACAGATCGAGGCGCAGCTCCAGCAGCGCAACTACGAGGGCTTCCTCAGGAAATAGCGACGTTGGTACGGCCGGGTCGGCTGGCTGCGTTGGGACGGCCAGGTCGGCTGGTTACGTTGGGACGGCCAGGCCGGCGCGCATCGCGAACACGACCAGTTGGGCGCGGTCGCGGGCGTGGAGCTTGACCATGGCCCGGCTGACGTGCGTGCGGACGGTGTCGGGGCTGATCACCAACTCCTTGGCGATCTCCTCGTTGGACCTGCCGGTGGCCACCCAGGCGACCAGTTCGCGTTCGCGCGGCGTGAGGGTGTCGAGGCCCTCGACCGGCTCGGTGCCGTGGCGGCCGAACAGGCCGATGACCTTCCTGGTGATCGCGGGCGACAGCAGCGCCTCGCCCGCGGCCACCACCCGGACCGCGCCGACCAGCTCGTCGGGGGCGCTGTCCTTGAGCAGGAACCCGCTGGCTCCGGCCTGGAGCGCGGCGAAGATGTACTCGTCCACGGCGAACGTGGTCACCACCACGATCCTGGTGCCGCTCAGCTCGCGGTCACCGGCGATGGCCCGCAGGGTCGCCAGGCCGTCCATGCCGGGCATGCGGATGTCGAGCAGGAGTACGTCGGGACGGGTGCGGCGGATGAGCTGGAGCGCCGCCGCGCCGTCGGCCGCCTCACCCACGCACTCCAGGCCCGGCTCCCGGTCCAGCAACGCCCTGAGCCCCATCCGTACGACGGCCTGATCGTCGGCGACGGCCACCCGGATCACCGGCCCCTGCTCGGCTTCTTTGGCTTCCTCGGGTTCCTCGGCTGAGGCGGGGGTCACGTGAGGTCTGCCGGGGAGTCGGCGGTGTTGTGGCGAGCTGAGCCGGTCTGGAGTGCGGGTTGCTGCGGGAATGTGGCGAGGACCTGGAAGCCGCCGCCGTCCCGCGGGCCCGCCGTGAAGTGTCCGCCCGCGGCGAGCACCCTGGCCCGCATCCCGGCCAGTCCCCGGCCCTCGGACGTCCCTGCTCGGCCGTGCTCCTCGGTCGTTCCCAGCCGGCCGGCGGCTGGACCAGTGCTTCGGAGGGCGCCTCGGTCGGCGATTTCCAGGACAAGCAGCCCGGCCGGGTCGCTGGACAGCCGGACGAGCGCCTGTGTCGGGCCGGCGTGGCGCAGGACGTTGGTGAGCGACTCGCGTACCACCCCGTAGACGGTCGCGCTGAGGTGAGCGGGCACGACGGGGTCGGCGGGCTCCACGTCCACCGCGAGCCCCGCGGCCCGGACCCCGTCGATGAGGCTCGGCAGGTCGTGGGCGCCGTCCCGCGCGTCATTGGCGCCGGCGTGCGGGTCATGGGTGCTGTCGCGCGGGTCGAGCCGGTCGAGTGCGGCGCGTAGCTGGGTGAGCGCCGTCGTGCTGGTCTCCCTGATCGCCAGCAGCGAGGCGCGCGCCTGCTCGGGGTCGTCGTCGAGCGTGACGAGCGCGAGCCCGGCCTGCAGGGCGATGGCCGCCAGCCCATGCCCGGCGGCGTCGTGCACCTCCCCGGCGATCCGCGCCCGCTCGGCGGCGAGTACATCCTCCCGGGGCCCGCCACCCGATGCGGCGTCACCCACTGCGCCGTCACAGGGGACGTCGGCGTGGAGGGCGCCGTCGCAGGGGGCGTCGTCACGGAGGGCGCGGACCGTGCGGTGTGCCGGGGCGAGGCTGTGGGCCGCCGGGATGCCCCAGGCCCTGGCGGGCGTCGCGGTCGCCAGCGAGCCGGTACGTACGGCATCGGCGGTGACACCGGCTCGTGCAGCGTCGGCGGTGGTGCCGGTTCGTACGGCATCGACAGGTAGGCCGGTTCGTGCGGTGTCGGCGGCGGTGCCCACTCGTGCGGCATCGGTGGAAGTGCCGGCTCCTGCCGTGCCCGTGGAGATGGCCGGTGGCGGCTCGGCCTCCGCGGCGGCCGCGGCAGCGGCGGCGCGTGCCTGGGCCAGGCCGCTGAAGGACCACGGGACGGCCAGCCAGCCGGCCCAGGCCAGCATGATCACGACCGGGACGTCACCCAGCCGGGCCATGCGGGACAGCGCCTTGAACGGCCCGCGCGGGCCGTCACCGCTGTGCGTGTGCTCGGTCACCGTCCCCCCACCTGGCCAGGCTCGCTCAGCCCATAATCCTAGCCAGTTTCCGGCCCTCCGGTTGGCGGCTGGGCCGCCCGAACCCCCACGAGACGATCTTGTGGGGGTTCGGCTGGCCGCCACCTGGAGCGCCCGCCAATCTGGAGCACGCCCGCCAACCTGGGGTGCGGCCAGCAACCTGGGGCGCAGTTGGCAACCCCGGTCACCTGGGGCGCGGTTCAAGTCAAGCGACTCCGCCTGGAGCGCCGTCGGCCACCTGCAGCGCCGTCCAGATCAGGCGGCTCCGCTGGTGAGCCAGCGCAGTGGGTTGTCCCGGGTGACGAGGCGGATCGTGTCCTCGGTCACCCCGGACTCGCGCAGGCGCGGCAGCAGCGTGTGGAAGAGGTGCGCGTATCCGGGCCCGCCGTACCGGTTGACCTGCGCGATCCGGCTCACGCCGGTGCTGAGCAGGAGGCGGTCGGCGTGGCCGTCCTCGATGAGGGCGAGCGCGATCCTGGCCGACTGGTCCGTGCCGAGGCTGAGCGAGCCCAGGCTGACGTACGCACCGGCCTCGGCGATCTTGCGGGCGACGGCCGGGTCGCTGCCCGCGTAGCCCACGCTCACCCTGTCGCCCGCCAGGCCCTGGGCGAGGAGGATCTCCAGCATGGCCAGCCCGTTGTGCCCGTACGTGGCCACGGGCAGGCGGGAGGCCAGCGCGGCGCGGGCGGCGGCGATGAGGCCGCGCTCCTCGGCCGGGCTGGGTTCGGTGCCGCAGCAGCCGGCCTGGCCGATCACGCCGGGGAACACGCCGATGTCGTCGAGACCGTCGGAGATCTCGCTCATCAGCCGCCTCGTGAGCGTCTCGACGTCCGTGTCGCGGGGACCGCTGAACGGTCCGGCGAACAGGCCGGTCGAGGCGATCACCGGAACCCGGCTGCCCATCGCGATCCTGGCCAGGGCGGCGGCGTCGCGGCCCATACCCAGGCAGGTAAGATCGATGATCAAGCCGAGGTGGTCGGACTGGCGCACCTCGCGGAGTTCGGTGGTGACGGTCTGGTCCTCGTCGAGCCACCGATAGGGGTCGGAGTCGATGCCGGTCGCCCAGCGCATGTCGGTGCGCAGGTGCTCGCGGGGAAGGACGGCGCCGTCGATGGCGGTCGCGGGTACGGGACCGGTGACGGTACGAAGCATGGCCTCGGGCATAGGAGACGGTAACCGATTTTTGCCCGAAGTCGCCTATAAAAGCATGAAATTTTACGTTTTGAGCGGTTTGTCGATTTGGCGGGTTGTCGGGTTGGTAAGGCAGCCTATTTCAGGGCCGCTGGGCCGTATCCTGGGGGGCACATCGACCGTGCGGGGGAGTACGTTGCCGATCCAGGACTCCGAGACCGGAGACGCCGACGCGATCAAGGATGAGTCGGCAGACCGTTCCAGCATGCCCGAGCGCCGGTCGGGCATCCACGGCTGGCTGGACGGCATTCGATCCACCCGCGCGGGCGCGCTCACGCTGAAGATCGTCATCGGCGCCATCGGCGCGATCATGGTGGTGGGCGGCCTGATCATGGTGCCGTTCCCCGGGCCGGGCTGGCTGGTCGTGTTCGCGGGGCTGGCCGTGCTGGCCACCGAGTTCCACTGGGCGCGCCGGGCGCTGGAGTTTGGCAAGCGGGTGCTGCACGACTGGACCGAATGGTACAAACGGCAGGGCTGGACGGTCCGCGTCATCGTGCTCATCGTGACCGTGGCCGTCGCGGCCGTGATCGTCTACTTCGGGCTCAGAACGCTCGGCATCGATCTGATCGCGCTGGCCCAGCGCGTTATCTAGACCGGGTCGTTATCGCTGCCGGAATTCGGGCCATCCGGTGCCTATTCTGCGGGGCGTGATCGCCCACATCGCCGTCGCCGTGTCGCTCGCCCTGCTCGCTCCGGCCTCACCCACCGGTACCGCCGTGCTCCCCGCCGTCCAGGCCGGGCTCCCGACCGCTCAGGCCGGGCTCCCGACCGCTCAGGCGGACACACTGCTCCTTCCCGGCATCAGCGTGAAATATCAGGAAAAAGCGGGTGATCCCGTACGGCTCAGCAGCTACGGCCTGGGCACCAAGAGCACCTACCTCAGGACCAGGACCGGCAACGCGTTCGCCAGGCAGCCGGCCCTGTCGGAGGCGGCGGTCTCACCCGACGCCGCCACAGTGGCCGGCGTCCCGAAGTCCTACCGGGCGGGCTACGACTCGCTCCTGCTCACCGACCGCGCCAGCGGCCAGACCAGGCGGGTGCGTACGGTCAAGAAGCCCCTGGCCGCCTCGTACATCTCATGGTCGCGCGACAGCAAGCGCGTGGCGCTCACCGTCGAGCAGAAGGCCGGCGGGAACTGGCGGACCGTCGGCTTCACCGTCGTCGACGTGGTGGCGGGCACCGCGCGCACGGTCCGCCCGGCCGGGCTCGACGGGGGCGCGGACTTCGGGTGGAGCCCCGGCGGCGACCTCGTCGCCAGGTTCGGCGACGGCCTGCGGACCTACCGGGCCAGTGACGGCGCGACTCTGCGCACGTTCGTGGGCGTCGGACCGCCGACCGGCCCGGAGGACGCCTACTCGCCGTCGGGCAGCCGCCTGACCACGTGGTGCCCGGCACGCTTCACGCAGCAGCTCTGCGTGGTGAACCCGGCCACCGGCAAGATCGCGAGCCGGGTGGCCGTCAGCCCGCCGATGCTGTTCGGCTGGTGGGACGAGAGCCATGTCATCGCGGTCATGCCCCACCAGAGCGTCTACCGCCTGTCGGTGCTCGACCTGACGAGCAAGGTGACACGGGTGCTGGCCGACATCCCGTCCCAGACGTGGAAGGCGAACCTCTGGCTGACCTTCCACCGGGGCTAGAGGTAGAGGCCGGTGCCGTGGTCGGTCTCCTGCGTGGCGACGGCGTGCAGGTCTCGCTCGCGCATGACGAGGTAGACCTGCGCGTGCAGCTCCACCTCGAACTGGTCCTCCGGGTTGAGCAGCACTTTGTCGCCTACCTTGACCGCGCGCACGTTCGAGCCGACCCCGCAGACCTCGCCCCAGGCCAGCCGGTTGGCCATCTTGACCGTCGCGGGGATGACGATCCCGGAGCCGCTGCGCCGCTCCTCGGTCTCTTGCTCAAGCCGGATCATCACCCGGTCGTTGAGCATCTGGATCTCGAACTTGGGTGCTACCACGCGCTCAGTTTACGGTCATCCGGACTCCCGCGAACCGGCAATGGCGACGTCAGGGCAGTGTGAGCTCGGCGAAGACGGGCCGATGGTCGGTCTTCGCCAGCGATTCGACCGAGAACGCGCGTACCCCCATCCCGGCGGAGGCCAGCACATGGTCGATCACCACACCGGGAGCCCGCCCGCCGCTGGGCCAGTACGTCGCGGTGAAGCCCCGTCCGGTGACGTCCGCCGCGTCGCGGTAGCCGGCGGCCAGCAGGTCGCGCATCGGTACGTGGTCGAGCGTGGCGTTGAAGTCGCCGGCGAGCACCCGCGCGGCGCCGCCGCCGCGAGGCAGCGCGACCAGCCCCTGCTGCCAGCAGGGCGTACGTCGCTCGTACTTGGGCGCGCACGGATGCACCGACACCACCTCGATCTTCGTCCCGCCCGGCTCCGCGACCACCGCCCTGGCCTGCCCGAACGCCCCGAACTGGATGGCCGGCCCCGCCGTGAGCGGATAACGCGAGTAGACGCCGGAGCCGCCCACACCGGGCAGCGCCCGGACCACGGCCTGCGGCAACACCTTGCGCAGACCCGCCCGGTCCAGGGCCGCCGCGGCCTTGGGGGTGAGCTCCTGCAGCGTCAGGACGTCCGGCCGGAGCCTGGCGACCAGGTCCATCAGCCCCGCCGTGTCGGCCGAGCCCACCATCAGGTTGGCCGCCAGCACCCGCAGCGTCCTGCCGCCCGCGACCGGCTCGCCGTCGGCGAACCAGCGAGGCAGTACGACCAGCGCCAGGGCCGCCACGGTGACGAGCGCGACCGCCCCGGCGACCCACCGCCGCAGCGCCCCGGCCAGGGCGAGGGCGAGCACGGAGGCCGCCGCGGCGTACGGCGTGAACGCCACGATCGGCACCCACGGCCACAACCCGTCGTACGGACTCACCCGCAGCGCCGCCCACACCGCGAGCGGAGCCACCACCAACCACACCAGAACGCTCACCAAAGTTCGCACCCGCACCTCCTCCCATGTATCGCCACGAATCATCACAGAGGTTCACGTCATGAGATGGTGGCCTCCATGCGCGACGCGGAAGCCAGGGTCCTCCAGGCCATCGACGACACCGACACCGTGAACCTGCTGGCCGAGACCGTCAGAGTGCCCAGCGTGACGGGGACCGACGCGGAGTCCGAGTTGCAGCACCGCGTCGCCCGCGTGCTCACCGAGGCCGATCTGGACGTGGACGTCTGGAAGCTGGACCTCGACGACCTCGGCCGCCGCGCGGGCTTCCCCGGCACCGAGGCGCCCCGGGCCGAGGGCTACGGCGTGGTGGCCGTGACCGGCGGCGAAGGCACCCCGGCACTGGCCTTGCAGGGTCACGTCGACGTCGTGCCCATCGGCGACCTGGCCCAGTGGGCGGGACACGACCCGTTCGCCGCCAGGATCACCGGCGACACCCTGCACGGCCGCGGCGCCTGCGACATGAAGGCCGGGCTGGTGGCCAATCTCGCCGTCGTCCGCGCGCTCAAGAAGGCCGGGGTACGGCTGGCCCGGCCGCTCGCCGTGCACTGCGTGGTCAGCGAGGAGGACGGCGGCCTCGGCGCGTTCGCCACGCTGGCCAGGGGGCACACGGCGGAGGCGGCGGTCATCACCGAGCCGACCAGTGGCGCCGTCATCACGGCCAACGCGGGGGCGCTGACGTTCCGGCTGGAGGTGGTGGGCCGGGCCGCGCACGGGGCCACCCGGTACGAGGGGGTCAACGCGGTCGAGGTGTTCTGGCCGGTGTTCGAGGCGATCCGGCGACTGGAGGCCGAGCGCAACCGTGACGTGCCGGCCATCTTCGCCGGGAACGCGATGCCGTACCCGATCGAGATCGGCACCGTGCGGGCGGGCGACTGGGCCAGCAGCGTGCCCGACCTGCTCGTCGCGGAGGGCCGGATGGGCGTCCGGCTCGACGAGGACCCGGCGGCGGCGCGGGCCGCGTTCGAGGAGGCGGTGCTGACGGTCGCGCACCCGTGGCTGCGCGACCACCCGCCGGCGATCACCTGGCCGGGCGGCCAGTTCGCCAGCGGGCGGCTGCCCGAGGCACACCCGCTGCTGGCGGAGGTGACCGGGGCGATCGCCGACACGACGGGCGCGCGGCCGATGGAGAAGGCCGCGCCGTACGGGAGCGACCTGCGGCTCTACGCGGCCGGCGGGATCCCGGCGCTGCACTACGGCCCTGGCGACGTACGGTACGCGCACGCCCCCAGGGAGCAGGTCGAGCTGCGCGAACTGCGCGAGGTCACACGAGCGCTGGCAACGCTCGTGGTGCGCCGTTGCGGAACACTTTGAGCAGCGCCCCCAGGCTCATCAGCGACGGCGGCGCGTCCATCAGGTTCGACACGCGGAGGAAACGCCTGGCCAGGTCCGCATCGTGTGCCGCCGCCGCGTGGAAGCGCCCCAGGTAGGCGTTGATCATCCGGATCTTCGGCGTGAGCTCACCTTCCACACCGGACAGCCGCAGGTCACCGCCGACCACGATGTCCCATGGCGCGTCGAGCACCTTGGTGATCCGCCTGAAGAACGGCAGCGGCCGCAGATCCGGGTCGAGCAGCGCCTTGGCCTCCAGCGCCGCGACCGACATGCCCTGGCCGTAGAACGGGTTGAACGCGCAGACGGCGTCCCCGACCACCAGCAGGCCCTCGGGGAAGCGCGAGAGCCGCTCGTAGCGATACCTGACGCTGGCCGGGGTGTGGTACGAACGCGGCTCCCCGATCGGCTCCGCGACGGTGATCAACTGGTGCAGATCAGGGGCGGGCAGCGTCTCGGCGAACGCGGCGAACTGCCGGAGTGGGAGCTCCGGCCCGTTGCCGGTGTACCCGGCCATGGTGACGATCCAGCGGTCGCCCTCCAGCGCCAGCGCCACCCCGCCGCGCGGGATCTCGGCCGTCGGCGCCACCACGAGCACCAGGTCGCCGCCGAGCTCGTCCGGCCGGCGGCGGAACTCACGCGTGCCGTACCTCAGGTCGATCGTCACCCGCTCCTCGGCGGGCCGCTCGTAGCCGAGCTCGGACAGCCAGTACGGCGTACGCGAGCCGCGCCCCGAGGCGTCGACGACCAGGTCGGCCGGCATCGGGTCGCCACTCGCCAGCCCCACGCCGCATACCCGGCCCCGGTTGGCGAGCAGATCGGTGACGGGGCGGTCGTCCAGCACCCGCACCCCCGGCAAGGCGCTGACGCGGCGGCGGATCTGCCCTTCGAGCAGCGTGCGGCTGACCGACAGCCCGATCAGGCCGCTCTCCGCGCGGGCGTGTGTATGCCCGCTGTGGATCCAGCGGGCCCGGCTCTGCAGATCGCCCATGAGCGCGCCCTGCGCGACGAGCTCGGCGGTGAGCCCCGGCAGCAGTTCGTCCATGACCTCACGGCCCCTGGCGAGCAGGCCATGCGCGTGACGGCTCTGGCCGACGCCCCTGCGATGAGCGTCGGCCGAGGGCAGTGTGTCGCGGTCGATCACGGTGACTCTGGCGTACCTGCGGTGCAGAGCGGCGGCGGACAACAGGCCCGCCATGCTCGCGCCGATCACGATGGCGTGATCCATGATGGTTCCCCCTGAGAAAGTTGTGGCTTCCAGAGGGTCACCCGCGCCCGCCGCCCGCTTCCACGTCCTTTGGCACGCTCCAAGAACTATGTTCTACGAGGACTCCACCGGCAGGCCCGCCGTCACCCAGTCCTCGATCCCCTCGACGTACCTGCGCACGTTCGTGTAGCCAAGGGAGGTCAGGCGGCGGGCGACGGCCTTGCTGTTGTTGCAGGCCGGGTTCGAGCAGTAGGTGACGATCGGCGCGTCCTTGTCGGGCAGCAGAGCGGGCGCCCGCTCGACGACCTCGCTCTCGACCAGCGCGATGGCACCAGGCAGGTGCTGCTGTTCGTAGTAAGCGCCGCCGAGCGTGTCGAGCACGGTGACCGTGCCGAGTGCGGCTCGGAGCTCGTCGCGGGTGATGGTCATTGTGGCCTCCGGTCCAAATGGACTACAGTCCGGTTTGTGGATGGCTCGAAAGCTAACGGACCGCGGTCCGGTTCGTCAAGACAGAGACTGGAACTGCTTCGCGGGGGCCCGGTCAACGAACGTGCGGACGCGGCGCGCAACAGGGAGAAGGTCCTTGCCGCCGCGGCCAGACTGTTCGCTGAGAAGGGTGTCGAAGCGGTCTCCATGGATGCGATAGCGACGGAGGCCGGGGTGGGGAAGGGCACGTTGTTCCGCAGATTCGGGGATAAATCGGGGCTGGCGGTGGCGCTGCTTGACGAGCGCGAGCGGGTGCTGCAGGAACGCATCCTGTCCGGCCCGCCGCCGCTGGGCCCCGGCGCGCCCGCCCGCGACCGGCTCACCGCCTTCGTCGACGCCTATCTGGACTACGTGTTCGCCCACCTCGACCTGGTACGCATGTCCGAGACGGCCAGTCCGGGCGCCCGCTACCGGATCGGGGCCTACCGCTTCTGGCACCGCCACGCGGCCATCCTGCTGGCGGCCTCGCGCCCGGGGTCCGACGCGGACGTCCTGTCCCACGCGCTGCTGGCGGCCACCGCCGCGGAGGTGGCGGGCGTGCTCAGGGAGGAGTACGGCGAGGCGCGCGCCCGCGACGCGATCACCGCCCTGGTCGGGGCCCTGGTGGGCTGAGAGCGGGATGAGAGGGGGGAGCCGGTGGATCAGGCCGTCGTTCTCACCTGGCGGCGCGCCTCCGGGATGATGAGCGGAGTGCCCGACTGTGGATCTTCGATAATCTCGCAGCGCAGGTCGAACACCTGGGCCACCAGGTCGGGCGTGACGATCCCGGCCGGGTCGCCCTCGGCCACGATGGCGCCGTCGCGCATGACGATGAGGTGCGTGGCGTAGCGGCACGCCTGGTTGAGGTCGTGCAGGACCGCCACCATCGTGCGGCCGGCCTCGTGCAGGTCGGCGCAGAGGTCCAGCACCTCGATCTGGTGGGAGATGTCCAGGAACGTGGTCGGCTCGTCGAGCAGCAGGATCGGCGTCTCCTGGGCCAGCGCCATCGCCAGCCACACGCGCTGCCGCTGGCCGCCGGACAGCTCGTCCACGATCCGGTCGGCCAGTTCGGACACATCGGTGGCGCGCATCGCCTCGCTCACCGCGGTCTCGTCCGCGCGTGACCACTGCCGCATCAGCTTCTGGTGCGGGTAGCGGCCGCGGGCCACCAGGTCCGTCACGGTGATGCCGTCGGGCACGATCGAGCTCTGCGGCAGCAGCCCGAGTCGCCTGGCCACCTCCTTCGACGGCAGTGAGGTGATCACGCTGCCGTCGAGGTGGACCGCGCCCTTCCTGGGCTTGAGCATTCTGGCCAGGGCGCGCAGGAGGGTGGACTTGCCGCAGGCGTTCGGGCCGATGATCACGGTGAACGACTCGTCGGGGATCGTCACGTCCAGCTCGGCCGCCACGACGCGCTGGTCGTAGGCGAGGGTCAGGTCGCTGCCCGACAACCGGGCGGACTGGGACTGGGGGAGTGCCATCAGTGGCGGTCCTTTCGCGCGAGCATCAGTGGCCGTCGGTTCTTTCGCGCGGGCATCAGTGGCGGTCCTTTCGCAGGAGGAGGGCGAGGTAGGCGCCGCCGATCGCGGCCGTGAGCACGCCGACAGGCAACTGCGTGGGCGCGAGTACGCGCTGGGCGGCCAGATCGGCGCCGGTCAGGAGGACGGCTCCCATGAGCGCCGAGGCGCCCATCGTCACGCCGGGCGACCGGGTCAGCCGCCTGGCCAGCTGCGGAGCCGCCAGGGCGACGAAGATGACCGGTCCGGCGGCGGCCGTGGCGACCGCGCACAGCAGCACGCCCGCGGTGATGGCCGTGGCCCGTACGGCCTCGACCCTGATGCCCATGGCCCGCGCCGAGTCGTCGCCCATCTCCAGCATTCGCATCGGCCGCGACACGGCGGCGCAGACCGGGAGCAGCGCCGCGAGCGCCACCGCCACCGGGATCGCGTGGTCCCAGCCGCGCCCGCTGAGGCTGCCCGTGAGCCACGCGCCCGCGGTCGCGGCGTCGTTGATGTTGGCCCTGGTCAGCAGGTAGGAGTTGGCGGACAGGAGCAGCGCGTTCGCGCCGATCCCGACGAGGACCAGCCGGTAGCCTTGCACGCCCCCGCGATGGGCCAGCGCGTACACCAGCACGGCGGTGCCGACGCAGCCCGCCAGCGCGCCGCCCGCGATCTGCAGCGCCGTGCCGCCCGCGATCACGCCGAGGATGCCGCCCGTCGAGGCGCCGGCGGTGAAGCCGATGAAGTCGGGGCTGCCGAGCGGGTTCCTGGTCAGGCTCTGGAAGATCGCGCCGCTCAGGCCGAACGCCGCGCCCACCAGCAGCCCGGTGACCACCCGGGGCGCGCGCAGCTTGCTCACGATCAGCTCGGCGACGGGCGTGCCCTGGCCGAACAGCGCGGTCAGCACGTCGGGTACGGACACGGTGAACTCGCCGGTCGAGATCGCCGCCACGGTCACGGCGAACGCGACCAGGACGAGGACCAGGGCGACGACGAGGGCCCGCGGCGCCAGCCGTACGGACCAGGGACCGAAGCGGAAGCTCATAGCGCGGCCAGCCTCCTGCGCCTGGCCATCAGGATGAAGATCGGCGCGCCGACCACGGCGCACATGATGCCCACCTGCACCTCGCCGGGCCGGGCGATGAGCCGCCCGGCCACGTCCGCCGCCAGCAGCAGCGCCGGAGCGGCCAGCACCGTGTACGGCAGCACCCACCGCTGATCCTGGCCCACCACCGCGCGTACGGCGTGCGGCACGGCCAGCCCGACGAACCACAGCGGCCCGGCCGCCGCCGTGGCGGAGCCGCAGAGCAGCGTGACCGACACGGCCGTGAGGACCCGCGTACGGGTGACGGCCACGCCCAGGGCCTTGCCGGCGTCGTCGCCGAGCGCCAGCATGTTCAGCGGCCTTGCCAGCAGCAGCCCCACCACCAGGCCGACGACCATGAAGGGCGCGATCCGCAGCAGCACGTCGGAGGTCTGCCCGGCCAGCGAGCCGGTGAGCCAGAACCGCATCCGGTCGAACGTCTGCGGGTCCATGCGCAGGATGGCCGAGGCCACCGCCGTGAACACCATGCCGACGGCGATGCCGGCCAGCGCCAGGCGTACCGGACCGGCGCCCGAGCGGCCGGCCGAGCCCAGCGCGTAGACGACGACGGAGGCCACGGCGGCGCCGCCGAAGGCGAACCACACGTAGACGGCCGGGTCCGTGAGCCCGAACAGCCCGAGCGCGAGGGTGACACCCAGCGCGGCGCCCTCGTTGATGCCGAGCAGGCCCGGATCGGCCAGCGGGTTGCGGGTCAGGCTCTGCATCAGCGCGCCCGCCAGCCCGAGCGCGGCCCCCACGCCGATGCCCAGGAGGGTCCGCGGGACGCGTAACTCGCGGATGACCGTGTGGTCGCCGGACCCGTTGGGGGCGGTCAGCGCGTCCAGCACCGTGGACAGCGGCACCGATCGGGCGCCCAGCGCCACGCTGGCCATCGCCCCCAGCACCAGCACGCCGAACACGACCACCAGCCCACCGGCCAGCGCCGCCGGACGCCCCCGGGACGCCACGGGCTCGACCTCGGCCGGGCGCTCTTTTACCGCGGGCAACCCGCACCCCTTTCGTCACGGTCACATTTAGGCGAGGCTAAGGTAAAGCCCCACAACCAAGGCAAGCCTAACCTTAGGAGATGGACATGTCGGGACCGGTACTGCCTCGCAGGGGCTTTTTCGCGGCCACGGCGGGCGTCGCGGCGGCCCTGACGCTGGCGGCCTGCGGCGGCGAGGGCGCCGCCACCCAGGCGGGTGGCGAGGGCGCCGCCACCCAGGCGGCCCCGACCGGCGCGTCGGGCGCCTCGGGCGCGGCTGGCGCGTGGACGTTCACCGACGACCGGGACAAGAAGCTCAGCCTGCCCAAGCGCCCCACCCGGGTGGTCGCCCAGGTCGGCGCCGCGGCGGCGCTGTGGGACTTCGGCGTGCGCCCGGTCGGCGTCTTCGGCCCGCACAAGCTCAAGGACGGCGCCAGGGACCCCCAGGTGGGCAACGTCGACATCACCAAGGTCACGGGGCTGGGCAACGTGTGGGACGAGTTCAACGTGGAGCAGTACATCGCGCTCCAGCCCGACCTGCTGGTCAGCAGCATGTACATCAAGGGCACGCTCTGGTACGTACCGGAGAAGTCGAAGGCCACGATCGAGCAGATCGCCCCGACGGCCGGCATCATGCTCACCGGGCGCAGCGCCATGGAGGTGATCGGCAAGTACGAGGAGCTGGCCACGTCGCTGGGCGCGGACCTGCAGGGGGTGCCGGAGGCCAAGGCCCGGCTGGCGGCGGCCGGCAAGGAGCTGGCCGCGTTCAAGGACCTCAAGATCCTTATGGTCTCGGCCGGCCCCGACGCCATGTGGGTGGTGAACCCGCCGGAGTATCCGGACATCGTGCACCTCACCCAGAACGGCCTGACCATCGTCACGCCCGCCAAGGTCGACGAGGGCGGCTTCTTCCAGACGCTGAGCTGGGAGAACGCCGACACCTACGACGCCGACGTCATCCTCTACGACACCCGCACCCAGTCGCTCAAGCCCGCCGAGATGATGAAGAAGCCCACCTTCGCCAAGCTTCCCGCCGTCAAGGCCGGGCATCTCTACCCGTGGAGCGCCGAGGCCCCCTACAGCTACCAGGGCTACGCCGACTTCGTGGAAGGCCTCGTGGCCAACCTGAAGAAGGTATGAACGCTTGTCCTGATTCGCTGAGCGAATGTGGGTGGAGATGTGTTTCGGATCATCCGATCGTCTGTTTCGTGCCGGGATCGGCGAGCGGTGGGGTTGGGTGACTCCGGGATTGTCGGTGGCG
Source organism: Nonomuraea sp. NPDC049129 (assembly GCF_040648495.1). Lineage (NCBI taxonomy): Bacteria > Bacillati > Actinomycetota > Actinomycetes > Streptosporangiales > Streptosporangiaceae > Nonomuraea > Nonomuraea sp. NPDC049129. Next base: position 39,623 of record NZ_JBEZDU010000023.1, on the reverse strand, counting down.
GTGTGTAGCGTCGCGTGCACATGATGTGACTGATGGTTCGGGGAGGGGCGGGTGCGCATGGTGGCGTTGGTGGCGACCGCATCCTGTACCGGGTATCGGGCTGTGGTGGAGGCGAGTGGGGAGGTGGTGGCCGGGCCGGTGCTGGGTGAGCGGGTGGCCTGGCTGACCGCGCTGACCCAGGCGATGACGGCCGGGATCGTCGCTGAACGGTGGGATGCGCGGGATCTGGATCTTCTGGCCGGTGGGGTGGGGCCGGATGGGCGGGTGTTGCCGATCAAGGGGTGGGTGGCGATCCGCCGGCTGGGCTGGGGGTGTGCTGCCGCAGCGGGCAGTGGTGGGGTGTATCTCTCGGATCGGGTGCGGCGGTGCGCGGAGGAGCAGGCGGCTCGCATGTTGCGGGCGGCGGTGCATCGGCGGGGCGTCGTGGCGGCGATCTTGGCCACGTGGCCGCGGGATCCCCGGCGGCGTGACGAGGTGGAGCGGAAGGCGTTGCGCGCGGCGCTGCCGCAGGGGGTCAGCGCCGCCGAGATCCGTAACCGTACCCGGCAGATCCGCGCCGTGCTGGAGCGCGATGGCGTGTTGCCGGGTGGCCTCACCGAGGTGGAGGAGCCGCCCCGGGTGGCCGCCCAGGCAGTGCTGGCGGCGGCCGACAGGCAACTGGTCACCCTGATTCGCACCGGCGAGTCCAGCGCGATGTTGCGGGTGCAGTTGCCGCTGAAGGCGACTCCGGCCTCCCGCAAGGATTGGGCGTGGCATGCCATCGCGATGACGCTGCCGCCCACTGTCGGAGCCCAGGCCCGGCCGTGCACTCCCACGGTGCGCATCGCCGACGGCCGGGTGCGTATCGATCTGCCGTTCCAGAGCCCGATCCCCTCAGCGCGGGCAGTCGGCCACACGGTGGCTCTGGGCTTGGACTGGGGCGTGAACACGCTGCTGACCGGCTCCGTCGCCCGGCTGCGCGACGGCCAACCGCGCGAGGGCCGGGTGTGCACCGACGGGCGGATGCTGCGCTACGACGCCACGGTGATCTCGGCCAAGCTGCACCGGCTGCGCGGCCACCGTGAACACCTGGCCGCCAAACGCGATCACTGCGCGGCACTGCTGTCCGGGCTGAATACCGCCGATGCCCATGATGTGCGCCGTGTGGCGCTGGAGCGCGGGCTACGGGTAGTGGCGGTGGAGCATGAGCGGGTGTGTGCCCGGATCCGGCGGCTTGATCATGCGCTGGCCTGGTCGGCGGCGCGGTGGGCGGTGGATCAGGCGGTCGCGCTCGGTGCCGGGGCGATCTATCTGGAGGATCTGGCCACGCTGGAGGCGCGTGGGGTCCGCCGGGGCAATGCGGCGTTGTCGGGGCAGGTGCGCGGCATGGTGATCGAGGCGATCCGGCATCTGGCCGCCAAGGACGGTGTCGCGGTGGTGACGGTGCCCGCACGGGGCACCTCCCGCTACTGTCCACGCTGCGGTGAGGGTGGCAGCGTGCTGCGGCATGTTCCGGCGCCTGACCGGCCGGGCGAGCGTGGCTGGAAGTGGGCCTACTGTCCGGCGTGCGGGCTGTCGTGCGACCGCGATCATGCCGCGGCCGAGCGGATCGCCGCCCGCGGCCTGCTCGGCCAGCGCCACACCCGGACCGCCCCGGGCACCGGCGTGCGCACCATCGCGGTGGTGGTGGAAGGCAACGTGACCCGGGCGCGCCGCCGCAACAGGCCCACCCGCGCGGCTCGTCGGGCCCGGCGCACCCAGACCGATGTGCATCCACGCCCACCGGCCCGGGCGCGCGCCAAGACCCGGCCGACCCCCAAACGGCGGCAGGTCAGCCGCACCAAGACGTTCAGCCGTGTGCCCGACCGGCGCACGGTGCCCGCCCCCGACCCCGGCACGCCCGGGATGGGAAAGCGTCCGGCGGGCCAGGCACCCCAGGCATCCCGCTCACCGGCGGGACGTACAGGGCCTGTACGCAATTCTCACCACCGGACTGGCTTCCACCGTGTCGCAGCCACCCCCGTACTCCCCCTGGGAACGTACGCAGGTGGCCCGCCACGCGCCACGCCCGCCCGGAATGCCGGAAATCCCCCGGCAAACACAGAGAATCGCAGACGCTAATAAGCTCCCGTGACCTCGACGATCTCGGCCAGCGGGAACTCCAGGTAGTCGCCGGCCTCCTCGCACCAGGCGTCGAGGGCGCCGCCCTTGAGTTCGCCATGGCTGATCGTCGCGGTCAGGCCGTCGGTCAGCGTGATGCCGGCCCGCACGCCGCGGTCCACGACGAAGCCCAGCAGCGACTGCTGCGCCGTGGGCAACCTGGTCGCCATCCGGCCGATGACGGCCCAGGTGCGCCCCGCGCGGTCGTTCGCCGCCCGGCTGGCGCTGATCAGGCGGGCGGCGTGCTCGTGCGGGTCGGGGATCGGTTCGGCGATGATGTGCGGGATCGCCTCGGCCCCGCCGATCGCCGCCAGCTCCGACAGCTCGGCCACCTGGCCGCCGGGCAGCAGGATGAGCTTGCCGTTGTGGGGCTCCTCGACGCGGGTGCGGCGGATCGTGATCTCACCGCCGTCGGCGACGGGGACGGGCGAGTAGCCGTGCTCGCGCAGCGCGGCGAGAGTCCGTTCGGCGCCCGCCGAGCTCACCAGCACGGTGGGCGCGAGCAACCGCAGGCCGAGCCGGCTCAGCCGCCGGTGAGCGGCGATCTCGGCGAGCAGGGTCGGGTCGGAGGCCTGCACCACGCAGCCCACCGTGGTCACCGTCACCTCGCCGTGCCGGCGGGCCACGTCGCGTACGAGGTATTCGAGCGGCTGCGGGACGGTGCCGACGCCGGACAGCTCCTCCAGCAGCTCGTCGGCCTCGTAGCCGTGGTCCAGCGCGCGGCGCACGCTCTCGGTGGTGAACCGCCACACCGAGGCCGCGCCCCGCGACTCCCGCTCGGCCACCCGGTCGAGCAGCGCGGCCAGCTCGGCCGACGGCGGTCCCGTCACCACCGCGGTCAGGTCGGGGCCGAACAGCGCGCTCCTGCGCACGCTGGCCAGCGCCCTGGTCGACGCCTCCGCGAGTATCGGGTCGTGCTCGACCAGCGGCACCGCGTCGTCGCTCTCCTCGCCCGCCTTGGCGGCCAGCCCGGCCAGCGCCCTGCCCAGGTCGGTCAGCGAGTCGTTGGCCAGCAGGCCGAGCAGCCGCGCCTCGACGAGCACCGCGGACGCGCACTCGGCCAGCAGGTCCTGGTCGAGCATCGGGGAGTGCCAGTGGACGTTGCGGACCAGGCCGGCGCGATCGGCGAAGGCCGTGCCGGCCGGCAGGTGGGACAGGACCGACAGCACCGCCCGGCGCACCCGCGCCACGGCGGCGCCCGACTGGTCGTCGCCCAGCACGGTGCCGTACTTGCCGTCGATCTTGCGCAGCGACGAGCGCTCCATGCGCCACCAGGCCGACAGCAGCACCCGCAGCCTGGCCGAGCCCTCGTCGAGCCGCCAGCGGTCGAACCGCTCGGTGGGGATCATGCCGCCGGACGGCTCGTCCCAGGCCAGCAGCCTGGCCACGGTGCAGATCTCCAGCAGCAGCCGGGTCTCGTCCTCGTCGCAGCCGGTCTCCTTGGCCATCCTGCGTACCTCGCGCACGCCCACGCCGCCGGTCTTGAGCAGCGGCAGCGGCGCCTTGGAGGCGTTGTCGAGCAGTGCCGCGCACCGTTCCACCACGTGCGGAGCGGCCAGCGTCATCAGATGGTCGACCTCTTCCGGGTCGATCGGGATCGTGGCCACCTCGGGTGGTTCGGGGGTGAAGGGTGGGTGGTAGTCGCCGCCCCGCAGGCCGAGCGCCACCTCGCGCGGCATCTCGGCCACGTGCCAGCTCGGCCGGTAGAGGAGCCCGTGGTCGGCGGACCACTTCTCCGGCGTGCCGGGCATGACGAACCGGCCGCCCTCGACATCGCGTACGGGGCCCTCCCAGGCGAAGCTGTCCAGCAGCCGGACCGTGCCCTCGGGGGCGGTGCGCAGCAGCGCGTCGAGCCGGTCCCGGTCGCCGAGCACCTCGCTGGCCCGGCTGACCGTGCGGCGCTTGTTGCCGTCGGGCGGGAGCCCCAGGTTTCTGGCGAGCGAGCGCAGCGTGTCGTTGCTGATCGTCCAGGAGTTGAGGTAGTGGTCGAGCGGCTCGCCCAGGCCGAGGGGCGCGGTCCACCACCGCGACACGGGCTCGGCCAGGCGGATGACGCCCTCGCCGTCGGGCCAGGCCAGAGCGTGGTCATGCAGGAGGTCGAGCCAGGGGGTCAGCTCCTCGGCCGGCACGCCGAGGAAGGCCGCCAGCCGCTCGGGAGTGGCGTGCCGCACGACCAGGCACGCCTGAGCCAGCTCAAGGCAGGGAAGGGGCAGGCCGCGCAGGGCCTCCATCACGGCGAATCCGTTGCCGAGCCGCTGGGCAAGGGTGTCGAGCCGCCGCGGCCAGGGGGCCGCGATGGCGTCGGGCCGGGTCGCCAGGATGCGGCCCAGCCTGTCTTCGTCAAGTGTTCTTAGCCAGCCGAGCAGGTGATCATCCATCTGTCAGCACTCTCATGGGGTCGCACGCAGGGACTCACCGTGAGCCATGAGCATCCACGGTAATGCAGATCACCCCCGGTCAGGAGAGGACTGCCCAGACGATCTTCCCGTGGGGCGCGAGTGCGGACCAGCCCCATCGGTGGCTGAGCGATTCGACGATGTGGAGTCCGAGGCCGCCGGTGTCGAGAGGGCCAGGGTATCTCAGCACGGGCACCGATGAGCCTGGATCGGTGAAGGCGCTGGTAACCAGCGCGCCGCGGCGCACCAGGGACATGTGGACCGGGCGATGGCAATGCGGCTCGGCCAGGCGTAATCCGTGTCGCAGGGCGTTGGTGGCCAGTTCGGAGACCACCAGCTCCATGTTCTCGATCAGCTCACCGAGCCCCCATCCCGTCAGGGTGCCGTTGGTGAAGCTGCGGACGGAGTGGATCGAGGACGCCGTGGGCGGGAGGACGAACGTGGCGCTCGAGGCCGGGCCTGGGACCAGCAGGTCACGCGCGGCCTCCGGCCACCACCCGACCGGGGGCCACCAGTCGAACGTGGTCCACGAGCCCTGCGTCGCCGTGGTGGATTGCACGTTGATCATTCTGGAGCAAACTCTCGTGCAGGTGCAAGAGCGAATGCACGTGCAGACACCGTGTGCAAGCGCTACCGTTGCCCCAAAAGGTCAATCAGTGGGAAAGGGGATCTTGTCCGCGGCATATGATCTTTCGGCCGTGGAGTGACAGACTGTGTGCTAAGGAAACGACCAAGGAGCAGCACGTGTCCCTCGATCCGCCCGGTTCAGGTTCGACCGTTCGGCGCATCATGCTTGGCGCCAGTTTGCGGCGGCTGCGTGAAGCCAGCGAGCTCACCCGCGACCAGGCCGGATTCCACATCCGGGCGTCCGAGTCGAAGATCAGCCGTATGGAACTCGGTCGCGTCGGATTCAAGACACGCGATGTGGAGGACCTGCTCACCCTGTACGGCGTCGTCGACGACGCCGAGCGCCGTGCCCTGCTGGAGATGGTCCGCGAAGCCAACACCCCCGGGTGGTGGCACAAGTATTCAGCCGTTCTGCCCGCGTGGTTCACCACGTACGTGGGGCTAGAGGAAGCAGCCAGCGTGATCCGTACCTATGAGGTGCAGTTCGTGCCCGGTCTGTTGCAGACGGCAGCATACGCACGCGCGGTATACCAACTCGGCAACCCCGATGAGACCCCTGGGCAGATCGAGCGCCGCGTGCATCTGCGCATGCAGCGACAAGAGCGCTTCACGCAGAAGGACGGCCCGCGACTGTGGGCGGTCATCGACGAAGCGACCCTCAAGAGGACCATCGGCGGGCGGGAGGTCATGTCCGAGCAGCTTCAGCACTTGCTGGAAGTCGCTGCCCTTCCCAATATCACCATTCAGGTGATGCCCTTCAGATATGGCATGCACGCCGCTGAAGGTGGCGCGTTCAGCATCTTGCGATTTCCCGAGTCCGACTTGTCGGACGTTGTCTATGTCGAGCAGCTCTGGGGTGCCCTGTACCTGGACAAGCGTGAGGACATCGATCCATATCTCACGGCTATGGAGCAGTTATGCGTGGAGAGCACCACGCCAGGGGGCACCGTCGAGCTCATCGGCGGTCTTCTCAGAAAGATGTAGATGAAGCAGACCTACAACGGCATGCCCGCGACCGACCTGCAGCAGGTCGCCTGGCGCAAGAGCCACTACAGCAACTCACAGGGGAACTGCGTCGAGCTCGCGAAGCTCCCCGACGGCGGGGTGGCGGTGCGCAACTCGCGCTTCCCCGATGGCCCGGCCCTGATCTACACCCGCGACGAGATCCGAGCCCTCGTGCTCGGAGTGAAGGATGGGGAGTTCGACGGCCTCCTGGTGTAACAGGTTGTTAACCTCCGGCGGGCCCCCTTAACGGGGGCGCGCCGGAGGCGTAACCGCCCCGCCTCCGGCGGACTCCATGATCAGCACATGCTCGACCAGATGACCCTTTATCCGATCGCCGACGACGTGCTCTTCGCACCCGGCGGCAAGGTCGTGATCCGCACCTACGGCGTCGCGCCCTCCGGTGCCGCCGTCTCCTATCGCACGTGGGTCACGGGTCTTCGTGACCAGCCGCGCTACTGGCACTGGGGACACTTCGAGGACGCCACCTCCGGGCACCGCAGGGTGCTGGAGTGGCTGACGGGGAGAGGGCCGCAGCCTACCCAAGCGGTCGCTTGATCGGCTAGGGTTGAGGCCGAGCAATCGCTTGGTCAAAGGAGCCCTGGATGCGGCGTGGGATCTACCTTCTCGAAGAGGTCGACTTCCGGCCGATGAACTCCCGGCGCCCGATGGAGTACCTCACCTGGCTGACCCGCTACAAGCGCGAGGACGAGGCCCGCCAGGCGCCCACGCTGACCTCCGGCATGTCCATCAGGTCCCGCGAGATCGACCTGGCCGGCGCCTTCTACGCCGTGGGCATCACCGGGCACCCGCAGTTCAAGGCGGTCACGCTGTGGGACTGCCACGGCGGCTGGGACGGCGGCTGGCGCCAGATGATGGAGATCTACCGTGGGGTGGACGACCGTCTGTTCCTGTCCGACATCGACGACCTGCGCTTCTCCGCCTTCTCCCGCCCGCTCGGCGCCGTGCCGGGCTGCCCGGACCTGAGCGAGGTGGCCACCGCCGAGTTCTACGTGTTCGAGAGCGCCCGCGTACGACCCGGCGCCGCCCTCGACTACCTGGAGGCGGTCCGCACCGAACGCGCCCCGCTGCTGGCCGAGCACGGGCATCACTTGGTCGGCCTGTACGAGGTGCTGTTCTGCGACACCGAGGCCGTCACGGTCTGGGGCGTGTCGCTCGACGACCACCTGCGCACCCAGCGGGCCCGCGACGCCGCCCTCGGGCTGGACGACGAGGTGCCGCCGGACCCGCGCCTGCTCGACTGGGCCAGGCGGGCCCGCGACTTCCTCGACGGGCCGTGGCGCGAGACCCTCCTGTCGCCCTTCCCCGGCAGCCGTCTGGCGCCCGGAGGCACATCGGGTTAGCGTCGGGCTGCTCGCCGGGGGTCAGGCGACCGGTGCGTTCCAGGTGGTCACCACGGGTTCGGCGTGTTCGTAGCCCAGCCGTGAGTACGTGCCGGTGTCGAGCTTGAACAGGCGGCCGTCGGTGGGCGGCAGGTCCAGCCAGCGGGCCGTCAGCACGCGCAGGAAGTGCCCGTGCGCCACCAGCGCCACCCGCCCCTCGGCCGCCTTGGCCCTGGCGATCACCCGGTCGGCGCGCGCGCCCACGTCGGTCGCGCTCTCCCCGGGATGCTCGGCGTCGCCGGGGGTCACGCCGTCACGCCACAGGTACCAGCCCGGCCGGGTCTCCCGGATCTCGGGCGTGGTGATGCCCTCGTAGCCGCCGTAGTCCCACTCCCACAGATCCGCGTCCACCTCGTACGCCTCCAGCCCGGCCAACTCCGCCGTCCGGCGGGCTCGCTGGGCGGGGGACACCAGCACCAGATCGAACGTCATCTCCTTGACCAGCGGCGCCAGCGCCCGCGCCTGCTCCTCGCCCTCGGGCAGCAACGGCACATCGGTGCGGCCCGTGTGCTTGCCCGCCTTGCTCCACTCTGTCGCGCCGTGCCTGAGCAACACCATCTCGTCCATGACTTCCATCATCCGGCACGGTTGACCTCAACCGTGGTTCAGGTAGCAGGCTGGGCGGCATGCACGCGATAAAGCTCTATTCCTACGGCCCTGCCGAGAACCTCCGCTATGAGTCCGTCCCCGATCCCTTGCCGGGCCCCGGCGAGATCCGCATCGCCGTACACGCTGTCGGTGTGCACTTCATCGAGACCCTGTTCAGGCGGGGCATCCCGATCGGCCCGCACCCCGCGCCCGACCTGCCCACGACGTTCGGTCACGAGGTGGCCGGGGTGGTGGAGTCGGTCGGTGCGGGCGTCGGCCCCGGCCTGCTGGGCAGCCGTGTGGTGACCTCCGAGGTGACGTCGGGCGGCTACGCGTCGCTCGCCGTCGCGCCCGCCGCCGGTCTGACGGTGCTTCCTGACGGGCTGGAGTACGGCGCTGCGGTCGCCATGCTCTCGACCGGCGCCACCACGCTGGGACTGCTGGAGGTCGCGCCCGTGACGGCCTCGGACGTGGTGCTGGTCATGGCCGCCGCCGGGGGGATCGGCACGCTGCTCGTCCAGCACGCCCACCGGGTGGGCGCGACGGTCGTCGGAGCGGCGGGCGGCCCCGCGAAGGCGGCCCGAGTTCGCTCGCTGGGCGCCGATCTGGCGGTCGACTACAGCACGCCCGGCTGGACGGATGTCGTGCGGGAGTCGGTCGGCGACGTCACGATCGTCTTCGACGGGGTCGGCGGCGCACTCGGCAGGACCGCCTTCGAACTCCTCGAGGGTGGGCGGCAGGTTGTGTTCGGGCAGGCGTCGGGGGAGTGGTTCCATCCTGAGAAGGACGAGTTGACGGCCCGCGGCGTGACCTCGTACGACGCTCTCGCCTACCTCCTCGGCCGCCAGGGCGGCATGGACGACCTGCAGGAGCGGGCGCTGGAGGCGGCGGCGAACGGCGAGCTCACGCCGGCCGTCCAGTCCTTCCCGCTGGAGCAGGCCGCGGCCGCCCATGCGGCGCTGGAGAGCAGGAACACCATGGGTAAGGTGATCCTCACCCCGTAGCGAGTTCCTCGACGATCGGGGTGAAGGCGTCGAGGTCGCGCTCGTGGTGCACCACGAAATACGAAATATCATGCTCATCCCGCCAGTAGCGGAGCTTGTCGACGATGTCGTGGTGGGTGCCGAGGAGTACCTGCGGTGTCTCGTCCAGCTGTGAGGTGTCGGCGGCGCTCCAGGCCTCCTCCGGCTTGCGTACGCCCACCTGCACCACGCTCGTGCCCAGCTCCAGCCGGTCGTAGCGGTCGCCGGCGGCCGCGCGTACCGTCCGCAGCTTGTCCATGAACGCCTGCCGCCCGCCGTCGTTCCCGTCGGGTCCGGTGCCGTCGGCGCGTACCCGCATCCCCAGGTTCACCACGTCGGCCTCCCGGGCGGCCAGCCGCAGCATCCGCGGCCCGCCGCCGCCCAGGAGCAGCCGCGGGTGCGGCCGCCGCACGGGCTTGGGCTGCTGGTCGAGCGCCCGGATCTGGTAGTGCGCCCCGTCGAAGGTGTACGGCCCGTCGCCCCACAGCCCCTTGAGCACCGCCACGGCCTCGGCCAGCCGGTCCACGCGCACCCCGGGCGGCTCGAACGGCAGGCCGGCCCGCTGGTAGTCCTCGGCCATCCAGCCGGTCCCGAGTCCCACGTCGAGCCGCCCGTCGGACAGCACGTCGAGGGTCGCTGTCTCCTTGGCCAGCACGGCCGGATGCCGGAAGTCGTTCGCGAACACAAGGGTCCCCACCCGAAGCCGCGTCGTCACGCTCGCGGCGGCGGCCAGCGCCGCAACGGGGGCGAATCGCGGACCGACCAGGTGGTCGGGCACGAGCAGCACGTCGAACCCGGCACTCTCCAGCCGCCTGGCCTTGTCCGCCCACGCCTTGCCCGACTCCGCCTGCCGCACCACCGCCCCGAACCTGAACCGCCGCACGTGCCTCTCCTTGCTTGAGCAAGCGCTTGTGTAGCTACGCTTGCCAGCGTAGAGGCGATCACGCGGCGAAACCATGGAGATGGTCAACTATGCGCACGTAACGGCGCCCGGCCACGTGCGGGTTCAGCGGCCGTTTTCCTGGAGGCCCCCAGTCATGTGCGGCGGGTGGCGGGTGGGGCGGCTGTGCCGTACGGGAAACAAAGGCCCTGACCGGAAGACGCGCGCGGCGAGATCAGGCCAGGCGGAGCGCGGTGCGGCCCGCGAGGGACGTGACCAGCGCCTGGACGATCCGCGCGATCAGCATTTCCAGGAGCATCATGCCCGCCTTCGCGAGCACAGAGGCCAGAAATTCAGACACTGAGTACCTCACATCAGTAAACCTACCGTTATGAGGATAATCAGCCACAAAAGTTGCGATAAGGCCACAATTCAGGTGTCTATATGGTGAACCGCTGATGACTAGCCCGCGCTCGCCCGCTCCATCAGCCCCGCCACCAGCGCCGCCGCCCCGGCGCAGCCCAGCCCGATGGCCCAGCCGAACGGGCCGACCGGACGGCAGCCGAAGACCTGGCTGAGCCCCGGGACGGAGATGATCACCATGAGGGCCGCCAGCGACGACACCGACGCGAGGAACACCAGCCGATCCCCATCCCCCACCGACAGCGTCTGCAGCAGCTGCGCCCCCACCAGGCCGATGAGCCCGACGGTGGACGCGCGGCGCGGTGTGCCCGTCATCCGGCCGAGCAGCCACGCCGCGGTCGCCGCCGCCGCGGTGGTGACCGCGCGTACGTAGATGTCCCGGGTCAGGGCGGCGCCGAGCGAGACCTCCGGCCCCTCGGCGAGCAGCTTCTCCGGGGTCTCGGCGTTCGGCGGGCGAACGGCCACGGCCATGGCGGGCAGCATGTCGGTCAGCAGATTGACCAGGAGCAACTGGCGGGCGTTCAGCGCGCTGCGCCTGGACAGCAGGCTAGAGCCGACCGTGAAGGCGATCTCTCCGACGTTCCCGCCGAGCAGGATGCCGAGCGCGTCGCGGACGGAGCCCCACATCGCCCGGCCCTCGGAGATCGCGTCGATGATCGTCTCGATGCGATCGTCGATCACCACGATGTCGGCGGCGGCCCTGGCGGCCGGGACGGCACGCGGTCCGAGGGCGATGCCGATGTCGGCGAGCCGGATCGCGGGGACGTCGTTGGCGCCGTCACCGGTCACGGCCACCACCTTGCCGGCGCGCCGCAGGCAGGAGACGATGCGGGCCTTGTGCTCGGGCGTGGTACGCGCGAACACCGCCACCTCGGGCAGCACCTCGGCCAGGGCGTCGTCGTCCAGCCGCTCCAGCTCGGGTCCCGTCATCACCCGCTGACCGTTCAGAACGTGGATCTCGGCGGCGATGGCTTCGGCCGTGCTCGGATGGTCACCAGTGATCATGATGACCCGCACGCCGGCGCCCATCAGCCCCTCGACGCTCCGCTTCGCCGTGGGCCGTACGGGATCGGCCAGGCAGAGGAAGCCCAGGAAGCACAAGCGCTGGATGCGGGCCTCGTCGAGATCGGCGCGGCTGGACGCCTCACGCTCGGCGACGGCGAGTACGCGGAAGCCCTGCAACGCCTGCCTTTCCACCTCCTTCTCCAGCTCACGCCTGGTCCTCGGGCCCATGGGCACCTGCTCGCCACCGCGGATCAGGTGGGTGCAGCGGTCGAGGACGACCTCGGGGGCTCCCTTGACGCTCAGCAGGTGACCCGACTCGGACAGGCCGAGCACCGCGTGGTAGCCGCGGGCGGGCTCGAACGGCAGCTCGTCGACCCGGTGCCACTCCCGAAGGCCGTCCTTGGGCGCCACGTGGAGCTTGGCGGCACCGTCCACGACGGCGCGGTCCGTCGGATGGGGGATGGCCCGCCCGCCCTCGAAGCGGGGGCCCGCCCGGAGCGCCGCGCCGACGATCACCTTCAGCTCCGGCGTCAACGTCTCGACCGGCCGGGCGTGGCTTCCGTCCGAGACCTGGCGCAGGCTGATGTGGCCTTCGGTCAGCGTCCCGGTCTTGTCGAAGCAGAGCACGTCGACCCGGCCCAGGGCCTCGATCGTCGACGGGTTGCGGACCAGCGTGTTGCGCTGGGAGAGCCGTTTGCTGGAGGCGAGCTCGGCCACGGTCGCGATGAAGGGCAGCCCTTCGGGGACCGCGGCGACGGCCAGGCTGACCGCGGGGGCGAGAGCCGCGGAAAGGGGCGAGCCGCGCAGCAGGTTGGTCACCATCAGGACCAGGCCCGACCCGATCGCGGCGGGCAGGATGCGGCGGCTCAGCCTGCGCAGCCGCAGCTCCACACCGCTCACCGGCGGCCTCTCGGTGGCCAGCCCGGCGGTCCGGCCCGCCTCGGTCTCCTCCCCGGTCGCCACGACCACGGCCAGTCCGTGACCGGCCGCCACCGTAGTGCCCTCGTACACCATGGATCGGCGATCCGCGACGGCGGCGGCCACGGTGGGCGCCGCGGTCTTGGACACGAGCTGCGATTCGCCCGTCAGCGTGGACTCGTCGATCTCCAGGTTGACCGCCTGGATCAGCCTGCCGTCGGCCGGTACGGCGTCACCGGCGCGCAGCTCGATCACGTCCCCCTTCACCAGGTCGTCGGCGACGCCGGAGACGCCGCCGCCGGGCCTGCGCAGGCGGACCCGGACGGCGGTGACCTCGGTGAGCCGGTGCACCTCCCGGTCGGCGCCGCGCCGCTGCGCCCCGCCGATGACGGCGTCGACCACCATCACGCCGCCGATCAGTACGGCGTCCAGGACCGAACCGACCGATGCCGACAGCCCCGCGCCCGCCGCCAGGACCGGGGTCAACGGGTTGGCGAGCTCCTCCAGAGACGCCATGACCAGGGAGGTGGGCCCGGCGGAATCCGGCCGCGCCGGTTTCGTCCTGCGGCGCTCGGCCTCCCTCTCGTTCAGCCCGTGCGGCGACGTACGCAGCAGGTCGAGGACGTCGGCCACCGCCATCGCGTGCCACGGCGTGCGATCGGCGGGCACCGGCGGCGCCGTCCGCCTGACGTTCCGTCCCACCCACTCCCCGGTGACCAAGGCGGCCACCGAGGCGCAGTCGCGTACCAGGTTCGCCCGCGCCACCGCCGTCGGGGCCGGGCCGAGCACGGCCAGGCCCGCGCCGACGACCCCCGCCGCGGCGGCCACCCGCACGCTGCGCCTGCTGGCCTTCTTCGCGTACGGGACGCAGCGCAGCAGCAGGTGGATCCCGTCGAGGTCGCTGATCACGTCGGCGTCCCACGGCACGCGCCGCGCCCCCCTGAGCACGCCGATGCCCAGGTCCGCCTGGCGCAGGCCGCGCCTCGACGTACGGGACACCAGGGCCACGACGTGTCCTTCGGACTGCAGCGACCGAAGCGCGGCGACCAGCCGGGAGCCGCCGTCGACGACCCGGTCCACACCGAGTCGCGGGCCGAGGTACGCCTCCCCACCGGCCAGGACCACGTCACCGGCGCATTTCGCGGCGGCGACCACGGCTTCGGCCAGCGGGTGGAGCTCCGGCGCCACCCCGACCAGCGCGACCGGGACTCCCTGCCGAGAGACGCTGATCGGCCGGATCCCCTGGCGGCGCCACTTCCGCACCTCCGCGGGCTCGCGCGTCGCCGAGTACGGCCCCGCCGACCAGCCGTCCCGCTCGCGCCGGGCCGCCGGATCGGTGAGGTCGAGCAGCGTGTAGATCCGCGCGTGCAGCTCGTCCAGGCTTTTGTCCACGCCGTGGTCTGTGCCGAGGTTCGCGCCGATGTCCGAGCGGTGGTCCGCGCCGATGTCCGTGCGGTGGTCTGTGCCGAGGTTCGCGCGGTGGTCCGTGCCAAGGTTTTCGCCGAGCGGGACGATGCCGTCGATCGTCCACCCGCCCGTGGTCAGCGCGGCGGCGTCGAGGAGGACCGTGCCGACGCGATCCAGGCGGCCCAGCGCGCGGCGGTGGAGCACCATTCCACCGCGGTTGGCCAGGGCGCGCGCGAGAACGCTGGTGAAGGCGTCCCTGCCGAAGTGCGCGGCCTTCGGGATCCCCGTGATGAGCACGGAGAGCCCCCGCTCGTGGCCGCCGCCCACCACGGTCGTGACCGCCTGCGTCACCACCGTGGCGGTGCTCGCGGCGTTGGCGTACAGCTCGACGGGCCCGTGCGGCAGCGGAACAGGCCGAGGCCGCTCCGCGACCTTGATGTGCCGGTACGCCCCGTCGGCGTCGGCGAACTCCTCCTCGCGCAGCTCCCAGGCCCGCCGCCCGGCGCACGAGTCGACGAAGCGGATGGCCGCCGCGACGGAGTCGACGAGCATCGACACGGGCCGTACCGCCAACGTCTGGGAGACCAGGCGAGTGGACGCGACCACCGCCTCCGCGGTGGGAACGCTCATGTACCGCTCCAGCTCGCGCCGGATCCGCGGGGTGTGCTCGGCCAGCGACAGGACGGCGGGCACGGCCGCCGGCAGACTCGGCAGGCGGGCGACCCGGCCGGCCAGCGCGAGCCCGGTGCCCAGGACGTGCAGGCCGAGGCTCATCGCGGCGCGGGCCTGCTGCTGCACCCCGTCGAGCGCCACCGGGCCACCGGCGCCGTCCAGGTCGAGTTCGTCGACGATGGCCGTGAGCTTGTCCAGATCGGCCGTGGCCGCGTCGCAGCCTACGAACACGCAGCCGAGCGCGCCGTTCACCTCGGCCCGGTCCACCCCGGCCGCGCGCAGCCGGTCTTCGAGGACGCGGGCGGCCGACTCCGTGCCGGGGCCGCCGACGTGCCGCAGTTCGATGCGTACGCCACCCGCGCACTTCTGTATCCGGCGAGGGCGGGGGAGCAGGCTCCGTACCGGCTCGGGGAGCACGCTCAGGACCGTGTCAGCGGAGAACGGCCACATGTCGTCCCCTCAGCGGAACCGTCCGGGCGGCGCGCAGGCTGCTCGGCGGAACTGTCCAGGCGCGCGGGCCGCTCAGAACACGCTGAACCGTCCGGGCGCGCAGGCTACTCAGAACACGTGGCAACCCGGTCTCACCGGCCCGACCGCGCACGCCCGGTGGTGCTCGCCCGAGCACCTCGTGACGTGGTGGAGGAGGCCGTTCTGCGCTGGGAGGAGGCTCTCTTCGAGGAGCCGGTGGTCGCGGCGGCGCTCGTCGAGGAGGTGCTGCGCCTGCCGGAAGCGGTACGCCGACCCGAGGTGGCGGTCCCGCCCGAGGCGGTGCTCTTTGGTGTGGCGGTGCTCCTGGACGTGGTGGTGCTCTTGGATGCGGCGGAGCTCCGGGAGGCGGTGGTGCTCTTCGGTGTGGCGGTGGTCCTGGAGGTGGCGGTGCTCTTCGGCGTGGTGGCGCTCCTGGAGGTGGTGGTCCTGGAGGTGGTGGTCCTGGACGTGGTGGTCCTCTTCGGTGCGGCTGAGCTCCTGGACGTGGTGGCGCTCTTCTGTTCGGTGTCGCTCTTCGGTGTGGCGGTCGCGGCGGTCGCGGTGCGGCTGCGCGCGGCGGAGGTCGTGGCACGGCCGCGGGTCGTGGCGGACGTGGTGCGGCTGCGGGTTCCGGAGGTCGTGGCGCGACGACGGGCGGTGGAGGTCGTGGCGCGGGCGGTGGCGGGCGGGGACGCCTGCGTACCGCGGGCGGGTGTCCCGCTCTCCCCTTGCTGGCCGCGCCGCGCGATCAGCGCACCGGCGCCGATGGCGGCGGCCACCGGCCAGTCGAGCACGCCGAACGCAGCGAGAGCGCCGAGCGCGCCGTAGTACGCGAGGCGCTCGGGCGGCGGAAGGAACGTCCGCGCCACGTCCACGGCGTGACCGAGCTCCCGCCGGGAAAGGCGCGGCAGCCCAAGACGTGGCAAACCCAGATGCGGCATCTCGACGTGCGGCATCCGCAGATCCGGGGGATGGACCTGGACGCTCATCATCGGCAGATCAATCGTTAGTTCTTTGGACGAACGCGCTCGAGACTGGGCAACGGCCATGATTCCTCCCCCATATCGCGGACGTCGAACGCCTCCCCCGCGCGCGACGAACAAGAGTTCCCTGCCCACTTTTATGGCCGTGTATCCGTTTTATGCTTCCCCTTCCGTATTTGAGGGCTCTAGTTGACCGAAGGGGCAAGGGCACTTACCAAGCGCTTGCTCAGGTGCAAGACTGTGGGGCATGGAGATCCCCGTGCGCGCCGCGTCGGACGACGAGGCGGGCTTCTTTCATGAGCACGGATGGGTGCGGCTGCCCGCCCTCGTGCCCCCCGACGCCGTGGCCGAGCTGAGGCAGCGGGCGACCGGCTATCTGGCGGCCCGCGCGAAGGAGCGGCGGACACTGGTGGACCAGGCGTTCGGGCAGTCGCGCGACATCGCCGAGAGCGACGAGGCGTTCCGGACGCTGGCCCTGAGCCCGGCCATGGGCGTGAACGCGACCCGGCTGCTGCACGGTGTGGAGGCCGTGCGCGTGCAGGTCACGAACCTGCTCGTCAAGGAGCCCGGGGAGCACGCGGCGACCGAGTTCCACCAGGACTTCCCGTGGATGCCGATGGACCGCTCGGCGATGCTGACGGTCTGGCTGGCGCTGGTGGACGTACCGGCGGACATGGGGTCGCTGCGCTTCTTCAGCGGTTCGCACCGGTACGGACTGCTCGGGCGGAGCTTCACCCGGACGGGGGACGATCAGCTCAGCCAGCACCCGTGGCTCAAGCAACTGGAGCTGTCGCCGCCCCTTGACCTCGCGGCGGGCGACGCGACCGTGCATCACGCGCTGACCGTGCACGGAGCACCCGCCAACCACCGTGACCAGCCGCGCCTGTCGTTCACTGTCACGTACTTCGACGCGAACGCCCTCTACACGGGCACGCCGTACCAGCAGACGGACGGGCTCGACCTAGAGGTGAACCGGCCGTTCGACCATCCGAGGTTCCCGTGCGTGTGAGCGCCCCAGTCGTACAGATGAGACCAGACGTACAGATGAGACCAGACGTACAGATGAGAGACGACGCCTATGCCTGAGACGGTGAGAGGGCCGGTGGGCGAGCTCGGCGCCACGCTCATGCATGAGCACGTGTTCGGGCTCAGCCCGGAGATTCTCTGGAACTGGCCGGACATCCCGGAAGGGTGGGACCTCGAGCGGCGGGCGAGGGAGGCGGCGGCCAAACTGGACGACCTCCGGGCCGAGGGCATCGACACGATCGTGGACCTGACCGTCATCGGGCTCGGCAGGTATATCCCCGCCGTCCAGCGGGTGGCCGAGCTGACCAGCGTGAACATCGTCGCCGCCACCGGCCTCTACACCTACGACGCCCTCCCCCCGTACTTCGGCAACCGGGGTCCCGGCTCGCTGTTCGGCGGGCCTGATCGGCTCGCGGAGTTCTTCGTACGGGACATCGTTCAGGGCATCGGCCGGACCGGGGTCAAGGCGGGCATGCTCAAATGCGCCACTGACCATCTCGGCATGACCAAGGGGACCGAACGGGTGTTCCGGGCGGTCGCCGAGGCGCACCTGGAGACGGGCGTGCCCATCACCACCCACTCGCACAGTGCCTCCAGGGGCGGCCTGGAGCAGCAGCGGCTGCTCGGCGAGCTCGGCGTCGACCTCACGAGGGTCGTCATCGGCCACGCGGGCGACTCGACCGACGTCGCCTACCTGGAGGAGCTGGCCGCGAACGGCTCCTACCTCGGCATGGACCGCTTCGGCATCGAGACGCTCTCGCCGTTCGAGGACCGGGTGTCGATCGTGGCGACGATGTGCGCGCGCGGCCACGCCGACCAAATGGTGCTAAGTCACGACTCGTACTGCTTCAACGATCGCTTTGACGCCGAGGTCGTACGGCAGCGCCACCCGAACTACCACCTCCTGCACATCTCCCGCGACGTCCTGCCCGAGCTGCGCAAGAGAGGCGTCACCGAGGACCAGATCCACCAGATGCTCGTCGACAATCCCCGGAGGATCTTCGCATGATCGAGGGCACGACCGACGGGACGCTCAAGGACGCGACCGATGGCACGACCGGCGGGACGGCCGGCGGCACGAGCTACGGCGCGACCCACGGCACGATCGGGGACGCGATCGAGGACTTCGACGTCGGCTCGGATTGGCACGTCGCCTCGCCGTACGAGTTCCTCGGCAGGCTGCGCCGGGAGCGGCCGGTGTTCCGCAGCGAGCACCTCGGCGCCTATGTGCTGACCCGGCACGCCGACGTGCGCGCGGCGTACGGCGATCCGAGGCGGTTCTCCTCGGAGGGCTCGCTGACCATCTCCCGCAGCCTCACCCGTGAGACGCGCGACAGGCTGGGCGAGCACGGGTCGTTCCTGTCCAGCTTCGTGGCGAACGTCGATCCGCCCGACCACACCAGACTGCGGCGTTCGGTGTCGAAGGCGTTCACGCCACGGGCGGTCTCGGCCATGGAGCAGCACTTCCGGCGGCTCAACGAGGACCTGCTCGACCGCGTGGCGTCCAGGGGCGAGGCCGACTTCGTGTCCGAGATCGGGCACGAGCCGTCGATCAAGCTGACCGCCCGGTTCATCGGGGTGCCCGAGTCGGACGAGGGGTTCGTACAGGCGCATGTGAAGGACTGGTTCCAGCTCTTCCTGTCGCCGCAGCCGCCCGACCGCCAGCTCGAACTGGCCGACAGTTTCCTGACCTATCTGGATTACGTGGATCGGCTGGTCGCGGCCCGCGCCAAGGAGCCGCGCGACGACTTCACCTCGCTCATGACCTCGCTGATCGGCTCCGAGCTCAGTCACCGCGAGGTGGTGGAGCTGATCTCCACGATCCTGCTCGGCGGCAACGACACCGTGCCGAACCAGCTCGCCAACAGCGTCCTGCGGCTACTGCGCGAGGACGCCTGGCCAGTCGCGCCGCCGCTGATCCAGAACGCGGTGGAGGAGTGCATGCGCATCGACGGCGCCTCCCTCGGGTCGTTCCGGTACGCCACCACGGATATTTCGCTACACGACGTGATAATTCCGGAAAAGTCGTTGGTACTCCTCTCCACCGACTCCGCCGCCCACGACGAGACCGTCTTCCCCGACCCGGACCGGTTCGTCATCGACCGGCCCAACGCCGACGCCCACATGGTGTTCGGCTACGGCATCCACTTCTGCGTGGGCGCCGCGCTCGGCCGACTGCAGCTTCGGACGGCGCTCGACGTGCTCGGCCGCCGCCTACCCTCGCTGAGGCTCGCCGACGAGCCCATCGTCTACCGCAAGTCCCTCGTGGGCCGGGGGCTGACGGCTCTGCGGGTGACGTGGTGAGTGCCGCGCCGGGTCGGTTCGATGGGCGGGTTGCCCTGGTGACGGGCGCGGGGTCGGGCATCGGCGCGGCGTGCGCGTCGCGCCTGGCCGCCGAGGGTGCCTGCGTGGGCGTCCTGGACGTGCACGCGGCGGGGGCCAAGTCGGTCGCCACCGCCATCCGCGCCAGGGGCGGCACGGCCACGGCGCTCGTCTGTGACGTGTCGGACGAGAAGCAGGTGGCCGAGGCGATCGGTGACCTGCTCGCCTCGTTCGGCCGCCTGGATATCGTCCACTCCAACGCGGCCGCGCTCGACCCCGGCACCTACGGCCGCGACCGCGACCTCGAGGACCTCGACGTCGCCGTATGGGACCGCACGATGGCGGTGAACCTGCGCGGCTGCCTGCTCATGGTCAAGCACGCGGCCCCCGTGATGGCCGACGGCGGCGCGTTCGTCGTCACCTCGTCGGTCTCGGGCCTGCTGGGCGACGTCGCGCACGTCGCGTACGGCACCTCGAAGGCGGCGCTGACCGGTTTCGTGCGCTATGTGGCCACCAAGTACGGCTCGCGCGGCATCCGCTGCAACGCCATCGCGCCCGCACTGGTCCTGACCGACGCGGCCGCGCAGGCCCTCGGCCGGGAGCGGCTGGCCGACAAGGCGGCCGAACGGCTGCTGCCCTGGGCCTGCACCCCGGACGACGTGGCCGACCTCGTCGCCTTCCTCGCCTCGGCTGAGTCCCGGTGCATCACGGGACAGACCATCGTCATCGACTCCGGCACGGTGGCCCACCGCCCTGAACACGCCCTGCGCCAATGGCGCGACGCGGCGGGGTGACCACCGGAATTCCCCGGAGCGGTCCGTCACACGACTGTCTCGATCCCTGTGACGGTTTGTCGTGGCAGGAGTCCCTCGGAGCGGACACCCCTGCGGGGGAGCGGAAGCCCGGATACCCGGAGAACATTCCTAGGAACCGCATTAGGGTTGTGGCGGATCAAGGGGGATGAATGGAGCCGGTGTCGGTCGGGTTGGTCGGGGCGGGGCCGTGGGCGGAGCGCGCGCATGCGCCCATGCTGGTCAACAGCCCGCATCTCCGGTTCGCCGGCGTGTGGGCTCGGCGTCCGGAGGCTGCCGCTCGGCTGGGGGCGCCGGTGTTCGAGCGGGTCGAGGAGTTGTTCGAGGCGTGCGAGGCCGTGGCGTTCTGCGTGCCGCCGGGCGTACAGGCCGAATTGGGGGTGCGCGCGGCGAAGGCCGGGAAGGCGTTGTTGCTGGAGAAGCCGCTCGCCGACTCGCTGGAGAACGCGCGGCGGCTCGCCGATGCCGTGCGTGAGGCCGGTGTGGCCTCCCAGATGGTGCTCAGCATGCGTTATATGAAGCAGGTCAGGGAGTTCCTGGCGCGCTGCGCGGAAATCGAGGCGTTCGGCGGTCACGCCGCGAACATCTCCGATGTCCTGCTGGGCGGCCACCTCTTCGGCACCCCGTGGCGGCTCGAGCGCGGGGCGCTCCTGGACGTCGGGCCGCACGTGGTCGACCTGCTCGACGCCGCGCTCGGCCGGGTGACCGGCGTGCGCGCGCACGGCAACCCGCTCGGCTGGACCGGACTGCTGCTCGATCACGAGGGCGGCGCGGCCAGCGAGGCGTCGCTGTGCATGGCCGCCGCCGGTGACCTGCCGCCGGCCAGTGTCGCGGTGTACGGCAGGACGGGCAGCGCGACGCTGCTGCCCAGTGATGACGACGATCCGTTCGAGACCATCGCCGAGGAGTTCGCGCGGACCGTACGCCAGGGCGGCGGCCACCCGCTGGACGCGGCCCACGGGCTCAGGTTGCAAGAGATCATCGCCGAGGCGGAAGCCCAATTGGGCACCCCTTGACTTAACGCGCATCTGGCGCATTGATAGCGTCTGTCCGACGCGCAGAGTTGCAGCGAAGTCCGGTGCGAGTCCGGCGCTGTCCCGCAACTGTCATAGCCAGGTCGCCTGCCTCCGCGCTGACGTCATCAACCCTCGTGGAAAAGGGTGATCCGTCGCTCTCAAGCGGGTCTCTCGGTTCCGACAGTGTGAAAGGACTTCTCGTGAGGCCCGTACGCACGGCCTTCGCGGGCGCGCTGCTGGGAACGCTCGTTCTGGCCGGATGTGGTCAGACCAGCACTACCACCACCCCGTCACCCGCGAGCCCCACCGGCACGACCGGCACGACCGGCTCGACCAGCTCCGCCGCCTTCCCCGTGACGGTCGAGGCGGGCAACGGCAAGGTCAGCATCGCCAAAAAGCCGGAGCGGATCGTCTCGCTCTCCGCCAGCCATACCGAGACGCTCTTCGCCATCGGCGCGGGCCCCCAGGTCATCGCGGTGGACGACCAGTCCAACTACCCGGCCGGTGTCCCCAAGACGGACCTGTCCGGCTTCAAGCCGAACGTCGAGGCCATCGTCGCCCAGAAGCCCGACCTGGTGATCGTCTCCAACGACATCGACGGCATCGTCGCCAAGCTGGGCAAGGTGAACGTGCCGGTCCTCCTGGAGCCCGCCGCCACCAAGCTCGACGAGGCGTACGACGAGATCACCGACCTCGGCGCCGCCACCGGCAACACCGAAAAGGCCGGACAAGTCGTGACTGGCATGAAGACGTCCCTCGACAAGCTCTCGGCGAACGCCCCCAAGGACAAGAAGCTCACCTACTACCACGAACTCGACCAGACCCCCTACGCGGCGACGTCCAGCACGTTCATCGGGCAGATCTACGCCATGTTCGGCCTCACCAACATCGCCGACAAGGCGCCGGACCCGGCGGGCGGCTACCCCAAGCTGTCGGCGGAGTTCGTCGCCCAGGCAGACCCGGACCTGATCTTCCTGGCGGACGTGAAGTGCTGCCAGCAGAGCAAGGACACGCTGGCCAAGCGCCCCGGCTGGAAGGGACTGTCGGCCGTCAAGGGTGACCAGGTGATCCAGCTCGACGACGACATCGCCTCGCGCTGGGGCCCGCGGGTCGTCGACCTGGCACAGACCATCAGCGACGCCGTCGGCAAGGCGGCCACCCGCCAGTGAGGTCCAGACCGATGTGGACGGCGGGCGCGCTGGCCGTGCTCGCCGTCTCCATGGTCGCCGGGCTGCTCGGCGGGGCCGCCGACATCTCGCCGTGGCAGGTGGTGCTCCAGGCGCTCGACTGGCTGCCGTACGTACACGTGGACTCGGGGCTGGCCCCCGTGGAGCAGGGGCTGCTGTTCGAGCTGCGGCTGCCCAGAGTGCTGGTGGCGGCCGTGGTCGGCGGACTGCTGGCCATCGCGGGGGCCGGCTACCAGGGGGTGTTCCGCAACCCGCTGGCCGACCCCTATCTGCTGGGCGCCGCGGCCGGAGCCGGGCTGACCACCACCGTGGTCATCGTGCTCGTGCCGACCCCGGCCGTCGGCATCCCGGTGGCCGCCTTCGCGGGTGCGGTCGGCGGGGTGTTCCTCGCGTACGTGCTCGGCAACACCGCCGGGCGCTCGGGCGGCACCGCCACGCTGGTGCTCGCCGGGGTGGCCGTCACCTCGTTCCTGACCGCGATCCAGACGTTCATCCAGCAGTTCAAGGTCGAGCAGTTGCAGCGCATCTACTCCTGGATCCTGGGCGACGTGGGCGGCGGGTGGGACCAGTTCTGGCTGGTCCTGCCGTACGCCGCCGTCTCGGCCGTGCTGCTGCTCGCGCACGGGCGGATGCTGGACGTGCTCTCGGTGGGGGACGAGGAGGCCACCAGCCTCGGCGTCCGCGCCGGGCGGGTACGGCTGGCGGTACTGCTCGCCGCCTCCCTGGCCACCGCGGCGGCCGTGGCGGTGAGCGGGCTCATCGGGTTCGTCGGCATCGTCATCCCGCACGTGGTCAGACGGCTGGCGGGCGGCTCCTACCGGATCGTGCTGCCACTGTCGCTGATCGGCGGCGCCGCCTTCCTCGTGCTCGCCGACCTGGTCGCGCGCACCGTCATCGCCCCCGCCGAACTGCCCATCGGGGTGGTCACCATGTTCGTCGGCGCGCCGTTCTTCGTGGCGGTCCTGCGCATGACCCGGCAGACCGCCACATGACCGCCGACACGGCCCGGCCGGCCCGGATGATCGAGACGAGCGGCCTGTCCGTACGGCTCGGTGAGCGCGAGGTGCTCAGCGACGTCGACCTCTCCGTACGGCGCGGCGAATGGCTGGCGATCATCGGCCCGAACGGCGCCGGAAAGTCCACCCTGCTCAAGGCCGTCATGGGCGTCGTCGCCCACCGGGGCGACGTCACCGTCGGCGGCCGGGCCGCGAACACGCTCAGGCCCAGGGACCGGGCCAGGCTGGTCGCCTACGCCCCCCAGACGCCCTCGCTGCCACCCGACATCACTGTGTACGACTACGCCCTGCTCGGCCGCACCCCGTACATCCCCTACCTCGGCAGCGAGAGCCGCCACGACAAGGAGGTCACCAGGTCCGTGCTCGAACGCCTCGACCTCACCGAGTTCGCCGCGCGCCGGCTGGGGGAGCTGTCCGGTGGCGAACGGCAGCGGGTGGTCCTGGCCAGGGCACTGGCCCAGGAGGCGCCCGCGCTCCTGCTCGACGAGCCAACGACCGCGCTCGACCTCGGGCACCAGCAGCAGGTGTTGGAACTGGTCGACCGGCTCAGGCTCGCCGACGAGCTGACCGTGGTGACGACGCTGCACGACCTGACCCTCGCCGGCCAGTACGCCGACCGGCTCCTCCTGCTCGCCGGCGGCCGGGCCATCGCTGCCGGGCGGCCGGGACAGGTGCTCACGGAGGCGCTGGTCGGCACCCACTTCGACGCCCGGGTGGAGATCGCGCCGGGTCCCGGAGGCCGGCCCGTGGTGCACCTGGTCAGGGGTGTCTCGTGAAAGTGGCGTCGGCCTATCGGGTCGAGGATGTCGTCCTGAAGGGGATCTGGTGGCCTACCGGGTCGAGGGCGTTGTCCTGAAGGGGGTTTCGTGGAGCTGACGTATCGGGTCGAGGACGGAGCGCGGCTCGGGTCGCTGCTGTGGGAGTTCGGGCCGGGGTGGCGGATGATCTCGTCGGCGCTGCTGGGCGGGGGGATCGGGGAGCGTACGTGGGTGCTGAACGCGCAGGTCGTGGCGGGCTACTCGCGGATGGACCCGGTCGAGCACCTGCTCGATCTCGGGCCTGATGGCAGCGGGGTGGGGATGATGACCGCCGCCTCGGTGGAGCGTTACGCGCGGTCGGTGGACGGCGGCGCGGAGGTCGTGGCGACGGTCGGGTTACGCGTCCCCACCTGGGCGGCCGCCCCCGAGGGCGCCACCGACCCCGAACTGGCCCCGATGCTCGCCACCCCCGCGCCGCCCGTGGGGACGATCAACCTGATGGCCGTGGTGCCGGTCGCGATGACCGACGCCGCCCTGGTCAACGCCGTGATGACGATGACGGAGGCCAAGTCGCAGGCGCTGATCGAGGCGGGCTTCCCGTGCACCGGTACCGCCTCGGACGCCCTGTGCCTGGCCGTACGCGTTGAGGGGCAGCAGGAGCTCTTCGGCGGCCCGCGCTCGACCTGGGGCGCCCGCCTGGCCCGCGCCGTCCACTCCGCCGTCCACCAGGGCGCTGCCTCCTGGCGCCCCCGGAGCTAGGACGATGGTCCCCCGGGGTGGTTCGTCCCACGACCGCCTCGATCTCCTGTGACGGGCCGTGGAGGTTGGTGTCCTTGTGGAGGGATGCCACCTTCGGTGGGATCCGGGGGCGGGGAAGAGTGGACGTCCGCAGCCGCTGGATCAGCGGGTGAGGCCGTAGTCCTCCTGGGCGCCGCGTTCCGTGACGTGGCCCGCGTCGAGGTCGGCGAGCACCGCTTCGCGGTCCCGCTCGTACGGGGAGCCCATTCCGCCCCCGCCCGTCGTCTCCACCACGAATGCCTCACCCGCGGCGAACCGTACGTTGTTCACCTTCGACGCCAGTCGCTCGACCGTCCCGTCCAGGTGGCGCTTGAAGAAGCCGCCGACCCGTCCCGGCAGCCCGCCGTCGCGGCCCGGCGGGGCCAGACGCAGCCGGTCGCCGCGCGTCGTGACGTGGCAATCCGCCAGGAACCGGTACACGGTCCGCGAGCCCAGCCCGCCGCGATGCCGTCCGGGGCCGCCGGAGTCCGGGATGGTCTCGATCGACTCCACGATCAGCGGGCAGCGGCTCTCCACCGGCTCCGCCTGCGGCACCGAGTTCCGGCCGATGCCGAAGTGCACGCCTGTCGCGTCCGGCCCGTCGAGCCCCCGCCGCGCGCCGACGCCGCCGAAGTCGTACGACAGGTGGATCCAGTACGGTGCCCCGACGGCCGCGATCGAGAACGGCTGGAGGATGCCGCTGGGCGCGATGGCCCGCTCCGGTACGGCATCCGACAGCGCTTGGAAGATGGCCTCCATGGCCGCGTAGATCGGCACGTACCGTCCACCGCACGGGTAGGGAGAGCGGGCGTTGAGCAGCGAGCCCTCCGGCAGCCGTACCTCGATCGCGCGCAGGCAGCCGTCGTTCATGGGAATCGTCGGATCGAGGAAGCAGCGCACCGCGAAGACGGCGGCGGCCAGCGACTGTGACGCGGACGCGTTGATCGCCGCCGGCACCTGCGCCCCGGTCCCGGCGAAGTCCACCACGGCCCTCATCTCGGGCGCCTGAGGCTCGACGCGCCCGCCATCGGAGGAGTGGCGTTCCAGGGTGATGGCCACCCTGACATCATGCGATTTTTCAGGACTTATTCCGTCGTCGTCGATCGGGTACGACGCCTCGAAGCGGCCCTCCGGGAGGTCGGCCAGCGCGGTCCGCGTCCTGGCCTCCGTGTAGTCGAGGTAATCGTCGATCCCGCTCGCCAGCCCCGCCGCCCCGTACTCCGCCACCAGCGCCCCGACCCGGGCGGCCGCCACGGCGGTGCCCGCCACGAGCGCCCGTACGTCGCCCATGACCTTGTCCGGCGTACGGCTGTTGGCCCGCAGGATGGCCTCCACGGCCGGTTCCAGACCGGCGGAGGTGGCCAGCCGTACGGGAGGCAGCTGGAGCCCTTCGAGGAAGATGTCGGTGGCCAGCGGCGCCATGCCACCGGCGGACAGCCCGCCCAGGTCCGACACGTGGATCATGGTCGCGGCGAAGTAGGCGGGCCGGTCCTCGACGAAGACGGGCCGGTAGACGAGCAGGTCGTTGGTGTGCACGCCGCCCCGGTAGGCGTCGTTGAGCACGTACACGTCACCGGGCCGCATCGTCTCCAGCGGCACGTCCCGGACGAGCTCGGGCAGGGCGACCTTGAGCGCCATGCTGTTCATGAGCGTGGTGGCCATGGAGTGCGCGATCAGCCGTCCGCGCGCGTCCAGGACGGCGGCGGAGGCGTCGGACCCCTCCACGATGAACGTCGAGTACGCCGACCGCACGACGACGATGCTGGCCTCCTCGGCGGCGACCACCAGCGCGTTCCGCAGCACCTCGGCGGTCAGCACGTCACTCATGCGGCTCCCTGCTCAGATGTACGGCCCGCGCCGGGCCCAGCGTGGCGGTCCACCCGGGCGGCACCACGATCGTGGACTCGGCGTCCTCGATGATCCCCGGACCGGGCAGCACCGCCAGCGTGTCGCGGGTGTGCACCGGCACCTCGACATAGTCGCCCAGCTCCGCGAAGTACGCGGACCGCACTCCAACCGGGCCGGAGCGCACTCCAACAGGCTCCGAAAGAGCCCCGGGGACCGGGGCGGCGGGCAGGGTGACGCGGACCCGGTAGCTGACGATCTCCACCTCGCCCCGCTGCGAGATCCCGTAGACCCGCTCGTACCGGTCGAAGAACCGCCCCTCCAGCTCCGTACGCGACGAGCTCCACGGCACGGTCAGATCATGCGACTGCCCCCGGAACCGTACGTCCACCGACCGCGAGACCCGCACCCCCGGATCGGACGGCGACACCCCGAGATCCTCCGCCGCCGCCCCGGCCAGCGAGTCGAACACGTCCGAAGGATCCCCGGCGTCCAGCCGCGACAGCACCCGGTCCGTCGACAGGTCGCCCACCAGCAGCCCGGCCGCCGACGCGACCCCGCAGTGGGCGGGCACCACCACGGTCCCGATCCCGAACCGCTCCGCCACCCGCGCCGCGTGCATCGGCCCGGCCCCGCCGAAGGCCACCAGCGCGTACCCCCGCGGATCGATCCCCCGCTGCACGGTCACCACGTGCACGGCCGCGGCCATCGAGGCGCTGACGATCTCGTGGACGGCATGCGCCGCCGCCGCTCTGGACACCCCGAGCGGCCCGGCCAGCCGCTCCAGCGCCTTGTCGGCGAGCGGCGCGGACAGCGGGATCGACGCCGATGTCAGGTAGCCGAGCACCAGGTTCGCGTCCGTGACCGTCGGCTCGGAGCCGCCCAGTCCGTAGCAGGCGGGCCCCGGGTCGGAGCCGGCCGAGTGCGGGCCGACGCGCAGCGCGCCGGCGGCGTCGAGCCAGGCGATGCTGCCGCCGCCCGCGCCCACCTCCGCCAGGTCGATGGCCGGGGTCTTGATCGGCACCCCGGTCCCGGCCCGACGCCCGCCGAAGCTGCCCTTGCCGCCGACGTGGAACTCGTGCGTGATCTCCGGCCGCCCGTCACGCACCACACAGGTCTTGGCCGTCGTCCCGCCCATGTCGAAGGAGATGACGTTCGCGAACCCGCTGCCCGCCGCCGCGAGCACCCCAGCCGCCGGGCCGGACTCGATCATGGCGACGGCTCGCCTGGCGGCCAGCTCGGCGGAGATCACGCCGCCGCTCGACTCCATCACGTGGACGGGCGCCTCCACACCCAGCGTGGCCAGCTGGTCGCGCAGCCTGGAGAGGTACGAGGCCATGATCGGTCCGATATAGGCGGACATGATGGTCGTCGTGGCCCGCTCGTACTCGCGGATCTCCGGCCACACCTCGGACGAGACGACCACGTTCTCGACCGATTCGCGAAGGATCGCGGCCACCTGCCGCTCATGGTCGGGATTGGCGTAGGAATGCACCAGGCACACCGCAGCCGACGTGATGCCCCGCCGCGCGATCTCCGCCGCCACCCGCCGTACGGACTCCAGATCGAGGGGCGTCAGTACGGCCCCGCGCGCCGACACCCGCTCCACCACCTCGAAGCAGTCGCCCGCGGCCACCGGCGGGGGCGGCGGGGTGAAGCGCAGGTCGTAGCGGTCCTCCTCGACCCGGGCGTACCGGCCCAGGGGGACGACCGAACGGAAGCCCTGGGTGGTGACGTAGGCCACCCGCACGCCCTTGCGTTCGAGCACGGCGTTGGTGGCCAGCGTGGTGGCGTGGACGACCCGGGTGACCGACGCGGGGTCCACGCCGGCGAGCACGCGTGTAACACCGTCCGTAATTCCGGCGATGGGGTCGTAGGGGGTGCTCAAACACTTGGCTACCGTTACCTCGCCCACATGACCGCGCAGGACCACGTCGGTGAAGGTACCGCCTACGTCGATGCCGATCGCGTAGCCCATTCCGGTACCGTAGACGTCCAAGCAAGCGCTTGTCTATGAGCACGTCTATTGACTTCCGGCAGGTGATTGAGACCCTTATTTCGATAACTGCGAAATTGGAGCGGAGATGGCACGTCTCACAGCTCTTGCCGGGGGTGTCGCGGCGACACTCGTCCTGCTTGCCCTGCCCGCGGCGGCGCACGAGCATCCCAGCGGGATCACCGACCTCGTAACCCCGGCCGTGGTTCGCGTGGAAGCCTCCTCGCACGTCGAGATCACTCTGCTCGATCACATAGGCGAGCTGATGCATGTGGAACGGTCCTACGAAGTCCCCTTAGGCGTGGGAACGGGCATCGTGGTCAACCCCGAGGGCGCCATCGTCACCCTCACCCGCGTGGTCAAGACCGACAAGGACGTGGCGGTCTACGCGGCCAACAAGATCTTCGCCGAGCACCACAAAGTGAAGATCCCGATCGACTTCGAGCGGCACAAGGTCAAGGACGACCTGCTCGAGCACCACTTGAAAGAGTGCTACCCGCCCAAGACCAACGTGTCGACCTGCATCATCAACGTCACCACCAACGTCACGATATTTCCGAACGTCTCCCCGGCCGACCCCAAGGGCATCAAAGCCGACATCGTCAAGACCGGCCCGCAGCCCGACAGCCCCGCCGTCCTGATCCCCACGGGCCGGGCCGTCGGCAGCGTCGGCATGCCCACCGCGCCCCTCGCCGACAAGGTGCCCGACCAGCAGGGCTCGCCCACCAACGTGGCCGGGTTCACCGACCGGCCCGGCGCGAACGTCAAGGAGACGGTGGAGATCGCGCACCTGGGCAAAGGCGGCGGCGGACAGGACGCCGGCCGGAGCTTCGCCGATCCGGAGAAGAAGGTCGACGAGCCCGTGAAGCTCGGCGCCCTGGTCGATCGCGGCCTGCTCGGCGCGCCGGTCATCGGCGACAAGGACGGCCACGTCATCGGCATGCTGATCGGCGGCGGCAAGGAAGCCAGGATGATCGGCGTCAGGGAGATCCTCGCCGCGCTGGCCAAGGCCGGGGTCGCGCCGCGCCGTGGCGCCATCGACGCCGCCTTCGAGGCGGCGCTGACCCGCTACCACACCAAGTACTACACCGAGGCCGCGCCGGGCTTCCAGCGCGTGCTGGAGCTCTATCCCGGCAACGTGGTGGCGGCCAAGCTGCTGCAGACCTCCCTGCAGAAGCGGGGCGGCCCGGAGGACGCGGGCAGCAAGCAGGCCGTGGCACCGGCGCCCAGGAGCATGCCGCTGTGGCCGTTCATCGTCGCCGCCGGGGTGCTGTTCGTGGCCGCGGGCGCCGGGGCGTACCTGCTGTGGCGGCGCCGCCGTACTCCTGACGACCAACCTGAGCAGCCACCACCGCTGGTCGCGGCGGCAGCGGCGGCGGCCGCGGCCTCGTCGGTGTCGTCCGCGCCGACCTCACCGCCGGTGCCGCTCGACGAGGGCGCGAACCAGACCGTCGTGGTCCGCAGGTCGCAGCCCTTCCAGGTGATCCCGCAGCAGAAGCAGGTGCTCACCGAGCAGGACCAGCCGTCGGTCAAATACTGCACCGCGTGCGGAATGCGGCTGGGGGCCGCGCACCGCTTCTGCGGCTACTGCGGCCACCCCATCGAGACGTGATGCCCGTGAACGACAGATCGCTCGTGGGCCAGGAGGTGGCCGGCTATTACATCGAGGACATCGTGGGCAAGGGCGGCATGGCCGTCGTCTACCTGGCGCTCGATCCGAGGCTGAGCCGGCGGGTGGCGTTGAAGATCCTGAACCCGGTGCTCAGCGTCGACGACCGGTTCAGGCAGCGCTTCATCCTGGAGTCCCGGACGGTCGCCAGCATCGAGCACCCCAACATCATCCCGATCTACGAGGCGAACGCCGACGCCGACGGCGTGCTCTACATCGCCATGCGCTACGTCGACGGCCTCGATCTGCGCCGCCTCATCTACGACCGGGGGGCGCTGCCGATCGCGCAGGCGAACCAGATCATCTCCCAGGTGGCCGCCGCGCTCGACGCCGCGCACGCGCACGACCTGATCCACCGCGACGTGAAACCGGCCAACATCCTGCTGGCCGGGGATCACGTCTACCTGACCGACTTCGGCATCACCAAGCACCGTACGTCGATCTCCGGGCTGACCCAGACCGACCAGTTCATCGGCACGCCCCGCTACATGGCGCCCGAGCAGATCAACAAGGAGCACATCGACGGGCGGTGCGACCAGTACGCGCTGGCCTGCGTCGCCTACGAGGCGCTGTCGGGGCGGCTGCCGTTCCCGCGCGACAACGACATCGCGCTGCTCTGGGCGCACTTGGCCGAGCAGCCCACGCCGCTGTCACAGGTCAGGCCGGAACTGCCGGTCGAGGTCGACGGTGTGATGATGCGGGCGCTGGCCAAGTCGCCCGAGCAGCGCTACCCGTCGTGCACCGCGTTCGTCACCGCGCTGCGCGACGCGATCAGCGGCCAGCCCGCCGCGCCGTCGCCCACCCCGTCGTCGGCGGTACGCCAGAGCCGGAAGGCGACCTCCGCCGGGTCCGGCGGCCCGAGCAGGCTGCCGCTCGTGGTGGCCACGGTGATCGCGGCCATCGCGGCGCTGTCGCTCGTCGTGCTGCTCGTCATGACCCAGAAGGGCGACTCCTGGGCCCGTTACCAGAGCACCACCGCCGCCCCGCTCACCTTCGAGTACCCGGCCGACTGGACCGTCAGGACACACGGCGACCTGTTCGTGGTGGCCTCGCCGCACGCCGCCGAGTTCGAGTCGATGTTCGTCTCCGGGGCGGCCGCGGACTGGACCGCGGTGAACGAGGTCATCACCGGCGACGCCGACAACGCCGTGGGCGTGTACGTGCAGGTCTCCGACGCGCTCAGCGCGAGCGCGACCGCCGCCCAGATGAAGGCCATGCTCGAAGGGCTGCTGCCCGGCGAGATCGTGGTAGACCAGCCCGTACCCGACCGCGCCGGCGACAGCGACGCCACCCGGTACGACGGCTCCCTGCGCGACCGCAACAGCGGCAACCGGCTCGGCTTCGTCAGCTACGTCATCGACCGCCGGCCCAAACCGCTGCTGGTGCTGTACTTCTGCGCCAAGAACCGCTGCGACGACGCCACCGAGGGCCGCGTCAGGCAGAGCGTCCACCTCTCCTGACATCTCACCATGCGGACAGGTTTGGCGGTTTTGGGCATCCCTATATGTATATTTTCCCGTAGAAGATGCTTATGGCGGGAGATATTTCATGCAGGCGTTCCCCAGGGTGCTGTTCGACGAGGCCCACAGCGAGTCGTGGACCATCCGGCGCGAGGTCGCCGAGGCCATCAACCCGGCCCACCCCGACGACAACAGCTACGCCCGCGCGGCCGAGCTGCTGCGGCGTCTGGGGCACACGGTGACGGCCCGTCAGACGGGACCGCTCGACGCGGGAACGCTCCAGGAGCAGGACGTGCTGGTCATCGCGCATCCGTCGGGGGAGCGGTGGGAGCGCACCACGGGGCAGGGGAGCCCGGTGTTCTCCGCCGCCGAGTTGGACGCGGTGGCGGCGTTCGTCGCCGGTGGCGGCGGGTTGGTCGTGCTGGCGGAGGAGGAGCAGGACAAGTACGGCAACAACCTGGCCGAGTTGCTGGGCCGGTTCGGGGTGGGTGTGACGCACGCCACGGTGCGGGATCCCGGGCACGCTCACCGTGGGGTGGCGACCTGGGTGCTCGGCGAGCGCGCCACGAGTGACGGGCTGCTGGCCGGGGTCAAGACCGCCTGCTTCTACCGCTCCGGCGCGCTGATCCTTGCGGATTCTTTGGCGGACGCGGCGTCGGCCGACGCGGATTCGTCGGTGGACGCGACCGTGTTGTTCACCAGTTCCGGGAGTGCGGATCCGGCCGGGGCGCCGCTGGCGGTGGCGGTGCGGCACGGGCGCGGCCGGGTCGTGGTGTTCGCCGACTCGGACCTGTTCGGCGACGACTCGATCGAGGACTACGACCACCGCACTTTGTGGGGGAACGTGGTCACCTGGGCGGCCCGCGTGCCGGACGACGGCGCCACCGGCTCCCGGGACGAGCGGAAGGCGGGCCTGTTCGCCGCCCTCAAGGCGACGGTCGAAGAGCTCCGCCCGCTCCAGGTCAAGGACGGCTCGGTGCCCGCCGACAAGCCCCAGGCGAAGGCGCTGGTGGCTGCGATCGACAGCCAGCTAGCCGAAATATCGCCATATTTCCCGCAGGACGCCGCCTACCTGTCCGCCGTCCGCGCCGACCTGGCCAACTGGAGCGCCCAGGATCTGGGCGTACCGGACTTCCTCGACTCCCTGGAGCTGTTCCACCCCGACACCCAGCGGGTGGACGGCCTGGAGCACCTCGTCGTGTTCCCCATGTACACCCAGAACGGCAACCCGAACCGCACCCTGGAGGCCGTCTGGCTCCGGACGATCTGGCCGGACTGGCTGGCCGAGCTGGAGTCGTCCGGCTACGACAACCCGATGTTCGTGCCGATCGCCTTCGAGGACTTCACCTCCGGCTACGACACCCACTCGGCCGTGCTCTTCCCGGAGACCGTCGCCGTACGTCAGGCACCCGAGCGGTTCACCTGGGGCGGCATCTTCGCCGACCGTGAGGCCGCCAGGTTCCGGCGGGTCGCCACGGCCGCCACGGCGACGCTCAAGCTCGACCTGCCGCCGGACGCGGCCCGGCTGCTGGAGTCGCAGCGGCTGGCCCAGGACACCTTCGTCATGTGGGACCTGATCCACGACCGTACCCACAGCCACGGTGACCTGCCGTTCGACCCGTTCATGATCAAGCAGCGCATGCCGTACTGGCTCTACTCGCTCGAAGAGCTGCGCTGCGACCTGACGGCGTTCGGCGAGGCCGTACGGCTGGAGGAGAAGGGGGTGCCGCACGCGCGGTACGTCCAGCACGCCATCCTGTTCGACCGGCTGTTCCGCTTCCCGATCACCGGTGACCGGGTGCGCAACTACGACGGGCTCGGCGGGCAGCTGCTCTTCGCGTACCTGCACCGCAACGACGTGGTGCGGTGGACCGACAACCGGCTCACGGTCGACTGGGAGCGCGTGGCGGGCGGCGTCGCCGATCTGCGGGGCGAGGTCGAGAAGCTGTACCGGGACAGCATCGACCGGTCCAAGCTGGCGCACTGGCTGGCCGCGTACGAGCTGGTGAGCGGGTACGTCGAACCGAGCCCCGGATCGACGTGGGCCAAGGGGATCCAGGCGCTGCCGGAGGAGCAGAAGGCCAAGGTGGACGCGGTGCTGCCGGACGAGTTCCCACTGAGCATGTTCTATGAGGCACTGCGCCGTAAGCTGGCCGAAGTGGTCGAATCGACTAGGGGGATCCGGGCATGATCATTCTGGTTACGGGTGCCGGTGGCCCCACGGGTCAGGCCGTCTCCGGATTTTTCCGGAAAAATGGGCACACTGTGATCGGGGTCGGCAGGGACGACGTCGACCTTCTCGACCGTGCGGCCGTACAAGCGCTCGCGGACCGGATCTCCACCGAGCACGGCCACGTCGACGGGGTGGTGCACCTGGTCGGCGGCTGGCGCGGCGCGAAGTCGTTCGCCGAGACCGACCTCGACGACTGGGACACCCTGCACGACCTGCTGATCCGCACGCTCCAGCACGTCTCGCTGGCCTTCGAGCCGCTGCTGCGCAAGAGCCAGAACGGCCGTTTCGTGATCGTCTCCGCCAAGGCGGCCCAGCACCCCACGGCGGGCGGCGCTCCGTACGCCGCCGCCAAGGCGGCCGCGGAGGCGTGGACCCTGGCCCTGGCCGACGCACTGAAGGACACCCATAGCGCGGCGGTCATCTTGGTCATCAAGGCCCTGGTGAACGACGCCATGCGCGCCGCCAAGCCGGACGCCCGTTTCACCGGCTTCACCGACGTCAATACGCTGGCAGAGGCGATCGGCGACCTCTACGACCGGCCCGCCGCGCAGCTCAACGGCACCAGATTGGACCTCACTCAGTGATTGCCCGGCACGACCCGCAGCTCAAGAGCTTCGCCAGCGACAACTACGCGGGGGTACACCCGGAGATCCTGCGTGCCATCGCCGACGCCAACGGCGGCCACCAGATCGCCTACGGCGACGACGTCTATACCGAGGCCCTGCTGAACGTCTTCCAGCGGCACTTCGGTGAGCGGGCCCAGGTCTGGCCGGTGTTCAACGGCACCGCCGCGAACGTCGTCTCCCTGCGCGCCATGACCGCCCGGTGGGAGGCGGTCATCTGCGCCGAGACCGCCCACATCCACACCGACGAGGGCGGCGCGCCGGAGGTCGTGGGCGGCATCAAGCTGCTGACCGTACCCACGCCCGACGGCAAGCTCACCCCGGAGCTGATCGACCGCCAGGCCTGGGGGTTCGGCGACGTCCACCGCGCCCAGCCCCGCGTCGTGTCCATCTCCAACACCACCGAACTCGGCACCCTCTACACCCCCGAGGAGATCGCGGCCGTCTGCGCCCACGCGCACGAGCGCGGCCTCCTCGTCCACCTCGACGGCTCCCGGCTCACGAACGCCGCCGCCGCTCTCGACGTCCCGCTGCGGGCGCTGACCACCGACGCGGGCGTCGACGTCCTCTCCTTCGGCGGCACCAAGATCGGCCTGCTGTACGGCGAGGCGGTCGTGGTGCTCAATCCCGAGGCGGCCGGCGGCATCGACTACATCCGCAAGACGTTCATGCAGCTGTCGTCGAAGATGCGGTTCGTGTCCGCCCAGTTCGAGGCGCTGCTCTCCGGCGACCTGTGGCTGCGCAACGCCCGCCAGGCCAACGCCATGGGACAGCGGCTGGCGGCGGCGGTCCGCGACATCCCCGGCGTCGAGGTGCCGCGGCCGGTGGAGGCGAACGCGGTGTTCGCGGTGCTGCCGCGTGAGGTGACGGAGCGGCTGCAGAAGCGGTTCCGGTTCTACACCTGGAACGAGGCGACGGGGGAGGTGCGGTGGATGTGCGCCTTCGACACCACCGAAGCGGACGTGGACGCCTTCGCGGCCGCGATCCGGGAGGAGATGGGCTGACTCTTTGGGCCCTTAGGGCTCTTAGGGCTTAGGGCTCTCAGTCGGTGAGTGCGAGGCGGGCGGCCTGCCAGCCGCCCATGCCGTGCACGGCCGCCCCGGGTGGCGTGGCCGCCGAGCAGAGGAACACCCCCGGCAGCGGCGTCCGCCAGGGCGCCGCCGACCACACCGGCCGCCTGACGAACTGCCCCAGGCTCGCCAGCCCACCCCCGATGTCGCCGCCCACCAGGTTGGGGTTGGCCGCCTCCAGCTCGGCGGGCCCCATCGCGTGCCTGGCCAGCACCCGGTCGCGGAACCCCGGCGCGAACCGTTCGATCTGCCCCTCGATGGCGTCCGTCATGTCGGCCCTGGACCCGTTCGGCACATGGCAGTAGGCCCACAACGTGTGCCCGCCCCGGCTGTCGTCGGCCGCGTACGGCTGCACGAGCAGCACGTACGGCCGCGGTGAGTGCCGCCCGTGGGCCATCTCGGCCTCGCTGAGCGCGATCTCCTCCAGCGTGCCCCCGAGGTGTACCGTCCCGGCCGCCGCCACCGCCGGATCCCGCCACGGCACGGGTCCGTCGAGCGCCCAGTCCAGCTTGAACACCCCTGGCCCGTACCGATAGCGCTCCAGCCCCCTGCGATACCCGGCCGGCAGCTCGGCCATCGTCAGGAACTGCCGGGGGGTCACGTCGAGCACCACCGTCTCGGCGTCCAGCTCCCGCAGGTGACGTACCCGATGCCCGGTGACCGCCTCCCCGCCCAGCGCCCTGAGCCTGGCCACCAGGGCGTCGGCCAGGACCTGCGACCCGCCCTTCACCACCGGCCACCCCACCAGGTGCGCCAGGGCCGCCAGGAGCAGGCCGTACCCGCTCGTCATGGGCGAGCGCAGGTCGAGCATCGAGTGGGCGGCCATGCCCGCGAGCACCGCCCGCCCCTCGACGGTCCGGAACGCCCGCCGCCCGAGTGTCGTGGCCGGCAATGCCGCCGCCACCCCGAACCTGGCCGCCTGCGCGAACACCCGCGGCCGTGGCTTCCAGGGCCCGAGCGGCTTGAGCAGCAGATCGACCAGCGGCAACCCGGCCCGCGCCGCCGCCCCCACCGTCCGCTCCCACACCGCCGCATCCTGCCCCAAACCGGCCGCGGTACGGCGGGCATCACGGTGCACGAGCACGGCGGGCCGATCGTCGAGCGGATGAGCGGCGACCACAGCGGGATGCACGAACTCCACCGAACCGACCTCACCCCCACGGAGATCGGACTCTTTGGGGCCGGATCCACCGGCACTGATCCCGAGCTCTCTGAAGACGGGTGAGGCCAACGCCATCGCCATCACGGTCGCACCCAGATCGTGCACCCGCCCGGGCAGCGTGACCTCCGCCGACCGCAGCCCCCCGCCGAACTGATCGGCCGCCTCCAGCAGCAGCACCTCACGCCCGGCCTGAGCCAGCAGCACGGCGGCGACCAGCCCGTTCGGCCCGGACCCCACCACAACGGCGTCGGCACTCACCTCAGGGCCGCCTCAATCCGTGACGCCGCGCGCTCACTTCATCCCCGCCTCAGTCCCTGGCGGCGCGAGCCCACGTGAGGCCCGCGTCAATCCAGCTCATTGCCCTGAGACGCCTCGCGCTCACCTCAGGCCCGCCTCAATCCATGGCGCCTGGCGCTCACTTCAGGATCGTCGGGTACGGCTGCGCGCCGCGCTGCTTGAGCATCTCGGTCATGAGCTTGATCTCGCCGGTCTGCCCATCGATGATCTTCTGCGCCATGTTGACCACCTCGTCCCGCGTGGACAGCTTCAGCAGACCCTCGGCCATCTGCACGCCGCCCTCGTGGTGGCGGATCATCAGCTGCAGGAAGAGCACCTCGGCAGCCGTGCCCTGCAGCTCCTTGAGCTTGGTCAGCTGATCCGGCGAGGCCATGCCCGGCATCGCCCCGCCCACGGGAACGGCCGCGGGGGCGGCCGACGTGCCCGACCCGCTGTGCCCGTGCCCGGCCATCCAGGCCATCGGCCGCCGGTCGGTGGCCTGGTCGAGCTCCCATTGCTGCAACCACCCCTGGAACATGCCCCGCTGGTTGGACTGGGTGGTGATGATGTCGTAGGCCAGGTTTCTGATGTCCTTGGACTGCGTCTTGTCCCTGATCGTGAACGACATGTCGACGGCCTGCGCGTGATGCGTGGCCATGTCGCGAGCGAATCCGGCCTCCGCCGAGGCGTCGCCGGGAGTGCCGCTCCGACCCCATACGAGGAAGATCACCGCTCCGGCGAGTACGAGCACGGCGCAGGCGATGAGCAGTGAGTTCTTGGCGGGCTTTTCCATGGCTCGTCCAGCGTACCCATCTCATCGCCGAGACGAGTCCGGACACTTAAGACGCTCTTATTCTCCGCATACTGCACTAGGGCATAGGGTGACCCGGAGTTGGCATGCCGATGGAGGAACGATGACGAAGGAGAAGGCGCAGGCGCGGCGCGAGCATCTGCAGAAGATGCGAGCGCAGCAGAAGAGCAAGGAGCGCCGCGCCGCGCTGTTGATGTGGGGGGCAGGCGGACTCGTCATCGTGCTGCTCGTCGGAGTGGTCGGTTTCTACTTGGTCAAGCAGGCCAAAGAGACATCATTGGGGGATGTGGCCAACTACAAGTACGAGGCGGGCCAGCACGTCTGGAACACGGTCACGTACAAGGAGACCCCGCCGGTCGGCGGCCAGCACAACAACTACTGGCAGCAGTGCGCGGTCTACGACAAGCCGATCCACAACGAGCACGCCGTCCACTCGCTGGAGCACGGCGCCCTGTGGATCACGTACCGCCCCGACCTGCCGAAGGCGCAGGTCGACGCACTGAAGAAGACGGCCACCTCGACGGGGCAGCAGGACTACATGCTGGTCAGTCCGTACCCGAACCTGCCCGCTCCGGTCGTGGCATCGTCCTGGGGCCACCAGCTGAAGCTCGACAAGGCCGACGACCCGAAGCTCGCGGCGTTCATCAAGAAGTACCAGAACGGCCCGGACACCCCTGAAGCCGGCGCCATCTGCGGCGGCCCCGACGCCATCACCACGACGGCAGACCAGGCCCCCCTCCCACCGGAGCCCAAGGGCCAGGCCAGCCAGCCCCCCACGGAAATGATCAGCCCCAGCCCCACCAACAAGTAACCCCAAGCTCGGGCCTCCCTGGCGGTCGGGCGGCGCCTCCCAGGGGGCTCCGCCCCCTTCGACCCCCGAAAAGCATGGTCTTCGCTTTCGCTCAGGCTGCCTTCTCGGGGGCTCCGCCTTTCGGCGGGGGCCTGCCGGTCCCCGCTACCCCCGGACGCGATCCCGTCGCGGCTGTCAGACGCGGGGGCACAGGCTGCTGGACTGTCGGCCCGGTGGGGGGTGATGACGTCTACGGCCAGGACCCGCGCCTACGCGGCCTGCTGGAGCAATGCGGGGTCGGCTACGTGCTGGCGATCGCGGGCAACCGGCAGGTGAAGCCGGATGGAACCGACAGCAGCGCCGCCGATTCGCCGTCGGGGTGGCCGATCGGAACTGGCACCGCTACCGCGCCGGCCATGGCGCCATAGGCTCGCGTTGGTATGCCTGGGTCTGGGCGCATCGATGAAACCACCGCCGAGGGATACCGGTGGCTGCTGATCCGCCGCAATCTGACCACCGGTGAACTGGCCTTCTATCGCTACTCCGCACCCACGGAGAGGCCGCTGATGGCTCTGATGAAGACCGCGGGTATCCGTGGGCGGTGTCACTGGGGTATTACGTGATGGCCGACGCGCTGTGGCGCCTTGACGTCTGGGCAGGGCCGGGCCGGAGGTGGGCAAATGATCGTCACTTTACGTGCTCGTGATGTAACAATGAGTGTCATGCCGTCCCCCCGACATGACACCCTCATCAAGCTGTTCGCCGATCGCCCTCAACTGGCGGTGGAGATCCTGCGTGACTTCCTGGGGGCGGACCTGCCCGCCACTCCGCTGATCCGGCG